>JAFUYO010000013.1 GCA_017470505.1 Butyrivibrio sp. | reverse complement strand
TCGGACGTGGCTCGTTGCTCACACCATCTCACCCGTTCAACGTCCCCAGCGCTTGCGCAAAGGGGACGTTTTTTATATTCTTAGGTGGATGCGGCGACTGCCGCATCCACGAGGATTTTTGCCGTGCAAAAATCCGAGTCGGACGTGGCTCGTTGCTCACACCATCTCACCCGTTCAACGTCCCCAGCGCTTGCGCAGTGGGGCGGTTTTTTATTCTCTTAGGTGGATGCGGCGACTGCCGCATTTTTGCGTATGGCTCATTGCGGGCGCTCAAAGTGCTGGTAGTCTTTGACGGAGTTCCAGTCGCCGCCCCAGGTGAAACCGTGAGATTTGAAGAGCTTGCAGGCAAGATCGCTGTCATCAATCTTGTAGGGGAAGGAGGCGCTTCTGTCTGCGTAGGCTTCTGACCCGGCGGGTGAGATATTGACAGAGCCGTCCTTGTTGTATGTAATGTAGGGGTTGTAGAAGGGATTGATGTCGATAGCAAGCCCTCTGGCGTGGTTGGAGAGGCGCGTCGTACCTGCTACAACTCTGTAGTTAAAGCACGATGTGTTATTTGCAAGCATCGATGCGTTGTCATCTCCGCCAAATTCATCGATCAGCTTTACGCTTTCTAGCTGATAACCGCTCTTGTACAGTTCATAGAATATCTCGATCACGTCCTGGGCGATGTCTTTGTTGCAGATCATCTCGCCTGTCTTAGTATCCCCATTAAAATCATTGTAGAGAAGAGACAGGTATCTGAGGTCGTCTAAAGGAATCTTGCAGTCCACAGGGTAGGAGATGCCTGAGATCCGCCTGAATATGTCGTTTGAGATGGGCTCATAATAAAAACCGTCCATATATGTTGTCCTCTCTGTAGATGTGGTCGATACCGAGACAGGTGAAGAATCTGTGTCTTCGGCGGGCGAACCTGAGGCTGCAGCTGTCGTGCCGCTGGCAGGTGAACTTGATGATGAAGTTGTCGTGTCGCTGGCAGATGAACCTGAGGCAGCAATTGTCGTGCCGCTGGCGGATGAACTTGAGGCTGTAGCTGTTGTGCTGTTAGTGGATGAGTTTTGGGGAATAATTGTTGATCTGTCTGCGCTGTAGGAGATGCCTTTCTCTTTGGAGCTATTTTCGGTTGCCTCATTACTTTCTGATTGCGCGACAGGTGAGAGGGCTTGACCGGATGATCCCAATACAGCGCCTCCGCTTGAAGAGCCGGACTCTTTTCCTGATTCAGAGGAATCAGTCCCGCTATATGAGCCTGCCTCATTCAAAACTCCTGCTGCCTCAGGGTTCTTTTTGGCGTAATCTGAGAGAGTCTCCCCGCTGCCAAGATATCTTGCCCCGATTGCGGCTATTATTATGATTCCAAGAAGAATCAGTATATCGCGTAGTGTCTTTTTATTCATGCCATTTGCTCTCTGTGTAATTCCTGTAAGATAACCTGTTTGTTTCCAGAGTTTATTTTATTGCCTGGCGTTAGTTTTATCAACTCATATTGTAATCGAGGTAACTGCCAGAAACAGAGAAATTTGAAATCCCAACAGTACACGAATGCCAAGACTTATGGGAACTGTAACGATTTAAGGAAAAGATTATAATTGACAAATTTACTTTACTATAGCAAAGGTTATAAAATAAATTTGTATGCACATAATTGCGGCATGAAGAGTGACATAACAGCGTGCAGCATCGTATAAAAGACAGTGAAATACATTACAACCACTACAGGAGAAAGAACTGATAAAGGAGAGTTATAAGCATGCTCAATAAAAGAGACATTCACGCAAATAACATCATCAACACAGAGGCAGATAAGACACTTGTAAATGGTGCCCAGAACATTGTCGGAGCCCAGGCACAGCAGCATATGAATGCCTTGCAGGAGGGCGCAGAGGGCGCTGCAGAAGTGAAAAAAGGCAGGAAAAAAAGCCTTCTTGATTATCTCAACAATTCAAAGGGAGCCGGCAGAAGGCGCCTTGTCAACAAGGTTCCGACAAAGAAGACCCTAAAAGGAGTATACGCAAGTAAATTCTCATCAAGATACAGTGAGGAAAAGAGAGAGACAAAGATAAACTACAATAAGTCCAGGCTCTTTGTAAAACAGGAAGTTTCCAGGAATATAAATATAAAGGCAAACAGCTTCAATACGCAAAAGTACAAGCTGATGGCAAGCACCATGGAAGGGAGAAAACTCGGGTGTGACATAGAAGAGTTTCACGACCTGTCTGTGTTCATGGTAAACGGTGATGTCTTGGATGACAATAAAAAGCTGCTGGATAATTATATCGGGAAGAGCCGGAATCCTGAAACCCGTGCAATCGAGGGGCAGAACAGAAATGAAGCCATAGACTATATGACCAGGCAGTTCTTTTCACTCGATGTCTCTGATATAGACTTTACGACCGACAAGGGGATATCAGAGAGCGCCTTCAAGCTTGAAGCGGTGGTCAGCTACGTTGGTGCCTACGAAAGGATTCTCGACAGAAACCCGGACTATCTTGACGGCCTCGGAAGAGCCATGAAGAATGGCATATTGATGCGTGTTGAGGAGCTCCGCGCAGTTGCCAATTACTATTTAGCCAGGAAAGAGCTCATAAACGACGACTACTACAGAACCCACTACGACGATGAGCTCTCAATGGAGGTATCAGAAGATGCAAGTGAGGATCAGAAACGCGTCGCAGAAAAGCTCATAAACAGCTATATTCTCGGAAAAGAGCTTGTAAGAGTTCACAGTAAGTCCGGAAAAAGTAATATTACGGACAGAAAATTAAAGAGTTCCAAGTCCAAAGAGCTGTATCAGAAAGCACTTCTTTTGGAAAACTATGACAAAAACAGGGAGTACCTGATAAAGGCCTACTCCGATATGGATCATCTTGCAGGTGGATTGAGACTTGATCCCAACAACCTAGAGCTGACAGGCGGAGACAGGGCGAAACTTTTATACCTTGCCGGACCAAATACTGCGGACTTGGCTAATGCTGAGGGGCTTGACGAGGATACGCTGAGAAAAGACCAGCAAAAGAAAGAAAAAATGGTAGAGGAGGTTTACCGCCCCGATATTGAAAAAAACAAGGAACGATTAAGGAATGAAGGCTTTGATCCAGCCGGGTATATTCTTGCAAACCCGTATATGAACTATAGAATCAGCGGTTTGGGTATCATCAGGATACTTAATCTGTTCGGTAAAACTATTACCGCTCATATGGGCAGCGATGATATATGTGACATGCTACGCAAAATGATCGCTCCACAGCTCCCGGAAAACCAGGGACTGGATAAGGATTCTGACAGAGTTAAAAAGCTCAACAGGGATTTTTCTGATGCAGTAAAAACTTTTAAGAAAGTCTTATATCATTCCGCAAAAAGTCTGATAAACACTTTTGGTGCACTTCCCACGCAGCTGACTTTTGGAGACATAAAGAAGCTGATGCTTCATTACGGCGATATGTTCAAGGAACTTGCAGATATTTATCAGGACGTCGGACAGCTATTGGATAATGACACCGCTCATGTATTTACTGACGAGGATACAAATAGCGAAGACAGGGAACTAAGGTATTTTGTTGATTCCATAGGCAACGAAAGAGTTATGATTTCAGTGGTTTTAACAAATGATTTTTATGGAGCTTATGAACCTTCTGAGAACAATTATGCTGCCAAGTTTTGCAATGGCAGGTTTGAAAAAGCAAAGTATTACACCGGAGATATGGAAAAGAGCAGTATAATGACAGGACCTGTCATGTCAGAGCGTCAGCTTGAAAAGTATAAGGCAGACAAAAAAAGCAGTATGACTCCGGGTGATTATGCTTCCTACCTTGGAAGACGCGAAGTATTTGAAAACGTCTTTGGCAATGTGATCAGTATGTGGAACGGCAATGTCTTTGCATCGTTTAAAAGCAGAGTAAATGAGATAGATATAAACTCACTCACTCTGTATAAAAAGCAGGCGCAGGAGATTCAAAACACGCTGCATATTCTAAAGGAATGTGATTTTTGGGATAACCCACAGGAATCAGACCAACAGCCGGTGCGGGATGCGATTCAGTTTGCCAGGGACAATGAGCAGTTCCTTGAGGTTGTCACAGAAACCATGGAGAAGAAAATTGAGCTCATCAAAATGAAGGAAGAGCTGGAGAAAAAGCTCGATGATAAATGGTATACGGATCGTGATTTCCAGCTGAAGGATGCAGCTTGTGACGGACGTATAAACGGAATAGGGAAGTATTGTGACGAAGTGCTCCTGAGAAACAAGAAAGGCAGCACAATGCTGCTTAATGAATACATTGCCCGGGAATCAGCCAAGATCAAAGTTGGAGAAAAGTATTTACCCAAGGCCAAAAAGAAGAACGAGCCCAAAAAGAAGTCTGCAAGAAAGAATAAGGCTTAACTTGTAATAATTCCCGGTATCTAGTAAAATGAGTTGACTATTAACGACTGTTTTGTATGGTTTAATGATTGTTTGGCAGCAGGAACCTCAAAAATGAGCAAAATGATTCAGACAGACAAGCTTGTATTTGAATATATACGCCGTGATGAAGAGGGCAATGTCGAGGGCATCACCAGGGCTGTCGATGAGGTGGATCTGTCTGTCGAGCCGGGGCAGTTCATTGCGATCCTCGGACACAACGGTTCGGGTAAGTCAACTCTTGCCAAACACTTCAACGCTCTTTTGTATCCCACAGAGGGCGAAGTCCACGTGGACGGAATGCTCACGGAGGATGAGGAGCACCTCTGGGACATCAGGCAGGAGGCCGGCATGATCTTCCAGAACCCCGACAACCAGATAATCGGTCAGGTTGTCGAGGAGGACGTCGGTTTTGGCCCTGAGAACATGGGCGTTCCGACTGAGGAGATCTGGGAGAGAGTCGACGAGAGCCTTAGGGCTGTCAGGATGGACAAGTACAGGAAGGCATCTCCCAACCACTTATCAGGCGGACAGAAACAGAGAGTTTCGATCGCGGGAGTCATCGCAATGCACCCAAAGTGCATCATAATGGATGAGCCCACAGCGATGCTCGACCCCAATGGAAGGCGCGAGGTGATACGCGCCGCCAGGGGCCTCAATCAGGTCGAGGGCATAACCATCATCCTCATAACCCACTACATGGAAGAGGTGGTGGACGCAGACAAGGTCTTTGTCATGGACAGGGGCAGGGTCGTTATGGAGGGCACCCCCCGCGGGATATTTAAGAGGGTTGATGAGCTGAAGGCCCTGCGCCTTGGCGTTCCGCAGGTTACGCTCCTTGCGCATGAACTGAGGCAGGCGGGACTTCCGATCCCTGACCCGATCCTCACGAGAAAAGAGCTCATCGATGCGCTTAAAAAACTGAGAGCTGAAGGATATATGCTGTAGACCACTGCCATGTGGTGTATAGTGAATGCCTGAAATTATTGAGGCAAAATATAAAGATGGGATATAATTGTTCTTTAACAGATTCTTAATTTAAGGAGTCCGGGCAGATGGCAATTCTCTTAAATCATGTCAACTACATATATGATGAAGATACTGCCATGGCAAACGCGGCGCTGATTGACGTCAGCCTCAAGATTCCGGACGGGCAGTTTATCGGGATAATCGGCCATACAGGTTCCGGCAAGTCGACGCTCATTCAGCATATGAACGGTCTCATTGCGCCCTCGAGCGGTCAGATTTTTTTTAACAACGAGGACATATGCGACAGGGACTACAACAAAAAGAACCTTCGCGCCAGGGTGGGGCTGGTATTCCAGTACCCTGAGCACCAGCTCTTTGAGACGGACTGCTTCAAGGACGTCTGCTTCGGTCCAAAGAACCTGGGGCTGTCCCAGAAGGACGCTGAGCTCCGCGCCTACACCGCGCTCAAGCAGGTGGGACTTGAGGATGAGTATTTTTACCAGTCGCCATTTGACCTATCGGGCGGTCAGAAGAGGAGAGTTGCGATAGCGGGCGTCCTTGCAATGAACCCTGAGGTCCTGATACTCGATGAGCCGACGGCGGGGCTCGACCCAAAGGGGCGCGAGGAGATACTCGGGCTCATATCAGAGCTTCACAGAAAGACCGGGATCACCATAATCCTTGTGAGCCACAGCATGGAAGACGTGGCTGATTATGTCGAGAGGATCATCGTGATGAACAGGGGAAGGGTTACTTTTGACGGCGAGCCCAAAGAGGTCTTTTCCCACTACAAAGAGCTCGAGGAGATGGGGCTTGCAGCTCCGCAGGTCACCTACTGCATGCAGGAGCTTCGCGAGGCGGGCTTTGATGTGGACACGTCGGTTACGACCCTGCTTGAAGCCAAAAATGAAATTCTAAAGGCATTTATGAAATGTTAAAAGATATAACGCTGGGGCAGTATTACAGGACGGAGTCGCCACTTCACAGGCTTGATCCGAGGGTCAAGATAGTTGCGACCTTCGCCTTTATTATTTCCCTGTTTCTTGTGAAAAACTTCATAGGCTACCTGATTGCGGGGCTTTTTCTCCTTATCTGCATAAGGCTCTCAAACGTCCCGGTAAGGTTCATTTTCAGGGGAATGAAGGCGATTTTTTTCCTGCTCATACTGACAATGGTGTTCAATCTGTTCCTGACGCCCGGAATCGTGGTGTTCTCATTCTGGAAACTTCAGATAACCAAAGAGGGAATAAAGCTGGCACTCATGATGGGAATAAGGCTCGTGTTTCTGATAACGGGGTCATCTCTCATGACACTGACGACGACTCCGAACAACTTGACGGACGGACTTGAAAAGCTCCTTGGCCCCCTTAAAAAGATAAGGGTCCCCGTCCACGAGATATCGATGATGATGTCGATTGCACTCCGGTTCATACCGATCCTCATGGAGGAGACGGACAAGATCATGAAGGCGCAGATGGCAAGGTGTGCGGATTTTGAGAGCGGCTCAGTCATAAACAGAGCAAAGAACCTGATCCCGCTCCTCGTGCCGCTTTTCATCTCGGCGTTCAGAAGAGCCAACGACCTCGCGATGGCGATGGAAGCAAGGTGCTACAGAGGGGGCGATGGCAGGACCAAGATGAAACCGCTTATCTACCAAAAGAGGGACTTCATCGCATATCTGTGTATACTGCTATATGTTGTCATGGTTGTTGTTATCGGCAGGCTGCCCGTATGAGGCTCCTGCCGATTTCTGAACAGTTCCTGATTTCGAGGAGGATAGACATGCAGGACTCAAAGAGGGTCATGCTGACAGTTGCATATGACGGATCAGCCTACAGCGGCTGGGCGCTGCAGAAGAGCACCCCTAACACTATAGAGGAGATGCTAAACCGCGCGATACACGGCCTTACAGGGGAGAATGTGCAGGTGATAGGCGCCAGCCGCACCGACGCAGGTGTCCACGCCTACGGGAACATCGCAGTTTTTGACACCGCTTCTTCGATTCCCGGGGACAGGTTCTCTTTTGCATTAAATCATATACTGCCTGCGGACATCAGGATCGTGGAGTCAGGAGAGGTTGACCCATCGTTCCACCCAAGGCACTGCACCTCAGAGAAGACATACGAGTACAGGATACTGAACACGCGCACCGAGATTCCGACGGAGCGTCTTTACACATATCACTTCGGTATGCCTCTTGATGAAAAGCTCATGCATGAGGCGGGGCAGTACCTTGTCGGAGAGCACGATTTTACGAGCTTCTGCAACGTGGAGTCACAGGCTCTTTCACACGTTCGGACAATAAAAAGCGTCGATGTGTCAAGGAGCGGGGACCATGTCACAATCCGGATCGTCGGGAACGGCTTTTTGTACAATATGGTGCGCATCATCGCGGGAACTCTTATCCAGATCGGAAGAGGAAAGGGCGTGCCGTCCGACGTGCAGACCATGCTTGAAATAAAGGACCGCGCATCAGCCGGCCCAACCGCCCCCGCCTGCGGACTATTTCTGGTAATGTACAGGTTCCCGGATCTCGTGAGAACATGATTCAGTACGCAAACAGGCCATCCCGGATTTTGTGAGAATATGAGATTTTCATATTGACAAAACACCTCTTTTAGCCATATAATATTCTCCGTGCGACACAGTTGGCACTATAACTATGCCCACAGATATGCTAAGTGACATATTGATGTCCCGGTAAGCTTCAATATGTTCATATACTGCAGGATCAGGTGAAGGGTCATGCAGAGGAGTAACATTTATTAAGATTGCGGTACATTTGGAGGAAACACAATGAAAACTTATATGCCTACTGCAACTACAGTAGAAAAGAAGTGGTATGTAGTTGACGCTACAGATATGACACTTGGACGTCTTGCTTCTAACGTAGCTAACGTTTTAAGAGGCAAGAACAAGCCTATTTACACACCTAACATTGACACAGGTGACTATGTGATCGTTATCAACGCCGAGAAGATCAAGGTTTCCGGCAAGAAGATGGATCAGAAGATGTACTGGCACCACACAGAGTACGTTGGACATCACAAGGAGTTCTCACTTCGTCAGATGCTTCAGGATCACCCTGAGAGAGTTGTTGAGCACGCTGTTAAGGGAATGCTTCCTAAGGGATCACTCGGAAGAGAGATGTACACTAAGCTTCATGTATATGCCGGATCAGAGCATCCTCATGCAGCACAGAAGCCTGAAGTATTAACATTTTAATTTGGTGAATGAAGGAGAGTGAAACAATGGCAAAGTCAGCAAGTTACTATGGAACAGGTAGAAGGAAGAAATCAATCGCCAGAGTATACCTTGTTTCCGGAAATGGAAATATAACAATCAACAAGAGGCCTATCGATGAGTATTTCGGACTTGAGACTCTCAAGGTTATCGTTCGTCAGCCCCTTGTAGCTACACAGACTTCAGACAAGTTTGACGTAGTTGTAACAGTAAGAGGCGGCGGCACAACAGGTCAGGCCGGTGCGATCAGACACGGCATCTCAAGAGCACTTATCCAGGCTGACTCAGATGAGTACAGACCTACACTCAAGAAGGCAGGCTTCCTCACAAGAGATCCTCGTATGAAGGAGAGAAAGAAGTACGGTCTCAAGAAAGCCCGTCGCGCACCTCAGTTCTCAAAGAGATGATCGTTTCACAACGTATTACGTCTTTGGAGAATCATATACGACTTATTACACCTCAGGACAACTGTCCTGGGGTGTTTTTTTGTCACAAATCATAATATACAAAAACTTATGAGATAATTCTAGAAACAAAAAGTGGACAAAAAACAATAGAAATATTGATTGCCAAAAGAAAAAGTTGAAAATCAATTCAGAAAATGCGCATTTCGAATAAAAAGCAATATTAAATAAACATACAGACCAACATAAAATGAATATAAGATTGACGTAATGCTGAAAAAGTGATACTATATAGTAGGAGGTGAGGATATGCTAGATGGATTCGAGGTATATAACTACAGTATTGGTACTGCATCCGTTACGGTAAGCGAAAATGGAGTTGCTTTTAGTAAAACCGCCGTCATCAAAATGGATAAGTGCGAATATGTTAAGCTATTGATAAACAATAGCGAACGTAAGATTGCAATACAAAAGTGCCAAAGTGATGATGAAGGCGCAATACAGTTCTTTAATCCTAAAAAGAAATTGATTTCTGTAAGATGGAATAATAAAGAATTACAAAAAACTTTGTCAAACATGATGGGATGGGATATACAAGAAGGGGGAAAGGCGTATAAGATAGATGGAATATACAGTTATGAAGATAATGCTATTATTTTTGATTTAAACAAAAATGAATTAGTAACAACAAAATAAAAAGCACAACACAACAAGAAGTCGCGTGTGCCTTTTATATAGAGAATCATTGCTATGATCCTCCCTCGCAAGTTGATTGTAGCATAGATTCTCTAAAAAGTACAGCGATGTCTTGGGCAGCTGTCTAGAGTGATATTATATAATACGTTCCTTATGGCAGCTGATATAGCTGCTTTATTTTTTGGAGGAATCGTATGAAAAATAATTTATTACCAGGACAGATGAGATTTATCTCGTTCAAAAAGAAAAAGAAGAAAAAAGTAAAAGATGTGTTTAAGGCATATCTTACTGTAGGAGCTGAAAGAACACCAGTAGAAGAGTATCCAATTATTTCATCTTGGATGGTTCCGACGGAATTAGGTAAAGTAAAGATAATACCTTTTTCAAAATGGAAAGATGTTGGAAGGCATATTGGAGAATACTATATATGTTTTTATTGTGAAGACGATAAGTTTCTAGCTGTTTTAAATAACCCTAAAAAATATATTAAGTTATTTAGACGTGCTAAGGGGATTATTGGTTTTGACTATAGTGTTTACTCTGATATGCCTGTATATAAGCAAAAATCCCAGATGGGAGATAACTTATCTTTAACGTTCTATTATGGAATGTTGAATATTAAAGTTATTCCTAATATTAGATTTGGGATAGAGGCTACTTGCGAAGATTTCTTAAAAGCTATTCCTAAACGTTCGACAATAGCAATAGGTAGTTATGGCTGCGTGCATTCAAAGGAGGAACAGGAGAGATATAGACATTTTTTAAAACATATTCTTTTCGAATTAGATCCCAAAAACGTAATTGTTTATGGAGCAATGCCAGTGGAGATTTTTGAACCTTATCTCGATAAATATACCTTTATTCAAAGTGATGCAGTAACTGGACATGATAAGGAGGAGGTATAAGATGGAAAGAGAATCTTCTAAAGGACCAAGCAATCTTTATGGTAATCCTAATGGGATTGCTACAGACAATATTAATTATCCATATGCTAAGAAGTTTAACCAAAGTACGTTAATGAAACATTATAATGATCATGGCGATGAAGTTGGTGCAGATTCAGCATTGGACTATCAGGAAATGGCAATAGAATTTGCTAATGATGTTAACAATGTAACTCATGATAGTTTTGTTGATAAGCATGGAAGTACATATAAGTTTAGTTATGAAACCAATGAGTTTGTAATTGTGAAATCGGACGGTACAGTAATAACATACTTTATTCCAGAGAAAGGGGAGGGGTATTGGAATGAGCAGAAACGAAAACATGGAATTTAAAAGTTATCCCCATAAATGTGCGTGTTGTGGTGAAGGAGATATTTCCGATAGTCATGATATTTGTTTGATTTGTGGATGGGAAGATGATGAAGTTCAGAATTGTGAACAAGATTTTGCTGGTGGAGCTAATAAGGAGTCTCTTAATGAACATAGGGAGAAATTTATTAAAATGCGTATAAAGAAAAAGAATTACCAGTGGTGTGATACATGGAAATAATAAACATTGCCACCAGCCGCATACAGTAGCCCTGAGCCTTCTACCGTACGCAGCAGGTAAACAGCAACTCGTCCTAGAAATGCCGCAAACACAGCACTTAGGACATTGAAAAAGTTCTCAAAGAGATAATCGCATCGATTCAAAAAGAATTTACAAACCTCAGAAACTCTGTGTTTTTGGGGTTTTTCTTTATTGGCCTTATTTCACAGGCACATGTCGATGCCGGAATCTCCACATCATTCGTATAAACCCTTGGATGATATCATGTATGTTTCATTCAAGATGTCATAAACAATCAGACGCAATCTGTGATAGAATAAATAATAGTGTGAAGCGCGGAACAATCAATTGGTATCATTGTGCGCTTTAATTTATGGAAAGTTCCGTAATTCAGAGAACAGGAGGCTTACCATGCCAGTACTATCTATTTTACTTGATGCGGCAGCAGCGGTGCTGATGCTGGCTCTATTATTAGTGCAGAAAAAATATCCGGACAAGGACGGGTACGTCAACACCAACTTCAGGACGCTCATATTGACTACGCTTTTGATGTGCTTCATCGATGCGGTCCTGATCGAGGCTGACATCAAGATCATGAATATCGAATCTTTGAACATCCTCTCGCTCCCCTTTGCGGATGCAGTGTGGCTTATTATTGACGCCGTGACGAAGATTGCAAATATCTACATGACCACTGTATTTCTCTATATGTGGATCGGCTTTCTGGCGTTCCGTCTCTATCACGACAAAGGCTATATGGAGCGCAAATTCTGGAAGGATATCATGCCGCTTTTGGTTGCCGGCGTCTTGATGATAGCCGCAATCCTGCTGCTTCTCTTTACCGACAAGGCGACGATCATCGTCCTGGTGACACTGTTCCTGTTCTGCCTTGTAAGGCTCTACTACTTTGGAATTTCACTCCGGCTCCTCTTTGAGTACAGATCCCAGAACGGGAAACTCAGGTTTTTCAATGTGTGGGCATTTTTCATCCCGGTATTTGCCGGCTGGATCATTGAGGACTTCATGTTTCTCTCCACCAGGGCCATAGGATGTGCCATTGGTGTGATCCTCCTGTATATCTCGATAGCTGCCGAGAGAGAATATATCGACAAGAAGAGCGGCCTCTTTAACCGGAAGTACATCGATTACCTGAAAGACCTTGTCAGCAAAAACGAGTTTACTCCAAGGAGCGCACTCATCTTCGACATTAAAGAGGGAACCGATATAAAGAACTTCTGCAAAGGTTTAAAGCAGGCGCTTCCCGAGGAATGTGAGCCGATAAGGAGCTCTGACAACAGGGTGGTTGTCCTGACCAGGGTCAAGGAGAGAGGACCTCTTGCAATGGTTCTCGTGGACATACATGATGCTCTTGGCGCAGAGGGAAGTAGTATCCTGATCAAGAAGGGCGAGACATCAGAAGAATTTATGGAGAGGGTACTGCAATGAAAACAATTGAAATTTCCGAAGACAATATGGACTTATTCCAGGACCTGATCGGGGAGGATCTCTCCGATGACCTGAAAAGAATATACTACCGCGGCATAGGCGTTACGGATGACGACGGGAGTGCTGCGGGAGCGCTTATATGCGAGCTCTTAAATGCCGACAGAGAGGACGAGGAGCGCTACAGCAGGATATGCTTTTTGAAATCCGGTGGGAGCGATGCCTTCGATGGTCTTCTGGGGCACTACAGGGACAAAACCGTGGAGGAGGAAGAAATCGCAGGATCAGAATATGAGCTCTCTGATGAAGCGGAGGCAGAGGCGCTCACAGGAGTCGGCTTTTCCAGGAACAAAAAAGAGAGCGAGATGATCTCGGTCACCCTCGATGAGCTCTCAAAGCTGAAGATTGCCCAGGCCAAAAAAATCCCGGGTCACATAGGAAGTATCGAGGCCCTGTCCATTTTGCAGTACAGGGATGCGGTCAAGCAGATCCTCTTTAAGGGGCATTCGGGACTGTTGGAGGATATCCCGTACCTTCCTATGACCTGGTTTGATCCGGCTGTATCGTCCTGTGTTATTTCAGGAGACCTGGTTCCGGGTCTCTTTCTCATAAGGCGCACTCCCTCAGGGATACTGATGCCTTCGCTCTACTGCGCGTACGGCGCGGAGGCGAACAAGAACCTCCTGTACATGCTCGAGTTTTCGCTAAAAAAGGCAATAGAGCTCTACCCGCCTGATACGAAGGTCATGGTCAGGAGGCACAACAAGGTAACCCGCGCACTCACCGACAAACTGCTCCCTGACAGCATTGGGGAAGACATCTTTTACGGGAAGAGAAAGGAGCGCTGACAATAGGCAGGGTACGTTTGAAATTTGACCCTTTTGAAGGTGTTTTTCAGATATATTTTGCCATGTTTTTCACTATTCTTGATTTTAAAAAAAATTTGCCCCCTGAAATGCCATTTCAAGGGGCAAAATTTTTATGAAAAGTCAAATAGTGAAATATGACCATGAAAAATCACTTCAAAGAATAGTAAAAGGGTCAAATTTTTAATAGAACACACAAATATGACAAAATGTCACTTTATGGTGAGGCAGAGCATTGTGATGTCGTCGTACTGAGGGGCGTCCTTGACGAAGTCATCGACTGAGGTGCGTACCCTGGTCATGATATCCTGAGGCTGGTCCTCTTTGGTGACAGTTCCAAGGACGGTTTCGAGCCTGTCCTCGCCGTACATTGAATCGTCTGCTGCGTGTGCCTCGGGGACGCCGTCCGTGTAGATGAAGAACGAATCTCCTGTAGAGAACTTGAAGGTCTCGTCCTCGAACTCGGCCCCTTCCATTACGCCGAGAGGAAGGCCGTGCTCCTTTCTGATGAGCTTAAAGGGCTCATTTCCTGAGCGGATACCCGGGTTCTCGTGACCTGCGTTGGCGCAGATGAGCTCTCCCGTTGAGATTGTGTATATGCCGTGCCAGACGGTCACGAACATGCAGCTGTCATTTCCTTCACAGAGCCAGTTGTTGACGTCGTGGAGTATACGGGCAGGTGTTCCGCCTGCAACGGTCCTTATCTTTAACATGGTCTTCGAAACCGCCATGAAGAGGGCAGCGGGAACGCCCTTTCCGGATACGTCGGCGATGGTCATGACGAGGTGGTCGTCATCGAGCATATATGCGTCGTAGAAATCGCCGCCGACCTCTTTGGCGGGATCTGAGGATGCGAAGATTGAGAATTTATCACTCTCGGGGAAGACGTGGGGGAGCATCTGCATCTGGATGTTCGTTGCAACATTGAGCTCTGTCTCAACCCTCTCTTTTTCTCCGGCGAGTTCTGCGACCTCCTTGGTGTATCTGTCCATCTCTATGGCAAGGGATGAGAACTCATTTGCGAATGCCCCGATCTCATTGTAGGATCTGATGTCGGAGAGCTTGTGCGTCAGCTGGTCGGTATTTTTGTTGCCGGAGTACTCTATTACGCAGCTCTTGACCTCCTCAAGCGGCCTTGAAACGATGAAGTACAAAACCAGGAGAATGAGGATGAGGACGATGATCAGCAGGATGACAACGTCGCGTCTTATGTGATCCATGTACTTTATCTGGTCGTACACTGATTCTGCCGAAAACCCTCCAAGCAGTTCAACCTTTGCGGATCCCTTATATGCTTCAAAAGGAATTCCGGTCGCGAAGTACATCACTTTAGAAGGGGTGGAAAAAGCCCACTTCCATACCTCTGCCTTGGAGACCACCTCCGTGTTTTTCTTTATTTCCTGTATATGTGATACGCTCTCTGATGCACCGAACAAAGAGTAATCGTCATCGGGAACATTGGAGAAGAGAAGAACAGGGTCGGTATTTCCCTTAGAAGTAATTGTGATGATGATGTTGGTGTCATCATCTTCCGAAACCATCATGTGGAACAGCTCGTTAATGTCATGGAAGCACCACTTGGCAAAGCGCTTCTGATCCTCAGGAGAAAGCGCAGTGACTTCATCATCGGTCAGTTCTGTAGCATAATCCTTGGAGAAGGTTGCAACTATATCATCTATCGGCTCAGGGGTCTTTTTGCTGATGCCTTCTTTGGACAGAACCTCGGCGTTATTGTTCCAGTAGTCCATGAGCCAGGTTATTGACTGATAATCTCCGACTATTTCTCCGATAGTTTCGAGGGAGGCGTTAAACAGATCGATGTTACAGGAAAGTGCAGTGGAAAATGAAGCCATTCTCACCATGTTTCCTATTGCGATAGTAACTACTGTAAAGAGGATGATGATAACGATTCCAATCTCGATCAGGATCTTGTTCCTCGGTTTTCCGGCTTTTTTATTTGTGCTGTTCTCCACGATATGATCTCCTTGTATCTTCCCGCTTGGGTTTATTTTTTACCATAATATTATACTTATATTCTGCTGCTAAATGCAAAATCATTATAAGTTTATAAATTATTTACTTTTTTCTGACATTTTATCACTTTTTTTCGAATAAATAAGGTGAAGAGGGTAGTATAATCATATTAGTGTGATTATGCGCTTACAAAAACAGTTCTGAATAAGGAGGTTGTTATGCCAAGAGATGAAGATTTATTAAATTCAGGTAACGGTACCGTAGATACTGACAATGCTGATGGTGTGTTTGATATAGAAGGTAACGGGGACGAATATTTTGTTGAGGGCAATGAAGCTATCAACGAAGCAGGTGAGGAAGAAGATTCCATAATTGATAATTCATCTGAAAATGATGAACTCAACACAGGATTTGAATTTACCAGGTCAGACATAAAAAAGTGGACGAAAAAAAAGGTTTCTTCTTCTGACCAGGAAAGTGATGAAGTGGAAGAGAGCGATGAGCTGAACGTGTCACTTGGATTTGCGCATTCTGAAGTCGAAATAGCCAAAAACAAGCTGCTTGAGTCCAAGGATAAGCGCTGGGGTATTACCTTCAGGGACAGCACGAGGATGAGAAACGTCAAGAATGCCATAAGGAGCCTTCAGGCTCTTATGCCGACCGATCAGAAGTTGCCGGATTCTTTTGAGGATTTCAAGATTGCTCACAGAAAGATACTGGATGGATACCAAAGGCTCATTGACAGCTGTCAGACTTATGTTTCTTACATCGAGAGTAAAGGCAAAGGAAAAACCGATTCGGGTAAAAACCGCCTTAACCTCACAAAACAGATCCTGAAACAGAGCCGCAGAGAGATGGTTGCTTTCGAGGTGCCCTCGCAGGTACTGTATAATCAGTTTGGTGAAGAAGAATCCTGGCATCATATCATCTACAATGTTCGCGCCGAGAAGATCTCTGATCTTAGCGGGGGAGTTGTAACTATAGAAGGCCGCAAGCGTGCTGTGCCCATAAAGACAGATGAGCAGGGAAACAAATCATACATAACGCCTGAAAACGAAACACTGACAGATGAAGGCAAGGCAAACACAAGCGTATCGGCGAGCAGACTGGCAGAGATGTTTGGAATGGGTGATGTGGTCCAGAAATCAAGTACAGTGCTTGTTCAGACAAATGGTGAGCTTGCAAGGGGAACTTCCACACAGGTAGTTGAAGGGATGAATTTCAGAGAGCTGATGGATCATGCCAATAAAGAAGGGATAACACTTACACTGGATCCAAGGGCAATCAGCCAGCTGTGTGGTCTTAAACTGTTTGACATTGTATGCGGACGCCCTGAACGTGATATGAGCGACATTGTTCCCAAATTCACTGAGGTAAGTGAGAAGGAATACAATATCACTGACGTTGTGGCAATCAATAATACAATAACCTTTGGCGGAAGCCCTGAGGAAGTAGCAAAGAATATTCAAAATTATACTCCTACGGACGAGGAGCTGGCAGCAGCATTCCCATTTATCCCGATTGATCTGCATTCCCATCTGGTTTCATGGCCTTTAGAGGATATCATGTTCGACCAGATGGATATACGAAACGATGATGAGATCAAGATTATTGCAGCGAAGAAGGAGCAGCTGGGAAATCAGCTCACACGCCTTATCTCAAATGGAAAGATCAAGCTCTGTCTGACAGAATATGACTGGTACAGTGCCAAGAATGAAATGAAAAATATGAAAGACAGTAAGAGACTAAGACAAAACTACATTCCGATTGATCTGCTTTAAATTTATGTGACAGCTATGTTTACTTGTGATGATTATTTTGACAAAAGCAAAATAAAAAAGCCGTACTCCGGTTTAAAAGAGTACCTCTCAGATATCTCATCCCTGACCTGTCTACTCCTCGATGTGACAGTTGAGGACAGGCTTGATGAAGACGGAACCGTGTACACGCCGGGCATCATGATGACGGATGAGCAGGCACAGAGGTATTACAACACAAGTCCCCTTGAAAGAGGCGGCGGGGTCGCAGACGAAGAGGCTATTGGAGAGCTTGAGCTTTCCCTCAGGCACATAAAGAGCAGGGAAAATGCCACAAAGAAGGTGGCGCTTCCACTTAAGATGCTGCGTGAAGAGTTTGACCTCTCGTTTTTTGAGGAGATGGCGCTCCTCTTGCCGCTCTCGTTATCTCTTGATATCAACCTCAAAAATCTCTACGCGTACATTGCAAATAACGCTGCACTCAAAGTCCCGACGACGGGAGTTTTGTACAGCATCTACCAGATTTTTGACGCTGACGCGGACCTCTCACTGCTTAACAGGCTGACCGACAGGATGGGAAAGATGAGCATCTTTTTCCTTCGCCCTCTGGATGCGGCGGATGCAAAGAAGTCTCTTCTTGAGATTCCGCTTATCTTAAGGGATGATGTGCTCTCATTCCTGAGCCTTTCTGAAGCTGAGGGCGGCTCGCTCTCCTATGCAGGAGCCTGCCGCAGCGAAAAGACCGGCCTTAATCTCTTCAAGGATATTGCGGGCTGGAAGATTGAATCAGAGGGCTTTGTGTATGTGGGCGCTGATGACCCTGAGGATGTGTCTCAGTTTCTGACAGAAAAGAGCGATCGCGGAGTGCTTGTCGTGGATGCAGACCACGTGCTCTTCGATGTTAAGAGTGCAAGGACAGTTCACGGTGAGAGCTTTATCGCACGCGCACTCGGGCCTGTTTTTCTGAGGGTACGCCTCACCGGCGAGGCACTTCTTTTAAAGCTCACTGAAACCTCCTCATGGTACTGCCCGCATCTCTTACGGGTAGTGGAGAGGTTTCTGCCACAGAGGACTATCTACCTCTGCGGAGAGGATTCTTTTCCCAAGGAGCTGATGACATTGCCTTCCGACATATCTTACTTGAAGCTCCCGCCGTCCGACGTCGATGAGAGAGAGGAGATATGGAACTATTTCCTGTCGAAAGAGGGTATGAAGCTCGCCGGAGACATAAACGTCTCAGATCTTGCCGACTGCTATGAGATCTCTTTTTCCAAGATAAGGTACGCGGTCTCGGAGACCTCGGTAAAAGCCAGGTGGAAGGGAGGTAAGAAGATAGACTCAATAGACCTCAAGGAGCAGCTGCGGAGCATGGGCGATGCGGGGTTTGAACAGCTCGCAGTCTACATTCCGCCTGTTTATTCAATTGACAACCTCGAGATCGACGAGACCCAGAAAAAGATCCTCCTTGCGGCCTGCAGCCGTTTCAGGATAAAAAACCGCGTGGAGAAAAAGTACGGAATCAGAAGGAGCGGAGCCTACGGAAACGGCGTTTCTGTACTCCTTGCAGGACCTCCCGGGACGGGCAAGACGATGGCGGCACAGGTTATTTCAAAAGAGTTATCGCTCCCTTTGTACCGCGTCGACCTCTCGCAGATAATCTCCAAGTACATAGGCGAGACGCAGAAGAATATAAATGAGATCTTTGAGCAGGCGAAGAGGTCCAACGTAATCCTGTTCTTCGACGAGGCTGATGCCCTCTTTGCCAGGAGGACGGAGGTCAAGGACTCTAACGACAAGTACGCAAACGCTGAGACCGCCTACCTTCTTCAGAAGGTTGAGGGGTACAACGGCATGACGGTCCTTGCGACGAACCTCTACTCTAACTTTGACGCGGCGTTTGTAAGGCGTCTTACCTATATCATCAAATTGCAGAAGCCCGATGAAGATACGCGCCTCGTTCTCTGGAAATCAATCCTTCCAAAGGATGTCAAGCTTTCAAAGGACATCGACTTTGAGTATTTTGCCGAGAACTTCGATATGTCGGGGAGCGAGATAAAGGCTGTTTTGTACAGCGCGATGTACATGGCAGCAGCTGCGGATAAGCCGCTCGGGAACGACGATATCGTGCGCTCCATTCAGCTGCGCCCTGAAAACGCAGGGTCATTTAAGTATGCAGGTGAATTTGGTAAATACTCGGGCTACAGGATCTAAGACCATAAATGTAACTGTTCACGGCTGTTTTTACAAAGCTTTGAACAGTTGCATTTTTTTAGAGTCAAATGACGGTTTATCATATATAATATAATCATATTAAAAATATTTTTTGGTCAGGAGGTACTTATATGTCACTCTATACTTTAATTGTGATCATTGGAACACTGATGATCATCGGTGGAATCTCCCTTGCAGGCACGCCGCTTGTGACATTTGTCGGCGCGGGATATTTCATCATCGCACTCTTTTTCATCGCGGGGCTGATCGGCATCCTGCGCGCAGTCCACGAAAAACGCTATGACAAGGATTTCATATTCGCGATCCTGTCACTGATCCTGGGCATCGCAGGAATTGTGACACCCGGGGCACCGGCGCTCAACAACTATGCGCTTTTATACATGGCGGCGGCATGGCTCTTTATCCACGGCGCGCTCTCCATCATTTCTGCCATAGCTTCCAGGGGGCAGGTGAACGGCACACTGTTCATGATAATCGGGATTATCCTCGGTATCATCGAGATTGGCCTTGGAGTTTATTCCATAGCTCACCCGGCAGTTCTCGCCATGAACATCGGAATGCTTATCGGCTTCTATTACATTGAGCAGGGCTTCAACACGATCATCATCGGATCCGTTCTCTGCAAGGGCGGCAACAACTTAACGCTCATATTCACGGTTCTCGGTATCCTTACGATAGTCGGCGGCTTCTCAATGATGGCGACACCTGTTTCAACCTTCCTAAGTCTCGGATACGCCATCATCATTCTGTTCTTCATGAACGGAATCATAGGCGTAGTCAGGGGCTTTGCCGAGAAGGCCTTCGACAAAAAATTCCTCATTTCAATCTTAAGTCTCGTCCTTGGCATCATCGGATTCTCGGTTCCCGGGATTGCAGACATGAACAGCTATATGCTTCTGTATCTGACAGCCATTTACTTCTTTGTCCACGGCGTATTCACCATCATCGCTGCGGTTGACGCAAGGAGAAAGGGCGGGAGCGTCCTCTTCATGGTACTGGGAATAGTACTCGGAGTGCTGGAGCTCCTATCCTGCATCCTGTCGGTGGCATATCCTGTTATGCTGGCGTATGACCTTGTATTCCTCATCGCATTCTACTTCATCGAGTCCGGATTTGCCATGATCTTCGTCGGAGCAACCGTTTCAAGGGCTGTTGCGATCGGCCGCACTGCTGCTGAGGCAGAGCGCGTGTCACAGAAGTAAGGAACTGTAGCAGAATTACTTAGTCATTTGACGCAGGATGCTTTTCCGAGAGCAAGGAAGAAAACGTAGTCGTAGCGGGCTACGGCGAGGCTTTCTGACGCAGCTGTCGGGAAAGCAGACAAGTCAAATGACTAAGTTAATTCGCTACAGTTCCTAATACCTGCAACTTGCAAAGACTTCCCTCTCTCAGGGAAGTCTTTTTTTATAGTGTATAAACCAAAGTTAACGAACGTTAAATATGACTATATGCAGCATATTTGCCAACATGTACTTACAGGGTATTTCTTCCACAACCACGTCAACTAATTTAGTTATGGAAGAAATACCCATACTCTAAAAACGATAATGCGCTATATTGAGGGTTGCAATGAGATATACCGTGATATATCATTAAGCTATGGAGGTAAAGCCTATGGATACAACAATTCACACAACAAAACCTTTTATGTCAGGAAGGAGTCAGGCGATAAGAATTCCTAAAGAATATAAGTTGGATGATTCTGAAGTGATCATAAATAGAATCGGAGATTCGCTTGTTATTACCCCAAAAAACTCTGTAAAGAATGCATTTCTTAACGGACTTCAAATGTTTTCAGATGATTTTTTAGCTGATGGACGACCAGAAGAAGTTAGCAACAGAAGGGTGGAGCTATAACATGTACATGCTTGACACCAACATACTGATCTTTGCAATAAGGCATCCAAATTCTAAATGTGCAGCAACGCTGGCTGAACATGTTGGGGAAGATGTTTGTATATCTGTGGTTACATATGCTGAGCTCGAATATGGTATTCTCAATAGCAATTATCCCGAAAGAAATCGTGCCGCAATAAACGGGATTCTCGCAGGCATACCTATTGAAGATTTCGATATGAAGGCTGCAATGCATTTTGGACAAATACTTTCAGAGCTTAGAAAAAAGCATAAAGATAAGCAGAACCAGGATAGAGATAAAATGATTGCTGCACATGCAAGGTCCAAAGGATATACTTTGGTAACCGATAATACGAAGGATTTCATAGATATCGATAACATATTGATAGAAAACTGGCGAGAGGAAGGTGATCTGTCTTCATAAAACAGTCTGTAGTTGCTCTCTCAAAGAACGATTGGCGATGCCATAGTCAGAGGCGTTGTCGGAATAATTCTTCTTCTTGAAACTAACCAGGCGATAGCTATTCTTGGGATTGTATGGGCTGTTTTTTTCTTAAATGACGTGGCAAAAGAGATCAACGACTACTATAAAACAAGAAAATCATCAGGATACCATAATTGCCGTCTTGAACGCAATGAGGATTTTGAAAAAATAAGAAACGAGGTGGCAATGTGAAACGGAAATTGATTTTGTTAGCAGTTACAATTGTTTTTCTTGCAGGTTTCGGTGCACTTTTGCACTCACCGCCCTCTATGATTGATGCAATCACAGGAGCAACACCGAAAGCAAAAAAAGCTGCCCAAGCGGCCACACAGTTGGAAGGCTCTTATGTCCTTTGTATCAATATCACGTCAGATGGTCTCGACGCCAAGGACGCTCGGAGTGTATTAAAAGAACTGGCATTGGGAGTTTTGGAAACAGATCTGATGGAAGCGGAAATTAGATTCAGATTGTATGTACCTGAAACCGATTACGCACTGGTCAGGTATGCAAAGAAACTCTGTAACAGGTTGGAACAGGCCGGTTTTTCCGTGGATTTGACGGAGTACAGTGACACCATGCTGCTGTCCAGAGTGATAAGCGGAAAGTATGACGTGTTCTTGGCATCGGATAATTTCATGGATATTACGACGCTTGAGCAGATGGACTACATAATCATGGACAGCGAAGAAATGAGGTGAGTGGGTCTTATGAGAAAATTGAATACAATTTTGTCTGTTTTGATGCTTCTCATTTTTATGATTCATGGGATCATGGGCAGCTTTATGCTGGTTGGGGTAGGAAGTAGCGCCGGGAAAGTTCTTGCTTGGATTGGAGTCGCGATTCTTGTTGTCCATATCGCCATTGGCATTTTGTTGACGGTTCGGAGCCTGCGAACTGCTAAACAAGCAGGTCAAAAATATCTGAAGCAGAACAATATCTTTTGGGCGAGACGTGCCAGCGGGCTGGCGATACTAATTCTGCTGTTCTTCCACATCGGATTGTTTGGAAAAGTGCAGAACGGGACATATATTCTGTTCCCTTTTACGACGGTCAAAATGGTAACCCAGCTTTTGTTTGTGGCTGCGTTCTTTGTCCATGTTTTTATCAATATCCGCCCGTTGCTCGTATCGCTTGGAATCATCAGTTATAACGAACGCCGGAACGATATTTACCTGATTCTTTCGGTGCTCCTCCTATTTATTGCTGGAGCAGTCATTTTATACTATATTGGATGGCAGTATCTATGAGTAAGACAATTATTATTATCGGTGCGGGATTGGCGGGGCTTTCAGCGGCTTTGCAAGCGGCGGAAAATGGCTGCAATGTAAAACTGGTTTCTCCATTTCCATCAGAGCGGGCGCAGTCTGTTATGGCGGAGGGCGGTATAAACGCAGCCTTGAATACGAAAGATGAAAACGACAGCCCGGAAGAGCATTTTACAGATACGATAAAAGCTGCCTGCGGTCTGGCGGACCCGAATGCGGTTTGGGGAATGACGCAGGCTGCGCCGGAGCTGGTGCATTGGTTGTTAAAACTTGGTGTCCAATTTAATATGAGCGGCTATGATGATGTGGATTTACGGAATTTTGGCGGGCAGAAAAAGAAACGGACTGCCTTTGCACAGAGTGACACCGGGAAGCAGATTATGACCGCTATGATCGACGCTGTTCGTCGAAAAGAAGGGGCTGGTATGGTAGAACGGTTTAGCCACCATTCTTTCCTGACGCTTCGACTGTGCGGCAGTGTTTGCTGTGGTTGTGTAATTAGGGATGAATACAGTCAGGAAATTGTTGAATTACCGGGGGATGCGGTCATTGTTGCCTCCGGTGGTATGCACGGATTGTTTGGGAATACAACAGGTTCGCTGTCCAATACGGGAGAAGTAACCGCAGAATTGTTCCGGCTTGGTGTTCCTCTGGCAAATGGTGAAATGATCCAGTATCATCCGACTACTGTGGAATGCGGCGGGAAACGTATGCTTATCAGCGAGGCAGCCAGAGGGGAAGGCGGCAGGCTGTTTGCTCTCAGAAACAATCAGCCGTGGTATTTCATGGAGGAAAAATACCCGGAGCTTGGAAATCTGATGCCCCGTGATATTACCGCCAGAGAAATATGGAAGGTCAGCCATGAATCCGAGGTATTTCTTGATATGACGGAAATATCGAAGGAGGTCATTTCAAATAAGCTGTCCGGCTTAGCAGATGACTGCATGACATATCTGCATAAGGATATCAGGAAGGAACCGGTGCCTGTTTTGCCAGGAATCCACTACTTCATGGGTGGTATTCTTGTGGATGAGCAGCACAGAACGTCGATTCAGAATCTTT
Source organism: Butyrivibrio sp. (assembly GCA_017470505.1). Taxonomy (GTDB): domain Bacteria; phylum Bacillota; class Clostridia; order Lachnospirales; family Lachnospiraceae; genus Butyrivibrio. Next base: position 268,303 of record JAFUYO010000013.1, on the reverse strand, counting down.
ATGCTGCCGGGGAATGCTGTGCCCAATATCATGGTGCAAACCGTCTGGGTGGTAATTCCCTGTTGGGCGCATTGTACGGAGGACGTGTTGCGGCAAAGTCAGCCTGCGAACAAGCTGACGGCGTAGTTTTATCTTGTGCGGCGCAGATAGATATTCCACCAGTACAGGAAATTGTGGGAACAAAACAATTAAATCAGGCTATGCAGGATTCTCTTGGGGTTGTTAGAAATGGAAATTCCCTGTTAAAAGGGATTCGGAAAGTGCAGGACCTAAAAGGAACTCTGCCGTTGCTTGGTCTTGCAGTTCTCCAAAGCGCCTTTGCCCGAAAAGAAAGCCGGGGAGCGCACTGGCGGGAGGATTATCCTGAATGCAACAACAGGGATTTTCTCAAAACGACGGTGGCACGATTTGACGGAAAGCAGATACAAATTTCCTTTATGCCTGTTCCAGAGAGGCGGTGATTAACTTGGTATATAAAGTACGGATTCGGCGACAAGAGAATCAGAAATCAGACAGCTATTGGCAGGAATTTGAGTTTGGCGGAAGTGAAAATAGTTCTATTGCCGCTGTCTTAAACGAATTGAATAGTCGTAGCCCACTGACAGATGCATGTGGGAATACGGCTGCTCCTATTGGATGGGAATGCGGTTGTATGGTACGTAAATGCGGAGCGTGTGCCATGCTGATCAACGGACTTCCCCGGCTGGCCTGCTCTACATTTCTGAATATGCTAAAGAGCAGTACCGTTACGCTGGAACCACTCAGTAAGTTTCCTCTTGTCAGGGATCTGATTGTTGACCGGTCATTCCTGTTTGAGAACTTGAAGAAACTAAACCTTTGGTTGGAAAGCGAAGCCTATATGATTGAATTTACACACGAACCGAGGTATCAGTCGGCTCGCTGCCTGATGTGCGGGTGCTGCCTTGAGGTTTGTCCAAACTTTTCTTCAAAGGGTACTTTTGCTGGAGCGATTGCAGCGGTCAACGGTTTTCGGATTCTGAATGAAGAACAGGAAATAAGCCATCGGAACGAGGTTTCAACTCATTATAAGGAAAATTATTTTGAGGGATGCGGGAAATCATTAGCTTGCCATAACATTTGCCCGATTGGTCTACCTGTCGAAGAATTGATCGTGAGGTCAAATTCGGTAGCTATTTGGGGAAGACAGTGAGTATCAAAACGCTGATTAAAAAAACCATGATTAAAGATGCTGGATGCAGAGAAATTTCTGTAAATAAAAAAGAGAGGCGGAGGAGACATGGAGAATGTATTGTGGGTTCAAGAGTGAGGATGATAATATCCTTCTAAAGCCTATCATAGCACCAGATATCAGAGAATTTGATTCTCTGCTGAAAGAGTCTCAGAAGTGGGCGAAGGGCCCAGAGCCTTTTTTTTTGTTTTTATAAAAAATTTATAATTTTAACGGATATTTGGCACAAAAAATGTGTAAACTATATATAGTGTTGCAGTTTTTATTGAAAAAAATATGAAGGAGTCAGTTTTCATGGATGCAAATGAAAAAGAGAAGCTTAAGAAGTTGAGACAGCGCATTGAGAGCGGTGAAGTTGCAGATCAGCCCTGCTGGTCATGTATCAGGCAACTCAATTCCTACAGCGAAGAGCAGCTTGACAGTGTCGCGATCAGGGACGGGTACCGCACCTACACCTACAGGCAGATGTTCCGCTACTGGGAGAGATACGCAGAGGCGTTCTCAGGGTTGGGCCTCACAGGCGGGAACAATTCACGCGTGGCACTTATTTCAACACCTATTACCGAATCAATATTTGCCTTTTACGGCCTCAATATGACCGGGGCATCAGTATCACTTATCTATCACTTCGATCTGTACGACGAGAAGCAGATCAGCAGCATGATCGAGAGGGAGAAGATCACGGATATCATAGTTTCCGAGCTTTTTGCCTTCCCGCAGCTGATGAAGCGTCTCATCAGGGACAGAGATCTCTACGGAATCAGAAATATCATCGTTTTGTCGAGCCCGATGGGCGGAGACTACGCATTCCCTGCGCTTGAAGTCATGCGCTGCATGAACAGGGATCTGTTCAAAGAAATCCCGGGCGGTCACCACATGGATGACCTTCTCAAGGAATATGACGCACATCCGATTTCCTACGGAAAGGGCATGACGGATATCGTCCTCCACACAACGGGAACCGTCAGCGGTATGCACAAGCCGGTGCCGATGACAGACAGGGCGATGAACTCATTTGTAGTGAGCGCACTCAAGGCCAAGGATACCTATCCCGACTTCAAGAAGGCTCCGAAGCATATGATAACCTACCTTACGCTCAACATGGCGTGGGTATACGCGATGATGGACATGCTCCACACGCCTTTGGGACTTGGAATGGAGATCGTGGCACTTCCTGTCGGCGCAACAAACCCGCGCTACTCAGAGGCAATACAGCACTACGGGATTAATGTTCTTTTCACCAGCATGGGTATTCTCGATACATGGCTCAAGACCATGCCTGACATCGATCTGTCCAAATTAAAGGTCGTGTTCCTGGGCGGCACCTATGTATCACCTGATTACAAGAAGAAATTCAACGACTATTTGAAGGCCTGCGGATCAACAGCCCGCATTATAAACGGGTACGGATTGTCTGAACTTGGCGGGGCATGTGTCCTTGCACCCTCGGACCGCGAGGACGACGCGATAGGATTTCTGCTTCCCGGCTTTAACGCCAAGATATATGTCGAGGATGAAAAGAAATATTACGACATCGCGGATGGCCCCAGGACAGGATTACTTCTCCTTAACTCGCCCACGATGAGCACAGGAAAACTCGGAGATACGGTATTCTTTAAGCTCGAGAACGTGGACGGGGCCGACTATTTCAACACAAACGACCTTGTCAGGATAAACGACGACGGAAGTCTTACCTGCATCGGAAGGTCCAACCAGTTCTTTGTAAACAACGCAGGCGTCCGCTTCGACGCGGGACTGGTCCAGACAGCGATCACATCGCAGCCCGGAGTCAGGGCCTGCGGACTTGCACCTGAGTTCCACAAGACGCTCCACGACAACATCCCCGTTCTCTATGTGGAGATGGACAACCAGGGCGTCGGAGATGTAGGAAACCTCAGAAAAGCGCTGATCCAGGTGTTCATAACCGACGGAATGCTCGAAGATTCCAATATGCCGAGCCAGTGCGTATTTGTAGAGAAGATGCCTCTTAACTCAAGCGGCAAGGTTGATGCCAAGAAGCTTGCCTCCGGGACGGTCACGGGAGACCGCTACTCTGTTAAGCCTGTGAAGGTTGACGGCAGGGTCATCGATATCATGCTCGTTCCTGCAGCAGAGGGCGAGAATGCGACCGTGGGAGCAGGAGTTCCCGAGGAACTCGAGAACGATCCTTACAACATCTTAAACGAAGTCTTTGCAGCAATCCCTGATATCACACAGGGCCGATACTCTAAGATATTCAAGATTCCCGGACTGAGGGAGCTCATCATCAAGCTGACAGACTTCGATATAAATAACATTCCACAGAGTATGTGGAACTCGGCACCTAAAATGTTCGATCTGGCATACAAAAAATTAATGCCATTTATGAAAGGAGTGGATAAAATGAGTAAAAAGAACAAATGGAACCAGTTTAACGGCTTTATGCCTATGTTTCAGGGGATGATGCCTATGCCTCCCGTACCGCCTATGCCTATGCCCTGGCCGGTACCTTTTGTGCCTGCTTCAGGCAACTATGAGTGGCCTGTTCCTAAGAAGAGCAGCACAGACGCAGCCAAGACAATGGATGAATTTGAGTCCAATCTCCTGACTTTCTGGGATCAGATCATTGACATGCAGAAGTCAGCCATCGAGACATCAAGAGATCAGTGGGAGCAGTTCTTTGATCAGATGATGGAGATGCAGGATACATTTATTGATTCTCTGCCCAAGGAAGCTCCCAGTGTTCCCGGACTTCCCACTGCACCTGTTACTCCCCAGGAAGCTATGGAGAAGGTTAAGGATTTCCAGGAACTGGCTAAAGACCATGTCAAGGAGCAGGCTGATTCCTATGCTGATTTCGTCATCAAGAGACAGGAGAAGACTCTTGAGGTTGTCAATGAAGTAGTTGACAAGGTTTCAGAGCAGAGACAGGAGATTGCCAAGGAAGCTGAGGAAGCCAAGGAAGCTGCAGAGGAAGCCAAGGAAGAGGCTGCTGCTGAGGAAGCTCCCAAGGAGAAGGCTCCCAAGGAGAAAGCTCCCAAGGAGAAGGCTCCCAAGGCTGAAAAGAAGTAATAGATGAACCCGATATTACAGAACCTGCTGGACAATGCAGGTAAAAGCAAAGATAACAGTTCTGCACCGCCGTTTCCCTTGAGGATACGTGCGGAGGCGCAGGATGGGCCCCTTCCGGAGGAGCTGTGCGAGAGGCAGGATATCCCATATTCTGATGCAGACAGCACTCTGTTTGCAGATGTGGTTTACCCGAAAAGAAAAGAGAGCGAAACTCTCCCGATCGCAGTCTTCGTTCACGGAGGGGCGCTGGTAACCGGCGACAGAAAATCGAACCGGGTGTTCTGCCAGGAGCTGGCAAAGAAAGGCTTTGTAGTCTATTCACTCGACTACCGGCTTCTTGATAAGGCTGACGCCTTCGGCATGATATCGGATGTCTGCACGGGACTGGCGATAGTCAGGAAGACTGCGGGCGAGTTTGGAGGCGATTTGATGCGCGTATCTCTCCTTGCTGAGAGCGCAGGATCATTTATCGCACTCTATGCAGTCGCAGCAGAGAAATCCGGGGCACTTCGCAGTATGCTCGGTGTGCAGAAATACGGACTTAAGATAAATCATCTCGTTCTCATAAGCGGACTCATCTACACGGTGACCAATGACCCGGTCGCCATGGTATACAGAGACGCACTTTATGGGGACAGGACAGAGGATTCGGTATTTATGCGCCGGCTCATACCTGACAAGAGGAGGATGATAAAGCTCCTTCCGCCTGTGTTTTTGGTTTCTTCCAGAGCAGATTTCTTAAGGAGCCACACAATTCGCTTTGTGAAGGCGCTTAAGGAAAATGAGCACAGGTACAAAGGCATGTATTACTCGAAAGGCAAAGACCTCACACACGCTTTTCCAACACTGCTCCCGTCACTTAAACAGAGCGCTGATGTGATCGATGCGATCAGTGTTTTTCTGCGAAAATAAAGAACAGTGTTATAAAAGGCTCCCGCCGCGGCGGGAGCCTTTTTTATAGGAAATTGAAAATACACTAGCGCTTGTCCTTGTCGATGAATTCAAGTATCAGAACTGCGATGGCTACGTATACGATTGTCCAGAAAATGAGCCAGCCCCAGCATCTGTACATCACTGAAGGGTCGTGTGCAAACTCGCTCTTCTGGTTGTAGTGGGCTGTCTCAAGGAGGATATCATCGCGCATATTGTTTGTCTCGATGTAATGCATGATCTCGAAGATAGGCTTCTCGCCTTCAATCTCAATATCCTTCATCTTGAAAGCGCTGTTCCAGATGCTGATCATCGGGAGTGAGTTGTAGTCGCCCTGCGCGCACATTGCTGTGAGTCCCCACTTTGTAGCAGTCAGGTTCGTGAGGGGCATTGCCTCCTGCGGGAGGTTGAAAAAGGATCCTGAGAACAACAGCTCCACGATCAGAAGAAATGGCATGATCGTCATGGCAGCTGTCGTTGTCTTTGAAAAAGATGAAATCAGGAGAGCAAGCATATCTGCGCAGTAGGTGATGAGGAACAGCGTAATCCCGAAATCAAGAAGAGGGGAGGGAGTGATAAGGCTCTTTTCAGGCATCCTGACGCCGAGATTTGAACTTACGATAATTGTTATTATTGCCTGCAGGAGGCAGAGAACAGCCTGGTAGATCATGTGGGCTGCGACGTAAGCGCTGATGTGCAGACCCGAGCGGTGTTCTCTTTTTACAATGGCTCTTTCACGGCAGATAACCTGTATCGAGTTGAAGAACCCGTTCCACACACAGACACACGATAGTGCGAATGCGCCCATGAGCGTCCCCTCCATTGTCTTGTAGAGATTGGAGCCTACAGCGAAGGAGACTAGCCCTGCTATTATGGCAGCCATCGGAAGTACCTTCCAGTCGCTCTGAAAGAGGAACATCCGAAAGAGCTTGCCGAGATATATCAGAATCTGGGCGATATGCCCTCTGCGTCTTGTTATTTTTGAAGTTGCCATTTTTTACCCCACCTTTTCCCTGACCTTATCAACATACTTTTCAACAAACTCGTCGGCTCTTCCCTCGCCGCCCTCGTCCTTCTGGTTGATGGACAGGAGAATCTCTTCCATGGACTTTTTGCCGAAGAACTCATAGGAATCCTTGACAGGACCGTAGTATGCAAGGCGCCCTGTTCTCGAGGAGTCCTTGGCAAGTACTATCACGTCGTCAAAGAGGTCGATTACCCTGTCAGGCGTGTGGGTGATGACAACGACAATTTTTCCCTCGTTGGCAATTGCCCTGAGCTTTTCGAAAAGAGCTCGCGCAACAACGCCGTCAAGTCCCGAGTCGGGCTCATCCAAAAAGAAGAGTGTGGGGTCTGAGATAAATTCCATCGCGATTGACAGCCTCTTTTTCTGCCCGCCCGAGAGCTTGTCAACGAGAGAGTACTGAACGGCAGAGAGGCCGAACTGCTCGAGAACCTCTGCGATGCGCTCCCTTCTCTTAACAAGGCCAACGCTTGAAGAAAGTCGCAGTGTCGCGGCGTCAGAGAGTGTCGCAAGGACGGTGTCGCTCCCTCTCATGAGGTCCTGCTGCGGAACAAAGCCGATGTCGTACATGAGCTTGTCATAGTCATTGTAGACATCATCTTTGCCGAGGTTGATCGTGGCGTCTGCCTTTTCATAGCCGGTAACAGCGTTTACAAAGGTCGTCTTTCCGGCGCCGGACCCGCCAAGGAGAAGCACCATGTGGCCTCTGGGGATGATCATATGGATATCTTTTAAGAGAGTTTTTTTTGTGAAGAAATCTATGACTGTCCTTGAGTTGATGTTGACCGTAAGGCCGTCTGTCTCGCCCCTGACGTCCTCGCCAAGGCCCTTGGCTTCTGTTAGGTCTGACGGATCGTCCACCTTTTTACTTGGAACAAATGCAGGGTGCCAGCCCCAGATGAGAAGCGTTAAGAGCTCCAGGAACACGAAGAGCCAGGTCCAGCTCTTTCTCCTGTTAAAGACCTTGGTCAGACCAAAGTAAACTCTGGTCGAGTATATGATCTTGGTCAGGACAAGCGCCAGGAAGAACATGCTTAAGAATACAACAAGGTCGCTGTTTTCTTCCTGAGCAAGTATGATCACCGCTAAAGCTTCAAGAGCGAGGGAGACGATTGTGAGCCTCCGCCCGTCCTTCTCCCTGTCGGCGCACAGGCTTAAGTTGTACTCTCTGACGAACGGGACCAGTGAGAGGTATGGCTTCACCCCGCACTTCTTGAAAATTCCCCAGTATCCAACAGACAAGAGAACATAGTTTACTATTTCTCTGATTGCACTTTCGGTAATGTTCACGTTACTTCTCCTTTCAAAATCATGTGTTCTTAGAGAGAAATCTTACAAAACGGAGAATTGCTGCAGATTTCGCAAGAAAAACACGTAATCTGTATTTTCCTGACAAAAATAGTTTACCATAAATAGATGATTATAGTGCAAAAGGATACCTATAGATTGTTCCGTGCTTCGTACTTATGCAATCCTCTAAGGTATCCGCAAACCGAGGGGCCCTGACCCAATTATTGCAATCCGGCAGCAAAGTGCTGGCTGCTGACTGAACAGAAACTATTGATTACGGTCAATAGAGTTAATATTGGGAGCTTGATCCGTAGTTTTGTGGCAGTAAAATAATAAATACGGGCGGCAAAGTTGAAAATAGGAATTTAGTCCGTAAACACATTTTTAAGAGAAAATTGACATCTCTTCGTAGATAAGAATCTTTCTCAATTCAGAAGGAGCGCGGGTACTTGATTATTTGTGTTAGCATATGCTAACATATCTCTTGTCAAAAAACATCACTGCTAGCAGATGGGATGCTCTGCAAAGAAAAGCGGACATTCTGATTAGCAATCAGTGTACGGAGCGCCGAATAATAAAAATCCAGGAGGAAAAATTGTATGAGTAAAGTAAAAGTTGTTTATTGGTCCGGAAGTGGAAATACAGAGGCAATGGCAAATGCTGTTGCAGAGGGTATCAAACAGGGTGGAGCAGAGGCAGAGGTTGTGACCTTTGATTCCATCACACCTGCCGATCTCTCGTCAGAGACAGCTATCGCTCTGGGATGTCCTGCAATGGGAGCAGAGGTACTTGAGGAGTCGGTGGTTGAGCCTTTTATCACAGAATTTGAGGCTTCCTGTAATGGCAAGAAGATTGGCCTTTTTGGCTCCTACGGATGGGGTGACGGTCAGTGGATGCGCGACTGGGTTGACAGGATGACTGCTGCAGGTGCAACCGTTGTAAACGGTGAGGGCGTCATCGCCAACAACGCACCTGACGACGAAGCGATTGAGGCCTGCAAGAGCCTTGGACTTGCACTTGTGTAAGACATGATGCATCATGGGCCCCGGCCTTATACCGGCGTAAATCAGAAATACAGCAAAGGCCCCGGCCTTATCATATAGACCCCCTTCGTACAGGAAGCTCTCATGAATACACATGAGAGCTTCCTGCCTGTCAACAGTATAGTGAAAAACAGATACAGAATTTCCATTCCGGCACTGAACACATTGCAAAAATCATTAGCGGTTTTTTAGTTCCAAAAGCGTGCATGCCTTGTCAGCCTTAATCAGGATGCTGCCTGTTTGCGAGGCGGGAGGCAGCGGAAGGAGCGGGAACATGTGCCTTTGGATTGCATCTGCGGCTTCCTTTGAAAGGTCGGGGACGAGCTTTTCTGCGATCTTGAGGGAGTGGACCGGATGGAGATAGCAGCAGACAAAGTCGTTCTTGAACTTCGTGTGACGCCCGATAATGCCTAGGTCGTGGCACAGGGAAGATATCACGATGTCCCGGATATTTACTTCCTTTCCTTTTTCCTGCAATTTGTAGGAAAGGCCTAGCGCATATAGGGCGACATGAAGCGTGTGCTCTCCGACTGAGAGATGATAGTGGTGCACCTGGGTAAAAGAGAGTGCGTAGATATTTGAGTCCAGGATCTCTTTTCCGTAGGTGAAGATATCGCTAAATGCACGCAGAGTCTCGCCCCTGTCTATGCCTCGCTTATCCTGCCATGCTAGGAGCCTGAGCTTGACGTCCTCCCTTCCTTTGCAGCAGTAGTCGATATGAAATTCGTTTGAGATAGTCGTTGTTTTATTCATTTCTGCAGTGCCAATCTCACTCTTCCTCGAACATGATCTCGCTCTGGTGGTCCCTTAGCCACTTGCGCCTGTCCTTGTAGTCTGGCAGAACTTTTTCGACCTCAGCCCAGAACCTGGGAGAGTGGTTCATCTCTTTTAAGTGGCAGAGCTCGTGGACCACAACGTAGTCGATTATCTCATCGGGGGTACGCATCAGGAGACAGTTGAAGTTGAGGTTCCCCTTAGACGAACAGCTTCCCCAGCGGCTCTTCTGCATGCGGATGGTGATGCGGCCGTAGGTCAATCCCATCTGCTCTGCGTAGTGCCTCACCTTCTGCGGGATGATGCGCTTTGCCCTCGTAACAAGGAGCTTTATCTCCTGCCCGGAGAGTTCCCGTAAGTTGCCCTCCTCGGACTTTTTCCTGCGCTCCTCCATTTTTTTGAGGGTCTTGTCGATCCAGTCGGCTTTTTCTCCGATAAACCTGTTTATTTCAGTGACGGAAACACGCAGGGGTGCCCGCACCGTGATGCGTCCGTCCTGCGTGATCTCGATTGATATGCTTTTTCTTTTACTTCTGATAAGTTCAATTTCTTTTTTCATTTATCAGCCAATCACTACATTTCCCCATGAATCTGAGGGCACAAGTCCGATGTAGGTCTTGCCGCGGTTGATAGTGATCTCCTGTCCGGCAGCGTTGTAATAGTGTGTAAAGCCTGTCTCGCTCCCCTTTGACCATGTGATCGGGATAACAGCGCCGTCTGTGATGTAGTAGCCGCTGCCTGAGCCGATGACGTTGTATGTGAGGTAGCCGTTCTTGTCAAGCTGTGAGAAGGTCACGTTCTGGAGGATGACGTTCTTGAACGTCGCTGCCTGTCCGTCCTCAGCGTCGGTGTGGAGTGCGCCGTACTCGTAGTAGTCGTAGGTCGCAGTTCCTGCGTTGTAGAGGAGCTTGCTGGAGTTGTGAGGGAATACCTTGGAGAGGTCAACCGTGTTAGCGGCTGTCCCGCCATTTCCCGTGTCGGAAGCGTTGAACAAAAAGTGTGTGGGTCTCTCGAGCGCAGCTGTGTAGTTGGTTGAAAGACCTGCCTTGGAGAACCTTGAGAGCATCTCCTGTCCGAATACGTACTCGGTAAACTCTGTGGGCTTGCCGTTCTTGATCCTGGTGAAGCCTCCGCTGATGTGCGCCGCGTAGGGCTGAGCCAGGTAGGTGTTGATATAGAACGGACCTCCGTCATGGATGAGCACTGCGTTGTACTCGCCCGAGAGGATTACGTTCGTGGTCCTGGTGCTGCGGATGCTGCCGGTCTGAGCGAGGTTCTGCCAGTTCTTGTACAGGCACATGAGCCTTGTGATGCGGCCGTTGGCTGTGCTGTTCATCATCTCATAGACGACGTCGGCTTCGCCCACTCCGTAGTGCTGAAGGGCTTTCTTTTCGTTGTCAACCATGATAGCGACAGGTCTCTGCCCTGCAATAGAGTCATCGACCTCAAGTCCTGTGAGCTCGTTCGTCCCTGCGTAAACTGTTGTAGACAAAACAAGGGATCCCATGATACCCATTGCTGCTGCAAATAATTTTCCAAGTTTCATAACATTCTCCCATCATTTAAACGTTAGTAAATTCCACAGATCAAGCATCCGTGGGTTATTATGCCGCACACTTTTCCCGCGGCTGTGTCGTGAAGATATAATACCATTTTCAAAACGAAAAAGCGATACTTATATTTTATTTCATTATATAATAGTAGCAGGGGCAAGGCGCGGAACAATCCGTAGCATCATTTTTGCCCAAAATATCTGATCCGGAGGAAAAGAAAATGGACACAAAGTCAACGACAATGGAGAGAGATGCCGCAGTAAAAAACGGCGTTTTCAGGATGATAATCGCGATCATTTCGATCCTGATAAACGTTTTTATTTTTGTCTGGGGATTCTTCTGGGCTGACAAGACCCTCTGGTGGTTTTCGGCAGTTGTATCACTGATAAGCTTTCTTGTGGTGCTGGGGATATACTCGCAGCAGAAGACTCCGTCCATAAAGATGCCCTGGATCATGATAATCCTCGCCATCCCGGTTGCCGGAATCGCCCTTTATATGCTGGTCGGGATGAACAGAGGAACCCGCAGCATGAGAGAGCGATACAAAAAAATAGACGAAGTCCTGCTTCCTCTACTGCCGGAGAATAGAGACGCGCAAAAAGAGCTCGAGCAGAAAAACAAACATATTGCAGGAATCACGCGCTACCTGAAAAAATACTCAGGCTATCCCCTATACAACAATACGGATATCACATACTACGACGATGCCGCAAAAGGCCTTGAAGCTCAAAAGGAGGACCTCAAAAAGGCGAAGGAATTTATCTTCATGGAGTACCACGCAATCCAGGACGCTGAGAGCTGGCACGGCATACAGGACATCCTCGAGGAGAAGGTAAAAGAGGGAGTAGAAGTAAGAGTTTTTTACGATGACATGGGCAGCATCGGTTTTATCACGACAGACTTTGTAAAGAGACTGAATGCAAAAGGAATCAAGGCGAAGGTCTTCAATCCCTTTATGCCGGGGCTCAACCTCTTCCTCAACAACAGAGACCACAGAAAGATAACGGTCATCGACGGAAAGGTCGGATTCACCGGCGGCTACAACCTGGCCAACGAGTACTTCCATCTGACGACTCCCTTCGGTTTCTGGAAGGACACAGGCCTGCGGCTCGAGGGCGATGCCGTGAGGTCCCTCACCATAACCTTCCTGGAGATGTGGAACGCCGTCAAGGAAAACGACGCAGGCGATGTGACCTTTAAAAGGTTCCTCAAAAAATACGATTACACAGCAAAAGAAAAAGGCTTTATCCTGCCCTATGCCGACAGCCCGCTCGACAACGAGCAGGTGGGTGAAGAGGTTTACATGAGCATCGCTGAGACGGCCAGGGACTACGTCTGGTTTGTCACGCCATACCTCATCATCACTGACGAGATGAATCATATCCTCTCGCTTGCTGCAAAGCGCGGCGTGGATGTCAGGATCATCACCCCCGGCATCCCTGACAAAAAAATTGTCTACAGTCTCACAAGATCCTATTACAACGGACTTGCAAGAAACGGCGTCAGGATCTTTGAGTATACCCCGGGCTTCTGCCACGCCAAGATGTGCGTAAGCGACGACTTCGTTGCGACCTGCGGCACAATTAACATGGACTACAGAAGTCTCTACCTGCACTTTGAGAACGGCTGTCTCTACGCAGACTGCAGAGCCGTAACAAAGACAAAAGAAGACTTCGAAGAGATGTTCGCAGCATCAAAGGAAGTAACTGATTACTACAGATCGGGGCGCGGCGCTCTGCTGCGCTTTAGCCAGCTGATCCTAAGGCTCGCTGCACCGCTCATGTAACAATTAAGATTTCGTGGCCTCGTATCCGCCGTCCTTAAAGAGCTTCATCATCTCGTTAGTGAGGCTGTAGTCTGTGGGCTGGAGCTCGATGTTTTCAGGCGACACCCACTCGGCGTATTTAAGCTCTGACGCATCCATATGTATGTGAGCATCCCCGTCGACATCGCAGAAAAAACCTGCCAGGATGTCGCTGGCAATTCCCCAGGGCTGGGACTTGTAGTAGCGGATGTTTTTGACCTTGAGGCCGACTTCCTCCATAACTTCCCGCTCCACGGTCTCCTCCAAGGTCTCGCCGATCTCTGTAAAGCCTGCGACGAGTGCGTTGTGTGCAAAGCCGGTGCGGTATTTGGTGAGGATGAGCTTGTTCTGCACAGGGTCTGTGACGCCGATTATGACGGCGGGATTGATCCTGGGGTAAATAATGTTTCCACAAACAGGGCACCTGCGTGCCCTTTCTTTTTTGTCGTTTTCGTTTGGATGTCCGCATTTTCCGCAAAACCTGGTCACATCGTACCACTCGGATAGCTGATATGCCGTGTAGGCAGCGTAGACGTAGCGTTTCTCGATATTCTGAAGAGCACGAAGCTGTCGTATCCCGGTGAAGACAAAGGCAGCCCGGAAACCTTGATTTTGTGTGTGGACGGACAGAGATGAATCGGCACCGGCTAAAGCGCCGCGCCCGGGGGCAAACTCAACTTCCTCAAAATCCCTGTTCAGCAAAAAGAACTTCTCATCCCCGATGCTGAACAGATATATGAGGTCAGAGCTGCTGATGTTAACAAAGTCCCTCAGATGTGGGTATATATTGTGCTTACCATAGGGTGCAGAGTTACCGGCAGTTTCGAAAGATATCGCTTTGCTATCGGCAACGTGACCGGAATGAGAAAGAATTCCTGCACCATCGGCAACAGTATCTGTATCGTCTGAAGTCGCGCTGTCTGCTTCTTCAAAGCCCGTCCGAAGCAGCAGCTCTTTTTCCCGAAAGACAACGATAAGGCTCTCATCGTCAGCCTCTGCCTCAGGGTCGTAGTGGTTGTCGAGATGGTATGGGAAAATGTCCTGTATCATGCGTTGTTACTCCTGTTCTGCTTTCTGAATTTCAGCGGCTGACAACTGAATTGTAATTCACTCCGCCGGAGAGTGAGAGTAGAGGTTCTGGTATTCCTTTGGCGACATCCCGTATTCTTTCCTGAACGCCTTGAAAAAACTCGAGTAGTCGCGAAAGCCGAATCTTACGAACGTCTTACTGATGGAGTCACCGTTTATGATGGCGGCCCTGCACTCGGCGAGACGTTTTTTTATGATGTACTGGTGGAGCGAGATGCCGAGGGTGTCCTTGAAAAGGTGCGCCACGTAGTACTTGCTGACAAAGAACTTGCCGGCTATGTCGTCGAGGGAGAGGACCTCCTCGAGGTTACTCTCGACGTATGAGAGGATGTTCTGGAACAGAGATAGCTCATCGCTGCCGCTTCTCTTGTGCTCCTCGTCGTAGATGACGCGGTTGATGGTGAGTATCAGGTCGCAAAGGCAGATGTGGCGCGCTGCATCGCTCCCGTAGCGGTCCGCAGAAATCTCCTCGAGAAGGCGCAGGAACCTGCTCTCGACCAGGTGGAACTCCGCCGGCGGCAGATGGTAGATATACTTGTGAAAGGCCTCAGCTCTCTGCATCAGGTACATATAATCCACTGATTCCTGCGTGAGGGCGTTGCAGCAGTCCTTGCTGATCCAGAAGACAAACCGTCTGTAGGTGATCTCAGGGTCATTTATCAGGGCGTGATGCGCGGTGCCGGGAGGCATTATCATCAGATCCCCGGGCTTCATATTGTGCCTTGTGGGACCATCTTTTTCCGAGAATATCTCCATCGTGATATCTCCCTCGATAAAGAGGTAGCACTCGTAGTAGTCGTGGGAGTGCGGGGCGAGGGTCCCAAGATTCCTGTCGGAGTAGTAGTACACCTCAAAGTCTGAATTGACCATGTACTGTCTTGTGTTGAATGAGGAACGGAGTTTGTTGTTCATATAACCATTGTATCCTCTCATGACAATATTTGCAAACCTTGCAACAAGTTATTCTATTCAAATCTCTTTTTAAAAAAAGTAAAGTGTATTCAACAACAAATTTACTATTTTTTTGGAGGTAGCTTTTTATGGAAATGACACTTCGCTGGTACGGCACTGATTACGACACCGTTAAACTCTGGCAGATCAGACAGATCCCGGGGGTTCGCTCGGTTATTACTACTCTTTACAACAAGCAGGCAGGAGAGCTCTGGGAGCAGGGAGAGATTAAGGCGCTCAAAAAGGACGTCGAAGCAGAGAGCCTTACGATCGCAGGCATCGAGTCCGTAAACGTTTCTGATGCCATCAAGGCTGCGACACCTGACAGGGATGAGCACATCGAGAATTACATAAAGACACTTGAGAACCTCGGCAAAGAGGACATCCACCTTGTCTGCTACAACTTCATGCCCGTCTTTGACTGGACGAGGACAGAGCTTGCAAGAAAGAGAGAGGACGGCTCAACGGTTCTCGCCTACACACAGGAGGCAGTTGATGCCATCAATCCCGAGAAGATGTTTGAGTCGATATCCGGCGACATGAACGGAACCGTGATGCCCGGCTGGGAGCCTGAGAGAATGGCCAAGGTAAAAGAGCTTTTCGAGCTCTACAAGGATGTCGATGAGGAGACTCTTTTTAACAACCTCGTTTACTTCCTGAAAGCTATCATGCCCGTCTGCAACAAGTACGACATCAAAATGGCAATCCATCCCGACGATCCCGCGTGGTCAGTTTTCGGACTTCCCAGGATCATCAACAACGAAAAGAACATCCTGAAGCTCATGAATGCAGTTGACGATGTCCACAACGGTGTGACCTTCTGCTCAGGCTCATACGGAACAAGCCTTGAGAACGACCTGCCTCACATGATAAGGGCTCTCGAGGGAAGGATCCACTTCGCACATGTCAGGAACCTCAAGTTCATATCACCCACGAACTTCGAGGAGGCAGCGCATCTTTCATCTGACGGAACCTTCGATATGTACGAGATTGTCAGGGCCCTCTATGAGACAGGCTTTGACGGCCCCATCCGTCCCGACCACGGCAGAATGATCTGGGGTGAAGTCGCAATGCCAGGTTACGGCCTCTACGACAGAGCACTCGGCGCAGCCTACATAAACGGCCTCTGGGAGGCAGTAGAGAAGTCACACCGATAGACAAATCGCTGCAATATTTTAAACTGTTGACCGTCCTGAGAAATCCACCAAAATCGGTGTACTTAGGACAAGAAGGAGATTAGAGAAATGAAACTTAATGCACAGAGCGTTTACACAGATAAATCCTGGAAGGAGAAGGGCTTTTTTGTCCCCACTTTCGACAGGGAAGAGATGATAAAGAAAACAAAAGAGAATCCCAAGTGGGTTCACTTCGGAGCCGGCAATATCTTCAGGGCGTTTCAGGCAAACCTTTCCCAGAGGATGCTGGAGAACGGGGACGATGAGATCGGACTTACGGTTGTTGAGGGCTTTGATTACGAGATAATCGAGAAGATGTATCGCCCCCACGATAACCTCTCGCTCCTCGTGACCTTAAAGGCTGACGGATCGGTTGATAAGTCCGTTATCGCCAGCATCGCAGAGTCCTGCATCCTTGACTCAGCAAACGAAGAGGAGTTCAAAAGGCTCAAGGAGATCTTTTCCAAAGATTCTCTTCAGATGGCGACCTTCACAATAACAGAGAAGGGCTACAGCCTTGTGAACGGCAAGGGCGAGACACTTCCGGCAGTTGCTGATGACTTCGCAAACGGCCCCGTCTCTCCCAAGAGCTATATCGGAAAGGTAGCAGCTCTTTTGTATGAGAGATATTGCAGCGGACAGAAGAAGATTGCCATGGTCAGCACAGACAACTGCTCACACAACGGGGACAAGCTCTTTGCGGCAGTCGATGCCTTTGCCAGGAAGTGGACTGAGAATGGCAAGGCGGAAGCCGGGTTCCTTGCCTACATTGAGGATGAGAGCAAGGTGTCCTTCCCCTGGTCGATGATCGACAAGATCACTCCCAGACCTGACGACTCAGTAAACGAGATACTCAAAAAGGACGGCGTAGAGGAGCTTGAGCCCGTCGTAACTTCAATGAAGACCTGGGTTGCTCCATTTGTAAACGCAGAGGAGAGCGAGTACCTCGTCATCGAGGACAAGTTCCCGAACGGAAGGCCCGCCCTTCAGAAAGTCGGCGTCATCTTCACTGACAAAGAGACCGTTGACAAGGTTGAGAGAATGAAGGTCTGCACCTGCCTCAATCCCCTGCACACAGCCCTTGCGGTTTACGGCTGCATCCTTGGCTATGAGAAGATTTCGGATGAGATGAAGGACGGGGAGCTAAGTAACCTCGTTAAGAAGATCGGCTACGACGAGGGACTTCCGGTTGTCACAGACCCCGGCGTAATTAAGCCCTCTGAGTTCATCGATACAGTTGTAAATGTCAGGATTCCCAATGTGTTCATGCCAGACACGCCGCAGAGGATCGCGACAGATACTTCGCAGAAGCTCGCGATCAGATTCGGCGAGACCATCAAGGCCTATGAGGCTTCCTCCGACCTCGATGTAAAGTCACTTAAGTTCATCCCTCTTGTTCAGGCGGGATGGCTCCGGTACCTCATGGGAGTAAATGACGAGGGCGAGAAGTTTGAGATAAGTCCCGATCCGCTCCTTGAGAAGGCGCAGGGCTTCGTCAATGGAATTTCCCTCGGCGATGCCGGCAAGGCAGATGAGCACAAGGCTAAACTCCTTCCCCTACTTAAAGACAAGACGATCTTCGGCGTTGACCTTGAGGAGGCCGGTCTTTCGGATCTCGTCCTTAACTATTTCGAGCAGCTGATCGCAGGAAAGGGCGCAGTCAGGAACACACTTAAAAAGTACCTCGCGTAAATTTCAACATATTATAGTTTTTGAAAAATCTTTATGATAAATCAGGTGTTTTCATCCCTAATTTGACAGTGATTTTCAATATATCCTGCTAAAAAAATCTTTACTACTAAAACGGCAATTTGGTAGTAAAGATTTTTTGATTTCTCCATATATTGAAAATCCGTGTTGAAAATCCGTGCTTAGGACGTCGGCAGACCGTTTCAGTTTAAATGGAAGACATGGTATAATTGATAATGTAAGGGCAGATGCCTCATATTATCACGGAAGGAGAATTGAATCATGGATGAGAAAATGAAAGTAATTGGACGGCAGATGAGCCTGCGCATGGGGCTTCTCATGAGCTTTTCGCTGGCACTTGTGGGAACGGTGACGTCGGGGCACTTTACAATCCCGGGGTTTCTCATTAGCTTTGCCCTGAGCGCAGTCATCAGCATCATAATCGGATTTGTTGTGCCCGTCGGCAAGGTATCGGAGTCCTTCTGCAGGAGGAGAAATCTCGCCCCGGGAACGCTCCCCTACAAGCTTGCGAGTGCATTTATCTCTGACCTTATCTATACTCCGGTCATCACCCTTGCAATGGTTTGCCTTGCGTACTTTATGGCAAAAAAGCAGTCGGGCGGCATGGCGCAGATACCTTTCCTTCCTATGTTTCTTAAGTCTCTTGTCATCACCTTCATTGTCGGCTTTGTGCTGATCTATATCTTCATGCCGCTGTTTTTAAATCAGCTGATGAAAAAGCACGGGATCGGGCCGGGAGGCGCACCTCGTGGGGATAAGAAGGACCATTGAACCAGGAAGTCATAGCCAAAAAGCGACCGCGAATGGAGAGGTGAAAGGTGAAGCAGTATCGAGTTGCAATAGTTGAAGATGACAGGGGCTATTCCGATTATCTGTCGGAGTGCCTTAACAAATACGGTGATGAAAAAGAGTGCTCCTTCAGCGTAAGGACCTACGGTAAGGCTGAGAGCTTTCTCGATGATTACAGGAAGGCCTTTGACATTGTGTTCATGGACGTGGAGCTCGGAGAAGGTTTTTTAAACGGGATGGAGGCTGCGAAAAAACTCAGAAACGTGGACAGCACGGTGCTTCTGATATTTGTGACCAACATGCCGCAGTTTGCACCGGAGGGGTACAGCGTCGATGCGCTTGACTACTGCTTAAAGCCGATCAACTACAACAACCTCTCGGTAAAGCTCGACAAGGCGCTAAAGATCCTGGGCGAGAGGGACGGAGTTCCCGTTAAGGTCAAGGACAAGAAGGGCACCAGGATCCTCTCATCCGGAGATATCATGTACATAGAGGTCATGGGGCACGACCTGATGTTCCACACCCAGAGCGAAGTCATCGTCTCCTACGGTGGACTTTCCGAGCGGGAGGAGGAGCTGTCTGCCCACAACTTTGCGAGATGCAGCGCATCGATCCTCGTGAACCTCTCCTATATAAAGGGGCTCTATGGCGACGAGATTGCAGTGGGAGGAGAGATGCTCCGCATCGGCCGCTCCAAGAAAAAGAGCTTCATGGAAAAGCTCAATTCCTACCTGGGGTAGGGTGAATTAGAGGTGTTTTGCAAAAAGTGCCTAGGTACAGGGAGTTTAGCATGTCAGTAAATCCGAGGGTAAACTGTTTGAAAGATGCTTCTCAGAAATACCAGGGAATAGGGTGTGCTTTTGTGTTTGGAAATATCTCAGAGTGGAGACCGGGGTTATGAATACAATTGTACTTCTTCAATATGAGACAGTAGGATATTATATAGAAGTTCTGGCGGCGGAACTTCTATTTTTACATGTTTATAAAAGAAGGCGGTATTTTTTTGCCAGACTTTTGTTGGCTTTTGTCACAGGAGCATTTGTGTCATCGCGCATTTCACTCTCGGGAGCGGCGGGGCCTTTTTCAAGATTTTTTATCCTCCTTCTCGTCATAGCTGTCTCGGTCCTTTTTATGATGTTCTGCTTTGAGGGAAATGTTTTTTCCATAGTATCGTCGTGCATGGCGGGAGTTGCGACCCAGCACATCGCCAACAAATTAGTGGCGATCGTGATGATCATTCCGATGATCAGCAGCATCTGCGAAATAAATGTCGGCTACCGGATCTTCACCGAGATTATCGTGTGCGCGCTGGTCTACGCAGCTGCCTTTGCATCCCTCTACAAGGACTACGTCCCCAAAAAGAGCAGCATCCGCTTAAACGTGATTTCGATCAGCATCATACTGATCTGCATCGGGGTCAACAGGCTTGTAAAGACTGATGGCGCGGAGCCCTCCTACGTCATCGCGACCTCTGTCTACGCTATTATCTGCTGCATTTTTGCGCTGGGCATCCAGTTCTATCTGGGCAAGTGGCAGCAGGAAAAGACCGAGAGCCTTGTGGTCAGGGAACTTTTGTCAGCCTCTGAAAAGCAGTACGAGCAGTGGAAGGCGATGGTGGAGCTTAACAGCATAAAGGTGCACGACTTAAAGCACATGCTTCACCGCATTGAAAACTACGTGGACAAGTACAACATCGACATACCGGACCTGTCTCCGATGCGCGAGTCAATTGACGGATTCTCGCCGCTTGTAAAGACCGGGAACGAGGTCATTGACGTTCTTCTTCGCAACATGGACAGGCTGTGCAGGCAGCAGGGCGTGAGACTCAACTGCGTCAGCTACACTGACTCACTCGGAAGGTTTGACAGCATGTCGCTCTACTTTTTGTTTGCCAACGCCATCGACAACGCTCGCGCAGGGGCAGCCATGGTCGCAGATGAGGACAAGCGCCTTGTCGACGTGAGCATCAAGCAATTCGGCGACTCCGTCATAATCCATGTGTGGAACTACTTCGAGGGCGAGATCACTTTTTCGGACGAGCTGCCTGTGAGCGAGAACGCTGAGGAAGGCCATGGCTTCGGCCTCAAGAGCATCAAAATGATAGTCGATAAATTCGGCGGCGCCATGAAGGTACACACAGAAAGCGACGTGTTCCACCTAAACATCATTCTGCCGCTCGGCGGGACAAGCGCCTGAGCGCCGCAGCTACCACTCTTTTCTCACATCTCAACAGTAAGGGAGCCGGTAGTCTTACTGTTGAAATCTTCATTTTCACATTTTCAACAGTAAGGATGCAGGCAGGGTTACTGTTGGAATCTTCATTTTCACATTTTCAACAGTAAGGATGCAGGCAGGGTTACTGTTGGAATCACAATTTCACTTATTTCAACAGTAAATGTGCAGGTCATCTTACTGTTGGAATCTTCATTTTCACATTTTCAACAGTAAGGATGCAGGCAGGGTTACTGTTGGAATCACAATTTCACTTATTTCAACAGTAAATGTGCAGGTTATCTTACTGTTGGAATCTTCATTTTCACAATTTCAACAGTAAGAATGCAGGTAAGGTTACTGTTGGAATCACAATTTCACTTATTCCAACAGTAAATGTGCAGGTAGTCTTACTGTTGAAATCTTCACTTCCATCATTTTCAACAGTAAGAATGCAAATTATGCTGTAAAAAGTGTCGATTATTCCACCTTAATTGAAAGAGAGTTTGGCGGCCTGTATTCTGTATATATCAAATACAGGCGCGACTAGTGTGCTGACTCACAACGAAATGTAGAAGATTTTCGTTAATGAGAATAACCAGATTGCTTGTCTATGAATTCATCTGCTGAATCAAAAATTCTCGACAATGCCCGCATTGTCATCGAATTCTTTCCTTGCAGATAAATCCATATACTTCACAATTTGATCAAAGATGAACGAGTCAGCGCACTAGCAAATAAAGCAAACAAAACAAGGCAGTATATAAATTATGCAGCGGGAGAGTGACGCTGACTGCACACAGGAGGGCGCGATGAGACGAGCCATAAACATAAATGATAACTGGCACTTTCAGATAGAGGGGAAATACGATGAGAACGTGAATATTCCTCACACCTGGAACGCGATTGACGGTCAGGACGGCGGAAACGACTACCTTCGCACAAAGGCGCTCTATGAAAAAAGCTTTGACGCCCCGGATTATGACAGTGAAAACGAGAGAGTATACCTGCAGTTTGACGGCGTCAATTCAGAGTGCAGCGTCCGCCTGAACGGTGAGGAGATCACAAGACATGAGGGCGGCTATTCAACCTTCAGAAAAGACATAACAGACCACCTCAAAAATACAGATAATCACTTAGAACTTACGGTGGACAACAGCCCCAACGACAGGGTTTACCCGCAGAAGGCTGACTTCACATTCTACGGCGGGATATACAGGGATGTGACGCTCCTCATAGTTAATAAGAGCCACTTCGACCTGGACTACTACGGCGGGAGCGGAATACAGATAACCGCAAAGCCCGTAGAGGGCTACAAAAAGGGCGAGGTCGAGATCAGGAGCTTCGGCGAGCTGGCCGCGGGCACAGATAATGGCGGCCCGGCAGCAGGCTCGGCAGCGTCAACAGGCTCAGCATCGAAAGCAGGCAAGGACAACGCGGAAGAAAAAAAAGACGCAGATATAGGTAGTGCGGACGCAGAGTCAGGCACCGGAAACACAGTCGTGGACGCAGAGTCTGAAGCAGGCGCATACATCGAGTACACGATAACTGATGCGGACGGAAATGTTGTAGAAAGTACAAGAAAGACGAATCTGTTCTCGCCTGACAGCAGGCACGTTTCGTTCGATAGCAGCGACGCTTCACCCGACAACAGGGACATTTCATCCGACAGCAGGCACGTCTCATCCGGCAGCAGCGACGTTTCATCCGGCAGCGGCGCATCCTTCAGGGACACCACTAACCTCACAATAGAGAACGTCAACCTGTGGAACGGTGTAAAGAACCCTTATCTATACACGCTGACAGCAAGACTCATGCAGGGGGAAAAAGAGCTTGACAGCGTAACCATAAGATTCGGCGTCAGGGACTTCCACTACCACCCAAAGACAGGCTTTTACTTAAACGGAAAGAGCTATGCTCTTCACGGCGTCTCCAGGCACCAGGACAGGAAGGGCGTTGGAAACGCCATAACAAATGAAATGCACAGAGAGGATATGGATCTCATATGCGAGATGGGAGCCAACACCATAAGACTTGCGCACTATCAGCACAGCCAGTACTTCTACGATCTGTGTGATGAGAGAGGAATGGTCGTCTGGGCTGAGATCCCCTACATATCGGAGCATATGCCAAACGGCAGGGACAACACGATCAGCCAGATGAAGGAGCTGATCGTCCAGAATTACAATCACCCTTCGATAGTATGCTGGGGAGTTTCCAACGAGATAACGATCTCAACCAAAGACAGCAAAGACATGATGGACAATCACCGTGTCCTCAACGACCTCTGTCACAGGCTGGACAAGACAAGATTTACAACACTTGCATGCTACGCGATGTGCGGCCCATTCAACAAGGTGGCACACATAACAGACACGGTCAGCTGGAATCTCTACCTTGGCTGGTATGTGCCGGGGCTGTTCCTAAACGATCTGTGGATGAGGTTCTTCCATCTGGTTTATCCAAACAGATGCCTTGGCTACTCGGAGTACGGGTGCGAGGGAATGCCAAACCTCCACTCCAAAAACCCAAAAAGAGGAGATCACACCGAGGAGTATCAGGCAATCTACCATGAGTACATGCTCAGGTGCTTTGAGCGGAATCCGTTCATGTGGGCGACTCACGTCTGGAACATGTTCGACTTTGCGGCGGATGCGAGAAACCAGGGCGGCGAGCCGGGAATGAACCACAAGGGGCTTGTCACCTTCGACAGAAAGACCAAGAAGGATGCATTCTATCTATACAAGGCCTGGTGGAGCAGCGACCCCTTCGTCCACATCACCTCGAAGCGCTACAAAGAGAGGACCGAAAACGAAATCACGATAAAGGTCTATTCAAACCAGAACGAGATAACGCTTTTTAGGGACGGCAAAAAAGTCGGAACCAGGCACGGAAAACACATCTTTGAATTCAGGGTAAAGCTCGATGAAAAGAAAGGGGCATCCCATGAGTTCAAGGCTGTCAGCGGCTTGTGCCACGACAGCGCTACCTTTATGAGAGCTTCAAAAGAGAATCCGGCTTACAAACTAAAAGACGCCGGCGACAAGGGAGCGAACTGGGCGAGCGCCGACTGATGGCAATACCACCAGGGAGCAAAGTCCGAAATAACGCAGGAAACACACAACAACTACAACGAGGAAAAAGAAATGTCTAACCAGGTAGCAAAAAACGACGGAATAAACAGAGCCAAAACCTACCAGCTGGTTTTGTTTCCACTAAACAACGGAGCCACAAATGTCTACTATGTTCTGGTGCTTTCCTACATAGCGACCTTCGGCTCAAATGTACTGAGCCTTGGCGTTTTATTTGCCTCCATCATGGTCACGGGGATGAGAGTGTTCGACGCTTTCACCGACCCGGTCATCGGAGCTCTGATGGACAGGACCAACGGCAGGTTCGGAAAGTTCAGACCTTTCATGGTCATAGGAAATGCCATCATGGCGATAGCGATCATCATAATGTACATGCTGACTCCTCTCATACCGGAGAGCATGATGCCGCTCAGGTATATATCATTCGTTCTTCTCTACGCAGTGTGGGTCATTGGCTACACCTTCCAGACCTCCTGCACGAGAGCGGGGCAGACGGTCCTCACATCTGACCCGAACCAGAGACCGCTTTTCACAATCTTTAACACGGTGGGGTCCCTTGCGGGAATGGGAGTCATGCAGTTCCTCGCTCCTATCATCAGGGCAAACGTCGCTGATTATAGCAGCCCCAGCTTTTACAGGATACTGACACCTATCGGCATCATTGTCTCGATCGTCCTCACGATCCTCGCCATCATAGGCATATGGGAAAAAGACAGACCTGAGTTCTTCGGAATCGGCGGCAGCAGGCAGGAGAAGGTAAAAATCTCTGAGTACATCGAGATCATCAAAAACAACAGCCCGATGAAGAGGCTGATGATCGCAGGAGCAGGCTGCAAGCTGGCTCTGTCGATTGCGACAAATACAACAGTCCTGTGCATGCTCTACGGCTCAATGATGGGAAATTACGACTCGCTCTACCTGCCGATGATGATCCTCGGGTATGTGTGCTCAGTTCCCTTCTTCGTCCTGACGGTCAGGACCAGCCAGAAGAAAGGGCAGAGGGCATCGCTCCTTAAATACGTTAGCCTTGCACTTGCCTGCTACGTCGGAGTGCTGATACTTCTTCTTCTCTGGAAAGAGGGAGTTCCCGGAAGAAACCTGACGCTTTTTGCAGACGGACATCTCTCAATAAATCTGTACACAATACTTTTTATCATATTTTTCGGAGTGGGCTACGGCGCCTACTACTCGACAGCAGACATGCCAATCCCTATGGTGGCGGACTGCTCGGACTATGAGACCTACAGATCGGGTAAGTACATCCCCGGCATCATGGGAACACTTTTTTCCCTGGTGGACAAACTGGTCTCATCGCTCTCTGCGACCATTGTCGGTATTGCGGTCAGCGTAATCGGTATTTCGTCTCTTCCAACTGCAGAGACTCCCTATTCTTCAGGGATGAAAGGCGTTGTTATCATATTGTTCTGTGTGATCCCGATGGTGGCCTGGATTGCCACGATCATCGCCATGAAGGGGTACATCCTCACGGGTGAAAAAATGCGCGAAATACAGGAGATCAACAGAAAGAGAAAAGAAGCAATTGCAGGGGGCAAGTCCCTGAAGCAGGCAATGGATGAGTACAAGTAAAGAGAAACTATTTCAGGAGGGTTTTAAAGTGAAAAAGACGAACATTTTCAGAGGACTGGCAGCTCTAATGACTTTTCTGCTGTCCATCTCAGTAATCGTGGGAAACACGCTTGAGTCATTTTCATCTACCATCGACACAGCGCTGGGAACGCAGTCG
Organism: Butyrivibrio sp.; assembly: GCA_017470505.1. Lineage (GTDB taxonomy): Bacteria > Bacillota > Clostridia > Lachnospirales > Lachnospiraceae > Butyrivibrio. Next base: position 242,863 of record JAFUYO010000013.1, on the reverse strand, counting down.
GAGATGATGGTTACAGATGATCAGGATGCGGTGTACAACAGGTTCACACCGCCCGCAGAACTTTTAAATGAAGACGGAACAGGCAATTCACATGCACTGATTCAGGCGGCAATAGACCTCAACAGGAAGCAGGCCGCAGAGGGAACAGTTCTTTTAAAGAATAACGGAGTTCTTCCTCTTAGCACAGGCGCCAGCGTGACACTCTTCGGTATCAGGTCACAGGTTCCGATCCTCGGATCGAGCTTCGGCGTGAAGGCTTTCGGCGGATTTATCAATCTCGATGAGGCACTTCAGAATAACATCACGGATTTTGCGCATCACATCACAACCTCTCTTTCACAGAACTGGGCAACAGGCCAGGTCGAGAGAGGCTACACCACAGACGGATGGTCAGGCGATGAGTTTGAGTTCGACGGTGCAGGATACAAAGTTAACCCCACTATGACTTCCATTTACCAAAAGCTCAACGAGACCTACCTCCACACAGAGAACGCAGGTCCTTCAGAGGAGTACGACCCGGGCGAGCCCTCTGTAAAAGAGATCGAGTCAGTGAACGCTTCTTACAAGGACAGCTTTGCGCAGTACGGCGACGCATCGATCGTAGTTATCGGCCGCCCCAGCGCTGAGAGTGAGGACTACCTTCCCGGCGGCATCGTTTCAGGCCTCGGCGCAGAGGAGCCCCTCGCACTCACAACGAATGAGAGAGATGCCATCGCTCTTGCAAAAGAGTGCTCGGACAAGGTCATCGTCCTCGTAAACAGCGCATCAGCAGTTGAAATCGGTGAGCTTAAGGACAATCCCGATATCGACGCGATCCTCTGGATCGGCGCACCCGGCTCCTACGGTATGCTCGGTGTTGCAGACATCCTTGTCGGAAAGACATCACCTTCAGGCGGACTTGCCGATATCTTTGCAACCTACAACATGTCAGCACCTGCAATGCAGAACATGGGTAACTTCTCATACAAAAACGCAGATGTCATCACAAGAGAGAACAGCTCAAACTACATCATTGAGGCTGAGGGCATCTACGTCGGATACCGCTACTACGAGACAAGATATTTTGACGCGGTACTCGGTGAGGGCAATGCGACAGGAACAGCCGGAGCATACGCATCAACCTCCGGCTGGGACTACGACAAAGAAGTGGCCTACGGCTTTGGCTACGGTCTCTCATACACGACCTTCGACATGGAGTACGAGGGAGAACCCGTATTTAACGTAAAGAAGGACGGCGATGTAACAACAGCTACCGCAACCTTCAACGTAAAGGTCACAAACACAGGAAATGTAGCGGGCAAAAAGAGCGTTCAGATCTACGGTCAGGCTCCTTATGAGAGAGGCGGCATCGAAAAGAGCGCGATACAGCTCCTTAACTATGCAAAGACAGATCTTCTTCAGCCCGGCGAGTCACAGACTGTACCTGTAGAAGTTGATCTTCAGTACATTGCGACCTACGACAGCTCTTTTGACAACGGGGACGGAACTTTCGGAACCTATATCGCAGACCCCGGAACATATTACTTCGCATTCGGTAACGGCGCGCACGATGCGCTCAACAACATAATGGCAGCACAGGGAATTGATGCAGGAAGCCTTGTCGGTGAGTCAAACGCTTCCTACGCATACAGCACCGAGATCACAGAAGACCTTCTTTCAAGGACGGCTTTTGCTTTCTCCAAGACAGGAACAAAGATCTCCAACCAGCTTCCTTATGCGGACTGGAACTATTTCCAGGAGGGCGAAGTTACATACCTCTCACGTGCGGACTGGAACGGAACATATCCAAAGAGCTATACGGATATGGAGCTCACAAATCAGGAGCTCATCGATTACTTAAACGGTAAGTACTACACGATCGCAACTGACGACGACACATCAGACATCGTCTGGGACAAAGAGGGTGACCTCATGTTCTACGAGATGGCAGGACTTGATTTTGCGGATGAGAAGTGGGAAGAGCTTCTCTCAGAGATGAGTCTCGAGGAGGCGCAGTACCTTGCAACCTTCGGCGGCCCCAGCATCCCCGGAGCTACATCAATCGGAACGGTTGAGACCTACATGACAGAGAACGCCGGAAACGGTGTGGCAGTTAACTTAAATGCATCCAAGGACACAGAGGCTCCCTGGAACATCAAGAGCGACGATCCAAACGGAAACTGGCACCCTGAGGTGTTCGAATCAAGCCCTCTCACGGCAGCAGCCTTTAACCCTGATCTGGCTAAAGAGCTCGGTGAGTTTATCGGAATCGAGTCACTCTTTACAGGTATTCCGATCCTCTGGGGCCCCGGACTCAACACACACCGTCACGCTTACAACGGACGTAACGGAGAGTACTACTCTGAGGATCCTATCCTCTCAGGCTACACGGCAATGGAGTTTGCTATAGGAGCACTTGAGTACGGCCTTATCGCAGCACCCAAGCACTACGCGTTCAACGACCAGGAGACAAACAGGGCAGGAGTTGCGCCTTTCATGACAGAGCAGAGGGCAAGGGAGGTTGAGCTAAGGGCCTACCAGATCGCCTTCGAGGCAACCAAGTACGACACAGAGGATAATAATGCAGGTATGAGAGGTCTCATGATCTCCTTCTCCAAGATCGGACCTGTTGAGTGTACCGTAAGCACAGGCCTCATGACAGAGATTCTGAAAAAAGAGTGGGGCTTTACGGGATACGCCGTAACAGATATCTACGATGACTTTGACCTCTACGGAGCAGTTCTTACATCGGGTGCAACCTGCTATGACACAAGAGGTATGTCGGGCTTCTACACAGATACGACCCTCGACAGCCCAAGGTTTGCAAACCAGGCAGACGGATCATCAATCAGCGCCAAGGTATTTGCAGGTGACGCAAGGGCGCAGCAGGCAGTAAGAGAATCAGCACACAACGTTCTCTTTGCCATCGCATCAAGTAACCTGATGAACCGCTACAACGCAACAACCCACGTGGTTAAGCTGAACACATGGTGGAGAACAGCATACTACACCGCAATCGGATGTACGGCTCTTCTCACGGCGCTGTTCGTAGTACTGTTCATTCTTTCCAGAAAAAAGAAGGAGGCATAAGAAATGGCTGAATTTATGAAGAAACTGAGCGTCGGCTCATACTTTAACATAGTCGCAGCAATCCTCGGGATCGTGGGACTCATCGCAGCACTTATCTGCAGCAATATGACACTTACCTACCAGCTTGGAAACATGGGCACAATCGGATGCTTTGCCTTTGTCGGAGCAGTCCTTGCACTGGCATCGGTATATCTGGCGACTGTATTCGGAAACGCTGACATCGCAGGGACAGCGGCACTGCTCTTGTCCATCGCCTGCTTTGCAGCAGCCTTCGGAAACGTGCTCTCAGAGAGAATCCTCCTCATCGCAGGACTTTTCTCCTATGACTCAGTCAACACCGTCGGCTGGAAAGTGTTCTACGTGACAGTAGTTGCAATGGCGGCCTTCCTCGTTGGGTGCCTGGTGCTCATCATCGGAGCATTCACGAACTCAGTGAAGACGGCAGAATAAAAAGATAATAATGATCTATCACACTCAGGTTGTCGCAGATTCGACAGCCTGAGTGTTTTTTTTGACCGGGACGCCACAGGCAGAATATGTCGTCGGGACGCCACAGGCAGAATATGTCGTCGGGACGCCACAGGCAGAATATGTCGCTTGAAATTATGGGGGAATAAATGTACAATGTTCGTGTTCGGATTTTTAAAGGACACACTGAAATTGACGGAGGTTCCGAATATAGTCCGAATTAGTTACATTACTATATATGGAGGAAACGGATATGAAAATTTGTGCTAATTGCGGTGCTCAGATACCTGATGATGCAGCTTTCTGCAATAACTGCGGAAGCTCAGTCGTTGGAACTGTAGAAGATAACGCAGCGGCAGGTGCAGCTGCAGATAATGCAGGTTCTGCAAATACAAATGTTGCACCGGCTCAGGGACAGGGGACTCCAACAATTGTTCCCGCGCCATCAGCAGGGCAGGGGAGTCAGAGCGGCAATTTCCAGCAGCAGTCATTCGGGCAGGCTCCTTACCAGCAGCCCCAGTACCAGCCACAGTATGTTGCATACGATCCAAGTGATCACACACAGGACTTTGATCCCAAGGATATTGAGGACAACAGGCTGTTTGCGGTGATCCCTTACCTGTTCTCTTTGTTTACGGGTATTCTTGCCGGAATCTACGTGAAGGACTCAGAATTTGTAAAGTTCCACATCAAGAACGTGATAAAGCTCAATGTGGCAATTCTTATTTCAATACTGTTCTGTGTCATCCCGTTTATCGGATGGATCATAGGATGCATCTGCCTGTGCATTCTCTCAGTGATCAAGATTATCGGAATTGTCTGGGCATTCCAGGGCAAGGCCAAGGACCTTCCTATTGTGAGCTCGATCGGATTTTTGAAATGATAAGAACAAACGAAAGGCAGCAGCTGCAGATTGCAGTTGCTGTTTTTACATTGGAACTGTAGCGAATTAACTTGAAAAATCATTCGTCGTAAATTGTTCAGTTAATTCTGCTACAGTTCCTTAGGAGATATTTGAATATGGCAAAAGAAGTCTGGAAACCCGGAAATATGCTCTCTCCAACGCCGCCGGTAATGGTCAGCTGCGGCAGAGCCGGAGAAAAACCAAATATTGTAACAGTTGCCTGGGCCGGAAATATCTGCAGTGACCCTGTTATGCTGTCTGTTTCCCTGAGAAAAGAGCGCTATTCCTATGACATAATCAGACAGACAGGGGAGTTTGTCGTGAACCTCACAAGTGAGAAACTGGCCTTTGCAGCAGACTGGTGCGGAGTCAGATCAGGCAGGGACTATGACAAGTTTAAGGAGATGAACCTCACCCCGGAGAAGTCGAACAAAATTGAAGCTCCCTGCATTGCGGAGGCTCCTGTCAGTATTGAGTGCAAGGTAAGACAGGTTGTTGAGCTTGGAAGCCATGATATGTTCATCGCAGAGGTTCTCTGCGTCAATGTTGATGAGGATCTCCTCGACGAAAAGGGAAGGCTGAACCTTGCGAGGGCAAAGCTGGTATCCTATAACCACGGCGAATATTACAGACTTGGCGAAAAGCTTGGAAAGTTTGGCTTTAGCGTCGCCAAAAAGACAAAAAAGAAAAAGCGTAAGAAATCATGATCCCGGAGTGCTATGATCCCTTATATAGAAAACAGCCCTCCAAAAAGGGCTGTTTTTATACCAAAAGTCGATATATTGAAAATTATATTCTCAGGAATTCAGCCCCTTGAGTTCGAGCTTTATAAACTCGTCAATCGTTACGGGCTTGGAGTAGAGGTAGCCCTGGAGGGTGGAGGCACCGTAGTCGCGGAGGACATTTCTCATGGCGATGGTCTCGATTCCCTCTACGGTTGAGCGCACGCCGAGGTTCTTGGCGCACTCGAGGAGCGCCTTTACCACGAACTGGTTCTCCTTCTTGTCCTCGATGTCGATGACGAAGGACCTGTCAATCTTGATGGTGTCGATGGGCAGGTTGATGAGGAGCTCGAGTGCCGAGAACCCTGTTCCGAAGTCGTCGAGGGCAACTCTTATGCCGCGGGACTTGAGGAAGATGATCTCATTGCGCAAAAACTCCAGATTCATGAAGCGGCATCTCTCTGTCAGCTCGAGGCAGAGATTCTTCTCAGGGAAGCCGACCTCAGAGATGATATTCAGAAGGTCGTTTCTGAAGGTTGGCTTGTCGAGCTGTATATATGAAAGGTTTATGTTCAGTATCAGGTCTGGGTTGATCGGAAGGACCTTCTCCTTCCAGAGCGTCATGGCGCTTCTGAGGATCCAGTTGCTCAGGTCGTAGAAGAGAGGGTCGTTCTCAAGCCACGCGATGAAAAGCCCGGGCGGAACATTTCCGAAGGGCTCTTTTTGCCAGCGAAGAAGTGCCTCTGCCCCGAGCAGCAGATCATCCTGTGATGAGACGATCGGCTGGAAACAGAGATAGAAGCCCGAGTAGCCGCTTATGATGCTGCTCCTGAGTGCCCCTATTATGACCAGCCTGTCGTGGAGCTCTGTACCGCGGCTGTCAAACTGGGTCAGCTTTCCGTGCTGTTTGTAGATGGAGTCGTCAAGTCCCATGAGTCCTGTCGTCAGGACGGTGTGCTCATCGATTTCAAAGTTGTCGACGCGGGCGTAGCTGCCTGCAAGAGTGACCGCTATCCTGGTGCCGTCCAGATTAACCTCGTGCATGGCATATCTGTGAAGCTCGTGGTAGATTTCCTCCATCTCCTTCTCGGTGTAAACGGATGAGATGACCGCAAACTTGGTACCGCCTGCGTGGAAGATAGAAGCCTTTCTGGTGTAGTCGAGGAGCCTCTCGGAAAAGAGCCGAAGGAGCTTGTTTCCGAAATCATACCCGTGTACGTTGTTGATCTCCGAGAAGTCGCAGAGACTCAAAAAGAGGATGTTGTAGGGAATCTTCTCCTCCTTGAGGGATTTCATCTTTTCTATAAGTTTGGCTCTTGAGAGGAGATTTGTGATGGGGTCGTACTCGTTGGCAATCCCGTGATTGTCGATCGTGCCTGCAAAGTAGAGGGGAGTGCCGTCATCGTCTGTGATGACAGAACCCTTACAGGTGCAGACAACGTAGTTTCCGTCCCTGTTCATGGCGCGGTAGACCATGTCGTGTGCATCTGCCTTGCCCTCAAAAATCTCCATGATCTGGCGATGGTATTCCTCGCGGTCATTGGGGTGGATGTGCTCCTCCCAGATCTGACCTGCGTGCTCCATGACTTCACCTGGCAGACCGAACTGCTCCACGCCGCTTTTGGACCACCTGGATATATCAGTCTTCATATCGCACAGATATACGTGTTTGCTCGCTGAGGAGTTGGCAAAAGCCTCAAACACCTTTGTCATGAGATCAATTTTTTTCACTGATTAATACCTCGCCCGACACAAATTTTCCTACTTACATTGTATTTTACTTGTCGTACCCTTGGCAATACAGAAAAAGTTTCCTATTTATAAAATTTCTATAAGGAGCGGCTCTTCACCTGTAGCTGCCGTACTTCTCCTTGAAGGCAGACTTCTCTTCATACATTGCTTCATCTGCGCGCTTCATCATTTCTGCCAGGCCTGTATCTGTGCTCTCGTACTGCGCAAGACCAAGGGATGCGGAGTATCGCTTCCACGGCTCCCTGGATTCGTCAGTGTAGGTGTCTATAAAATGAGACTTCATCATCTGAAGTAAGAGCTGTCTGTTCGCATAATCTTCGCCCTCGAGGACGATGAGGAATTCATCCCCGCCCATTCTGTATATCTCGGAGTTCCGGCAGAAGGTCGTCATGACCTTGCAGGAGCCAATGATGAACTCATCCCCGTACTTGTGCCCGAATGTGTCGTTGATGTACTTTAAGTTGTTGAGGTCGGCCATTATCACGGCTATCTCAGGTGATCCTGATGAGTCTATCCTGCCAAGGAGCTCTGAGACCTTATCCTCAAAGGCCGCTTTGTTCCTGAGTCCGGTGAGTACATCGGTGTAGGCCTTTTCTTTTGCGGCACCGAGTTTCTCCGTAACATTTCTGTACTCATTTATATACCTGAGGCTCGCATCGGCGCTTGTCAGAAGCGCTTCGTACAGGGACTGGATTTCCGGGTTTGTGTGTATGTCAAGTTCCCTGAGCTTTTTTAAGTTCTCCTCCCTGTCCTTGTGGGATGAGTATCTGAATTTCGACAGGCAGTGATAGATCTTTTCGATGGGCTCGGTTATCCTGACGTTGACGGTGTGTACACCAAGTGAAAAGACGATCAGCATCAGGACCATGATCAATCCGAAGAGCCTTAGGATAAACCATTGGTTCTCCTGCCTTGCCTTTGTCAGGTCAAAGTCGACGAGGAGATACCCCTGAAAAACCCCGTTTGAGTCGACAAGAGGCTTTGAGCAGGTCAAAAGATATCCCCACTCCGTATTGTCAGTCAGGGTATCCATGGGCTGCCCGATGCCGTGCCTCTTTAGCTGGTCCACCACGTCGTGCTCAAGAACGTAGTTGTCACCGAGCTTATAGGCATCATCGTGGTTAACCTCCGCATCAAAAATATAAGTGGCGTTGAGCCCGTCCTCATGCGGATAGTAGGCATAGAGATAGAAGACCTCCTCAAAAAACTCAGGGTAGAGGTCAAGCTTTTTCCTGGTCCTGTCATACTCAGCCGTGTCATAATCTCCGGACAGATAGTCGGGGATGTGGTCGATGATTATGTCAGCGGAGGCGAGGTTTAAGATCTCGTATCCATGCTGTTCGTATGAGGAAATCATGTTGGCGGAGAACCTCAGATAACAGGCGATGAGAGTTGCGCCAACGAGAAGAAGGTAGGTAAAAAAGGTGACTATGGCGAATTTTATCCTGAGAGTACCGAGTTTTTTTAGCATCGAATATCTCCTTTTTCCCTAAAAGATATAAAGATATTATATCACGCATACTGACTGCTACGCCTATTTTTTCTCCGGATATCCTATTATTGCGTGTACTGATGGAAGAAATGTGATAGAATGCATAAGGAAAAAGAATTTCATATAAGGAGTATTACGCTATGTCAGAAGTTTATAACCATCACGCAGTGGAAAAGAAGTGGCAGAAGGTCTGGGATGATGAGAAGGCCTTTGCCGCATCCAATGATTTTACAAAACCCAAGTATTATGCCCTCGTTGAGTTTCCGTATCCCTCGGGACAGGGACTTCACGTAGGTCATCCCCGCCCCTATACGGCGCTTGATATCGTCGCCAGGAAGCGCAGGATGCAGGGCTACAATGTTCTTTATCCAATGGGATGGGATGCCTTCGGACTTCCGACAGAGAACTACGCGATAAAGAATCACATACACCCCAAGATCGTCACAGAGAACAACGTAAAGAGGTTCAAGGACCAGCTGCACTCGCTCGGCTACTCTTTTGACTGGGACAGGGAGATCAACACGACAGACCCCGGGTACTATCACTGGACCCAGTGGATCTTCAGAAAGCTCTTTGAAAAAGGCCTCGCCTACAAGAAGGAGATGCCCATCAACTGGTGTACATCCTGTAAGGTCGGCCTTGCCAACGAGGAGGTCGTAAACGGCGTCTGCGAGAGATGCGGAAGCCCTGTTGTCCGCAGGGTAAAGAGCGAGTGGATGCTCAAGATCACCGAGTATGCGGACAAGCTCATCGACGGACTTGACACCGTCGACTACATCGAGAGAGTAACGGTGTCGCAGAAGAACTGGATCGGTCGCTCAACAGGTGCCGAGGTCGACTTTGAGATAGCAGGGACTGAGGACAAGCTCACCGTCTACACGACGAGGTGCGATACGCTCTTCGGTGCGACCTACATGGTTGTCTCCCCTGAGCATCCCTATCTTGACAAGTACAGGGACAGGATAGCGAACTTTGACGAGGTTCTCTCATACCGCGAGGAGGCGTCGAGGAAGTCTGACTTCGAGAGGTCGGAGCTTGCCAAGGACAAGACAGGTGTGCAGGTTGCAGGTCTGTCAGCCATCAATCCCGTCACCGGCAAAGAGATTCCGATCTGGGTTTCGGATTACGTTCTCATGAGCTACGGAACAGGTGCCATCATGGCGGTTCCTGCGCACGACGACAGAGATTGGGAGTTTGCCAAAAAGTTTGGCCTTCCCATCATCCAGGTTGTCGCCAGGGAAGGTGAGGAAGTAGATGTAAATGAGGCGGCATTTACGGATGTCGCAACAGGTGTCCTTGTGAACTCGGGCTTTATCACAGGGCTCTCAGTCGAGGACGCCAGGAAAAAGATGATAGAGTTCCTCGAGGAGAAAAAGATAGGTCACGCCAAGGTCAACTACAAGCTCCGCGACTGGGTGTTCTCTCGTCAGCGCTACTGGGGCGAGCCCATCCCGATCGTAGAGTGCGAAAAGTGCGGATACGTCGCACTTCCCGAGTCAGAGCTGCCTCTGCTTCTTCCTGAGGTTGAGAGCTATGAGCCCACAGACAACGGCGAGTCACCGCTTGCCGCCATGACGGACTGGGTTAACACAACCTGCCCGTGCTGCGGAGGCCCTGCAAAGAGAGAGACCGACACGATGCCTCAGTGGGCAGGATCATCCTGGTATTTCCTCAGGTACTGCGACCCTGCCAATGACAAGGAGCTCGCATCCAAGGAAGCGCTTCAATACTGGATGCCCGTCGACTGGTACAACGGAGGAATGGAGCACACGACACTCCACCTTCTCTACTCGAGATTCTGGCACAAGTTCCTCTATGATGAGGGCGTTGTGACAACTCCCGAGCCCTATCGGAAGAGAACCTCCCACGGAATGATCCTGGGTGAGAACGGCGAGAAGATGAGTAAGTCAAGGGGGAACGTAGTTAATCCTGACGACATCGTGAGAGACTACGGCGCAGATACGCTTCGTACCTACGAGATGTTCATCGGAGCCTTTGACCTTGCAGCGAGCTGGTCAGAGGACGGCGTTAAGGGCTGCAGAAGGTTCCTTGACCGCGTATGGAAGCTGCAGGACATCATGACAGACGAGGAAGGCTATTCCAAGGAACTCGAGACTTTGATGCACCAGACCATACAGAAGGTAACGAACGATTTTGAGAACCTCAAATACAACACGGCCATCGCAGCAATGATGGCTCTCATCAACGAGTTCTACAAAAAGAACGCGGTGACAAAGGGCGAGTACAAGACGCTCATAACCCTCCTTAACCCCGTTGCACCTCACATCACAGAGGAAATCTGGGAGACGATCGGGTGCGACGGCAGAGTCTACCAGCAGAAGTGGCCTGAGTACGACGAAGCCAAGACCGTTACAAGCACAGTCGAGATCGCAGTCCAGATAAACGGCAAGGTCAAGGCAACCCTTGAGATCGACAAGAACGACCCCAAGGATGCAGTTATCGCAAGAGGTAAGGAGACAATCGCCGACAAGCTCGAGGGCAAGAACATAATTAAAGAGATCTACGTCCCCGGCAGAATTGTAAATATAGTAGTGAAGTAAAACGGCGTTAGTTTAGAATAGGTTGTCACCCCGGTCAGGGCAGACATAAATCCATCTGCTCACTTCAACTGTGTCGTGATTTATCAGGATTCAAAAAAGAATGGTTCGCTCCTCTCATGTTATTCGGAGCAGTCGCGAACCATTCTTTTTTTTATCCGATAAATCATCTCCTCGTTGACATGATTCGCATATGGATTTATGTCTGCCCTGACCGGGAGATATACACTTAATCAATTTTGAAACTAATGCCATTTTTATTTTCACAGTTGCAGAACCGGAATCTGAGGAAGAGCAGTGGAATAACCTCTGAACGGTTGACTTTAGCACTTAAAAGCGTTATAGTTTAAAGCGACAAAGTGAAATCGGAGGAAAAAAGTATGATCATCAAAGCACTTCTTTTGGTGGTGTTCTTTGCCGTGATGCTCACAATCGGCTTTATCTGCAGGAAGAACTCCACTGATGTTAACGGATTTGTTCTTGGGGGCAGAAGTGTGGGCCCCTGGGTTACGGCGTTCGCGTACGGAACAAGTTATTTCTCGGCGGTCGTGTTCGTAGGGTATGCCGGGCAGTTTGGCTGGAAATACGGAATCGCCACAACCTGGGCGGGCATTGGAAATGCCCTCATCGGATCGCTCCTTGCATGGGCCATCCTCGGCAGGCGCACCAGGATCATGACGCAGCACCTGGACTCGGCAACCATGCCGCAGTTCTTTGCAGCAAGATTTGGAAAAAGCTCCTTGAAGATCGCTGCATCAATAATCACATTCATATTTCTTATCCCATACACAGCATCTCTGTATAACGGACTTTCAAGGCTCTTCGGAATGGCCTTTAACATTGACTATTCGGTCTGCGTCATCGTAATGGCTGTCCTCACCGGAATATATGTGATCGCAGGCGGCTATATGGCGACAGCCATAAACGACTTCATCCAGGGAATTATCATGCTCGTCGGCATCAGCGCAGTTGTGGTGTCGGTTCTGAACAGTCAGGGCGGATTCCTTGCTGCACTCGACGGACTTGCCAGGGTGAGTGATGAGAGCGTATCTACAACTCCGGGCGTATTTGCATCCTTCTTTGGGCCTGACCCGGTGAACCTCTTGGGAGTTGTCATCTTAACGAGCCTTGGAACCTGGGGACTTCCCCAAATGGTGCAGAAATTTTACGCGATAAAGAGTGAGAAGGCGATCGCAAAGGGAACTATCGTATCAACCTTTTTTGCCTTTGTGGTCGCAGGCGGGTGTTATTTCCTCGGCGGCTTCGGAAGGCTCTTTTCAGACAGAATCGACATCGCTGCAAACGGCTATGACTCGGTGATCCCTACAATGCTGTCGGGGCTTCCTGACTTTCTGATCGCTGTCGTTGTTGTGCTGGTTCTCTCGGCGTCCATGTCAACACTCTCATCCCTCGTCCTCACCAGCAGCTCGACGCTGACGTTAGATCTTTTAAAAGGGCATGTGATAAAGGACCTCGATGAAAAGAGACAGCTCCTCATTATGAGGTGTCTCATCGTGGTGTTCGTCGCAATCTCGGTCATCATCGCGATCATCCAGTACAAGCAGAACGTGACCTTCATCGCGCAGCTCATGGGCGTGTCCTGGGGAGCGCTCGCAGGCGCGTTCCTTGCTCCTTTCCTCTACGGTCTGTACTGGAAGGGAACGAGCACGGCCGGAGTGTGGTGCAGCTTTATTTTCTCAACCGTTGTGATGCTCGCAAATATGATAGTAAGGCCGAGTTTCCCTGCTCTTTTGCAGTCACCCATCAACGCGGGAGCCTTCTGCATGATAGCGGGACTCATAATAGTTCCTGTAGTTTCTCTTTTTACCAAAAAGCCTGACAAAAAGCTGGTAGATTCCGCATTTGCCTGTTATGATAAAGAGGTACTGGTTCATCAGTCAACATCTCTATCAGATGAGGAAGCTTAAACAGATGATTATTGATATACACACCCATGCTTTTCCGGAAAAGATAGCGTTCTCAGCGCTTGAGACACTTGAGGGCAATGCCCACATCAAGGCGCACACCGACGGGACGATGCTGGGACTCATGTCCTCGATGGACAGGGCAGGAATAGATTTATCCGTCATGGTGCCCGTTGCGACGGACCCTTCGCAGGTCGTCAAGATCAACGACACCTCGATCAGGAACAACGAGAAGTTTTTTGAGGGCAGAGATCCCCACAGGAGAAGGATCATCTCCTTCGGCTGCATGCATCCGGACTTTGAGGATTTCCGCACCGAGATATACAGGATATACGAGAGGGGGATTCGCGGTATCAAGATTCATCCCGCCTATCAGGGGTGCGATATCGATGACACGAAATTTCTTGACATCATCTACTACGCGGCGTCGCTCGACATGGTTGTCTTGACGCACGCGGGGCTCGATGTGGGACTTCCCGGAGTTGTTCACTGCTCACCTGAGATGTGCAGGAATGTCTGGGACAGGGTAGGAGCCTTCAAATTCATCCTGGCGCACATGGGCGGCTGGGAGAACTGGGAAGAGGTGCCGGAGTTTTTTGCAGACACCGGAGTCTATCTTGACACATCGTTCTCATCAGAGGAGATGGACGTCCTCCCCGACGGCTACTGGAGCGAAGAGGACAGGAAGATGATGGACGCAAAGGGCTACATGGATATCATAGAAGCTCTTACACCAAACCGGATACTCTTTGGCTCGGACAGCCCCTGGACCGACCAGGAAAAGAGCCTTGCCTTCATAAAAAAACTTCCGCTTTCGCAGGAGGACATAGACAGGATTTTGTATAAAAACGCAGAGAAGCTGCTTGGAATCTGAATAGAAAAGCGAACGCCCCATAGGAGTAGATCCTTGGGGCGTTTTTGTGCCCGCATTGTCTGCGTTTTCTTCCTTGCCTTTGAAAAATCATTCGTCGTAAATTGTTCAGTTAATTCTGCTACAGTTCCGAAGACTTTCGTATAAATATGGTGTAAAATACTTTTGGGGTCATTTTTTCAAAAAAGGAGCACTAGGGTGGAGATAAAGTATTTTTATACGGATCTTGAATTGTTTGGGGCAATTTTCTGTTTTATGGCCGCGGTCTATCTGAGGATGAGTAAGACTGCGATCAGAAGCCAGTACGACGCGCTTAAGGGGCTGTTGGCCGGGATAGGAGCAATGCTCTTTTTTGACGCCTTTGCCTGGTTTTACAGGGGCAGCAGCGGGAGCTTTGCATACTGGGCGGTCGTTGTCACTAATTTTCTGAGCTTTCTGGCAAATGCCATTGTGCCTGTCCTTTTTGCGCAGTATGCCACGCGCTCGACGTCAGACACAAGGGAAAACAGGCGGTTTTTGCAGATCGTAACCATTCTCTCTATTATTCAGATAATTATTCTCATAGTAAATCTTTTTACAGGATATATTTACAGGATCGACCCGGGAACCAATCTTTATTCAAGGGGGGCGGGCTTTGGACTGGTTACAAGCATATCGATCATGAATATGCTCATTGGGCTTGAGTTCTTGTATCTTAACAGGCGCTCCATCGATAAATTGAGGATGCTGGCTCTTTTGTGTTTCAATGTCCTTCCGATGATCGCCGCGGGTATTCAGGCTTTTCTGTACGGGTATTCGCTCTCGAACATTGCCTGCATGGGTAGCGGCATCTTCATGTTTGCGCAGGCGCTCGATGCCAACAACAGGACGATGCTGCGGCAGGAGATCTTTATCCACAAGCAGAATGAAGAGCTCGAGAACATGAGGACCAGGATTGCACTGACACAGCTTCGCCCGAAGTTTGTGAGGGAGATCCTCGACTCGGTTTATCTTCTCTGCGACATCGATATAAAGAGGGCGCAGGAGATTATCGTGCATCTCTCCAAGTACCTTCAGCAGAATATTGAATCCATCAGCACTGAGGAGCTGATCTCTTTTGATAAGGAGCTCGGTCACACGCTGAGCTACCTGGAGCTTGAGAAGATCAGGAGCGGCGACTCCTTTGACGTTGAGCTCCTGACTTCGGTCACGGACTTCATGCTGCCGCCACTGACGGTGCAGCCAATCGTTGAGAACGCGCTGACGCACGGAATATACAAGCTCCCCGAGGGAATGCGAGGCAGGCTCGTGATTTCGACCACCGCAGGCAACGGCTACGTGAAGGTCGAAGTTGTGGACAACGGAGTCGGCTTTGATATGAGCGGGAAGAGAGTTGCAATAGTCGGCGGCGGTGCCGGTGGCAGCGATGTGGCTGGTGATGCGCGAAAAGGCGGAAACTCTGTCAATTCTGCGGTCAGTGGCGGCCGGACACCAGGAGAAACTGACAGCGATGTGGGTAGAACTGAACGGAAAATCGTTGATTCCGTCGATACTTCGGATGGAGGAGGTAGAAGAGTCCGAGACTTTGACAATACAGCTGCCAGCGCCCGCACAGCAGGAGATGCAGACTACGAGAGCGAACAGATCGGCATCAGCAATGTCCGCAACAGATTGAAAATCATGGAGGATGCCGAGCTCATCGTGAAATCCAAGCCGGGAGAGGGCACCACCGTTGACATGATAATCCCCATCAAGGGAGACGTCATTTGAAAAGGGTCGCCTTTCCCATTCTTTCACTATATGGATGCCTCGTTTGTTTTTTGACCCTTTTGGCCTCAAAAAGAGGATGTCAAGAGCATCATTTTTCACTATTTGGACTTCTGTAAAAAAGTTGACCCTTAAAAACGCATTTTGAGGGTCAACTTTTTTTTAAAAGTCAATATAGTGAAAAATAGCCACAAAAATGATGGTCAAATTGCCCCAAAAGGGTCAAAAAATAATTGAACCTGTAAAATAAAGCTCGCTATCACACAAAAATAGTGCTGGAATTGGCAGAGGCCAATTCCAGCAATTTTTACAATCAGATTATATCACCTGTCAATCAGATATTCGCGATGTCCTCCTGGGAGAGGATCTTCACGCCCTTGCTGGTGAGCTTGGCTTCGGCAGCCTTGGTGTCGGCGACGCGGAATATCATGTAGGCGTGGTTTGCGTCCTTGCCGCCTGAGAAGGCGTACATGTACTCGATGTTGACAGCGGCCTCATCGAAGACAACGAGGAGCTTGTCAAGTCCGCCGGCTTCGTCCGGAATCTCGATGGCGAGAACGGGGGTGAGGCTTGCGATGAAGTTGTTCTCTTTCAGTGTGTTGACTGCTGAGAGAGCGTCGTCAACAATGAGCCTTGCGATGCCGAAGTCCTTGGTCTCTGCAAGGGAAGTGGCGCGCATATCGATGGAATGTGCCGCGAGAACGCCTGTCATCTTCTTAAGTGTTCCGGGCTTGTTTTCAAGAAAGACGGATATCTGTTGTACGCTCATTAGATTTTCCTCCTGTCTATTACTCTGACTGCTTTGCCTTCGCTTCTGGTGATGGACTTGGGTGCGAGGAGTGATACCTTGGCCTTGATGCCGAGCATCGACTTAAGCCCCTCAACGAGCTTCTTCTGGCGCTCCTCTACTTCACCGACGTTATCCGTGAACATCTCGGGAGTCATCTCAACCTGAACATCGAGTGTGTCCGTGTTGTTCACGCGGTCAACCACGATCTGGTAGTTAGCGGCATAGCCGTTATTCAAAAGAACTGTCTCAATCTGGCTCGGGAATACGTTCACGCCGCGGATGATGAGCATGTCATCGGACCTGCCCATGGGCTTGGCCATCTTGACGTGGGTTCTTCCGCAGGAGCACTTCTCTCTGGTGAGGCGGCAGATGTCTCTTGTGCGGTAGCGGATCATCGGGAAAGCCTCTTTGTCGACTGCCGTGAATACCAGCTCGCCCTGTGAGCCCTCTGGCAGAACCTCCTCTGTGTCGGGATCGATGATCTCCGCGATGAAGTGGTCCTCGTTGATGTGCATTCCGTTCTGGGCGCAGCACTCGAAGGCGACGCCGGGGCCGGAGAGCTCTGTGAGGCCGTAGATGTCATAGGCCTTGATGCCCATTGTCTTCTCGATGGACTCGCGCATCTCCTGACTCCATGCCTCAGCGCCGAATATCCCGGCCTTCAGCGGTATGTCGTCGGGGCCGTACCCCATCTCTGTCATCCTCTCGCCGAGATATGCGGCGTAGCTGGGAGTGCAGCAGAGGATAGTAGCGGAAAGATCCTTGATAAACATGATCTGTCTGTCGGTGTTGCCGCTGCTGGTGGGGATAGTGAGACACCCTACCTTGTGTGAGCCTCCGTTTAGTCCGGGGCCTCCTGTAAAGAGTCCGTACCCGTAGGAAACCTGACATACATCCTCATTGGTTCCGCCTGCTGCGACAATTGCTCTCGCGCAGCAGTCCTCCCACAGATCAATGTCGTGCTGTGTGTAAAAAGCTACAACCCTCTTACCGGTTGTTCCTGAGGTTGACTGAATCCTTACGCAGTCCTTCAAGGGCTTTCCGAGAAGGCCGTAGGGATATGCCTCTCTCAAATCCGCCTTGGACAAAAACGGGAGCTTATAAAGGTCATCAACCGACTTGATATCGTCGGGGGTAACGCCCTTTGCCTCCATCTTCTTGCGGTAGTAGGGCACATTGTCCCACACATGCTTTACCTGTTTGATCAGTTTCTCCGACTGAATCTCCCTTATCTTCTCGTAAGGGGCACATTCAATCTCCGGTTGAAAGTACCTCTGCTCCATTTTCTTACACCTCCCGTGTTATGAGTGTTTATACTGCCGTTTTCCCGAGTTCGAACGCCTTCTTGTTGAGTTCCAAAAACTTAGCGGGAACATTTGCCTCAAGCGACTTCATCCACGCCTCCTCAGGCAGGTCGAAGTAGTGGGAGAGCCGCCCTAAGAGAACAATATTTACTGCCTTGGCTGAGCCGGCCTCCTCCGCGAGCTTCAGGCAGTCGATCGCGTCGACTTTGGCGCCTGTTGCCTTTAACTTATCCGCGAGATTTTCGGGGTATGTGGCAGCTCCCGTGATGACTGGCATCGGATCTATCTGCTGCGTATTTGTCACGATCTGTCCGTCCTTTTTAAGGTAGCTAAGCCACCTTGCGGCCTCGAGTATCTCGAAGGATACGATGTAGTCCGCCTCGCCCTTGTCTATCACCGGGGAAAAGACCTTGTCGCCGTACCTCACGTATGTGACAACGGATCCGCCTCTCTGGCTCATCCCGTGAACCTCTGAAACCTTTACGTCGTATCCCTGACTCATCAGGAGGTGGCCAAGGAGCTTACTCGCAAGAAGCGACCCCTGACCGCCGACTCCGACGATCATTATATTTTTTGTTTCCATTTACTAGTTCTCCTCTGATAATTATGGTCATGATGCGGTTACCATAAGCTCTCAAAAAAGTGCGCTGACAGTAACCGGATTCTGTATCTGGCATGGATTTAATCTGCTTTTCTCTCAAAAGCGCCGACGGGGCAGAGCTGGCTGCACACGTTGCATCCAACGCAGAGAGTATTGTCGATAGTCGCCTTGCCGTCCTTCATGGAAATGGCGGGACATCCGATCTTCATGCAGGATTTGCAGCCGACGCACTTATCCCTGTTAACGGACAGCGGCGGATTGTGCTTCACATATTTGAGGAGAGCGCAGGGGCGTCTCGAGATGATGACTGAAGGAGCATCGACAGACAGCTCCTCCTTGATTGCCTTGTCGCACTCATCGAGGTTGTAGGGATCAACGACCCTTACGCGCTCAAAGCCCATCGCTCTGCAGAGAGCCTCGAGATCGATCTTGCCTGCGGGATCGCCCTTTATGTTGTAGCCGGTTGTGGGGTTCTGCTGGTGCCCCGTCATACCGGTGATCGAGTTATCCAGAATGATGATGGTGGAATTGGACTGGTTGTAAGCAACGTTTGCAAGACCCGTCATTCCCGAGTGCATGAAGGTCGAATCGCCGATAACAGCGACCGTTTTCCCCTCTGACTCCTTACCTCTCACCTTGTTAAAGCCGTGGATGGCGCCGATTGATGCGCCCATGCAGAGCGTCATATCGGTCGCAGCAAGCGGCGGAACTGCGCCAAGTGTGTAGCAGCCAATATCGCCCAGCACTGTGCAGTTATTTTTCTTAAGTGTAAAGAAAAGACCTCTGTGAGGGCAGCCTGCACACATAACAGGAGGCCTTCCGGGGATCTCCGCATCGATTGCAAAAGACTCCGGTACATCTTTTCCGAAGAGCTTTGCGATGAGACCCTGTGAGAACTCGTCGCAGATGGGAAGAAGGTCCTTGCCTGTGACTGACAGCCCGAGCATCTTGACATGGTTCTCGATGATCGGGTCGAGCTCCTCAACGACAAAGAGCTTGTCGACCTTGGAAGCGAAGTCCTTAATTAGCTTCTCGGGAAGGGGATTGGCGATTCCGAGCTTGAGTACTGATACGGAATCTCCGAAAACCTCTTTTACATACTGATAGGAAGTTGAGCTCGTGATGATGCCGATTCCTGTCCCTCCCATCTCAACGCGGTTTAAGGGAGAGGTTTCAGCGTACTCGATGAGCTTTTTTGTTCTCTCCTCGACGATGGGGTGGCGCTTTTTGGCGTTACCCGGCATCATTACGTACTTGCCGATGTTCTTTTCATAGGGAAAATCGGGAACGGTCCTCTCGCCTGCTTCAACGAGTGACTGTGAGTGCGCAACCCTTGTACACATCTTGAGGAGCACGGGTGTGTCGAACTCTTCGGATATCTCGAAGGCTTTTTTGGTAAATTCAAGCGCCTCAGACGAGTCAGATGGCTCGAGCATGGGGACCTTACTTGCAATTGCGTGGTGTCTTGAGTCCTGCTCGTTCTGGGATGAGTGCATGCCCGCATCGTCTGCCACAACGATGACCATTCCAGCGTTCACGCCCGTGTAGGACATGGTGTATAAAGGGTCAGCAGCGACGTTGAGTCCCACGTGCTTCTGTGCACAGAAGCTCCTCCTGCCTGCGAGGGATGCCCCGAATGCGGACTCCATGGCGACCTTCTCGTTGGGCGCCCACTCGCAGTAAATCTCATCATATTTAGCAGCTTCCTCGGTGACCTCCGTGCTCGGAGTTCCGGGATAGCTGGAAATAAAGCAGACTCCGGCCTCATAGAGCCCGCGGGCAACAGCCTTATTGCCCAGCATGAGCTGCTTTTCTTTGCTAGCTGTCATTTCATTTCCTCCTACTTTTTACTTTGGGTCAGCCGCAGCGCTGCAAGCCTTATATTGCTCTTACGCGGAAGCTCTTATGGCTATAATGCGTGCGCATCCTCGCAGAGCTCCAAGGCACCAGCCGGCAACTTTACAAGTTAATGCGGTAAAGTGACCCTTATAATAGAATATGCTAACTCAGCGCTAAAATCAAGTTTTAGTTATATTTGACCTTTTCTATAAAAGAAGTTATACTTTACTTTAGTGCTTTAACGCGTGTTAGAGCCAACTATAACGATACGGAGTGAGAGCAGCCGAATGCCGAAAATATCGCGCTTTTCTGCGCGCAGGAGAGACTGCACCGCGGGGCCGAAAACGTTACACTGCACCGCGGGGCCGAAAACATTGCGCTGCACCGCGATGCCGGAAACATCGTGCTTTTCTGCGCGCAGAATGCACTACACTGCGTACGCCTGCGCGCCCGACAGTTTTTGTTGCCGGATCCGCTTTTACTTCGTATCAATATTTCAGGAGGGTGTCATGCCGATTACAGATTTACTTGAGAGAAATTCCAAGCTCTATGGGGATGAGGTTGCTCTGATTGAGATAAACCCGGAGATAAGGGAAGAGCAGAGGGTGACCTGGAAGGAGTACGAGCTCATCCAGCCCACATCCACTGCTTATTACAGGAGACAGATAACCTGGTCGGTCTTTGATGAGAAGGCCAACCGTGTTGCAAATATGCTGATAGAAAGAGGAATCCAGAAGGGGCAGAAGTGCGCGATACTTCTCATGAACTGCCTCGAGTGGCTGCCGATATACTTTGGAATCTTAAAGGCCGGAGCCGTTGCGGTTCCGTTAAACTTCAGATTCACCTCGGAGGAGATCGATTACTGCCTTAAGAGCTCCGACTCCGACGTACTGTTCTACGGCCCCGAGTTCATCGGCAGGATAGAGGACATCGCTGAGAAGCTCAAAAAAGAGATGCTGCTGTTCTTCGTTGGAGACCAGTGCCCGTCCTACGCTGAGGACTACTACCGTCACGCATCCAACGCATCGAGCGTGGCTCCCAGGATCCTCATCGAGGACAAGGACGATGCAGCCATCTACTTCTCGTCCGGGACGACAGGCTTTCCCAAGGCGATCAGGCACATAAACACGGCTCTTTCCCAGTCCGCGCAGATGGAGGCGATGCACCACGAGACGACTCATTCCGACAACTTCCTCTGCATCCCGCCCCTGTACCACACAGGCGCCAAGATGCACTGGTTCGGGTCACTTTATACAGGATCGAGAGCGGTTCTTTTAAAAGGAAACTCGCCCGAGGCCATCTTCAGGGCTGTGTCCGAGGAGGGCTGCACCATCGTCTGGCTCCTCGTTCCGTGGGCTCAGGATATCCTCGCAGCTCTTGATTCAGGTAAACTCAGGATTGAGGACTTCAGGCTCAAGCAGTGGAGGCTCATGCACATCGGGGCTCAGCCTATCCCCCCTTCACTTGTGCGCCACTGGCTCGAGTACTTCCCTCACCACAAGTACGACACCAACTACGGACTCTCTGAGTCAACAGGCCCCGGCTGCGTACACCTTGGCATGGACAACGTCCACAAGGTCGGCGCTATCGGAAAAGCGGGCTACGGCTGGAAGACCAGGATCGTTGACGAAGAGGGCAATACCGTAAAACAGGGCGACATCGGAGAGCTCTGCGTTAAAGGCCCCGGCGTAATGATAGAGTACTACAAGAATCCCGAAGCTACCAAAGAGATATTAAAGGACGGCTGGCTTTTTACCGGGGACATGGCAAGGGAGGACGAGGACGGCTTCATCTTCCTCGTTGACCGCAAGAAGGACGTCATCATATCAGGCGGCGAGAACCTCTACCCGGTTCAGATCGAGAGCTTCCTTATGAAAAACAACAAGATCCACGACGCGGCTGTCATCGGCCTTCGCGACCAGAGGCTCGGCGAGATTGCAGCTGCCATCATCCAGGTAAAAGAGGGCATGACCCTCACAGAGGATGAAGTTGAGGAGTTCGGCATCGACCTTCCCAGGTACAAGCGTCCGAGGAAGATCATCTTCGCAGACGTCATCAGAAACGCAACAGGCAAGATCGACAAGCCAAAACTCCGCGAAATCTACGCCGGAAGCAGCATTGTTGAGGACCAGAACAAGTCATGACAGGATTTGATACAGTTTCACTCGCAAGGTGCGAGCGCTATGAACGAACAGATATAAGAGAGGCTCTTTTAAAGAGCCTTTCTTTAGTTGACGGCCTGTCCTCCATAAAAGAAGGGATGAAGGTCGGCATCAAGGCAAACCTCGTATCCGCCGCAGATCCGGAAAAGGCGGTTATCACGCACCCGCTCCTTCTCGATATCCTCTGCAGGATGCTGACAGAAAAGGGAGCCGAGGTCATAATAGGCGACAGCCCCGGAGGCCTCTTTACCCCCTCCTTTGTCAAAAACGTCTACAGGGCGGGAGGATATTACGAGCTCGAAAAAATCCCCGGGGTTAAATTAAATGACAACTTCGAAATAAGCGACGCAAGATTTCCTGAAGCGCTCTCACTTAAGAGCTTCTCCTACACGGCGTGGCTTAGAGACGTGGACGTCATCATAGATTTTGCAAAGCTCAAGACCCACGCGATGATGGGAATGAGCTGCGCGGTTAAGAACATGTTCGGATGTATCCCCGGGACCACCAAGACCGAGTACCACATGAGGTTCCCGGAGGAGCGAGCCTTTGCGAACGTCATGGTCGACTTAAATGAGTACTTCAGGCCCGTTCTCTACATCGTCGATGCGATAGACGGCATGGAGGGGAACGGCCCCACAGCCGGGGAAAAGAGGCACATAGGAGTGATCCTCTCTTCAAGAAAGCCCTACGCCCTCGACCTTGTATGTGCTCATCTCATCGGCATGGGGACAGGAGACGTTCCGACTCTCCTTGCTGCAAAAGAGCGCGGTCTTGGCCCATCAGACATATCGGAAGTAGATATTAAGGGAGACATCTCTTTGGAGAGCGCCCGTATAAAGGACTTTAAGAGAGCGACCATCCACCAGAGCATAACCTTCGAGGGAGGAGGCTGGTTTAATGAGGTCAAGTCGGCTGCGATAAAGCTCGCCTACAACACAAAGCCGCAGGTCAAAAAAGATGAGTGCATAGGCTGCAAAAAGTGTTTCGAGACGTGCCCCGCGGGGGCGATTACGATGAGGCCGGCCAAAGCGCAGAGAGCAGGCGCCCCGCAGAAAGCAAGAGCACCCCAGAACCACAGCGCCCTGCAGAACCACAGCCTGCCCCAGACATCAGGCGCATCGCAGCGCCGCTCCTTCACCCCTCACATAAACAGGAGCAGATGCATAAAGTGTTTTTGCTGTCAGGAATTCTGTCCTGTGGGAGCCATGAAGGTGTATTATAATCCTATAGGAAAACTGCTTAACAAACTTCAGAGGTGACAACCACTCAGTATGGAAGTAATAGATATCACAATTGACAACAAAAAAGAGCTTCTCTCTGTTCTTCCTGAGGATGTAGAGGAGAGCATTGGCAGAAAGTACTACCGCGGGAAAGTGCTGATCGACGGCTCCAAAAAGCCAGGGTGCATCGTCTGGGAGTACAAGAACGCCAATGACAAGGGCGCAAGCCCGAAGGTCGAGATAGTCCACCTCTGTCTGAAGGACTCTTCCGGAGGAGCACATCTCTTTGACTGCTTCGATTCCGAGATGGAAAAAGAGGGCATAAAGAAGTCTCAATTTGAACTTCCGAATGAGATGAAAAAGCTCTCGCCCCTTTTGAAAGAGCGCGGCTTTCAGGTCACTGAGAGGGAGAGCAGGGACGTGCTGTTATCCCTGGACGACTTAAAGGACAGCAAGGTCATCCTAAAGAGACCCTCGTCCCGTATCACTCCGCTCTCGGATGTGGCAGCCAAGGACTTCAGGCAGGGCATCATGAAGTGCCTCTACGCCGGCAGGCGCGGGCTGTGCGAGGACCTATCGACCCTCTCCAAGTCCTGGTACGAGCAGACGCTATCCTGCGGGGTGAAGGCCGACGATGAGCTGAAGGGCCTCCTTCTCATCCACCACTTTCCGTCAGGGATACTGATGCCCCTTGTCCTTTTTGCAGACGGCCCCGACGCCCAGATCAACATACTCGAGATGCTGAGGTACTCGGCCAGGACCGTTATCAGTGACTACGATAAGGACACGAAGATTATGATAAGACGGGACAACCCCGCTTCACTGGCTATCATGAACAAACTCTTCCCCGGCAAAAAAGGGAAAAATTCTTTGTACGGAGTGCGTGAACTATGCTGATGCGTTTTTCATATACTGCTACCGCAACAGTAATCCTTGATATAATTGCGTGTTTTCTTTTATTAGGTCTTATGCAGTGCACCAAAATCTATCGTGAGAGGGGAAAGCTCCTCGACAGGATATTTTTTGCGATGCTCATATCCGATATGCTCATGGCTGGATTCGACATTGCGGTGGAAGTCTTTAACAACGAGAAAGAGGTTTTTTACCATATTGTCACAATACTGTGCGCGAGCGTGATGACGCTTGTCTTTGAGCTTTTGGGCTTTCTTATCGCGCAGTATCTGTGCTGCCTCCTGCCGCAGGGAGAGGACATTGTCAAAAAGAACTTTAAGGTTTTTTCCATTCCTCTTGTAGCTTCGGCGGCCATGGTGGTTTTGAACCTTTTTTCGGGTTTTCTTTTCCGTGTTGATCCGTCGACGGGTCAGTATATGCACGGCCCTGCCTACAACCTTATCTTCATACCGACTCTTATATACGCGGTGATAGGCGTTTTTGTGCTGTGGAAGGTCAACAGGCTTGGAATAATTCTTTTCCTGATGCTGCTGATTTCAAGGATAGTCATGGAGATACTCTTTACCTCCGTCTCATCGACGCCACTTATCCTGTCGGTGGTCCTCATCTATATGCTTGTTGCGAATATGAACAGAGCTTTTCACGGGGAGGAAACAGATGCTGGAAATAACTGAACTTGAAATCGGCCTATATCTGGATTTTATATCGATCGTGACCATGCTCGGCTTCATGATCATCTCAGACCGCTTCAGGATGAGGCGGACCGCAGGCGACAGGATATTCTTTATCATGTGCATCAACGTTATAATCTATATCTGCGTCAACACCTCCCAGAGCATCGTCCTTGCTTCCAATCAAAGAGGGTTTGAAACTCTGCTCCTTATTCAGGAGACCGTTATGGAAATCCTGATCCTGTTCATAACCTTTGAGTGGCTCTTGTTTGTGGGGTTCTGGATCTATGAGAGCGCAGATCACTTAAGGCGCAAGTACTGGCCGTTCCTCGTGCCTATGGCTTTTTTGATAATCCTCTATGTTGTAAATCTATTTACGGGGATTCTGTTCCGGTTCGAGTATGATTACGAGTACTATATAAGCGCCAAGATACCGTATCTTCTGGTCGCCCTGGTGCAGCCCGTGTATTTCCTGATTTCGGGGTTCCTTATCTGGAAGAACAACCGCTCTGCGGACAGGATGAAGACCTTTCATTTCGCGCCGGTCCTGATACCGTTTATCATGAACTTCGTGCTGCTGCTCACACTCGATGTGGATGCGGCGTCCATCGCACTGACCTGCGGACTCATCTTCATCTTCATCTCCATGACGGAGCACTGGCAGTATGAGAGCGGGATCCAGGGATTCTATCACAGGGCCTTTTTAAACTACATCAGGGAGAAGGTTCGGGGCGGCAAAGAAAATGTCGGAAGCGTCATAGTCTTTAAGACATCCGGCGACGAGCTGGCACTTGCAGGCATCATAAGGGATGAGCTTCCAAGGGACGTGCGGCCCATACACCTTGACAGGGGAGCCTTTGCGGTGTGTCTTGGAGAGGGCATGGACGACCTGAAAGACATGATAGTCATGGCGATAAGTGATGCCGCGAATGAGTACGATTCCTCTCACCCAGGCGTAGAGATCGGCCTTGTTACAGAAATAAGAGAGAAAAAAGAAAATGAAAGTGCGGAATACTTTTTAAATATAGCATGATTCAACCATATTTTTTTACAGGAGGTTTAACGAATGAGTGATGAAATGGATCTGGAGTTAAAAGAGCTATATGACTTCATAAACGAGGAGGACGACTTCGAAATTGATGATGATGTCAGGGAAGCTGCCGAAGAGATGAGTGAAATCTTTGAGCCGGCATTTGCTGATTATGTAAAAGAGAGGCTGGATATCCCGACACTTCTTCGTGAGGATGATGAGCTTCTCGAACAGCTGGTGGATAAGATATCTTATATAAATCTTTATGAGATATCAGAGGAGGCCGATCTTGAGGGAACAGAGGGATTATATACTTCGCTTATCGATACCTGTATTGAACTCTCAAAGACCATCGATCCGATGACAGGATTTGGAAGAGACAGACTTGAGGCGGCTCTTTCAATAATTGCCGGATTTGAAAAAGAGAACTGGCCTCTGATGACGCTGATTACCCCTGGGAATGCGTCAGTATTTCAGGATATGATTCCTGAGGAGCACTACGATGACATCATAATAGGGAGAAAAAGAGCCATGGGTGCCATAAGACTCTCTGATGAAAAGAGCTGCGCTGCCGGTGTTATCGTCTATCATATTGAGGAAAATGAGGAGGTAAATGTCCGCCTTGACTGGATATATGTATCACAGGATTTCAGGGAGATGGGAATTGGCAATATGATGATGGCCAAACTCATCGAATTTACTCTGGATATTGATGAGGCTGCTATTTTCTTAAGTGTTGACGCACCGAGACTTTCTGACGACGAATCAAAGGAAGAATTCGCAGTTTTAACTAATTTCTTTGATTCATGGCGCTTTGATTTCAGCATGAGCATTGGGAGGAAATTCTTTATAAAGGTATCCGACCAGGATGATAATTCTCACCTCAAAGGCTCTGTAAGCGGAGTACAGTCTCTTAATGCTCTGGGTGGTGATGGAAAGAAGCTTGTCAGTGCGTTTTTCAAAAAACTTGATAATGATTACGACGAATCGATTATTACGGCGCCCTATTCATTCTTCGACCCGGAAGTCAGCTGTGCAATCGTTGAAAATGGAGAGATCAAGGCACTTTTGCTATTGCACAGGTTTTCTTACGGAGACTACAGATATGAGGCATTAAGGAGCCTGCCCGGATATGATCCTTCGTCAGTCCTAAAGCTCTTCAGATTTGCCTATCAGATAATCCTGAAAAATAAGGATGTTAAGAGCACCATCTTTGGTACATTTGAAAGCGAAGAGGGACGTGACCTTGTAAACAGGGTATTTCCGGATGGAATCACCACGATGCAGTTTGCGGGGTATCTTGCACAGTCTCATCCGGAAGATATAGTTACGAGCGAAGACTGGGAGGAGCTAAGACTTCAGGCAGGACTTTCCAATGACAAGATTCCCGGGGATTTCTCACCGGAAGATGTTCTGACTGATGAAAGAATGGAAGAAATCTTAAAAGCAGCAGGAAGATAACAGCAAATAGTGATGATAGTGAGGAAATAGACAATGGGTGGTAAAGATAAGCAAATAAAGAAAAGCAATAAAGGTAACAATACTGTAATTAACACAAGCTCAAATCAGAATGCGGATTTACTTGAGACCATAACACTTCAGAACAGTCAGGACATTGTTTTTGATAATGCTCCCGGCAATGAAAGTGTTGATGCAAAAAGAGGTAAGAAGGTAAAAAAGGCCAAGAAGGCTAAAGAAAAAGTAGAAGTAGTAGATGAAAGCAAGCTCACCAAGAAACAGTTAAGAGAGCGTGAAATAAAGAAAATAAAGAATATGAAGCAGATGGAGAGCGCTACCAGTACTATGGTATAAAATTTCAAACCTGCTACACGGATGTTAATGCGCTCGATGACAGGTACATGAGGCAGCTGAAACTGGCACTTCATGATTACCTTGTTCTACGTGACAAATTATTTGATAAGAATGGTGATCTTGAAGCTGAGGTTGGAAAGAAGAAAGCTGATCAGCAAAGAATGCATGAACTGACAGCTCAGCAGCTACGTGATATGAGAATAATTACTACAATGTCAGGTGGAGAGGAAAAGGCAAAGGCCCATGAAAGATTAAAGGCTGCGGGTTTGATAAAAGGTGGATATCGTGCAGGAGGTAGCACAGATGAAGTAAAAATGATTTCCAACGAAACCAGTATACATGATCCGAGGTCATACGTTTATAATGAACTTTCTGCTGAAAACCAATATCAGCTGGGGATGCTGTGGGAAGATGCTTATGACAAAGCCAAGCAGTATATTGGAGGAATAAATGGTCTGGCATTATGGGGACGAGGTAAGGCGAGACTAAAACAGGTAAAGGAAGTAAAAAAGAAATTGGAATTTGATAATCGCAGATTCTGGTTGTCCAATTCAAGAAGAGCACTTCAGAAATCGCTTGATATGCAGTATCTCTCAAGAAACCATTCAAGACCCATGCCAACCTGGCTTAATATGGTTACCGGTATTGATAAGATTGCCCTTGTTAACCAGGCGTATGAAGACAAGAGAAGAGAACAGAGAGAGAACGATGATCTTCCGGGACTCCTTACAAGACATAATGAGTGGTGGGCGAGTCATCTGTCTAATCAGGCTACCCGGATAAAAATCCTGATTAATGCAACAGGAGGACTAATTGACAGGACTCTTGGTTTTGGAACCATGCTTGCAGCCAATGCATTAAATGCTGCATACAAGGTTGTAAAGGCACCGTTTAAACTTCTGTCCGGGATGTACAATGCTGTCAGACCATCGAAATGGAAACGCTGGAAAGTATCATGGAATCTGAAAAAGGGCTGGTCTGATGTGGACAAAGGAAGAGTGCTGTGCAGGGAATGTCTTAAAGGTGTTGCCGGCATACCTACCTTTTTATTTGAAAGTTTATTTAAGGGCTTCCCCTACCTATGCAGACAGATATTTGGCTTTGGTTATAAGGACCCTGAACTTGCTTTCGATGATAAGCAAAGAGTATACAAATACTCTCGAATACTTACCGGAGACATAGGACAAAGGCTTGGAAAGCATGTGAGAGGATTCGGAATATACGCAGGCTGGGATGAGAAGCTTGCAGCTGCTGAAATGGCAAACGTTGAAGAAGCCTATAATGAAGCTGGCGAAGGAGATGATAATATTATTGAATCCATGGATGAATCTGTGATAAGTGTTGAAGATGCTGAGGAACTGGATTTGACAGCCGAACAGACAGCACAACAGAATAATATCCATGTGCCTGAGAAGAATGCAACAGAGCATGAGGTTAGACTCGAGAATATGAACATAGATCTTCCTGATAACGAGGAAGACTTTGAAGAAAAGAAAGCCGATAAGGGTGCTGAAAAAACTGAAGCCCAAAAAGAAGAGAAAAAGTCCTCCGATGACATTTCAGAAGATAAGTTTGTAGGAGAAAAAGTTCTTTGGACAGAAACTGCAACCGATACAAAGAAGGAAGAGAAGGATTCCAAGGAGTCAGAGTCGGCAAAAGAAGAAAAGGATTCCGCGGAAAAGACAGAGAACAGGATTATTGAAGATACAAAGTCCGAATATTCAGATGACGACGATGAACCCGAAGTGGAAGAGGTAAATGAGAACCGGATCATCGAAGAAGTTGACGATGTTCCGGATAACGTCACGGGTGTGCCGGTGCTTTCAGATGTTCGCAGAACCAGACAAGGAAAACAGCTCAAAGACAATGAGGTCATGG
The DNA here is from genome assembly GCA_017470505.1 of Butyrivibrio sp. Taxonomy (GTDB): domain Bacteria; phylum Bacillota; class Clostridia; order Lachnospirales; family Lachnospiraceae; genus Butyrivibrio. The sequence goes on along the minus strand of JAFUYO010000013.1, from coordinate 213,137 downwards.
CAGATATTGCGAAAGAGAATGCTATAGCGCAGGCCAGACAGAAAAATGAGGAAAACCTTCAGAAGGGCATCAGAAGACTCAGAGAAATTTACAACATCAATGAGAAAAAGGAGCATGACGAGGCCCTCAAAAAAGCAGGCATTCCTGAACTTTCTGACAAGAGAGCATTTAACGACTATGTCGAGAGGAACTTAAAGCACTGGGCTGAGATGAAGCAGGGCGGAAAGTACATCGTGGATGAGGAAGGCCGCCGCAGGACAGCGTCGGTGTGGAATCGGGATCTTTCTCCGGAGCTCATCCTTCACCTTGAGTGGCTTAAAAAGTTCTACGACTACCATGATCCGACACTCGATATTAACAGAACAACTGCCATTCCTGAGGCTCCAAATGTCGTTTACCGTGTTGAGACCGATATCACTGGAATGGATGAGGCCTACGAAAGACAGGGAACAAATAACTGCTACGCTTGCTCGGGAACTGCTATATTAAATCACTTTATCGCGAGGAAAAAGAAGGAGCAGAAACTTACAAGGCGCTACAACCAGTTTGATCTTCGTGCTTACAAGCCGGGTATAAGACTCTATGACCCTGAAGCCGGTCTGCTTGCACTTGATAAGCTCGGGTATGATTTCAACGTAAAGTGTATCAATCACTATGCCGGGGCCGGCAAGAAAGTGACCGGAAACGTTTTTGCGCTGGGCGATTTTATCATGGACAAGCTGTCGGAAAACGGCATAAATGATGCGATGCTGAACCGTGTTATCATCAGCGTTCCGAAGAGCACAAGCGAAAAGCGTGATAAGACTCTCCTTGAGAACCAGAGAAGATTTTTTAAGCAAAAGATAGGAGAGATCATAGATGGAGGTGGAGTTGCGAGCGTCCGTATCGGTAAGACAATAGGCGATGCAGGTTATGATCATTATCTGACGATCACAGGCGTTAATAATGAAGAATTTAAGGTGTACGACTCGAGTGGATACTCAAGGCCCAGGACGTGGAAGATTTCGGACTTTGTTGCCAAGGGGTATACGGTCGATATCAACTGGATTTCTGATGTCAAGAAACCGGGAGAACTTACAGCTGAATACAGTAACCTCAAATATGACCCCAAGACCGGATATGATGTAAAGAACATCACACAGCAGGAGTACAGTGAGTCCACTTCTCTTACAAAGGGAGTCGTTGTTGTCAAGGATGACTCTGAGTTAGGAGCTGCCTATGAGGGTATTGCCCAGATGGCATATATCCCCGACGCCCACAAGCAGATAAAGTCTCTTCCTATCGACGACTATCTCAGGGCGCCTGAAGCCGGGCAGGTTCTCGATATAAATGCAGAAGAGGTTAAGACAAAAGAGACTGTTTCCGGGACTAAGGAAGACTCTAAGATTTCAGAAGAGACAAAGGAAGTCTCTGAGATCAGGGAAGATAAGAAGGATGTCTCTGAGATCATTGAGGAGAAAAAGGAGCTTACAGAGGAAGAACTCAAGGAGAAAGAAAAGAGGGAAGAGGAAGAGAGCAAAGAGAAAGAAGAGAAGGCCAAACTTGAAAAGATCCAGAGCGGCGTCAGGAAGATGTTTAAGGACGATGCAACAAGAGTTACGGCCGATTTTGCAGATGCAAAAAATGATCTTTCCAAGATGGAAAAAATATATGAAAGGCAGGATAAAAATAACAGCTATGCCTGCTCCGGAACTGCAATTCTTAACCATTTCATTGCAAGGAAGAAAGGTGAGAAAAAGGTTACAAGGCGTTATCAGCAGAAAGACCTTCGCGTCTACAAACCTGCAATCAGACTCTACGACCCTGCTGTGCTTGACAAAGTAACCGATAAAAAGGCTTATGATGAGAAAGTAAAAATCATCAATAAGTATGCAGGTAAAGGCAAGGAAGAAAACGGTAATCTTTTTGCAGTGGGCGATTTCATTTTTGACAGGCTCAAAGAAAACGGTATAAATGATGTTATGCTCAATCGTATTGTCATGGATGTACCGGAGAGAATAAGAGGAGCGCGTGATCTTCACAAGCGTCTGAACATGAGAAATGTCTTTAAGCGCAAGATTGGAGAGATCATAAACGACGGAGGAATCGCAAGTGTTTGTGTCACAAAAGGCAATCAGAGCGATTATCTGACAATCACAAGTATACGTGATGCCAAAATCGAAGTTTATGACTCAAAGGGGTACTCTAAGCCCAAGATGATGAATGTGGAAGATATTGTTGATACCGGATGCACAATCGAAATCAACTGGATATCTGACCTCAAGGAGCCTAAGGAGCTGACAGCTGAGTTTAAGAACCTTAAGTATGACAAAAATACCGGGTATGAGCTTAACAACATCTCTTTACAGGAGGTGAATGAGTCTGTGAGCCACACAAAGGGTGTCACTGTCATGAAGGATTCCGCTGAGCTCGGCGCAGGCTTTGAGGATATTACCCGGATGGCTTATATCCCGGATGCGCACAAGACTGTAAAGTCCCTTGATCTCGATGAGTATGTGAAGGCTTCAGAGTCCGGGGAAGAGGAGAAGGACTACAAGGCGCTTATGGCCATGAAGGTCGAAGGTCCGTTCCTGCCGCTTCGCGATAAGGACCTTTTAACTCCCGCGGCAGCCAAAAAGCTTCCAAATGGCGGAACTGTGGAGGCACAGACGAAGCTTAAGAATGACTGGAAAAAGCATCAGGCACTGTACCTTCCCGGAACAGAAGACCTTGGAGATAAGCTTTTTGAAAAAATACCCTTTGAAATAGCGACGGCCAATGTGCAGAATGCATCGGGAACTGTGACGACAAGAGGCCTTGTTGTATCGAGACTCTTTGAGACCATGAGACAGGGCGCAGCCGAAGGAATGAGCGGCGATGAGCTTATCGAGCTGTTGTACCACCTTGTTCCCAAGAGGAGAGTTGAGGTTGAAAAGATTTCTGTCGAGAAGGCTGACGCTGACTTTGACATAGCCATGGTAAGAGTGAAAAAGCTCTTTTACAGGCACCTCAAGAGGCTTGAAGCTACATACGGACGGCTGCTTAGCCAGATGCATCCTGAAGATGTCATCAGGATTGTGGGCGCATCAAGGCTGAGGTCTGATTTTTCCCTTGTACAGGATCTGACTCAGCTCATCAAGGACGGACAGAGGTACTTCGATCCCGAAAACGAGCAGGATAAGGAATTTTTGAAGCTGTCAGATTATTATAACTGCATCATTTCAGGGGGCTTCAGCATGGCTTATGGAGGGAACGGAATTGAAGGGTATGTGCCGGGCCAGCCGATGTTTGGAAAGAACTTCTGCACCGAGTACTTCCAGAAGGGCATAAAGGTGTTCAACTTTGCAACAGCCAAAGACGTCGGAGGACCGTCACTTTCTGCGAAAGAACAGAAAGCCTACATCGAGGACCTGCACAAGAGATCCCAGGCCGAGGGCTGGAGCGGAAAGCTCTTCGGAATGTTCAACCTTCCCGGCCAGACCGACGAAGAACAGCCCGTTGTAAGAAGCCACAAGGCTACTTCTTCCAAAACCGGTAAGAAGGCCGCTTCAGGCTCCAAGGCCGGCAGCAAGAAGGGCGCTTCAGGCACCAAGAAGGATGGCAAGGCCGGCGAAACCTCCGACAAGAAGAAAAAGAAATAATTGGGATTGCATAGTAACATGATCTGACAGGTAAAATGCAGCAGACTAAATATTTTGGTCTGCTGTTATTTGCAAGCACCGGGCGGCGCATGCCTCCAATGAAATACGCTACGCAGCTTAGCCCGGCAGGTATAAGGAAAAGTGATAACTGCCTATCAGTAGTGTTTAATTTTCCGGCGGCGGAGTCTCCCTTATAATGAGACCATAACAAAAGAGTTGCAGGCAGGTTCGCATGAGCAGATGGATAGACGAATTCGATGAACTTGATAAAGAAAAGACGCTGCGGGCGGTGCTACAGGTGGCGGAGCATTTATCGGCTTATGAACACCGTGACGGGAGAGAGATAAGCTGGGATGTCATCCCCGGCAAGGAGACGGACCCGGGAGCTGTGCTTGTATCTGATGTCAGCCTCTACGGCGGGGCGGCAGGGATAGCGCTCTTCTTCCTGAGACTGTATGAAGTCACCAAGGATGCCGCGTATCTTGATAAGGCGAAGGGCGGTATAGATTTCTGCTACAGAAAAAGGCGTTCGCAGAAGGAGCTTGCGGATCAGGGAGAGGGAACGCTTAAGGGAATCCCGGGCGGCTTATACAACGGTCCCGCCGGATGTGCCTATGTGGCATACGAGATCCACGAAAAGACAAGGGATGAAGCTTTCCTTGGATATGCTAAGGAGATTGCCGATGATGTTGCAGGTGCAGCTGAATACGACAGCGACGGAGCTTTTTTCAGCGGCGTGGGAGGAATTCTTTCGGACGGTGGACTTTTTCTCTTCCTGATATGGATATATGAAAAGTCGCATGACAAAAAGTACCTCGATGTCGCAGTGAGCGGCATGGAGAGGATCCTGAAAAATGCGGATGATGCGCCAAGCGGCTCAAGGTGGCTGAACATGGACTCTGTGGCTTTCGGGCTCGGAGAAAAGGGGTATTTTCCCGGATTTTTCTACGGAACTGCAGGGACGGGGTTCTTACTTGCAAAGATTTTTGAAATCACAAAAGATGAGAAGTTTCTGGACGGAGCAAGGAAGGCTGCGGACTACATAAAATCGATAGCAGATATTACTCCGGACTCTGAGGCGGCACTTATAGGGTACAACGACCCTTACCGGAAGGACATGCACTATCTGGGGCTCTGCCAGGGCCCTATAGGAACTTCAAGGCTGTTTTACCAGCTGTACAGGGTGACGGGAGAGGATGAATATCTCTCCTGGGTATTAAAACTCACAAATGGAGTGCTGAGAGCCTGCGCGCCGAAGATCCACTCAAAAGGCTACTGGCACACGTACAACTACTGCTGCGGAACGGCCGGGATGCTCGAGCACTTCATAGAGATCCACAACCTCACCGGGGATGAGAAGTACCTGCGGGCCGCAGAGGAGGCGGCAGTCAAGCTCATCGGAGACTCGGTTTCGGAGGACGATAAGAGATGCTGGTACAGCGCCTGGAACAGGCATGCGCCGAATGAAGTTGAGAACTGGGCAGGGCTTTATGTTGGAAGCAGCGGTGAGGCATCAGCTCTTTTGACATATTACAACTATTTAAGTGATAACAGGGAGATTTCGGGGTATCCCGAAGACCCATATCATAGCGCTTGATCGCATGGCAATTAGCGCAGGCCGCATGCGACGTAGCTTCACATTTCATTATGCGGTCGTGTGCATGAGTTTATACCGATGACGGAATACAATTCCGTTATCGAGTATAAAGATTCACACTAATTATAGATGACGGAGGATACTAAAATGGGAAAGATTGTAAAAAACATCGCAGAACTCGTAGGGCATACACCACTGTTTGAGTTTGTCAACTACGAAAAGGAAAATGACTTGAAGGCTACGATACTCGGAAAGCTTGAGTACTTCAACCCGTCGGGCTCTGTAAAGGACAGGGCGGCGCTGAACATGATACTGGCCGCTGAGAGGGACGGCCTCTTAAAGCCCGGCGATACGATCGTCGAGAACACATCGGGAAATACAGGTATCGGGCTCGCTGCCTTTGCGGCATCGAGGGGATACAAGCTCACGGTATTTCTTGAGCCCGGGCAGTCGGTTGAGAGACAGACAATGCTGAAAGCCTACGGCGCGACATTGAAGTTCCTTCCGGAGGCGCCCGGGGTAGCAGAGGCGCTTCAGAACGGAACCTTCAGCACAGAGTTTTATCAGGAGGCACTTCAGAAGTACTGCGATGAACAGCCAACGAGGCACTACTTCATCAACCAGCTCGCCAACCCCGCAAACCCGGGAGTGCACTATGAGCACACAGGGCCTGAAATCTGGGAGGATGCTGACGGGAAGGTTGACATCATCGTCTCAGCTCCGGGAACGGCTGGAACCATAACGGGACTCGCAAAGTTTTTCCGTGAAAAGAATCCGGATGTAAAGATTGTCGCTGTCCAGGCGGACAAGGAGTCTCGCGCGGGAGTAGGCGAAAATCCCCAGACAATCGATGGCATTGCACCCTTTGGCGACGAGGGATTCCCGGATGCGCTCAAAGCGCCCTTCATCGTTGGTTTTGACTACGATGAGTGCATAGACGTAAAGGGCGAAGATGCCTACGCAGCCGGCAGGCAGATAGCAAGAGCAGACGGAGTATTCCTCGGCCAGTCAGCAGGCGCCGCTATATACGCGGCAACGCTTCTCGCAAAGAGACAGGAGAACGCAGGCAAGAACATAGTAGCCATCCTCGCCGACAACGGCATGAAATACCTCAGCACCAATATGTACATGGAGTGATAGGAAGAACATAGCGAAGGTCTCATCTGAAACAGCATTTGGGAAATAAGGCAAGTTGAGTGTTCAAGTTATTTCGCTACAGTTCCTAAGGTTTGGAGAACTGGTTCGCAAAACAGCCGGAAAGCTGTTAAATCAGGAAGCAGGGCAGCCCGGATGAGTGGGATTTTTTTATATGAAGTAAGAGAAGATAAAAAGGACGGGCACAGGTTTGTCGAGATAACGGGGTATGATGGAAAGGTTGCGGATCTCGTTGTGCCGGAGTTTATCAGGATAGAACAGCTGGGAGTGGCAGGTGGTGATCTCCCGGTGGAGGCAATCGGAAACCACGCTTTCTCCGGCAGGCAGGATATAGAGACAGTCTCGCTTCCGAAAACAATCAGGACGCTCTACGGCTTTACTTTTCACAACTGCAGGAATCTTCGGAAGATAACTCTTTTTGACAGCATCGACGACTATTACGACGGGGTGTGCAGGCAGTGCGACTCTCTCACCGAGATCGAGATCACCATGACAAGAGGCTGGTTCGAAGTTATCAGAAACTTCCTCTCCGACAACGACAAGACGCTGCGCTTCAGGATTCACATGCCAGGGGATGGAGAGCCATCAGCTGCTGAAGATGCCGGGCAGCTCAGGGATGGTGATGACTCAGGTAAGAGCGCTACGGCACTTCTGACCTTCCCTGAGTACGTCTACGATTTTGCCGAGAACACCATGGCGAGGACCATCCAGTTCTCTATCGCGGGCTCAGGCATGTTCTACAGGGAGTGCGTCGACCGCAGGAAGATTGACTACCGCGGCTACGATAAGCTCTTTGAGAAAGGCAGGATTGACGGCGGTGAGATTGCAGAAGACATCGCAATCGGGCGCCTTCTTTTCCCAGTGGAGCTGGATGATGGCTACAGATGTCAGTACGAGGAGTATCTTCATGAGCATGGAGCGAGCGTCCTTAGGCGCCGCGTTACAGGTTGGGATGCAGGATTTGCATGCGGAGAAATATTGAAAAAGCTTCTCGCATATCGATGCGGCAGCGCAATGAGCCTGTTTTCTGCGGACGCAATAGATGATGCGATAAGGCTCTCCTCAGATATGGGACTGACAGAGGTCACAGCGATTCTGATGGAGTACTCGTCCGCACACACCTCTTTGGCGCCTCAGAGATTTGAATTTTGATGACCGTGTCAATTCTTGATGTGCGGCATAGGGTGCAGGATGAATCTACAGACTGAATTGTAACACTGCTGATGGCAAATGGAATTTGACGATTCCCGGCTTTAGTGTTACATTAGGTATAACAAAAAAAGTGCTACCCGTACAGCAACGGTTAGTCCGAAATCATACTGTTATTAAAATAACCGCTAGTTTTCGAGGCTGAGCGGTTATTTTAATGCTTGCTATTCCTACCAATGGAATAGCCGAGACTAAAGAAAGTAGCGCAGAGCGCCAAAACTCCAATCATGCCTTCCATGGTTATCATAGGGCAGGTTCCTCCTATAGTTATTCCCTTGCGGGTCTCTATATTAACAGGGCTTGTACTCCCTGATAGAGGACTAACCGCGACCGTTTAGGTAGCACCATTATTATTATATATCAAAACATATGTTCCTGTAAATTCGAACATGATATGGTTGTTGTTACAATTCAGATGTGCATTTGCTCTGCCTGGGCGGACAACTGAATTGTATATTTACTCAATCTGTATGTCATAGATTGATTTATCGAAGTGTTAGAGGTAAAGTGGATTATAGGCAATAAACTGGCATTATTAGAGGAACTGGATACCGTTAGCGCACGTATTTTGGGCGCTTACGGTATCCGCATCCGACCGGACTTAGTCAGATATAAACTGGCGTTTATAGAGGAGAGTAAAATGGAGACAACATTCTCGCTTGTTTTTTACCTGGTTGTCACAGTCATTGTGGTCATAAATGTACTGAGGAAGCGCACAAGTTTCAAGGGCAGCGGATCGGCTCCCGGGAGTGCTCAGGGATCTTTCACTAAAAATGCGCAGCAATTTATGGGGGCTGAAGCTGGATCTTATAAGAGAGAATCCTCTGCGATGAAGGACAACAAAGAGAGCGGCGCGATGCCGCACAAACACGAAGCGCCAGACAGGCATGTGACCTTCAACAAAAAGAGCGGCTGGAACAACATCGGCTCAATGGCGCATCGGCATGAGGAGAGGCATTTTACCACGATGCCCGACGTCACCACGCTCCCGAAGGGGTACATATTATTAAACGGTGAGCCAGTGAGGGTTGCGGATCTTGAAAACAAGTAACGAGCGTTTTGCCCAGGCAGCACGACGACTTTCGACAACGCAGTAATGGCGGAAAAGATGTGAATCTATATGCGTTATGACTTATGAGATGCATTACGAGGCACAAGAAAAGATACAGGCTTCTGTGTAAATGCACGGAGCGGGGAAAAGAGGAGTTGAGCATGGAAGAAAAGCAGAGTGTGGGATTTGGCACCAGGATTGGTTTTATCCTGGTGAGTGCTGGTTGCGCTATCGGAATAGGAAATGTGTGGAAATTCCCCTATGTGGCAGGTGAGATGGGAGGCGCTGTATTTGTCCTGTTCTACCTGCTGTTTCTCGTTATTATGGGGGTTCCCGTGATGACGATGGAACTGGCGATGGGGCGAGCCAGCAGGCTGACGCTTGTAAACGGCTACAAAAAGCTTGAAAAGAAAGGCAGCAGGTGGCATCTGCACGGCTGGGTGTGCCTTGCGGGGTGCTACCTTCTGATGATGTATTACACGACAGTGTCAGGCTGGATGTTTGACTATTTCTTTAAGTTTGCGACGGGGCAGCTGGAGCATGTAGAGCCGGGCGGCGCTGCGGCAGTTTTTGGAGAAATGCTCGCAGACCCGATCGAGATGGGGATATTTACGATCCTGACCGTTATCTTCGGCTTCGGGGTTTTGTCACTTGGCGTGCAGAACGGCCTTGAGAGAGTGAACAAGGTCATGATGGGTGGGCTCCTCATCCTCATCGTCGTTCTCGCGATCAATTCCCTGACTTTATCAGGTGCTGCGGAGGGGATGAAGTTTTTTCTCCTGCCGGATTTTGAGAGGGCCGCTGAGATCGGCTACGGCGAAGTCATATCGTCTGCCATGAACCAGGCATTTTTTACCCTGAGCCTCGGCATCGGCGCCATAGAGATCTTCGGCAGCTATATGTCTCCTGACAGAACGCTCATGGGCGAGGGCGCGAGGATTGCGGCTCTCGACACTTTTGTCGCGATTCTCTCAGGGATAATTATTTTCCCCGCGTGTTTCTCGTTCTCGGTTGCGCCGGAACAGGGACCGTCGCTGATATTCGTGGCACTGCCTGAAATCTTTATTAACATGCCGCATGGCAGGATTTGGGGCACGCTGTTCTTTGTGTTCATGACGTTCGCGAGCTTCTCGACGGTGACGGGCGTCTTTGAAAATCTGGTCAAGGGCCTTGTCGACAACTTCGGGATCACGAGGTCGAGGTCGGTTGTTATCAACTGCATCTTTATGATCTTCGCGTCCATGCCCTGCGTGCTCGGCTTTAACGTGCTGAGCGGGAAGGGGCTCTTTACCAATATGAATGTGCTGGACGTGGAGGACTTCATTGTCAGCAATATTATACTTCCGGTCGGAGCGCTCATTTTTACGCTGTTCTGCAGCTACAGGTTCGGCTGGGGATTCGATAATTATCTGAAAGAGGCCAACACAGGTGAGGGCGTGAAAATGCCTCGCGCACTTAAGTACTACTTCATGTTCGTGCTGCCCGTGCTGATCCTAATAATCATTGTGCAGGGGCTGACCTGATGCCGGGCTGTGGAAAGAGAAAACTATAATTATTTGCAGGGATGGAGTGAGAAAGAATTGAACGTTTCTGTGACGGGGAACGCCCTGAGCGAGGGCGAAGTGAGGGAAGGTAATGCATCTTGGACGGGAGCTGAGTTTGGCTTTGGCGGAGTGAGAGAAGGTAACATGTCCGGAACGAGACAGGCCCTGAGCGAGGGCGGCTTGAGAGTTTTGAATGCATCAAGGACCGAGCTCTATGTCGATATGAGATTCATTGGCCCGGCTCTTTCTGCGCTTAATTTCGAGATGGACCTCTCTACTGCGAGCGTCGGCACGGATGCGGTCAGTATCAGGTTTAACCCTTCTTACGTCCTGCGCCTCTTTGTTGAGGAGCCTGCAAAACTCAACAGGACATACGTCCACATGCTGCTCCACTGCATCTTCCGCCACATGTACACATCGGCAAAATACGAGGACACAAGGCTCTACGACCTCTGCGCGGACATTGTGGTCGAGTCGATTCTGGACGGGATGGACTACCGCAGCATCTACCGTGTGAGCTCTGACTTTCGCGACAGGTGGATAGCTCTTTTGGAAAAAGAGCTGAAGGTCCTGACGGTTGAGAGGCTCTACCGTTTTTTGTCTGACTCGAACGTGCTCTCAGATGAGCGCGAGTATGAGAAACTTGAGCGCGAGTTTAAGCTGGACGACCACGGTTTCTGGCTGAGAATTCAGGATACGCCCTCTGATGAGAGGGATTCGGATTCTGACGAGAAAGAAAAGCCCCGGATTGATTCGCCGATGAGCAGCGATGAGAACGAAGGGGAGCAGCATGGTCAGGATAAGAACCCGGAAACCGACAGTGATGCAGACGGGGGCGCTGGTCAGTCAAAGAGCTCTGATAAGGAAAAGACACAGATGGATTCCACGATGAGCAGCGATGAGGATACAGACAGGCAGAATGATGGGAGCAAGGACTCATCTTCTGAGAGAAAACTGGAAGATAGAAAAAACTCCCGCAACAGCAAACGGGACAGAGATAATGACGATGCTTCCAGGAGGGAGCCGCCGGCTGATAATAAGAAAACTTCCTACAGAAATCCCAGGCGCCTTAAACAGATAAAAGACAGCGATGCAAATTGGGACAAGGAGGCAAAGCGCCTTCAGACCGAGATAGAAACACTTGGAAACAGGGCCTCCGACAAGCTCGGCAAGCTATCCTGGATACTCCGCATTCAGAATAAAAAGAGGCACAGCTACAAGGATTTTTTGCAGCGTTTTATGGTGCTCCGCGAGGAGGGCGGCATCGACATGGACAGCTTCGACTACGGGATGTACGCCTTCGGCCTTACGACCTACGGCAATATGCCGCTTATCGAGGAGTACGAATTTCGCGAAGTCAAAAAGGTGCAGGAGCTTGTCATAGCGATTGACACCTCGGCGTCCTGCAAGGGTGAGATAGTGCAGCGGTTTCTTGATGAAACTGCGTCAATTCTTTTGGGGAGCGACAGCTTTTTTCGCAAGATAAAGATATATCTCATTGAGTGCGACGATCAGGTCCAAAGGACTGAAATCATAAATTCCGTGGACGATATGAAAGAGCTGTCGAAGGAAATCCACGTCGAGGGCGGCTTTGGAACGGACTTTCGCCCCGTGTTTGAAGAGGTTGAGAGGCTCAGGCGCGAGGGCGAATTTGAGAACCTTAAGGGGCTCATCTACTTCACGGACGGCTACGGCATCTACCCGGAAAAGCCAACGCCCTACGACACGGCTTTTTTGTTTGCGGAAGATGGCGACTACGATGACGAGAACGTCCCCGCCTGGGCGCTGAAGCTCTATGTGTAGTAGCGATGTGTGCAGAGAGCCGCGTGGCACATTTTTCACTATATGGGGTGTTCGTTTAAAATTTGACCCTTTTGTTCTGAAATTGATGCTGTTTTCTGAGGCTGTTTTCACCATATCAGGGTTGAAAAAAATTTTGACCCTTGAAAAAGGGAATCAGGGGGCAAATTTTTTTTGAAACTTGTAATAGTGAAAAAGGGAAGATCGAAACAGGCAGAAATCAGCTAAAAAGGGTCAAAAAATAAATGATATACTGCTATAGAGAAAAACTTGCGCATCAGACACAATCAGAGGGAATGTTATGAATATCAATGAAGCAAAAGAAGAAGTGAAGAACGCGGTGAGGGCCTACCTCGAAAAGGATGAGGCCGGGCAGTTCGAGATACCTGTGGAGAGGCAGAGACCGATCCTTCTCATGGGGCCGCCCGGAATAGGCAAGACCGCGATAATGGAGCAGATCGCGCACGAGCTGAACATCAATCTTGTCTCGTACACCATAACCCACCACACCAGGCAGAGCGCGATAGGCCTTCCGATGATCTCGACAAAGACATTTGGGGGCAGGGAGTACTCCGTGACCGAGTACACCATGAGCGAGATCATAGGTTCAGTGTACGAGCAGATTGAAAAGAGCGGGATACAGGAGGGTATTCTCTTCCTGGATGAGATAAACTGTGTCTCGGAGACGCTTGCGCCGACGATGCTCCAGTTCCTGCAGTACAAGACCTTCGGAAGCCACAGGATTCCCGACGGCTTCATAATTGTGACAGCAGGAAACCCGCCGCAGTACAACAAGTCGGTGAGGGATTTTGACATAGTGACCCTCGACAGAGTGCGGCAGATCAATATCGAGGAGAGCTTTGACGCCTGGAAGGACTACGCCTACAGGGCCGGAGTCCACGGCGCAGTCATGGCATACCTCGAGATCAAAAAAGACAACTTCTACTCGATAAAGACGGACGTTGACGGCAGGTCTTTTGTCACGGCAAGAGGATGGGAAGATCTCTCCAGAGTCATGAAGGTGCATGAAAAGCTGGGGCTCCCGATAGATGACAAGCTGACGGTTCAGTACCTGCAAAACTCCGAGGTTGCAGAGGACTTTGCGACCTACTACGAGCTGTACAGGCGATACAATGAGCTGTACAGGATCCCGGAGATACTAAAGGGCCGCTACCCCGATGACCTTAAGAGTATCCGCAATGGAAAGTTTGACGAAAAGCTCAGCATAATAGGGCTCCTTGGCGATGCGCTGATGCAGGAATTCCGCGATTACGACAGGGACAAGGCTGTACAGGAGATAGTGTTTGAGGCGATAAAGAGCGCAGCTAAGATACAGTCCGAATCAGGCATTAACAGCGGTGCAGCTAAGATGCATGCCGAGACAGATATTACCGGCGGACAAGCTGTGAATGCCCTGAATGATAGAAATGCTCAGACTGAAAAAGAAGATAAACTGTTAAATGAATCTTTGGATGGAGCAGAGCTTATCAAATTACAGCAGGATAAGCTCACAGAAAAGCTTCGCGCAGGTAGAGTGGCAAACCTCATAACACATGAAGAGGAGAGGAATCTGACTCTCGCCATCGCGGCGCTAACGGAGTGCATCGCAGAAGCCACTGCAACTCATAAAGGCACAGGTGAAGCGGCGACAGCCGCAGAAGCTGATTCCATTTCCGCGGCCAAGGCATGGTTTGCAAGGCGCGAGGACAGACGGCAGGAGGCGATTAAGGCAACGGGCCAGCACCTGACAAATGCCTTTGACTTTCTTGATAAGACCTTTGGGGACGGAGAAGCTCTTAGCGCCGGCAGCCAGGAAATGGTCATCTTCCTTACACAGCTCTCAAACGCCTATCACAGCCTCAAGTTCGTCCGCGAGACAGGGAATGAGGCTTACTACAGGTACAACAAGCTGCTCCTGTTGTCCGACCACAGGCAGGAGCTTTCCGACATGGCAAGAAAACTTATATTGCAGCCATGATTCGCAATAGTAAAAATAATCAAGAAAAGAGATTATATTTACCATGATGTATTTGCACAAATTTATGATATGATAATAACTATCAATCTAATTGATATAAAATCATCTTGAATGTGCACAAAATATCAAGATGTAGTTTCACCTACAATATACATCGAGGAGAAAAGATATGAAAAACGTAGAGAAGTACAAGCGTCAGTATTTTATGCCGCCAAAGCCCACATATGACTGGGTAAAGAAGGACTACATCGATCACCCGCCCATCTGGTGCAGCGTCGACCTTCGTGACGGCAACCAGGCCCTCATTGAGCCGATGAGTCTCGATGAGAAGCTCGAGTTTTTTACCATGCTGGTAAAGCTGGGGTTCAAGGAGATAGAGATTGGCTTCCCGGCAGCCTCAGAGACTGAGTTTGAGTTTGCGAGGACCCTCATCGAGAAGAACATGATCCCCGACGACGTGACCGTTCAGGTTCTGACGCAGGCAAGGGAGCACATCATAAAGAGAACCTTTGAGGCGGTGAAGGGAGCCCCCAAGGCTATCATCCACCTCTACAACTCTACTTCCGTAGCCCAGCGCGAGCAGGTTTTCAAAAAGAGCAAGGAAGAGGTCATGAAGATCGCGGTTGACGGGGCCAAGCTCCTTGACAAGCTGGCAAAAGAGACGAACGGAAACTTTTCTTTTGAATACTCACCCGAGTCCTTCCCGGGGACAGAAGTTGACTACGCGGTTGATGTGTGCAACGCGGTTCTCGATGTGTGGAAGCCCACGAAAAAGAACAAAGTTGTTATCAACATTCCGACGACCGTCGAGATCGCAATGCCGCATGTCTTTGCGACACAGGTCGAATATATCAGCAAAAACCTCAAGTACAGGGATGCAGTGACATTGTCTCTCCATCCGCACAACGACAGGGGATCCGGCGTCAGCGACGCTGAGCTTGGGTGCCTCGCAGGTGCGGACAGGATTGAGGGAACTCTTTTTGGAAACGGAGAGAGGACGGGCAACGTCGACATCGTTACGCTCGCTATCAACATGTACTCTCACGGCGTTGACCCGGGACTTGATTTCTCGCACATCGCTGAGATCGGCGAGACCTATGAGAGGCTCACAAGAATGCGCATCTACGAGCGGGCGCCATACGCCGGACAGCTCGTGTTCACTGCTTTTTCGGGCTCGCATCAGGACGCTATCTCCAAGGGCTTTTCCTGGCACGAGCAGAAAAAGGACAAGGGCATCTGGACAGTTCCCTATCTTCCGATCGACCCCAAGGACCTCGGAAGGGAGTACGACGGAGACGTCATCAGGATCAACTCCCAGTCCGGAAAGGGCGGCGTGAGCTACATATTAAAGACCAATTACGGCATGATGGTGCCCAAAGAGATGCAGGCAGACGTCAGCTACACGATAAAGGATATCTCGGACAGGGAGCACGCGGAGCTCTCACCTGCGAGGATCTACCAGATTTTCGAGGACAAGTACGTCCACAACGACCAGATTTTCAGGGTTCCCGCGGTTCACTTCAGGCAGGTGGACGGCATTTTGGCAGAGGTCACCATCACTCACTCGGACAAAGAGCATGTGGTTGAGGCAAACGGAAACGGCCGTCTCGACGCTGTTTCAAATGCCATCAAGCAGTACTTCAACATCAGCTACGAGCTCTCGACCTACGAGGAGCACGCACTTTCCAGAGGTTCGTCGTCAAAGGCCTGCGCCTATGTCGGTATCACCTGCAAGGGGCAGAAGTTCTGGGGCGTAGGTATCGACGAGGATATCATCAAGGCATCCATCAACGCACTTGTGATCGCCGTGAACCAGATCGAGACCGTGAGGAGCATCAAGAACAACAAGGACGAGAGGATCAATTCGATCATCAATTACATCCAGGAGAACTACCTGACAGTGACCCTCGATGACCTCTCGAATCAGTTTTACCTCTCCAAGCCCTACCTCTCCAAGTACATCAAGGAGAAGTCCGGCATGACCTTCGGCGAGAATGTAAAGAGGATCAGGCTCAACAAGGCGAGCACCCTTCTTAGGAACGGCAACATGAAGGTGGAGAAGGTCGCAGAGGCAGCAGGCTATCAGAACGTCGAGCACTTCAACAGGCTCTTTAAAAAGAAATACGGGATGACCCCGGTGCAGTACCGCAGCAGCACAAGGTAAAAAATAAGGAACTGTTCGGAAGATTTTTTTCTGATGCAGTTCCTTAATGACTAATATACAGGAGGATAAAGACATCAGGTAATGGCACAATCACTATCCGATTTTTTATTGAAACTATTGCCGCCGGAAACAGCGGAAACGCTAAAAGGAGCTTCTCTGGAAGAAATCTTTTTCGTCGTTGCTTTCGTCCTGGTTGTAGTTGTTGTTATGCTGGCTGTTTATTTATTTGTTCTCCGCCTGATCTTAAAACTCATCAAAAGAATATTCAGGCGTTTTGACAAGAATAACGGAAACAGCTTAACTTATCAGTTTCTTGAAAAGGCAATAACTCTTGGCGCGGTCATCGCCTTTGTCGTGATTCCGCTTGGCGGTGACAGGCTGGCCGAATCGCTGCTTGGCAGTACTGCTGTCGCTGCGGCAGTCGTAGGTCTTGCTGCAAACGACGTCATAAAGGATATGTTTGCAGGACTGCAGATCAGTATTTACAAGCCATTCGACGTGGGCTCCAGGATCATGCTCGAGGATGGAAGGGCAGGAATTGTGGAGAGCATGACGCTTCGGCACATCGTGCTGCGGCTCATTGACACCACCAGGATCATTCTCCCGAACAGCCGCGCAAACACCATGATAATCGTGAACTACAGCTACGAGGAGCATGTCCCGAGAGCGCAGGACTTCAGATTCGCGATTGGATACGACTCAGACGTTGACAAGGCAAAAGAGATAATCAGAACGACTATCTGCGACAGCCCCCTGACACTGAACAGGGACATCTACAATGAAGAAGACCCGAGCAGCAGATCAGTGTACTTTCTTGAGATTGCAGAGAGTGCCCTCATAATGGGGGCGACGGTTTACTACCCGTCCAATTTGAGGACAGAGGTTGTCAAGGACGAAGTAAACACCAAGGTTTTCAGGGCTCTTAAGGAGGCCGGCATTGAGATACCTTACAACTACATGAGTGTTGTTATTGAGAAATAATGTTAAAAGAACGGCTCGCTTGTTGAACCGTTCTTTTTTTGTTGATACACGCTACTGTGTAGGAGATCTTACTAAAAACTGTTCAGGTGACTCTAATGCACTATGACTACAGTTCCGACGCTTATCATCCCGAAGAGCTGTTCTGCAGCGTCGTGCGGGAGATTGACGCAGCCGTGTGATCCGTTGGTCTTGTAAATCTCGCCGCCGAAGCTTTTTCGCCAGGTGGCATCGTGCAGGCCGCATCCGCTCCGTGTAAAGGGCATCCAGTAATCAACCCAGTTGTGCCAGGTGGGACCTGTGAGATAGGTGCCTTTGACGTGGCCGAAAACAGCAAATGTTCCTGTTGGGGTGGTCCTGTTTTTGCTGACATCGCCTGTTACACAGGGGCTTGAGAAAACCGCTGCGCCGTCCAGGATGTAAGTGACAGTCTGGTTCGTGATGTCCACGTCAATGTAAGTGTTCAAAGGCTTGCCGGCAGCCTCCTCCTCGGCGTTCTGGAAACGGCCTTCATTGATTCCGAAGGTGATGTAGTGATTTATCAGGGCGCTCTGGCTGGTGCCAACAGCATTTGCCACATCGGGATATTTCTCGGCGTAGTATACAGGATCAAACCCGCTGGCTCTTGCTGTCACGGGGCAGAGCACCGTCGCCGACAATATTGCCATTACTGCAGTGACAACGGTTAAAATACCGGCCGGATAGCGATTTCTTTTGGCGGATAACATGGCTGCCACAGCCGCTTTAAACTGATACACACAGTCATATACAAGTTTATCTAATCCGTAACCACGCCCTGGTGAAGCAGATGTGCGTCTGATGCAAACAGTATCTGCTACAGGCTGATCAGCACCGGTAGTTGCTGCTGCGCGTTTAATGTGTCTGCCTATTATGAATAATCTTTCAGATGTGTCCATAGCTTTCCTTGCATAATCCTTTTATTGTTTTATTTTGCTCACATTGTAAGTATACCATAATTATGCGCAAAGATTTAACTGAACGCTAAATTATGTTATACTTATGAACTGTTACAGAATAAATTTACAATTTCCCTTGCCTGATTTTTCGCTTGCTGCGTCAAGAGCCGGTTATTTTACGGTTAAATTATGGATTACGGGCAGTTAAGCTGATAACCGAAGTTTGGACCATAGTTTTCAAGCGGAAGCACCTACGATTACGGATACAGGATGATTCTGGCTGTGTGTTAGTCCGTAAAAGCCTGTTTAAGGATACAAAAACTACGGACTGAAAGCACTTTTTTATCCGGGTTAGTCCGTAAACACATTTAAAAATAGAGAAAAGTACATTCTACCGGAACCTGAAAGGAGTATCAGATGGCAGATAAATATGACGTTATAATAATAGGAGCGGGACCGGGCGGAATTTTCTGCGCGTACGAGCTCATGGAGAAGAGACCTGATCTCAAGGTCCTCATGATAGAGAAAGGGCGGTCTATCGAGAAGAGGAACTGCCCGAAGAGAGTCACCGGCGTGTGCGCCGGCTGCAAGCCATGCTCGATAACAACGGGGTTCGCAGGGGCAGGGGCGTTCTCTGACGGCAAGCTCTCGCTCTCTCCGGACGTCGGCGGAACCCTCCCCGATATCCTCGGATATGACACCGCAACGAGTCTCATACATGAATCGGATGAGATATACCTTAAGTTCGGCGCGGACAGAAACGTATACGGAATTGACAAGGAGAAGGAGCTTCGAGAGATCAGGAGAAAAGCGATAAATGCGAACCTCAAGCTCGTTGAGTGTCCCATCAGACACCTGGGCACCGAGGAGGGCTACAAGATTTATCAAAAGCTCCAGGAGCACGTGCTGAATAAGGGCGTCGAGATTCAGTTTGGCACCATGGTTAAGGATATCGTCGTTGAGGATGGAAGGGCCACGGCGGTTGTGACAGACAAGGGCGAGACCTTCAGTGCAAAAGAGATCGTCAGCGCAGTCGGGCGTGAAGGCGCAGACTGGTTCAAGGACAAGTGTGAGGAGATCGGCATCGAGACAAGACCCGGTACAGTGGACGTGGGCGTCAGAGTCGAAGTCAGGGATGAGATCATGCAGTTCCTCAATGAGAATCTCTATGAGGCCAAGCTCATTTACCACACGCCAACCTTTGACGACAAGGTCAGGACCTTCTGCACAAACCCGTCGGGCGAGGTGGCAACCGAGTACTACGACGGGGGACTTGCTGTTGTCAACGGTCACGCCTACAAGGGCGAGGAGCTGAAGACAAACAACACGAACTTTGCGCTTTTAGTGTCAAAGAATTTCACCAAGCCCTTCAAGACTCCGATTGAGTACGGCAAGATGATAGCTCAGCTCTCCAACATGCTCTGCGGCGGCAAGATACTGGTACAGACCTACGGCGATTTCAAGAGAGGCAGGAGGACGACGGAGGAGAGACTGTGTCGGAACAACCTGATCCCAACGCTCAAGGACGCTGTTCCCGGAGACCTCTCGCTTGTGTTCCCTCACAGGATAATGGTTGATCTCGACGAGATGATACAGGCTCTTGACAAGGTGACACCGGGGCTTGCTTCCGATGAGACGCTTCTCTACGGCGTGGAGGTCAAGTTCTATTCGAACAGGGTCATCGTAGGGCAGGACTTTGAGACCAGCATAAAGGGACTTCGGGCGATCGGTGACGGAGCCGGAATTACAAGGGGACTTCAGCAGGCCAGCGCAAACGGACTCTGGGTAGCCCGCAAGATTATGGAGAAAAACTAATCATTTATGATACCTAAGTGGAGCAGGGGGCCGCGGTTTGCGAATATCGAGGAGAAACAGACCACATAAACAAACAGACTGCATGAATACAAAATTAAGTCACATAGCCAGATTAAAAAAAATACAAGCGCCAAGGAGCATCCGAAGGATGCTCCTGACTTTTATACTTGCGCAGGTCCTTATAACCGGATGCTCTGCGGATACCCTTGGGAGAAAGGTAGTATTCACCACAGGCTTTTCTGACAACGAGGTGTTCAGGATAGAGGACGTCTCATGCTCGCTCACAGAGACCATGGTGTATCTGGTGAATATGCAGAACGGGTACGAGGCGACCTTCGGGAGCGAGATCTGGAGGCAGCAGACCGACAGCGGAACTGTCGAGGACAGGTTGAAGGAGTCGGTTCTCGCCAAGGTAGCGCAGATCAAGGTCATGAACCTTTTGGCCTCCGAGAACGGGATTGAGCTCGATGAATCTGAGCTTGAGAAGGCAAAGAGCGCAGCAGAGGAGTACTACGAAACTCTGTCAGATTCTGATAAAGAAGCTATGAACAATGTCACGGTCTCCGACCTTGCGCAGATAATGGCGGAACAGGCGCTTGCAAACAAGCTCTACGACTACATCATCAGGGACATCAATCCCGAGATAAGTGACGATGAGGCCAGGACCATCACAGTCGAGCAGATCTTCGTCAAGACCTATAACCTCGATCAGAGCGGAAACAAGGTTCCCTTCGAGGAAAAAGACAAGGCGAGAGCCCACGACAGGATAAGGGAAGCCTTCATCAAACTCATGAACGGCGGGGATTTCGACGAGGTTTTAGAGCAGTACAACGAGGCGGACGAAGGGACGATCTCTTTTGGAAAAGGGGAGATGGACAGCGCCTACGAGACTGCGGCCTTCAACCTTGGAACGGACGAGGTCAGCGGCATCGTTGAGACCAGGGACGGCTATGTCATCATCAAATGCATCAGCACCTTCAACCGCGAGGAGACCGAGACCAACAAGGTCAAGATCATGGAGCAGAGAAAGCGTGAGGTCTTTGGAAAAGAGTACGACGCCTTTGTGGAGACCCTCACCAAGGAGCTCAATTCAAAGCTCTGGGACCGCGTGAGTCTCATGACAGACTCCGATGCGACAAGCTCAAACCTCATGGACATCTATCACAAGTATTTTGACAATTAAGATTTCAGTTATCAGTAAGGCAGATGTATATTTGCTCCGGCTGTCTGACAACTGAACCACAACTTTGTTAGCACTCACTTTTGATGAGTGCTAATTTTTTATTGACTTTTGACCTGTGTGGTCTTAAACTAGTTTTTGGAGCGAACAGCTCCGTTTATAAACAGAAACAAAGGAGTGAGGACTATGGCTTCAAAAAAAGGTAATCTTTCAATCAACAGTGAAAACATGTTTCCGATCATCAAGAAATGGCTGTATTCGGACCATGATATTTTTTACAGAGAAGTGATCTCAAACGCATGCGATGCGATCACCAAGATCCGCAAGATGGACATGATGGGTGAGTACGAGCTTCCCGCCGACTTCAAGCCCCGCGTGGATATCGTCTTGAACGACAAGGAGAAGACCATTAAGATCACCGATAACGGTATAGGTATGAACAGCGATGAGGTTGAGGAGTATATCAATCAGGTCGCATTTTCAGGAGCAACAGACTTTTTGAACAAGTACAAGGACAAGGCGAACGCCGACCAGATCATCGGTCACTTCGGACTCGGATTCTACTCGACCTTCATGGTGTCTGACTCAGTTGACATCGACACCTTATCGTGCAAGGGTGGTCCAGCGGTGCACTGGACCTGTGACGGCGGATCGGATTTTGAGATGGAGGACGGCGACAAGACAGAGGTTGGCACGACTGTAACGCTCCACCTGTCTGAGGACTGCCTCGAGTTCTGCAACGAGTACAAGGCGAGGGAAGTCATACAGAAATACTGCTCATTCATGCCCTATGAGATATATCTCTCAAGGGAGAATGAGGACGGAACAGAGACCATCAAGGCCTCTGAGAAGCTCGATTCTGACGTTGTTATCGAGGAGGTTCACCCTGAGAAGAAAGAGGGAGAGGACAAGGAGCCTGAGCTCGAGTACAAGATAAAGAGAAGACCGGAGCTTTTGAACGACACACATCCCCTCTGGGCCAAGACACCCAAGGACTGCACCGAAGAGGAGTACAAGGAGTTCTACAGGAAGGTATTCAGGGACTATAAGGAGCCTTTATTCTGGATCCACCTGAACATGGATTATCCTTTCAACCTTAAGGGAATCCTGTACTTCCCCAAGATCAACATGGAGTTCGAGTCCATCGAGGGCACGATCAAGCTCTACAACAACCAGGTGTTTATCGCCGACAATATAAAAGAAGTTATCCCCGAGTATCTGATGCTGTTAAAGGGCGTCATCGACTGCCCTGATCTTCCGCTTAACGTGTCAAGATCTGCCCTTCAGAACGACGGATTTGTTAAAAAGATCTCCGAGTACATCTCCAAGAAGGTAGCTGAGAAGCTTGCGGGCCTGTGCAAGACTGACAAGGAGAACTACGACAAGTACTGGGACGACATCAGTCCGTTCATCAAGTACGGGTGCCTGAGGGATGACAAGTTCTGCGAGAAGATGACGGACTACATCCTGTTCAAGAACCTCGACGGCAAGTACCTCACAACACCCGAGGCTCTCCAGATCAACAGGGAGGCCGAGAAGGCAGCTGCTGAGGCAGAGGATAAAGAAGAGACTTCCGAGAGCGCGGCAGAAGAAAGCGCAGAGGACAAGACCTCTGAGGACAGCACAGACGAGGTAGCTTCCGAGAGCGCAGAGAACAAGCCTTCAGAGAGTGCAGATGAGGGAGCTTCAAAGAGCACAGAGAACAAGCCTTCTGAGGGCAGTGCAGGTGAGAGAGCTGAGAATAATGCTTCAGGCGGCGCAGTAGATGAGAACGGCAACAAGGTTGAAGCCGAGGTAGTCGATGAGGGAGCCGTAACCTCAGACAGCGACAGGGCAACATCTGATGATGACAAGGAAGAGGACAAGGAGCCCCGCACTATCTACTACGTAACCGACGAGCAGCAGCAGAGCCAGTACATCAAGATGTTCAGGGCGCAGAAGATGGATGCTTTCATCATGAACCACAACATCGATGTACCTTTCATGGAGCAGCTTGAGAGAAAGAACGAGGGCATCCGCTTTAAGAGGATCGATGCCGACCTCACAGACACCTTCATGTCCAAGACCAGCAAGAAGGCCAAGGCAGAACTCGAGGAGAAAGAGAAAGAGATCTCAGAGAAGCTCAAGAAAGCCCTCAAGAACGATAAGCTGACCGTCAAGCTCGAAAAGCTCAAGGACAAGAAGACATCCTCAATCCTCACTGTATCCGAGGAATCAAGGCGTATGGCCGAGATGATGAAGATGTATGCCGCAAACGGAATGGGCATGGGCGACTTCGGAAATGAAGGTCAGACCCTGATCCTCAATGCAAACCATCCTCTTGTTGAGTATGTGATGGAGAACCAGGACGACAAGAACACGAGAATGATATGCGAGCAGCTCTACGACCTGGCCCGCATTCAGAATGCGCCTCTCGAGGGAGAAGCCATGAGTAAGTTCATCGCAAGGAGCAATGATATCATGATGATCCTTGCGCAGTAAATAAATGATCAGACAAACTGATTTTTATGACTGTCATATTTGTATCCTACGGATTCAAGTGTGGCAGTTATTTTTTTTACCTCTTCCTGTGATATGTCCAGCCCCTCAGAGAGAGCATCCAGAGAAGAGTAGTTGTCACGCAGCTGCGTGTTGATGTAGCTCAATAGAATTATCGGATCCTGTGGTATCATAGAGACCTCCTTACAGTGCCTTATCATTGGGAGCGCAACGCCCGGAACAATCCGTGACATCGCTTTTGACCTTCACATCATTTATATCATAACATATCATATTTTTTTTACATATGTGCTACAATCATCGTATAAATATAATTGAGAGCAGAAAAAACTTCTACATAAGGAGGAATTGGAATTGATACCGAAGAACAGGTTTGAGGACAAGCAGGAAAACAATCAGGGTGTGTTCGTAAATGCACTGAAGCAGGATAATATCATTGACAACTATGCCGTGCATGAAGAAGATGCTAATCATCTCATGGCAGACAAAAATAAAAAGAATGGCGGAGACGATCTGCAAAAATGCAATGAGGACCTCAAAAAGAGTCTTCTTAAGATGAAAAGCGTCACCAAGGGCCGCAAGGTCAAAAAGCTTCCTGACAAGAAAACTCTGAAAAGTGTATATGCTTCCAAGTTTTCTTCAAAGTACAACGAGGAAAAGAGAAACAGCAAGATAGGTAACGCAAATTCCAGGCTCTACATTAAAGATAAGAACTCCAAGGCAGTTAATGAGGCCGCAAACAGGTTCGGGTCCAAGAAGAACGAGCTGATGGTGCAGGCAATGGGCGGAAGAAAGTATGGCTGCAGCATAGAGGATTTTCATGATCTTTCTGTTTTCATGGTTGAAAATGAGGAGGAAAACGCAAGGCTCCTTGACAACTACATCGGAACCGGCAAGGATCTTGAGAGCGGTCAGATGCTGGGCAGGGACAGGAGAGAAGCACTGGATTACATGACAAAGCAGTTCTTTGCACTCGATATCTCCGGCATTGACTTTACTACAGACAGCGGCATTGCTGAAAACGCATTCAAGCTGGAAGCAGTGGTGAGCTACGCGGGAGCTTTTAACAGGCTCCTTGCAAGTAACCCCGAGTACCTGGAGAGCCTTACCGAAGAACTTCAAAAAGCCGTGACAGTGCGCCTTGAGGAGCTTACCTTCGCGGCAAATTATTACCTCTCACGAAAAGAGCTCATCAATGATGATTATTACAGGACTCACTACGACGACGAGCTGTCAATGAAGATAGATGAAAAAACAACCGATGAGCAGCGCGCCGTGGCTGAAAAGCTCCTGAACAGCTATGTTCTGGGAAGGAACTTCATCGGCCTGAACAGTTTTGCCAAAAATAAAGCGATTCCCGATCTTCACTTTAAAAATGACATGTCAAGGGAACTGTATCAGAAGGCTCTTACACTGACTGATCCCGATGAACAGAAGCAGTACCTGGAAAAAGCCTATTGCCACATGGACTATCTTGCGGGAGGCATCAGGCTTGATGCCAATAATATAAAGCTTACCGGCGGTGAGAGAGCGAAGCTGATGTTTCTGGGAGGAGAGAACTGTACCGATGAGTATAATATCGAGAACCTCAAACAGAATGAGATAGATAATAACGTCCGCAAAAAAGAAGCTCTTATGAATGAATCAAATCGTCCTGACATTGGAGAGATCAGGCAGAAGCTTACTCAGGCCGGGATCATTGGAGTTGGCAATCTTGAGCTCAAAAATCCTTACATGGACTATGAAATCAAGGGACTTAATTTTTCAAGGATACTTAACTCCTGGAGCAAGTGGACGACGGCCTTTATGGGAACCAATGATATCATCGAGATGATGTACAAGATGGCAGCGCCGCAGCTTCCTGAAAATAAGAACCTTGACAAGAATTCGGCAAAGGTTAAAAAGCTTAACAGGGACTTTAAAGAAGGTGTAGAAAAGTTTAAAGAATATCTTCATATCACGTTAAAAAGTTTCATGAATACCTTTGGAGCACTGCCGTCACAGCTGAGTTTTAAGGATTTCCTGAAAGTCATGTATCACTACGGTGATCTGTTTACTGTATATTCAGACTGTGCACAGGATATCACACAGTTAATTGGATATGATATCAACGGAACTTTCTTTGACTTTAAGAACAATGAGTCAGACAGGGAAATTAAATATTACAGAGATTATGTAAATCTTATCAGGCATAAATATGGCCGTGAAACGAATACCTATTTTGCAGCCGGTGACGGGCACGAACAGACACTTGCATCTGTGTATGGAGGCGCAACGTGGAATGATGCAGAATTTTATTCAGGGGATATGGAAAAGAGCAAGTTCATGAATGGACCATCCATGTCTCAAAGGCAACAGAAGCTATATGAGAACAATCTGTATGGAAATCTGAAAACAAATGTTGATCTGGAAGAATTCAATGCCTATAAAGAGAGGCGAAAGGCATTTACGGACAGCTACGGAAACACGCTCAAAATGTGGAGTGAGCGCGCACTCTCCAGATATGAGGATGAAATTCGGAGAAATAATGACAGAGTGGAATTAGGGGAAACGCGAAACAGAGCTATAAATCATTATATGTCCATAGAGAAGCTTAAAGCATCCCGCTTCTGGAAGGACCCTGAGAGTGCTCCTACAGATGCTGAGAAAAAAGCCTTCAGATTTGCCAAAGACAACGAGGGAAGGCTCATGAAAATAATTGTTGACATCGAAAACAAAATGAAAACATTAAAGGAAAAGAAAAACTGATACAAAAACGGATAGCTTAAAGCATGGCTATCCGTTTTTTTGTGGGGAAACATGAAAACTGAGTGACTTTGGTAATCTATATCATACCACATCTTGATAAAAATAATAAAAGCGCCACATTATGTTGAAAGGTAATCTCGGTTAGGTGTATAATTAACCTGTAATTTTGTACATATTTATTTTTATTTGTGGTAATTATCAGATGCAGCCAACAATTGATATACACTGTCACGTCATGCCGGGAGTGGATGACGGATCGCCTGACATGGCGACGAGCCTTGAGATGATGCGTATTGCTGAGAAGAACGGCATCACGCATATGATACTGACACCGCATCACAAGCCGATGCACCACAATGTGAGCCCCGAGCACAATGTCCTGTACAGAAAGAGGCTCCTCGATATGGCGAAGGCTTCGGGGATCAAGGTAAAGCTCTTTTCAGGCAATGAGATATATTACAGCGATGAGACCTTCAGAGAGCTTGTTGAGGGCGAAATCTGTTCGCTTGCAGGCTCCGATTACGTGCTTGTTGAGTTTCACCCGACCAACCCCTACAAGGCGATTCAGAACGCGATGTACAAGGTGCAGTCGGCAGGGTTCATTCCGATAGTCGCGCACGTAGAGCGATACAGCGACATTGTTTCACACCCGAAGTATGTTTCGGACCTCATCGATATGGGGTGCCTCATACAGGTCAACGCATCGAGTATTATGGGCAGGTACGGCTTCGGGATTGGCCATTTTACCAAAAAGCTTTTGAAGGATGAGCAGGTTCACTTCATCGCATCCGATGCCCACGACACCAAAAAGCGCGCGCCGGACCTTTTGCCGTGCAGGCATTTTGTCGAAAAAAAGTTCGGAGAGGACTACGCGAAAAGACTCTTTTTCCTGAATGCGGCAAATGTGATAAGAAATGAGCCTGTCGAGTGAACCATTTTTCTGTGGCAGGTGGTACAAATAAATAATGATAATTGCAGACCGTCCTGAGGAATATGCTAAAAGCGCTGCCTTAGGACCAATGGGAGTAACCTATGGGAAATAGGGACGACATCATAGAAATAAATCTTGGGGAACTGTTTGCTGTCCTTTGGGGCAGGGCTTTTCTGATCGTCAGCGCCGGCATCTTTTTTGCACTGGCGGGGCTTTTTATCAGCAAGTTTGTGCTTCATCCCGTATATGATTCGACCACCAAGATTTATATCCTCAACAAAGAAGAGAATCAGACCGTTACATATTCTGACGTGCAGATATCCACACAGCTCACGCAGGATTACGCGGAGCTCATAAAGAGCAGGTACGTTTTGGAGGAGGTCATCCAGAGACTGAACCTCATCGAGACGGATTACGACGATCTCTCCAAGGTCCTCAAGGTCGACACTCCCTCCGATACCCGTATAGTTGCGATAACGGCGAGGGATGAGGACCCGCTCATGGCGATGCAGATTGCGAACTGTATCAGAGAGGTCGCAAGTGAACACATCACCAACGTTATGGATATCGACGCCATCAATGTCGCGGAGACTGCCAACGTGCCTGTTGAAAAGTCCGGCCCGAGCGTTTTACGGTGGACCGTTATAGCGGGACTCCTCGGCGCAGTTATCGTGGCATTCTTTGTAATCCTCGAGTACCTTCTTGACGATACTATAAAGAGTAACGACGACGTCGAGAGGTATCTGGGTCTTTCTACCCTTGCGCTTGTTCCGCTCACGACAGAGGAGACCGACAAGAAGAAGGCCAGGAAGGCAGGGAAAAAGAAAAAGTAGCGCTTAAACATATTAAGGAGCAGATATGCAGACCGCCAAACTTCACTTTTCACAGGCTGAAAACAATTATCAGATAAAGGAAGCGTACAAGACACTGAGGAGTAATGTAGAGTTCTCGGGACAGAATGTGCGCGTCATATCTATCACCAGCTGTACCCCCGGAGAGGGCAAGACCACAGTCGCAATGGCACTAGCAAGAGCCTTTGCTGAGGCCGGCAAAAAGACAGTCCTGGTCGACGCCGATATGCGAAAGTCGGTGCTTGTCGGCAGGTACAGGACAGGGTCGGTCAGGCTCGGACTTACGCACTGCCTTGTAGGCAGAGAGAGACTATCAAGCGTTATCTGCGAGACCGACACGCCGAATCTCTATGTTGTCTTTGCGGGACCCGTTCCGCCGAACCCGAGTGAGCTATTGGGCGGCAGGATCTTTTCCAAGGTCCTCGAGAACATGAAACAGGTTTTTGACTATGTGATAATTGATACGCCGCCTCTTGGAAGCGTTATCGATGCCGCAGTTGTGGCCAAGCAGTGCGACGGAACCATCATGGTTATAGAGAGCAACGCCATCAGCTACAGATTTGCCCAGAGGGTCAAGGACCAGCTGGACAAGGCCGGAGCCAGGATGATCGGAGTTGTCCTCAACAAGGTTGACATCTCCGGCAAGGGCTACTACGGCCACTACGGCAGCTATTACGGCAAATACTACGGCAAGTATTACGGCAAGTACTACGGAAACGGGGAGGAACCGCCGGCGCCGCCGCCGTCACAGAAGACCAGGACAGCGCCCTCCAAGGACATAGAGCCGGATGAGGACGATCTGGATGAACTCAACTATCTTGCGGGAGTCACAAGGAAAGACTGACTTAAATGCTGCATAATATATTTTTTAGCCGGATTTAGGAGGACCAGGTGAGAGGCAATATTCTCGGAGTACTTTTTTCCATATTGAGCGGAGTGCTGATATTCCTCATCGTAGTTGCATACGGAAGGAGCGACCGCATAGCACCTGAGTTTAGGTTTGCTTCATCGAGTGTCATCTACGACTCAAAGACGACCGATGAGGACCTCGTTACAGGCATAAGCGCCTTTGATTCCAAGGACGGGGACTTAACGGGCAGGATCGTTGTTGAGAAGGTGGTGCTTAACCGGGAGAAAGAGACAGCTGTAGTCTATTACGCAGTTGCCGATTACAGCGGAAATGTGACCAAGCAGTCGAGAGTTTTTCCCGCTGATATCGCGGATCTCGAGAGAGAAGGAGAACTTCCCGACCAGATGGAGGAAGGCCTCTTTCCAAATATGATGTCGGAGGACGGATCCCTGACTGAAGGGGAGCCATCCGAAGACGGGCAGGAGAGCGATAGCGAAGAAAATACACAGGAGAGAGTTGCCGCTCCTTCGCAGGGACAGGAGTCCGGACAGGCAACAGGTAATTAATTCAGGAGCTGCAGATGAGACAGAAGGGAAGGGTATTTCTCATAATCTGGGCCAGTCTTATGACTCTGATCGTTGTTGTACTGGTCGGTTTTGAGGCGTTCAGGTTATTCGGAAGATCAAGTTTAATATCAAAATCTGCCACCACCACGCCGACGCTTGCGCAGAACTCGGCGGAAGTCCAGGAGAGAGGACCGAGCTGGCAGTCCGACTGGGTGCGCTACAACGGAAGTGTCTATGACTACAACGAGGATATCACCACGTTCCTCATCATGGGCATAGACAAGATGGACGATGTTGTGACAGAGGTTCCGGAGGGTACTGACGGCGGACAGGCGGATGCACTCTTTTTGCTGGTGCTAAATCCCCGCAAGGAGTCGATCAAGGTGATCGGTATCAACAGGAATTCCATGACGGACATCGATATCTACGACGAGTACGGCAGATACCAGACGACAGTAGTCGGGCAGATTGCGGCCCAGCACGGATTCGGAAACGGCGTTGAAAAGAGCTGTGAGTATCAGGTGAAGGCTGTCTCCAATATGTTTTACCAGCTGCCGATTCACGGATACGCGGCTATAAACATGAGCGCGATCCCCACTATCAACGATGAGGTGGGAGGCGTTGACGTCACGGTTCTTGAGGACCTCACTAAGTGTGACAAGGCCCTGTATGAGGGTGCACAGGTTCACCTCGAGGGTATGCAGGCCTACTACTACGTAAAGCAGAGGGACACAAAGATATTCGGCTCGAGCGACATGAGATTTGAAAGGCAGAGGCAGTATTTGAACGCGTTCATCCAGGCGGCGAGAGATGAGAGTGAGAGAAACCCCAACGCGGCGGTTGAGCTCTTTACAGCCATCAGCGACAAGATGGTGACGAACATCACGGCGGATGAGATCAGCTATCTGGCGCCTCTCATCACCAGGTACAGCTTTGACACCTCTGACCTTAAGATGATAGCCGGCAAGAACCAGAAGAACGGCGAGTTTGAAGAATTCATTGTGGATGAAGACGACCTTTATGCTACAATAATAGATGTATTCTACGAAAAAATTGACTACGTGGACTAAATAGATGCTTTATCACTGCCGAAATAATTACATAGAGAAGAATCCGGCAAAAAGAGTTTTGGCCGTGGTTCTTGCGTTGGTACTGCTGACCGGGTGCGGCAGCATCTCCCTCCCCGGGCAGGATGCGGATACAGGGGCACGGAATCAGAGCGCATCAGGCTCTCATGTGGACTTTGACAAACTTCACAAAGAGAACGAGGATATTTTTGCCTGGCTCTATGTGCCGGATACCGCAATCGACTATCCTGTCTGTCAGAGCAGCATGGGCGATGACGCCTACTACACGGACCACAATTATCTAAAAGAGCCTGACCCGAAGGGCGCCATTTACACCGAGTGCGCGAATCTGACGAACATGTGCGACTTCAATGAGGTGCTGCACGGCAGCTCACCCTCCGACGGGACCATGTTCTCGGACCTTCAGAAGTTTCTCGACAGATCTTTTTTTGAAGACCACGAGTACATATATGTATACATGGACGGCAATGCCCTTATTTACTACGTGTTTGCGGCATTTACGAGGAGGAACACAAGGCTCCTTGAGTTTTATGATTTCACCTACGCATCGGGCTGTCAGGCTTTTCTCGATGAGATATACGAGGCAAAGAGCATGAACAAGCTGGTGAGATCAGGCTGGGAAGGCGCTGTGGAGCCTGACAACTTTATCATCACCCTGAGCACCGTAAACCCAAACGACCCATCCAGGCAGACCGTCGTTGTCGGTTGCCTTGTCGGCGATGTGAGAGGACTTATCGACAGAGAGGTTGACTACACGGACCCTGCCGAACAGTAACCAGTAACATGCAATAAAGTTATAAATTTGCCAAATTTGTTTTGGTATCGTATTATAAATGTAACAGTGGTTTAAGAACAAAGTATGGAGGCGTGAAAATGAAAAGGTTATTAGCTCTTACTCTGGCATCTGTAATGATGGTATCATCGTCGTTCTGCTCTTATGCGACGGATGGTGCTGAACAGGGAGGTTCACCCAGTATCACTGCGGAGGAACTCAAGCAGGCGATTGAAGATCTGCAGCAGACAATTGCTGATCAGAATGCGCAGATTGAAGAACTTACCAAGCAGGTAAAGGCAAGACAGAAGATTACTGTTGAGTACTCGAGCGGCGGTGGCGGCGGTTCTTCCTCATCGGTTTCAACGCCTACCAGCTCAGGAAACTCAGTTTCCTACGGCAGCAATATAGTATATCAGGGCGGCAAGATTGAGATCAACGGCGGCAGGAGCAATGTGACCTTCACGATCACAGCTCCCAACGGCGGCGCGATGACTTCAGCCAAGAACCTCGCAGGTCAGGTTGGCGGATCTCTTATCAACTGCGTCAACACAAGCTCACCCGGAGTCAACTTCGGAACAGCCAAGGTTAATTTCTATGTGAGCGGCGTTCAGGCGGGCGACAACATTGCAGCCTACCAGTCACAGAACGGCAAGTGGGTACAGATCCCTGTTGTTGAGATCAGGAAGGACCACGTTGTTGTCACAATGAGCCAGCACGGTACCATCGCATTTGTAAGAGTTCCTGTTCTTGCTTCGATTGGATGATGAGTCGGACTTTTGACTCTGACATCATTCTATAGGATATCGTTATTTATGAGAGGTTGTCCCTTTGGGGATGGCCTCTTTTTATGTATTAAAATTACCATCCCGCAAAGTATAGGTGAAAGCATGATTTGAAAATCCGGTTCATGTTTTATAAATAATTTACAATTATGTGTGTATAAATATTTACTCTATCGTATATAATTAATTACAAATCACCTTTTTAAAATATTATTGGAGGAAGAAGTGCTATGTCTGATAAAGCAAAGAAACAAAACAAAAAAGCGTCAATTGCTATTAAGGACAGTATAAAGACCAAGCTGATCTGTGTTATGCTTGCGGTTGCAATAATTCCGCTGTTGATTTCTGTCGTGGTGAGCTATAACACTTCTACAAATAAGGCGACTGCAGATGCAATCGACAGCCTTGACTGGCAGGCTTGGTACATAGCGTCGGAATTTGAGGGGAAGGTAACAGAGAACTTCAGGATATTGCAGGCAGCAGCTGCGGCTCCATCGACACTCACCTATATGCAGCACCCTGACAATCAGGAGGCTATGGTAAAGACTCTCAATTATATTAAAAATGTTGATGATATGGTGGGCGATGGCAATATAACGGTGCTCACATCTTCTGACGGAATGCAGATTCTGCGCTCCTCCGGCAAGTGCGTCGACGTCTCTCAGAGAGACTATTTTAAGCAGGCAATGGCAGGAAATACTTACTGCTCTGATATTATCGTCTCAACATCTACGGGCGTACGGCAGTGTACCTTTGCGGTACCGATATATGGTGCAGGCAACACTATTATAGGTATTGCCCAGAGAAACTATGACCTTAGCGATTTTCACAAGTTCCTTTCAGAAGAGGCTGAAGACGCCTTTATTGCTGACAGGACGGGCAAAGTTGCAGCTCATTCACAGTACGAGATAACAGCAGAGAACGAAGAGGACAGAAGCACCTCAGAGTTCATGACGAGCGGCCTCGACAACGGATACTACACAGCAGATACGGGAAAGGGCTACAGCGCGGTGGTTGCTTATGTGAAGTCCCCCACAACAGGCTGGACCGTATGTACCGCAACCGATACGAAGACCATAAAGGCATCTGCCACATCCTCAGCTATGATCGTGGTACTGATAGGAATTGTTTTGGTTTTGATCGCCGCAGTGATCTCATTTGTGATGGCCAGGGGATTTGTTGAGCCTATCGCTTTTGTAAACGAATCAATCTCAGCTCTGGCTGACGGCCGATTTGTGAAGATAACCCGTTTTAAGGGTAGAAAAGACGAATTCGGCGAGATGATCTCAAACACCAATATAGTTATTGATAAGCTCGATGAGATAGTGTCCAACATAAAAGAATCCGCTCAGTCTGTTGGCGCTTCATCAGAGGAACTCTCAGATATGGCCAACCAGATTTCCCAGACTGCTGAGGACGTATCGAATGCTGTTCAGGAGATTGCATCCGGAGCAACCCAGCAGGCGGACGAGATCCAGAGCGCATCAGAAAATGTAGGCAGGATAGGAGATGCAGTAGGAGATGTTCAGACATCTACCGGAAACCTCTCAGACCTTGCCTCCAAGATGAAGGAAGCCTCCGAGATATCGGGCAGATCCCTTGCATCCCTTCAGGAGACTTCAAACGAGATGACTCACAAGATAGACGATATCTCGAGAACAATCATGGCAACCCAGGATGCAGTCAGCAACATAAACGGCAAGGTTGAAGGCATCGCATCGATAGCTACCCAGACAAACCTTCTCTCACTGAATGCTTCAATCGAGGCAGCGAGGGCCGGAGAGGCAGGAAAGGGCTTTGCAGTAGTTGCAGAGGAAATCGGAAAGCTCGCCGACGATTCCAAGAAAATGGCAGATGAGATCAGAAAAGAGATGGATATACTTCTCGACCAGTCCAAGGCTGCAGTTGGTGCAGCAGAGCAGGTCCGCCAGGGCAACATGGACCAGCAGCTTGCGCTGGGTGAGACGCTCGAAGCAGTAAACGGAATGCTCGGAGACATCGGCAGCACTGTCGGAGGCGTTAAGCTCATCTCCCAGGGCGCAGATACGTGCGAAACAAGCAAGAACGCAGTGGTTGACACCATGAGCGCACTCTCAGCCATCTCCGAAGAAAACGCGGCATCCTCAGAGGAGACAGGAGCATCCATGCAGGAGCTCTCCGCTACAGTAACAACCCTCGCCGGCTCAGCAAGCGGCCTCAAGGACATCGCCGAGCGCCTCAACAACGAGATGGCCTTCTTCAAGAAGTAAACGCATCCTGGCAGATAAAAGCTATGGAAATTCTGAGAAAACAAGGCGTGAGTTAATGAGTTTATTTGGAGACCGGGAACATGTAAGAGCCCAGACAGCAGGGCAGGGGATATATTTATGAGCTTGTAACGAGGAGATGATTTGCAAAACGAAAAAAGAGGAGCCTCTCAGCTGCTTTGAATAACATGAAAGCTGAGAGGCTTCTCTTTTTTTGTTTTAGCAAATCACGACGCAGGCGCCAGCGAATAAATATATCCCCTGCCCTGCTGTCGTCCCTTGTCAGTCACGTCCCACGACGTTATTAAGCTGCCGGGATCAACCCTTTACGGCACCCTCGATCATACCGTCCATGATCTGTCTCTGCGCGATGAGGAAGAGGATGATCATGGGGATGATGGCCAGAAGTGCTGCGGAGAGGATCATGTTCCACTGCTTTACGTAAGATCCTACAAAGGCCTGTACGGCTACGGGAAGGGTCTTAACTGCACCGTTCTGTCCAAGCATCATGGAAGGAAGAAGGTAGTCGTTCCAGATCCACATTCCGTTCAGGATAGTAACTGTTGTGATAACAGGTGTAAGAAGAGGGAAGATGATCTGGAAGAAGGTCTGCTCCGGTGTGCATCCGTCGATTGAAGCAGCTTCTTCAAGTGTGAAGGGAATTCCCTTTATAAATCCGTTTAAGATGAACACTGTCATGGCGCCGCCGAATCCAAGGTATGCGAAAACGATACCGGGAACGGACTGCAGCATCGGGATTCCGATGAACTTACCTACATCTCTGAATGTAGAGATAAGGGGAAGCATAACGACCTGGAAAGGAATGATCATCGATGCGATAAATGTGAAGTAGATAAGTGTTGACCATTTTGTCTTGTTACGGCAGATAACCCATGCTGCCATCGCTCCGAAGAGTGCAAGGAGGATGAGTGAGAGGATGGTGATAAGTGCTGAGTAACCGAAGGCCTGCCAGAAGAGGAAGTGAGTGTTGTTAACAACATCGCTTATGTTCCTGATGAGCTGGCCGAAGCTGACGCCATTAAATCCGATAGGATTGCTTGTGATATCAGCTGTTTCCTTGCAGGAGTTGATAACTACGAGGAAGAATGGGAACAATACATATATTGCGATGATAACTGCAATTATAAATCTTACTATGACGTTGGATGTTTTTTCTTTTGTATGCATTATAACTCCACCTCCTTCGAATTAGAGATACGAACCTGAAGGATAGATACCGCAGCGAGGATTATGAAGAACAGAACGGCCTTGGCCTCACCGAAGGCGTATTCGTTGTTGATAACCGCTGTCGAGTAGATGTTGAGTGCCAGCATCTCTGTACCGTTTGTGAGGTACGTTCCGAGGAAATTTGGAACTGAACCGGTACCGTTTGTAAGAGCAAGGTTTACATCGAACTGCTTGAATGCAGATGTAAGTGTCAGGAATGTACATATTGTAATAGTAGGTGCAATCATGGGAATCTTGATGTTGAAAAGAGTCTGCATGGGGCTTGCACCGTCGATAGCTGAAGCCTCAAGTACGTCGCCGGGTATTGTGTTGAGACCGGTGATGTAAATGAGCATTATGTAACCTGCGTACTGCCAGATGTAAACGATGATGATAGCAAGGAAAGCTGTCTTGGTATCAGAGAGCATCGAATAGGTTCCCGTGAACTTGGTTACAACGTTACTGAATATGAACTGCCAGATGTAACCCAGTACGATTCCTCCGATAAGGTTGGGGAGGAAGTAAGCTGCTCTGAAGAATCCGAGTCCCTTGATCCTGGATGTGCACAGAAGTGCGAGCAGGAAAGCAACGAGGTTAACAAGGATCATGTTAAATACAACGAACAGGAAGGTGATAAGTATTGACCACAGAAAGCTCGGCTGCTTGAACATTCTGAGGTAGTTGGCAAGCCCTACAAAGCCCTTTAACTTAATGCCGTTCCAGTCGGTGAATGAATAACCGATACCAAGAACCAGTGGAATAATAACAGTTACTGCAAATGCAAATAGTAGTGGAAACAGGAAAATGACATTTACGATTGCACGGTGATGCTCAAGTGTTGGGAAAAGATATAACCCCAGGAAAAACAGCAGCACTCCTATTACGATAAGAGCACCTCTTTGCGGGTAGCCCGGTCCGCCTTTGGCGATTGCCACACCGAGACCCCAGATTGTAAGCACAACTCCAATTATTAAGGAAGCAAAGGAAAAAGCTTTTCTTCCCGTCGAGAATGTACTCATGAGAAAATCCCCCTTTCATTATTTGGTTAACAGGTAATAACAGGTTATAAAGAAAGAAATAGAGATATAAAAAGGGCAGGACACGTGTGCCCTGCCCATATATCCATTATATTACTGTGCGTAGTATCCTGCAATAACCTGAGCCATTGTTGATGTGAAAGAATCAGCATCAAGTGAGCCCTTAGCATAGTCTGCGAATACCTGACAGGTTACGTTCTGAAGGCCGTCCTTCTTGAGCATTGTGTGCCATCCTGAGTAGTTGCCTGCTGTGATGTAGCTGTTCATGCTCTTGTAGAAAGGATTAACTGCTTCGTACTGGCAATCATCGAAAGGAGATACAAGTCCGGCGTCCTCAACGAGGATTTTCTGAGCTGAATCGCCTGCGCACCAGTTGAAGAATGCCTTAGCGCCGTCTACATTACCATCTGAGTAAGCAACCCAGTATGAAGGGGGACCTGCGATGATCGTGTTGATTCCGTCCTCAAATGCATAAGGAGCAAATCCGCACTCAAAGCTTACATCATCAGGAGAAGTTACACACCAGTTACCCTGTGTGATGAAGACATACTTGCCTTCCTTGAATCCTGCAACCTGGTTGTCGTATGTTCCGTCAACGAGGAGAGCGGGATCTGAGTACTTGTTCATCATTCCGACAAACTCAGCGAAGCTCTTCATTCTTGCTTCGTCGATCTTACCACCGTCATTGAGCATGTCGATGTATGTTGTGTCGTCAGCCTTAAGACCTGCATCGAGGTACTGAGCAAATACGTGTGTACCTGATGACCATCCAAGGTTAGCAGGCTCTGCGCACCATCCGAATACTGCTGTGATGCCGAGCTCGTCCTTCTTGGAATCAAGTGTCTCACATGCAGCCTGCCATGCAGCGGGAGATGTAAGAGTAGAAGGATCTACGCCTGCAGCTGCGAGGATGTCTGCGTTGTAACCAAGAGCAGTAGCCTCAACAGTATAAGGGAATCCGATTGTTCCCATTGTGTCGTTTACAAGTTCAAAACCTGTCTTGTTTGTCCAGTCCTCGCCGGCAAGGTCAGCAAGCATGCCGTCCCATGTAGCAGCCTGGTTAGCTTCGATAACGAAGATGTCAGGCATGTTGTCAGCCTGGTACATTTTCTTGAGCTCGTCAGAAGCGTTTGTGTCACCACCGATTGTCTCAACAGTGAGAACGTTTCCTGTCTCTTCCTGGTACTTAGCTGCAAGATCCTGAAGCTGGGCATCGATCTCGGGCTTGCCGTTAAGAAGTCTAACGGGCTCCTGAGAAGCTGCTGCGTCAGATGCAGGTGCTGCTGCATCGGCTGCGGGAGCCTCTGCCTGAGTCTCAGCAGGTGCCTCTGCCTGTGTTTCAGCGGCTGTGTTGTCAGATGTTGTTGTCTCAGCTGCGCTCTCTCCGCAAGCTGCAAGTGAAGCTACCATTGTGCCTGCAAGAAGAACTGACATAAGTTTCTTTTTCATTGATTTTCCTCCTTTGTGCAATCTGCCATATCGTTGTTACTTTCTGGCGGTTACTTTTGCGCATAAGTTGTACGCTGAAATCAAGATACCACATACATTGCCATATTTCAAGGGGTTATAGTAAAAAACTTTATCAACAACCTGACAAACAGCCCAAAAACCGCGAAAATACTGGGGTTAAGACTGGTTAAAAAAGTATAAAATCATGTTAAAAAGTTTATAAATTTAACTGTATAACGTAGAAAACGACCAACTTATGCGTATAAGCAAAAGTCAGTCGTTTTATATACCTTTTGACGAAAAATCAGTTTATTTTTCTGACAGTATCACGAATTATGAGCTTTGTCGGAAGCTTGATCTGGTTGGCGGTTCTTTGCCCGCGGAGCTGTTTCAGGAGAGTGGCTGCGGCCGTGACTCCCTTGACCTTGACGTCCTGGTGGACCGTTGTGAGAGCGGGGCGGTGGAGCTGTCCCAGCATATTGTCGTCAAAGCCGGTTATGGATATGTCACCGGGAACGCTGATGCCACGGTCTGTGAGCGCGCTGATAAGTGTTACGGCGTACAGGTCCGAGACGCACATGATGGCCGAAAACTCTTTTGACCTCTGACATATCTCCTCAAGAGAGCCGGGAAGATCGTCGCTCTTTGGGTGGATCTGCAGGAAGTTTGATGAAGAGTAGCGGATCCTGGCATCCTTAAGAGCTTTTTTGTATCCGGTCAGCCTCGCAAAGTCGACGCCGCTCTGGTTGTCGGAGAGGAAGGCAATCTTTCTGTGCCCCTGGGAGATGAGGTAGCTCACCATGTCATAGCTTCCCTGCTCGTCGTCGAGCCCCACATTGGTGAAGTGCTTAAGGCCCTCGATAGAGTAGGTGTCAATGCAGACGATAGGTTTTTTGTACTTCTCGCTGACTCTTATTCCGTCGTCTCCGATCATTCCGAACAGGATGAGCCCGTCCACGTTCCAGGTGGAGACATGTCTCATGATCTCGCCTATATCACTTGAGATATACAGCATCATGAAGTATCCGGCGTTTCTGATCGTCTCCTCGACGCCGCCAATAAGCTCAGACACGAAGGGGTCCATGATGAGGTTTTCATATTTGTCGGCCCTTGCCTTCAGCGCGAGACCGATTATCTTGGACTCGTTCTGCGCAAGGTTCCTCGCGTTGATGTTTGGAACGTAGTCGACCTTGTTGAGGAACTCCTTAACCTTTTTTCTGGTGTCCTCCGAGACCTCGCCCTCTTTTCCGTGTATGACATTTGAGACCGTCGTGGTGCTCATATTCAGTTGTTTTGCAATTTCTTTTATGGTGATCATATTTTTTTCTTTACAAAAAAATTTTGGTATTGTATCTTTGTTCACAAAAATAACACGGTGGTGCAGAAGTTGTCAAAAATTAAATCTTGTAAATTTTAAAGGAGTGAGTATGAACACAAAATATAACAAAATAACTGGTTTTGCTGATGCCAAAGAGGTACTTAAAGCGGCGCCTTCCAAGGTGCAGAATCTGTCAATTCCATCGGACATTCCTCACGGCGACATGCCCGGGGACAAGGTCGAGATCGGGGAGGGACACATTTCCAAAGCCAGAACTGTTTTCCCTTTATTGTGTAAAGAACTTGAGAAGGTATTTGCAGAAAATCCCTATAACAGGGCGGTGGTAGCAGTGTGCGGAGGGTCCGGTGTAGGAAAATCCGAGATCGCATCTCTTTTATCTTACATGCTACAGAGCGCAGGAATAGGGAGCTACACGATGTCGGGAGACAACTATCCGCACAGGATACCTATGTACAATGACGCAGAGAGAGTCCATACATTCAGAAGAGGCGGCATCATAGGCATGGTTGAAGCAGGAGTGATGAACCCCGAGAACGCCGAAAAGGTCAGGGAGTATCAGGCATCTGACGACGACGCAAACAGATCGCACCTTGAGAGCGATGCGTGGTTTAAGAGCTATTTTGATGCTGGAAGCAAAGCCCTTGAAAACTACCTCGGAACTCCCAATGAGACCAATTTTGAGGAGGTCGACAGAATTATGAAGGCCTTCAAGGACGGTGCAGACAAGCTCTACTTAAAGCGCATGGGAAGGGATGAATCGTCCCTCTGGTACGACGAAATCGACCTCTCCAAAAAGCAGGTCCTGATGCTTGAGTGGACTCACGGAAACAGCGACTTCATGAATGAGGTTGACATCCCGATCCTCTTAAACTCAACACCCGAGGAGACTCTTGCCCACAGAAGGTCCAGGAACAGGGACGGAAAGCCCGACTCTCCGTTTACGACACTTGTCCTTGAACTCGAGCAGAAAAAGCTCACATCACAGGCGCACAAGGCAAAGATCATCGTGAGCAAGGCAGGAGATATCATAAGCTACGATGAGTTTAAGAAGCTCATGAATATATAGCATCTTGAATAAAATTTTTTATAATTATTTAACATTTTGCATGTTTTCTGAGGAGGTTGATTTATGGCGAATTACGTTGACAACGGCCCCATGCTGAACGCTTATCCGGACAGCTGCGGAGGCACACTTGCAGATATAGTCTCGGTTCTTTCACAGGATGAGTTCAAAGATGTCTTTCAGTCTTTTTACATTCTTCCGAGCATTTTTAACACGGATCTCGACAGAGGATTTTCTGTGATCGATTACAATATCAACGAGGAGATGGCATCTCCATCCGATATAAAAAAGCTCCAGGAACTCGGAATCAATTTAAAGCTCGATTTTATCTTAAATCACGCGTCAGTCCTCTCGCCGCAGTTTCAGGATCTTTTGAAAAACGGTGAGAAATCAAAGTACGCAGACTTCTTTATCAACTGGAACAAATTCTGGGAAGGCTGCGGGGAGATGACGGAAGATGGTTATATCCAGCCAAAAGATGAGTACATAAAGGACATGTTTTTCAGAAAGCCCGGTCTCCCCATCCTGATGGTGAGAATGCCGGATGGAAGAGATGTCCCCTATTGGAACACGTTTTATCAGGAGGTTCAGTATAAGCGTCCCACCGCGCAGGATCTGATGGAGAGCTTTGACATCCAGTTCCTTGCGGCAGAGCGTCTCTCAGGCCTTGTGTGCCGTGAACTCGATGCCGGCAAAAAGCCCTCTGAGATAGAGTTTGGCAAGTACGAAAAGTACAGGGAGAAGGTTATGGACTACCTTGAGTCAAACAGGCGCTACCTCGGGCAGATGGATCTCAACATTAAATCTGATCTTGTATGGGAGCACTACCGCAATACACTTAAGACGCTCGCGGGGTACGGCGCGAGGATAGTGCGCCTTGATGCCTTTGCCTACGCGCCCAAGGAGCCCGGCAAAAAGAACTTCTTAAATGAGCCCGACACCTGGGATGTGCTGGAAAAAGTAAAGAAGCTCGCAGATGAGTTTGGAGTTTCCCTCCTTCCAGAGATACACGCCAGCTACAGCGAAAAGATATATGAGACTGTCGCAGATAAAGGCTACATGACCTACGATTTCTTTCTCCCGGGGCTCCTCATCTACGCAATCGAAAGTAAGGACGGGTCAGTTCTCAAAAACTGGGCAGAGGAGATACAGAATAAGAAGATCCGCGTTGTCAATATGCTGGGCTGCCATGACGGAATACCGCTTCTGGACCTCAAGGGAATCCTCTCAGAAGAAGATATACAGAAGATGATAGACACTATTGTCGGCCGCGGCGGTTTTGTAAAGGATCTCCACGGCGCCAGGAACATGTACTATCAGGTAAACGCCACCTACTACAGCGCTCTGGGCGATGACGACAAAAAGATGCTCTTTGCAAGGGCAATCCAGATGTTCATGCCGGGAAAGCCGCAGATCTGGTACCTCGACCTCTTCGCCGGCAAGAACGACCACGAGGCAGTAAAGAGAGCCGGTGCCGGCGGACACAAGGAAATCAACCGCACAAACCTCTCCCTTGAGCAGATCCGTAAGGCTCTTACTAAAGACGTAGTCAAAAAGCAACTAGACCTTCTGCGCCTCAGAAATACAAACCCTGCATTCGGCTTTGACTCAAATCTCGACGTGTCGCTCGACGGCAGCGTCATGACATTTGTCTGGACAAACGGAGAGCATAAGATAACGCTCCGCGCCGACTTCTCCGACTACAGCTATGTAATTGAGTAAGCACGTACAGTCTATACAGCACGAAGGACTTAGGATTATCTACAGATCGGCCTGGGCTGAGTACCGGAGCATATGGATGCGAATCATTCCGACGAGGAGATGATTTGCAAAACGAAAAAAGAGAAGCCTGACAGCTGCTTTGAATAACATGAAAGCTGGCAGGCTTCTCTTTTTGAGTTTTAGCAAATCACTACGCAGGAGGTGTGAGCAGCCATATGCTCCGGTACTCAGCCCTTCATAGACTGCAATGCCTCAGTCCCTGAGGTACACCGCGTAGTAGACTGCGCCGACGCAGATGGCTCCCCCTATTATGTTGCCGAGGGTCACCGGTATCAGGTTTGTCACAAAGTACCCGAAGATCGACAGACCCTCGGCGGGGATGCCGTGCACGTAGGATGCGAGCATTCCCGCGGGGATGAAGTACATGTTGGCGACGCAGTGCTCGAAGCCGCCCACGATAAAGAGCATTACGGGGAGCCAGAGAGCGAGGATCTTGCCTGCGAGCTCATCTGCTGCAAAGGAGCACCAGACTGCCATGCACACCAGTACATTGCAGAGTATGCCGCGAAGAAGCCCGTCCGTGAAGGATATGTTCGCCTTGGTGATTGCTGTATTAACCACAGCACTGGCAAGCTCGCCACCT
Organism: Butyrivibrio sp.; assembly: GCA_017470505.1. Lineage (GTDB taxonomy): Bacteria > Bacillota > Clostridia > Lachnospirales > Lachnospiraceae > Butyrivibrio. The sequence goes on along the minus strand of JAFUYO010000013.1, from coordinate 170,313 downwards.
GCGAAGGAGTAGGTGTGGGAGAAGGCTGCAAGAAATGCGACAATAAGTCCCCCTATCATGTTGCCGATATAGACGATTGCCCAGTTTCTCAGCATCCCCGTAACGGTTGCTTTTTTGGAGAGCACGGGTATGAGGATGAGGCAGTTGCCTGTAAAGAGCTCTGCGCCGCCGACCAGCACCATAAAAAGGCCGATTGGGAAGACAACTGAGCTTACCAGCCTTCCTGCGGAGGGCGTGTCGGCCGTAACTGATGCAATCTGACTTCCCAGTCCTCCCAGGGCAATGAATGCCCCTGCCATTATTCCCAGCAGGAAAGCTTTTCTGAAGCTTAGCTTTGTCTTGACTGTTCCTGCTGTTTCGTAGGTTGCTGCTATCTGAGCCGGTGATTTCATAGTGACTACCTTCTTTCTTAACATATAGATGAGCCTTTGATACATCATATAGTATATTATATTATCTCATAATACAATATATAGTCTTAAAAATACTTATTTTTCCACCGAATCACATTATTTAAAAAAAATTAATCGCCTATTGCCACAAAAATTATTATAATGGTAGTTATGAATAATACATCTATTACTAAAGGCGTTGCAAAGGTCCCTGTTGTAATGCAGATGGAGGCCCTTGAGTGCGGAGCTGCCTGCCTGGACATGATCCTCGCATACTATGGAAGATGGGTAGCCCTGGAGGAGATGAGGCTTGCCTGCGGGGTGTCGAGGGACGGCTCCAACGCCAGAAATATCTTAAAGGCAGCAAGAGAATACGGTCTGTCAGCAAACGGCTACAGGATTGAGGCTTCTTCCCTGAGGGAAAAGGCCACTTTTCCGTGCATAATACACTGGGAGTATAACCATTTCATAGTCCTGTGCGGCTTTAAGGGGCAGAAGGTATTTGTAAACGACCCGGCGAGGGGCAATCTTTCAATGACTGTTGAGGAGTTTGAAAAGGGCTACACCGGGATCGCACTTTTATTTGAGCTGGCTGAGAATTTCGTTCCCGGAGGCAAGAGAAAGAGCGTATTGGAGTTTGCGGCAAAGAGGCTTAAGGATGCGAAGTCGGCAGTGATCTTTACTGTTGTGATATCGATCTGCGGCTATGCGTTCAGCATGATCAATCCTTTCCTGTTTGAGTACTTTATGGATTACATGCTATTAAGTCCTGAAACGAGGCTTGCAAACACCTTCATCGCAGGCGTGTTTTCGCTCGCTATTTTGCAGATGATAGTGTCGTGGTTTTCCGCAATCTACTCACTGAAGATCTACGGAAGGCTTGCAATCGGCGGCAGCACCTCTTTCTTATGGAAGGTATTGAAGCTTCCTATGGAGTTCTTTTCCCAGAGAATGTCGGGCGACATCATGATGAGGCAGGCGACTAACGAGACGATTGCCGAGATCATAGTAAACACACTTGCACCGCTCTGCCTGAACACGGCGATGATGGTGTTCTACATGGTGGTGCTCATCAGATACTCGGTTCCTCTGACTATACTTGGTATCGCGACGGTTATCGTAAACCTTCTCATGTCCAAGGTTATTTCCGCCCACAGGATCAACATCATGCGCGGAATGCTCATCGACAGAGGCAAGCTCCAGACGCAGACCCTCTCCGGAATCAGCATGATCGAGACCATCAAGGCGAGCGGTGCTGAGAACGGCTTTTTTGAAAACTGGGTTGCCCAAAAGGCCGCAGTCGATGAAAAAGAGGTTGAGTACATGCGCCAAAACACCTATCTGGGCGCGCTTCCCGGGATGTTCACACAGCTTGCCAACTACGCGATCCTCATAGCGGGCATCTACCTGGCTATGAACGGGAAGTTTACAGTCGGTATGATCACGGCTTTCCAGGGGATACTCGGATCCTTCATGGGACCTGCGACAGACATCACCATAGCAGGCCAGACAATTATGGAGATGCGCACGGAGATGGAGCGTGTCGAGGACGTTATGCAGTACAAGTCAGACCCCTACGCTGACAGGGAGGACGACGAGGACCACGAGTTCAAAAAGCTCTCCGGAAATATCGAGGTAAAGAACGTTTCCTTTGGCTATTCGAGACTTGATGAACCTTTTATAAAGAACTTTTCCATGAGCCTGACGACGGGCAAGAGGGTTGCTATCGTCGGAGGAAGCGGCTGCGGAAAGTCAACAATGAGTAAGCTCATCTCAGGGCTATATAAGCCGTGGAGCGGAGAGATACTCTTTGACGGAAAGAGCATTTTAGAGATAGACAGGAGCACCTTTACAGGCTCTGTCGCCGTCGTCGATCAGGACATCATTCTTTTTGAAGACACGATAGAGAACAATATCAAGATGTGGGATGAGTCCATCGAGAACTTCGAGATGATACTCGCGGCGAGGGACGCCCAGATACATGAGGACATAATCGAGAAGCCGGGCGGCTATCAGTTCAGGCTCTCCGAGGGCGGAAGAGATTTATCGGGCGGTCAGAGACAGAGACTCGAGATTGCAAGGGTCCTTGCGACTGACCCCTCCATAATCATACTGGATGAGGCCACAAGCGCGCTGGATGCCAAGACTGAGTACGAGGTGGTAAAGGCCATCAAGGACAGAGGGATAACGCTCATCATCATCGCCCACAGGCTCTCAACCATCAGGGACTGCGACGAGATAATAGTTCTGGATAAGGGCGAGATAGTTGATAGAGGAACCCACGACGAGCTGCTTAAAAAGGATGGTTACTACAAGGCGCTTGTTACAAACGACTAACATTTACGGAGCATGAAAATTGGGCTGGTTTGACGAACAAATACGACAGAGAAAGAGAATAGACGAAGAGCTTTTCAGGGACTCCTATGAGAACATCGCCAAGAAGGTTTTGGGGGAGAGGGTTTCCAATCCCGAGGCACACCTCGATGTAAAAAACGCCATCGATGAGGTCTTTGGTTTCTACAATTATCCAAGGATCGACATTCCCTCCAATATCACGGACGCTCTTGATCAGATCGAGTATGCGGCTAATTCCGTGGGAATGATGAAGGCGAACATCAAGCTGGGCAAGGACTGGTACACCGACTGCTTTGGTCCCATAATTGCCTTCTTTAAGGACAGCGGCAATCCGATAGCTCTTTTCCCGATGGGGTTTGCAAGGTATTACTACTATGACCCGGGCACCGGCAGAAGAGTCATGGTGAGAAAGAGAAATGCGCAGCAGTTTAAAGATGAGGCCGTCGCCTTTTACGAACCGCTTGGGCTAAAAAAAATCGGTATTGCGGATCTCATACTGTTCATAAAAAAGAAGCTTTCCTACTTCGACTATCTGAATTACTTTTTAATATCACTTGTGGTTGTGCTGGTCAGCATGATACTGCCGGCTGCTTCCGAATTATTGACGGGGACGGTGCTTAAAACCAAAAACTACACGCTCTTTGCGGGCCTGGCAATTGTGATAGTTATCACCACCGCGGTGTCGACGTTTCTCACCGCTGCGACCGAAGCGATGCTCGCGCGCATCAAGTGGAAGGTCACGATTCCTGTTGAGCAGGCGGTGATGCAGAGGATTCTGACTCTCCCCGTGCCTTTCTTTAGAAAGTACAGCGCAGGTGAATTATCAAACAGAGCTACGAGCATCAATTCGATCTGCGAGATCCTCATAGGAGATGTGTTCTCGCTCGGAATCTCAGCTATTGTTTCGCTCATATACCTCGGGCAGATATCAAGGCTGGCAGGACCGCTTGTGATTCCATCGATTGCGATAATCGCGTTTTCAGTTCTTTTTACGACGATATCGACACTTGCCCAGATCCGCATCTCCAAGAGGAGGATGGAGCTTCTTGCCAAGGAGAGCGGTCTGACCTATTCGATCATCGGCGGGATACAGAAGATCAAGCTCGCAGGAGCGGAGAAGAGAGCGTTTGCCAAGTGGGCTCAGGAGTATGCGGAAGGCGCAGCCCTTGCCTACAATCCGCCCTTTTTCATAAAGATCAGCGGCACCATAACCGCCGGAATATCCATGATAGGAACAGCGGTTTTGTACAGCGTCGCCATAAAGACGGGCGTTTCACCATCTGAGTACTACGCCTTCAACGTCGCCTATGCCACGCTTTTTGCGACCTTCGCCCAGATATCGGCGGCTTCGATGTCGGTTGCAAGCTTAAAGCCGGTGCTGGATCTGGCAGAGCCCATCTTAAAGACAGAGCCTGAGAAGACCCTCAAAAAGGACATCGCAACGAAGATAAACGGCAGTATTGAGATGAACGGCGTGTTTTTCAGATACGGCGAGATGTCTCCATACATTCTCGAAAACTTCTCGCTTAAGATAAAAGCCGGTGAGTACGTGGCGATTGTCGGAAAGACCGGGTGCGGCAAATCGACACTCGTCCGCCTCCTTCTGGGATTTGAAAAGCCCGAGAAGGGCGTCGTTTTCTACGACGGCAAGGATATACAGCGAATAGACCTTAAGTCGCTGAGGCGCAAGATCGGTTCTGTCATCCAGGACGGCAAGCTCTTTTACGGGGATATATTCCAGAATATTGCGATAGCATCAGAGAAGCTGACCAGGGACGAGGCCTGGGAGGCAGCCGAGATGGCAGGTATTGCGGATGACATCAGGGCGATGCCGATGGGGATGAACACAATCATCTCCGAGGGCCAGGGAGGAATCTCCGGAGGCCAGAAGCAACGGCTCCTCATTGCGAGAGCCGTTGCATCCAAGCCCAAGGTGCTCATTTTTGACGAGGCGACCAGCGCTCTTGACAACATCACACAGAAGCAGATCTCAAATGCCCTGGACGGCCTTAAGTGCACCAGAATCGTGATTGCCCACAGACTCTCCACCATCAAGAACTGCGACAGAATCCTGGTGATGGATCACGGCAGGATAGTGGAGCAGGGCAGCTACGAGGACCTGATGGAGCAGAAAGGGTATTTCTGCGAGCTTGTCGAGAGGCAGCAGCTGTAACCTGCAGTAAATCTTATAACATGAATACTACCGATACCAGACACGATTTATCAATCTATATACATATACCATTTTGCGAGAGGAAGTGCCTTTACTGCGACTTCCTCTCTTTTAGCGCGCAGAGTGGGCAGATAGATGAGTATGTGAGAGCCCTGTCAAAAGAGATTGAGCTTTACGGCGCAGAGTTTAGTGGCTTTACTGTAAGGAGCATTTTCTTTGGCGGAGGGACGCCCTCTTTTCCGGATGAAAAGCTCATTTGCGGACTTCTTGAAAAGATATTTGACTGTTTTGTTGTCGATGACAGGTGCGAGATCAGCATTGAGGTAAATCCCGCATCAGCCATGAAGGAGAAGCTCATCGCCTACAAAAAGGCGGGATTTAACAGGCTCAGCATCGGCGCCCAGTCCATGAGCGATACGGAGCTCAAAAGGCTCGGGAGACTTCACAGCTCGCGGCAGTTCCTTGAAACCTTTGAAAACGCCAGGAGCGCGGGCTTTAACAACATAAATGTCGATCTTATGAGCGCCATCCCGGAGCAGGATATCGACTCTTACAGGGAGACCCTTATGAAAGTGATCACTCTTAAGCCTGAACATATATCGGCCTACAGCCTCATCGTCGAGGAGGGTACGCCCTTCTGCGATATGGAGCTTGACCTTCCCTCAGAGGAAGTTGACAGGAAGATGTACCACGAGACGAAGAAGCTTCTTTCAGAGCACGGATATTTCAGGTACGAGATATCTAACTACGCGCGCAGGGATGGCGGCGCGGCTCACTCTTTTGAGTGCTACCACAACAAGGTTTACTGGCAGAGGGGAAACTATCTGGGTCTTGGCCTCGGTGCAGCGTCTATGGTGAATAACGTCAGGTGGAGCAACATCCGGGATATGAAAACCTATATCGAGGCGCTGTCGAGAGAAAGTAAGACTGGAATATCGAAAATCCGCACCGATGTACAGAAACTGAGCGTAAGTGAGCAGATGGAGGAGTTCATGTTCCTTGGACTCCGCCTTGTGAGAGGCGTCAGCACAGAAGAGTTCAAGCGACTCTTTGGCAGGAGCATTTTTGACGTCTACGGCAACGTGATTTCAAAATATCAGAAAATGGGGCTTCTTGAGCTGTACGGCGAAAACGTTTTTCTCCGCCTGACTGACCTTGGGCTCGACGTCAGCAACACAGTCATGGCAGAGTTTCTCTTGGGGTAATTCAGGGAAGCCTAACGATATTAAAAAAATGCAAGATGGCTATGATACTGTAGAAGGCTGCAGTTAACATTTGCTTAAGAAATGTATATAATATTCCTATGAAACATATGATAAAAGTATGGAAAGGAGTTAAGCAATGGATTTAAATCTGGAAGACAAAGTAGTTATGATCACAGGTTCCACAGGCGGAGTCGGCGAATGCCTTGCAAAGGCTTTTGCTGCTGAAGGTTGCAAATTGGCTATTTCCTCAACCAAACAGGAAAAACTGGACAAACTTGTACCTACAATCAACATCGACCCAGACAAGCTTCTTACTTTTGTTGTTGATGTAACAAAGGAAGATCAGGTTAAAGCAATGGTAGAGAAGACAGTTGAGAAGTTTGGGGTACTCGATGTTCAGGTCAATAATGCGGGATATGAAGGTCTGAGCCTTCCTGTTGATGAGCAGACAGTAGAAAACATGATGAATGTGTATAATGTCAATGTTTTTGGACCGTTGTTTGGCATGAAATATGCTATACAGCAGATGAAAAAGCAGGGACACGGTGCTATCGTCAACATCTCATCCCAGGCATCCTGCACCGGTTCTCCTACAATGTCTGCCTATGTTTCATCCAAACACGCTATTTTTGGATTTTCAAAATGTGCTGCTCTTGAGGTTGCAGAGCTTGGCATTCACATCAATTGCATTGGCCCCGGCCCTATCGATACACCTATGATGACTAAGCTTGAAAAGCAGGCACTTGGCGACAATGTGTCCAAGGAGGAAGCTATGAAGGTCTTCGCTGCATCCTATCCCACAAAGCGTTACAGCAGGCCTGAAGAAGTTGCAGATTTAGCTCTTTTCCTTGCATCAGATAAGAGCAGCAACATCACCGGTTCCCTTGTAACCATGGATGGTGGACAGGCAGCCACCGGAAGATGATGCAAGAGTCACGGGGACGGCTCTTTTGACTTGTTTTTTCTCAAAAAAAAGTCAGAAGAACCGTCCCTGTGATTTCCGGTTGCCCCCTACATTGTAGGGATTAACATATGAGGAAAGGAGACTTGTCATATGAGTTTTACGGTAGGGGTTGGAGAAGCAGATTTTTCGGCACTGCGCAATGAAGATGCATATTATGTGGATAAAACTGAAATCATTTATGAACTTGTACATGATACAAAGAACAAGGTAACTCTTTTTACCAGACCACGCAGGTTTGGGAAAACACTCATGATGAGCATGATGGAGAATTTCTTCAGCATACGCAAGAACAGCAAGAGTATATTTGAAGGGCTGGCGATAACAGAACGTAAAGATTTCTGCAAGGAGTGGATGAATCAGTATCCCGTACTGTTTGTTTCATTTAAGGATGCAGAAGCTGATGAGTTTGATGTGGCATATGCGAAGCTAAAGACAGTTATAGCGGATGTATGCAAAGGGATTTCTGACATTAGTTTAGGGGAAACTGTAAATTCGTTTGATGCCATCGTGTTCAACAGATTACAGGCTCAGACCGGGACGGATGCGGATATTCAGAATTCATTAAAGATGATTATGCGCATGATGAATGCAGTATATGGTAAAAAGGTCATTCTCCTGATCGATGAGTATGATGTTCCTCTTGCAAAGGCGAGCGAAAAAGATACATCAAAGAACGGATACTATTCCAAGATGCTTGATGTTATCAGGGGGATTATGAGTACTGCCCTTAAAGATAATGAGTTCCTTCAATTTGCTGTGATCACAGGATGCCTACGCATTGCTAAGGAGAGTATCTTTACAGGCACCAATAATTTTGCCTCATACTCTGTTCTGGATGAAAGGTTCAGCCGGTATTTCGGATTTCTTGAAGATGAAGTAGATACAATGCTTGAGGTTGCAGATAGGAAAGAAGCAGCCATAGCGATCAAGGAGTGGTATGACGGATACGTGTTTGGAAACTCCTATGTATACTGCCCATGGGATGTTATCAATCATATATCGGCGCTTCGATATAAAAGAACAACAAAACCCAAAAACTACTGGAAAAACACAAGTCATAACGGAATCCTGCTGACATTTGTAGAACGCACAGATTTCGATGTCACAGGAAAGTTTGAAAGACTGTTAAACGGCGGGAGTATTGTTCAGACGATATCTGATGCATTAACATATGATACTCTTCATTCCACAGAAGATAACCTGTGGAGCGTTCTTTTGATGACAGGCTATGTTACAAAGGCTGATGCTGATGAAGAAGGAGATACAGTTTCTCTTAAGATACCCAATAAAGAAATTGCGTCTATTTTTACAGATTGCGTCGCTAGATACTTCACGGATACTGTAAACACCGATACGGTCAAAAAACTGCTTGATGCGCTGTGGGAAAAGGATGAAACGAGATCCGGCGAAATACTGTCCGGTTTATTGTGGGATACGATAAGTTACAATGATTATCATGAGGACTATTATCATGCATTCCTTGCAGGGATATTTGTTGGAAGAGGATATGAAGTTGAATCCAATAAAGAGAAAGGTCTCGGCAGACCGGATATATTTCTGAAGGATAGAAAAAACAGAAGGGCTATCATTATAGAGGCTAAGAAATCTGATAAGGAATCAGACCTGGACAGAGATTGTAATAAAGCGATGAAGCAGATAGTTGATGAGAAATATGGTGAGGGGCTGTACGGTTATAATCAGATACTCTGTTACGGTGCTGCCTTTTACCAAAAGCAGGCGAAGGTGAAGCTGCTGACTAATGAATAGACTTGATGAGTGTAGTAAATTGGCGTTTTATAGAGAAGACAAACTATTATGAAATTTGTAAAGAATTACTTCGTAGTGTTTTTTATGATGGCAATGCTAGCAACCATCTTGACGGCTTGTGGCAGTAACACTGACAATAACACGTCTAATGCTTTGTACTTCTGCCCGGCATGGCGGTTCAGATATGCATTTGTTCTGCCTTGACTGGAAAAGAGTTGCTCTTTACGCCTTCAACAGGTCCGGGAATCATAGTCCTGAACTCGCTGGGAGCGCAGCCGGAGTATTTTTTGAAGGCCTTTGAAAAGACGAAGATATCCGAATACCCCACCGCGGCGGCGATGTACTGGACGGGGTAGTCTGTCTCCTTTAAGAGCTTCTGGGCTGTGTTCATGCGGTGGGAGAGAAGATACCCCTTGATGGTGTAGCCTGTCGCCTCGTGGAAGAGGCGGGTCAAATAGCTTCTGTTCAGTCCGCAGGTTCCTGCGATATCTTCCATGTGGATCGGCTCTGCGTATTTCAGCTGAATGTACTTTATTACGGTTCTCACGTAATGCAGCTGCAGGCTCTCAGGTGTATCCGGATCCTGCCTTCCGTATCTCTTCTTCAAATAATCCATCAGCTCATACATCTTCCCTATGCAGTAGAACTCCCTTTCATATCCTGAAAAGATATCGTCCACAATATTCCTGAAAACGTTTTCTTCACCCTCTTGAACTCCTACATCCACAACAGGATTGGTCTCATCAATCCCGAGTTCATTAAGGGCAGAGTAAAACACGGTCCCGCCTATATGGAGCCACTTGTAGCACCAGGGATCTTCTTTGTCCGCCTCGTAGTAAGCAGACACTCCTGCCGGTATATAAAAAATCTGATCCTTACTTATCTCAAAAATCTTTCTTCCGATCCTGAGCATTCCCTTCCCCGACAGGACATAGTGAATAATTCCCCTCGGACGTATCACGGGGCCGTAGGAGTATCCCGGCTCGCACACATAGTTTCCAAGCTCATACAGTCTGACTTCTGCGCTGGAATCGTAATCCGTGAACACACAGAAATCAAATCCCAGCCCGTTTTCTTTCATAATCATAACGTTAACCTCGTAGTTATGGATAAAGTGGAAAGTACGGCTCGACGGAGTGCCCGGTTTAACATGAGCAGGAATTGTGCTTTTTCACTGCTGCCCGCCGGGCCGGACTTTCTACTGACCTCACAAAATGACAAATACAAATAACATAATAGCATACCAGCCGTATATTGCAAAAGGTAGAATAAGATTTGTCCGAAGGGTTCGGACGAGGAACAGAGGATACGTTAGATATGGAGGAACAAAATGAAAAAGAAATTAGTAGCACTTCTAATGGTAACTGTTATGGGAGCATCTCTTGCAGCATGCGGAAGCTCGGGCAGCACAGGCACGGATTCAGGGTCTGCAAACACCCAGTCTCAGAGCTCGGACTCATCCGCAGCATCAGCTGATAACGGCGGAAATTATTCCGTAGACAAAATAACGATCAACATCTGGGATTCAAATCAGCAGGGCGGCCTTCAGCAGATCGCAGACGACTGGAGCGCAAAGAGCGGAGTTAAGGTCAACATCGAAGTAATCGACTGGGATAACTACTGGACGCTTCTCGAGGCAGGTGCTTCAGGCGGAGAGATGCCCGATGTTTTCTGGATGCACTCCAACACAGCGCAGATGTATATGGAAAATGACATCCTTCTTGACCTCACGGATTACGTCGCAGCTGATTCTTCTGTAAACCAGGCTGATTTCTACGAGGGAGTGTGGAACCTCTACAGCTCAAACGGCAAGCAGTACGCACTTCCCAAGGACCACGACACAATAGCTCTTCTATATAACAAGGCGATCTTTGACCAGTACGGAGTTGAGTATCCCACAGACGACTGGACATGGGATGACATGTATGAGGCAGCCAAGAAGATCACAGAGGGCTCAAACGGCGATGTCTACGGCATGGCAATGAACACATCTAACAACCAGGACGGCTGGTACAACCTCGTTTATGACTACGGCGCAAAGGTTATCACAGACGACCACAAGGGAACAACAATCGGCTCAGCAGAAGGTAAGGCAGGTATGGAGATGGTTCGTAAGCTCCTCTCAGTCGGCGCACCTCAGTCAGTTGTCGCTGAGACAGGTACGGATTCACTCTTTATCTCAGGTAAGGCAGCAATGATCACACAGGGTTCATGGATGATCAATGCTTTCTACACAGCAGAAAATCACGCAGATTACGGATGGGCAATGCTTCCCTATGCTGACACAAATGGAAACGGCAGCTGCGACTCCGGCGAGCGCTACTCAGCATACAACGGACTTGGATGGGCAGCAAACGCAAACGTGGCAGACCCCAAGGCCTGCTATGACCTCATCTCATACTTCTGCTCAGAGGAAGGCCAGAAGAAGCAGGCTGAGCTCGGAGTGACAATGGGTGGTCTCAAGGGCGTATCCGAGGACTTCTCAAAAGCATTCGATGGCATGGACGTATCTGCATTCGTAAGAGCTGAGGAAGAGGGAGATCTGTTCTTCCGTCCTTACACAAGAAACACGACAGTATGGGAAGATGCACTTCAGCAGCAGGGCGCGTTCCTTGATGCATGGCAGGATCCTACAGACAGCGCGCTTATGGCTACTGCCTGCGACAATGCACAGAAGATCATCGAGGACGCTATCGCAGCAGAGTAATGCGTTGCTGTACGGTTCCTGAACAGTAACAGTAATACAGATAATAATCTTTTTGGGAAAAATAAGGACTGCCGGGGGCAAAACCTCGGCTTTCCTTATCTGAATCTGAATCGGCTCTTTAGTAAATGAGGAGGTTTATATGGCCAAAAATAAAATGACTCAGTCGCAGAAGAGACAGGCTCTGTGGGGATGGGCGTTCATACTGCCGACGATGATAGGGCTTATCGTATTAAACTATTATCCGGCTATCAATACGGTTTACCAGTCGCTTTGCAAGACGGGGGATTTCGGAAGAGGAAATAAATTTGTGGGACTTGCCAATTATCAGGCTGTTCTGACATCGACAGAGACGTGGCAGTCACTCTGGAATACGATAAAGTACACGATAGTCGAGGTGCCTCTTGGAATTGTGATAGCTCTCGTTCTTGCGGTCCTCATGCAGAAAAAGCTCGCCGGAAAATCTATATTCAGAACGCTCTTCTTCCTGCCTATGGTCCGCGCACCCGCAGCCGTCGCAATGGTATGGAAGTGGCTCTACAATCAGCAGTTCGGACTTTTAAACAACATCTTTCACACAAAGATCGCCTGGATTTCGGACCCCAACATAGCCTGGATCAGCGTCGGGATAATAGGAGTCTGGTCCATAATCGGCTACAACATGGTACTCTTTATCGGCGGACTTCAGGAGATTCCAAGGGACTACTACGAGGCTGCACAGATAGACGGAGCATCTGAAATCAGACAGTTCTTTTCCATAACGGTACCGCTCCTTTCACCCACCACCTTCTTTATAGTACAGACGAGGATCATCGGCGCGCTGACAATCTTTGACCTCATGTTCATGGTAATGGACAAGACGAACCTCGCGCTTAACAAGACGCAGTCGATCGTGTATCTGTTCTACACTTACGCGTTCACCAATTCCAACAGAGGGTACGGTGCCGCAATAGTAATGGTTCTTGTTGCGTTCATCATGATAGTCACATTCATCCTCCAGAAGATGGAGAAAAAATTTGTATATTACAATTAAGGAAAGGGGAGTAAAATGGATAGTAGTATAAGCACAAGATATAAGGTTAACAAATTCCTAACCTATACTGTTCTGATCATATTTGCGATAATCATGCTGGTTCCCTTTGCGTGGATGATACTGACCGCACTCAAGACCAACCAGGAATCGATATCAGTTGACCCGTTTTACATCTTTCCGCAGGCCGGCTGGCATTTTGAGAACTTTGCGACAGTCTGGAAGAGCTACAATTTTGTGACGCTCTACAAGAACACAATACTTCTCATAATCTTCCGCGTTATCTGCGCATGCCTTACAGCGACAATGGCTGGCTACGCATTCGGAAGGCTTGAGTTCCCGGGAAAGAGGATCATGTTCTCACTGGTGCTCATACAGATGATGATACCCTCCCAGATATTTGTCATTCCGCAGTACCTCATGGTGTCAAAGCTGCATCTTTTAAATACGACTGCAGGCCTTGTTTTCCCGGGACTTGTTACGGCCTTTGGAACCTATCTCTTAAAGACAGGCTACCAGGCTCTTCCAAAAGACCTCGAGGAGGCCGCTGCGATTGACGGATGCAACATCGGGCAGACATTTCTTTTCATAATGCTGCCTCTCACAAGGTCTTCAATGGTATCACTGGGCATCTTCACAGCGCTCTTTGCGTTCAAAGACCTGATGTGGCCGATGATCGTCTGCACAAACGCAAATACGACGACACTTTCCGCGGGCCTTGCCAAGATGCAGGGACAGTACGGAAGCGATTATCCCGCTATGATGGCTTCAGCGGTTCTCGCCATCGTTCCGATGATCGTTATCTACATCATATTCCAGAAACAATTTGTTGAGGGCATAGCAACCTCAGGAGGAAAGCTTTGATATGGCTATAAAATTTTACGAGGATAAGAAGTTTTTTTCCCTGACAACGAAAAACACGGAGTACCAGATAAAGATAAATGAGATCGGCATGGTACTCCACACCTATTACGGCAAAAAAGTCGGCTCCTTAGACATGAGCTATCTGATAAAGAAGATAGACAGGGGTTTTTCGGGAAATCCCTATGAGTGCAGGAATGAGAGGGGAGTGTCCGCGGATACTCTCCCCCAGGAATACCCGACTGACGGCGCGGGCGACTACCGCGTATCGGCGCTTAAGACAGAGCTTCCAAACGGGAGCGGAACGTGCGATTTAAGGTACAGGTCACACGAGATAAAATCAGGGCGCGACAGCCTTAAAGACCTCCCCTATGTGCGCGCAGAAAGCGACAGGGTCGACACCCTGAAGCTGGTTTTGGAAGATAAGATTGCAGGGATCCTTGTCATTCTTTCCTATCAGGTTTTTGAGGAAAAAGACATCATCTCCAGGTACACGGTCATCGAAAACGTATCCGGAGGCAGGATAGTGATAAATAAGGCTGCATCGGCCTGCTTTGACATTATGGGAAACGACCCGGATTTCATCCATTTCCACGGACGCCACGCCATGGAGAGGCTCCCCGAGAGGCAGAAGGTGGGGCATGAAATCCACAGAATATCCTCAAAGAGAGGGATGAGCAGCCACCACAACAATCCGTTTGTCATTGTCTGCGACAGGGATACGGGAGAGCTTAGCGGAAACTGCTACGGGATCATGCTGATGTACTCGGGCGACCACGCCGAGGAGATAGAGAGGGACCAGGCGGGAATGGTGAGAGTTGTCAGCGGCATCTCGGACGACCACTTCAGATGGAACCTCGAAAAGGGAGAGAGCTTTACAACCCCCGAAGTTATGCTGGGATTTAGCGGAGAGGGGCTTTCGGACCTAAGCTTTCTCTTTCACAGGATCATCAGAGAGAACATCTGCCCCAAAGAGTTCCGCAATGTAAAGCGCCCGGTTCTCATCAATAACTGGGAGGGCACCTACTTTGACTTCGACGACGAGAAGATAAAGTCCATGATGGACAGCGCAGCGAGCGCGGGGATCGAGATGTTCGTCCTCGATGACGGCTGGTTTGGGAAAAGAAATGACGACCACGCGGGGCTCGGCGACTGGACGGTCAACACGGACAAGTTAAAGTGCGGACTTAAAGGGATTGCTGATCACGCAACGAGCCTCGGGATGAAATTCGGGCTGTGGTTTGAGCCTGAGATGATAAATGAGGATTCGGATCTATTCAGAAAACACCCCGAGTGGGTGCTTCGGGACCCCGGGCGCGACCCTGTAATGGGAAGAGATCAGATGGTTCTGGACATGTCGAGGACCGATGTCGTTGACTATTTGTATGATGGCATCTCAGCGATACTTGGCTCTGCCGATATCTCCTATATTAAATGGGATTTTAACAGGTCTCTTTCAAATGTGTACTCGTCGGCGCTGCCGGCTCTCTCACAGGGAGAGGTTTCGCACAGATTTGTGCTGGGGTCCTACGCGCTGATGCAGAGGCTAAGGGACGCATTTCCCAATGTTATGATCGAGGGGTGCTCAGGAGGCGGCGGAAGGTTTGACGCCGGGATAATGTTCTACTCGCCGCAGATCTGGTGCTCGGACAACACAGAGGCAATTAACCGCCTGAAAATCCAGAAGGGGACGAGCTACGGCTATCCCGTCAGCACCATGGGAAGCCACGTGTCTGCAGCTCCAAATCACCAGAGCGGGCGCGAGGTTCCCTTTATGACAAGGGCGATAGTAGCTATGTCGGGGACCTTCGGATATGAGCTTGACCCCAGAAAACTCACGGATGATGAGAGAGCAATGATCCGCGGGCAGATAGATGTTTTCAACAGATACTACGATCTCGTTCACAAGGGAAGAGTGCTGCGCTTATCGGACGATGATGATGAGAAATACTACACATCCTGGGGCTTTGTCTCAGAAGATAAGAGTGAGGCGCTTCTCAATCTGGTAGTGACGGATGTCCGCGCAAACCCCGAGATCATCTGTGTGCGCATTGGGAACCTTGACCCCGACGCTGTGTACGAGGTTGATGAGTTCATAACCTCTGTTCAGGATGCACCGGACGACGCCTCTTTTGAAAAGAAGGGTGCAAAAGGTGAGCGCTTTACAGGCTCCGCCCTCATGAACGCAGGATATGCCTTCGACCCGCTGTTCGGGGTATACCCGTCGGTGATGATACACTTCAGGAAAATATAAGTATAACTGAAAAAGCTGTCGCGCTCCCTGCGACAGCTTTTTTGAGTCACCCTTGCGCTCTGAACCGTTTTTCATATATCATGATGTCAGGGTCAAAAGTCCGACTCGGAGGGCGGCAGAGGCAAATGTGCACAATATTTTGCGATTTTTAAACCACGGAGTCGAGACCAACCAATCTCAAGTGCCTTTGCACGCAGAGATTGGTGCTCTGGGCTCGATGGAGTGCTTGGTTTAACATGAGCAAAAATTGTGCATTTTGCCGATGCCACCCTCCGAGTCGGACTTTTGACCCGCTCATCATAATATGTGGGAGGTTTACCATGAACTACAATTTCTTTGCACTTATTTCCAGGATGAAATATATTGAGCGCTGGGCCCTCATGCGCAACACAAGGCCCGAGAATCTATGCGAGCACTCGATGGAGGTCGCCATGATAGCGCATGCCCTGTGTACTATAGGGAATGTCCGCTACGGCAAAAACCTTGACGCCAACAAGGCGGCTCTGATCGGTCTCTACCACGACGCCTCGGAGATCATAACCGGCGACATGCCAACCCCCGTAAAGTATTTCAACGCTGACTTAAAGCACGCCTACAAGGAGGTCGAGTCCATCGCAGAGGATAAGCTCCTTGAGAAGCTTCCAGAGGATCTGCGCCCCTCGTACGAGGATATATTCAGGGCTGAGGATACCGATGATGACCGCTACATGAGGCGGCTCGTCAAGGCGGCAGACAAGCTCTCTGCCCTCATAAAGTGTATCGGCGAGACAAACGCGGGCAACACGGAGTTCCGCACGGCCAAAGAGAGCACCGGCAAGTCCATAAGGAGCCTCTACCAGGAGCTCCCCGAGGTCCTGGACTTCGTGAACGAGTTCCTCTCATCCTACGGAAGCACACTCGATGAGCTGACCTGAGCCATGAGATCCCTGGTGGTGCTTGTGGACCCCGGGGCGCACTTCCCTACGGCATTTAGTTGATTTTTTGACGGCAAAGCCCCATAATTATAGTGACTATTTTTTTTCAGAGGGAAAAAATGCTCTTCAAAAAGTGCGATGAACTAAAACCGGGCATGCGACTGGCAAAGCCCATATACAGCAAAAAAGGAGTTCTTTTGTATGACCGCGCCTCCACCCTCAAGGATATGCAGGCGATAGAGAATATAAAGAGCTTTGGCCTTATTGGCCTTTTTATCCTGGAGCCAGCCGAGCCTGCTCCTCCGATGACACAGGACGACCTGGATTTTGAGAAATTCCAGACCGTGATGTACAATGAGATAATGGACGAGATGGCCAGGATCAAGCAGAAAGGCAAGCAGGACAGATTCCCCATCATCGTCTCGCAGATCATCAAAAACTACGGGAATCTCCGCAAGAAGATAACCTTTCAGCAGACCCTTCGAAGCGAGGAGGACTACATCTACAAACACTGCCTAAATGTCGCAATTCTCTCCGCCATAATCACGCACACCATGAACGTACCGCTCTCTGAGCAGAACGAGGCGGTGATGGCGTCGGTGATACATGACATCGGAAAGCTTACGCTCCCCGTCGAGCTTCAGTCCAAGCAGGACACCAGCCACGACGAGAGGATGCTTATCGACTCGCACGAGACCAAGGGCTATACCATAATTGAAGATGCCTTTTCTTTTCAGCCCGGGATAAAAAGAGCCTGTAACCAGGCCAGAAAGACCCTTCTCGATTTCAGGGAGGGCAATCCCCCTCAGACGATGAAGCTGAGTATCCCCGCCAAGGTCCTGATAGTTGCAGGCTACTTTGACAAGGAGACGGCGGTTAGGGAAGATTCGCTTCCTACCTCCGAGGTTGTCGTCATCAGAGAGATGATGAATAACAGCGAGATCTTTGACCCGAGAGTCGTCAAGGCGCTTGTGGATTCGCTGAATATCCTGCGCCCGGGTATCAGCGTCGAACTCAACAGCGGAGAGAAGGCGCTGGTCATCAGGACCAATGACATGGATTTCCTGCGGCCGACGGTCCTTAGCTTCAGGGACAACTCGATAATCGACCTCTCCGACAGAAGGTCCTACGGAAATCTCGAGATCATCGATATCGTCAAGACTCTCGACAACAGATATATGATGGATACAGGCAGGATGAAGGCCTTAGGCCTTGAAGTCGAAGAGCCTGATTACGTTTGAAAGAAGGTTTGTAAATGTCACAGATTGAAAATATTCTCAGACAGGCAATGGAGCTTGGAGCTTCCGACGTGCATATAACGACCGGTATACCTCCCAAGATGAGGCTCCACGGCAAGCTTATCGAGATGAAGGAATTCGACAGGTTCCTGCCTGATGACACTATGGCTGCAGCAAAAGAGATCATGACCCATGAGCAGTATGCCAGACTCGAGGACAACGGGCAGCTCGATATGTCTTTTTCAATCATGGGACTGGGCCGCTACAGGCTAAATGTGTTCAAGCAGAGAGGCTCAATTGCCATGGCCTTCCGTGTTGTTGCAACTCATATTCCCTCCGCTGAGAGCCTTGGGATACCTGCGACAGTAGTTGATCTCTACAGGAAAAAGAGAGGGCTGGTTCTGGTGACGGGCCCCACGGGATCAGGCAAATCGACAACTCTTGCTTCGATAATCGATCAGATAAACAACAACCGCGACGCTCATGTCATAACGCTTGAGGACCCTATAGAGTTTACCTACAGGCACAACAAGTCTATCGTAAATCAGAGGGAGATAGGAACTGACTCAAACACCTACGCCGACGCGCTTAGGGCAGCTCTACGTGAGGACCCCGATGTCATCCTCGTCGGCGAGATGAGGGATCTTGAGACCATAAGCACAGCCATAACGGCAGCTGAGACCGGGCATCTGGTGCTCTCAACCGTCCACACCATAGGGGCATCCAACACGGTTGACAGACTTATAGACGTATTCCCCTCACATCAGCAGCAGCAGATCAGGATCCAGCTGGCAGGCGTACTCGAGGCCATCGTGTCCCAGCAGCTCCTTCCAAGCTCAGACGGGACATCCAGGATCGCAGCCTTTGAGGTGCTGCACATCAACAGCGCCGTCAGGAACCTCATCAGGGAGGGCAAGTCGCATCAGCTCATCACCTACATGCAGACCTACAGAAAGCAGGGCATGATGACAATGGACGACGCGATCTTAGAGCTCTACCGCAGCCAGAAGATAACGAGGGAGGTTGCGATCCAGTTCGCCCAGGACCCCGACACGATGCAGAACAAGATGCTCAGATAAAATAATCAGGTTATCGGCCGGGGCGGAGCAAATGCATATATGTAGAAATATTTGTATCAAAATTATAAAAATGTAAAGATTTTTTCTCCGACCTGTTGTATAATCAACAGGTCGAAACTTTTTATAATTTATTGAAATCAATTCAACATCATCTCTTGATGAATCTGTCCGTTTCACGGATAGAACAATACCATTACAGAATAAAAATGATTGTGGATGGCTTTTTTGTTATGCCATCACGAAGGAGGAGCAGTATGTTCAGTTCAGTTACTTCGGGAGCTGCGCAGGGCATCGCGCCGTACCTCATGCAGGTAGAGGTGGATGTCTCTGACGGCCTCCCGTGCTTTAATATGGTGGGATTTATGAGCTCTGAGGTAAAAGAGGCGGCGGAGCGCGTCAAGGTTGCTCTGAGGAACGCAGGGCAAAAGCTCCCGCCCGCCAGGATAACGGTCAACTTATCGCCCGTGGACATCAGAAAGACGGGCGTTGTAGTTGACCTCCCGATAGCGGTGGGGGTCATGATATCCCTCGGAGTGATAGACCAGAAGAGTCTCGAAAAAACCGTGGTTTTAGGGGAGCTTAGTCTTGACGGCGAGGTGAAAAACATAAAGGGCGTTCTTCCGGTAGTTGCGAGGGCCAGGGAGATGGGCTTTCGCTGCGTCATCCTGCCTAAGGGAAATGCGAGAGAGGGCGCAGTCGTCGAGGGGATCAATGTCATCGGAGTCAGTTCCCTCCAGGAGGCGGCTGTGTATCTGAATGCGCCTTTTGATGAGAGGGAGCGCCTCATTCCGCCCATGAAGGTCGATGCCAAAAAGCTTTTGGAGGAGGAAGACTACAGCGATGAGAATCTGGACTTTTCCGATATCAACGGCCAGGCAGGTGTGAAAAGAGCTGCGGAGATTGCAGCTGCGGGCTTTCACCATCTGATGCTGATCGGCCCTCCGGGGGCCGGAAAGAGTATGGTCGCAAAGCGAATTCCCACAATCCTGCCGCCCTTATCCCTCGATGAGAGCCTTGAGGTCTCAACCATATATTCAGTAGCGGGTATGCTGGGCGAGGGGAAGGCCCTTATCACGAAGAGACCCTTTATGAGCACCCATCACCTTGTGACGGACGCAGCTCTTGTCGGAGGAGGGACGACTCCGCGCCCGGGGCTCATATCCCTCGCACACAGGGGAGTCCTTTTCCTGGATGAGATGCCTGAGTTTCCGAGGGGCAAGCTGGACCTTTTGCGCGAGCCATTGGAGGACCGACATGTCCACATCGTTAGGAACATGGGGACGATCACATATCCCGCATCGTTTCAGCTGGTAGGGGCGCTTAACCCCTGTCCCTGCGGCTATTACCCCGACAGGAACAGGTGCAAGTGTACGCCCAACGAGATAAGGCGGTACTTATCCCACATATCGGGGCCGATTCTCGACAGGGTAGACATCTGCGTCGAAGCGCCGAGGATCGACATCGCGGACCTTGCAGTGAGGGGAGGAGAGAATATAAATGAGACGAGCGCAGTAATACGTGAGAGGGTCCTGCGGGCAAGGAAAGTCCAGGAGGATAGATTTAAGGGAACGGACATAAGGTTCAACTCTGAGATGACGCCAAAGGACATAGAGAAGTACTGCGCTCTGGGCGGCAGGGAGAGCGCCTACCTTGAGCAGGTCTTTTGCAGCATGGAGCTCTCTGCGAGGAGCTATCACAAGATACTGAGGGTTGCAAGGACCATCGCGGACCTTGACGGCTCTTTAGATATAAGACAGATACATCTGATGGAAGCGGTGGGCTATCGCATCACCGACGGAAAATACTGGTCACAGACGGAGGAATAAAGATTTGGAAATTACAGAAAAAGATTACGCATACTGGCTCTTTAACGTGCCGGGAATTGGAAACAGAAGTGTTGAAAAGCTCCTTGTAACGGGGCTCAGCTGCAGGGAGATCTACGAGATGAGCCCGAAGGACCTAAAGCACCTTCTGACAGAGAAACAGGTAAAAAATATTGAGAACTCGCGCTACTACTGGAACTTTGACAGGGAAAAGAAAAAGCTGTCTGGCAGCGGGATAAGGTTCATCTCGAGGATAGATGAGGACTTTCCTGAAAAGCTGAAGAACATACCCGATGCGCCCTTTGCGATATATGTAAAGGGAAGGCTCCCTGACCCGTCGGTTCCTTCGGTGTCAATTGTTGGCGCGAGGATGTGCTCCGACTACGGAAGATACATGGCGAGGCTCTTCGGCAGGGGGCTTGCCCTTGCGGGAGTTCAAGTGATAAGCGGAATGGCGAGAGGTGTCGACTCAATAGCGCAGGCGGCAGCACTCTCGGTTAACGGCAGCAGCTTTGGCATTCTCGGGTGCGGAGTTGATATCTGTTACCCGCCGGAGAATGGGGACGTCTATGATGCGCTCGCAAAAAACGGCGGCCTCATCTCAGAGTACCCGCCCGGAACGATGCCCGAGGCAAGGCTTTTCCCTGCGAGAAACCGGATAATCAGCGCCCTCTCAGACGTCCTCCTCGTTGTGGAGGCAAGGCAGAGGTCAGGGACTTCTATAACCGTTGAGACGGCACTTGAGCAGGGAAAAGAGGTTCTCGCAGTCCCCGGGAGAGCAACTGACCGCCTGAGCGATGGCTGCAACCACCTCATAAGGGACGGCGCCGGGGTCGCAGCCTGCGTTGAGGATGTGCTTGAGAGGCTGAGCGGTCTGAAAATAAGATACTGCGCGGCAAGTGAATCGAATGAAAATAATCCGAATACGAGTTACAAGACTGCAGATTTAGCAGTGCGTGACAGCCAGAGAATTGTCATAGATATAAATGGTACTGAAAATGACAATGTATCTCCCAAGAATGAACCGGATGCCGAAGGCGATGAGATGTCACCTCTGCGGGAGCTTTCCATGGAGGATGAGATAATGCAGATCGTGGACATCATCCCGGTCTCGACGTCCTTCATACTTGAAGAACTCTACAAAAAGGGAAAGAACATATCAGTCCCTGTGCTTTTATCAACCCTGATGGACATGACCTACACCGGAAAGATAGCACAGGACGGAGCCTACTATAGGAAAATAGCGTAAACCGGATTAATTGACAAAAAAAACTGCGCATTATAAACTTTTTAGATGACAAAACCATAAAGAATCAGGTACGCATAAAAAAGTACTGACCGGCAAATGGCAGCTCGTCAGTAGCTAATTACGGCGTACCCAAAAGACAAGGAGCTGGCTTATGAATATCACAAAGGATTCAAAAATCACCTACGATCCTGTCAGCATCATGGTGGACGGCAGGAGATGGTTCCCCATGATGGGAGAGATGCATTTTTCGAGGTATCCAAACAAATACTGGGAGCAGGAGCTGACCAAGATGAAGGCAGGCGGCATAGACATCGTATCGCTCTATGTCATTTGGATCCATCACGAGGAAGTAAAGGGCGAGTATGACTTTTCGGGCGACAGGGATTTAAAGAAATTCCTCGATACAATCAAAAAAGTCGGCCTCTACAGCATTTTAAGGATCGGCCCCTGGGCTCACGGAGAGGTAAGAAACGGAGGCTTCCCCGACTGGCTCCTTCAGGATGCCAGGGACAAGGGGTACGAGCCAAGAAGTAACGCACCCGCCTACCTCGAGCACGTTAAGACCTTCTATGAAAAGATATATGAACAGGCAAAAGGATCTTTTTTAAAGGACGGAGGCCCTGTCATCGGAGTTCAGATTGAGAACGAGTACGGCCACTGCGGAGGACTTAACGGGCAGGAGGGCGAGGAGCACATGAAGACTCTCCTTGCCATGGCAAAAGAGATAGGGTTCGAGGTTCCCATATACACGGCGACAGGCTGGGGCGGAGCCGTCACAGGCGGAATGCTGCCCGTCATGGGAGGCTACTGCGAGGCGCCCTGGGATCAGAGACTGACTGAGATAGAGCCGAGCGGAAACTATGTATTTACGAGGGAGAGGAACGACCACAACATAGGCTCCGACCACGGACTCGGCGTCGGTATCACCTTTGATATGGACAGGTTCCCGTATCTGACCTGCGAACTCGGAGGAGGACTGCAGGTCACAAAGCACAGGAGATGCATTGCCACGGGAGAGGATACCGAGGCGATGACGATGACTAAACTCGGGAGCGGCGCAAACCTCATCGGCTACTACATGTACCACGGAGGTACCAACCCCGAGGGGAAGCTCACAACATTGCAGGAGAGCAAAGAGACGGGCTATCCCAACGACCTTCCTATCTGCTCCTACGACTTCAACGCGCCCCTTCGCGAGTATGGGCAGATGGAGGACACCTACAGGAGAGTGCGCCTCATCGGAACCTTTATCCATGATTTCGGTGATGATCTGACCGACATGAAGTATGTTGAGCAGCCTGGCAACCCCTCAAAGCCTGATGACTTTGACAGCCTTCGCACCTCCGCAAGATGCAAGGAGATAACCTTTGGCGGCGCAAGATATATGTCGGGATATCTTTTTGTGAACAACTACCAGAGACGCTACAGGATGGCAGACCACAGGGATGTTGAGCTGACTGCCTTCGATGAGAGAGGAGGAAGGATTATCTCTTTTGCCAAAAGAGATGTGTCGGACGGCGACTACTTCTTCTATCCGTTTAACCTACCTGTAGGGGATAAGGCTCTTCTGACTATAGATGCGACGCCTCTGTGCATCCTTCGCGGCGCTGCGGCTGAAGGAGATGTGTACGTGTTCTACACCGACACTGAAAGGGAGGTTTCAGCTGACATAAAGGGCGATATCGGCGGAAACAGGATCGTTATTATCACCAAAAATGAAGCCATACATTCGGTAAAAGTTAACATACAGGGCAGGGATTTCCTCGTGATCTCCGATGGAGAGGCGGTTACAGAAGAAGGTGGAAGCGTAAACCTCTACGTTCAGGTAAGTGATAGCGAAGGTCAGAAGAAGGCTTTATTCAGGTCTCTTCCTGAGCTTCCTAAGACTCCTGACAGTTTTGAACTTTTGAAGAGTGCGGTAGAGATTTCTGATTTTGCCGGCAGCGATATATTTGCAATCTATGAGGGGAAGGAGACTCTCACCTGCACTCAGAGGGCATCCTTCGAAAAGATAAGTGGTGACTCGTATGCGGTTAAGCTTCCCGGGAGCCTTGCCGGGGCAGAGGAAATCTTTGCGCAGATAGAGTATGCGGCGAACACCGCAGGCCTTTATAAAGACGGTAAGCTCGCCGCAGACAGCTTCTACACAGGGCAGCTCTGGGAGATCGGACTTAAGAGATTTATCGACAGGTACGGAGAGTCTGATACCCTGGAGTTTACGGCAGAGCTTGAACCCCTATTCGAGGGAGATAAGGTTTATCTTCAGACATGGCCCGAAATGCAGGATGGAAAAGCATCACAAATTTTTTATATTCATTTAATAGTTCAATATTGTATTAAAATTGCATAATATGACGTATAATAGTGTTGTTGGAGTTTTTTATCTCCAATAACACTATTTTCGTATGAGTTAACTGCCGGAGACAGGCATGCAATATAACTATTATTTTGACATTTGTGCCATGTGCATACTGGCTACGATAGCTATTACCTCTCTGTCGAGAAGATGGGTTCCAGCCTACAGACAGAGAGCTTATTTCATGCTGTTTTTTGCTATGTTTCTATCCACCTTTTCGGAGAGGTGGGAGACGTTCCTTCAGATGAACCCGATGCAGACCTGGTGGTACCATCCGCTGGAGATGCTGCTGGGCTCGGTCTACTTTATTTTTCATCTGGGTTCAGGTTTCTATTACCTGATGTACATCCACGCCGTTCTCGATATCTATGTTGATTTCAGGAAGCGCTCCGACTACGTATCGCTCTATCTGGGATACCATATCGGGATTTTTCTTGTGATCGTCAATCTGTTTGTCCCTATACTTTTTCATTACGACGAAAACGGCATCTACCACAGAGGACCGTTTATCTTCATTTATTACCTGCTTGCCGCCTATTTTCTTACCTACGGCATCAGCATGACCTTCAGATACAAGAAGCTCATGAGGGTGAGGACCAAGGTTGTGGTACTTTCCTACGTTTTTCTTGTAGTTACGGGAATTGTGATACAGTACTTTCTGCCCACCGTCCTCATCGAGAATTTCCTTGGGGTCATCAGCATAACCCTTGTTTATATTTCCCTTCAGAATCCCAGCGAGATGGTGGATGAGACTCTCAATATCCTCAACAGGAAGGCTTTTTTGGAGGGACTTGATATAAAGACCTCGCGGAAGAACCACCACTGGACCATTTTTGTCACTATAGACAACATAAGGGCACTCAGCGATGAGATCGGCTATTCGCAGGCTGAGAAGGTACTGAAAAAGATAGCGGCCTACCTCAAGAGGGTTGGAATGTCAGACTACAGGCTCCAGACATATACCTACAGGTATGCGGAGTATGTCTTTGCCGTGACTGTTCACTCTGAGGATGAGAAAATGATCGATGCGCTGATCCATGCGATCGCAGAGAGGCTCCATGAGCCCTGGAGATTCTCCAACATGGCCATCAGGGTAGAGGGGCACTGCTTCCTCATGAAGTATCCCGACCACTACAGGACGGTCGCAGAGCTCATGGGAAGAGTCGAGCTGTTTTTGGAGAACATAGAGTCCGAGCGCGATATCATAGTTGATGTGGGTGCGAAGCTGTCTTCGCCCATGCAGAAGAGCCTCGACTACGATATCATCGCAAGGAACAGCATAGACGACAAGTCGACTGTCATCAAGTTCCAGCCGGTTCTGTCCAAAATATACAAGATCAATTACAACGCGGATGTCTACTACTTCCCGATCGATGAGTACGGGAACGAAATCGACATGCGCGGACATATTCCTGACGTCAAGGTGACACAGGCTCTTCTGGATTCGGATGAGTTCGTCTTCCGCAGCGCCTGCAGATCGCTCGCGTTCTGGAATGCCGGGGACAAGAACGGCAAGTACAGGGCGATCGTCGGTATGAGTCAGGGAGAGATCTCCAGGAATGATTTCATCAGGCGCATCAAAAAGATACTGCGTGAGGAGAGGGCGGAGGCTACCTGGATAACGCTCAAGCTCTCCGAGACCACGATTACTACCATGAACAATATCGCGGAGCGCAACATAAAGCTCTGGGGAGACATGAAGTGCTCTGTTATTGTTGACAGATTCGGAAGCGGCTACGGAGATCTGGATAAGATATTAGAGCTCCCCGTAACCCAGATCAATCTAGACCACGACGTCCTCGTCAAGGCTTCACAATCCGAGAGCATGAAGCAGGTGACAAAGGGGATGGTTGGTCTTTTCCACGATATCAGTATATTTGTGGGAGCAAGTGACATATCTTCTGCCACAGAGCAGAAAATGGCGGAGGAGCTTGGCTGCGACTTCCTGATGGGCGACTATCTGGGGGCACCTGTCAAGGACAGCTCTTTTGCCGGAGTTATCGATTCTTATTTTGCTGAGGGTTAATGATGGAAATTATAATCAATCCTCAAAATTATAATATATGTTTTACCATTGCATCGCTGCTTCTGATCTTTGTTACGCTGATAATCAACGCGCTGGAGGAACTCCACAACAACAAGCAGAAGCGGATTTTTGGAATGATTATTTTTGATGCCCTCGTGCTGAATCTGGCGGGGCTCTTCCATCATCTGTGGATGTTCTCCGACTTTTTCCGCTCGGTGATGAGCTATGAGACCAATGTTTTTCTGGTGATCGTCGAAAAGATCTGCACATATCTGATCTCATATCTGTCGATGCTCTACGTGATGGCGATCTTTAATGTAGAGAGAAAGAGCCTTATAAAGAGAACTCTCCTGTTTCTTCCTTTATTGTATGCAGTTCTCTTTTTTCTGTCCGGTTTTGTGACGGACTACTTCTTTACCTTTGATGAAATGGGAGAGGTTCAGTACAACTATCCGCAGGGAGCATCGGTCAATATATGTCTTTTTATTTATTTCGCCTATGCCGGTACCCTGTACATCAAGTATGCAAGGAGTCTGTCCACCGAGAAGTTTATCTCGCTGGTCATCTATTACTTCCTCATGCTGGCCGGCATCCCGATAAGGATACTGACCAGGTCGAGCTCGATTTTTGAGTTTTCTGTATCTATCGCGCTGCTGCTATGCGTTTACACCTTCCAGAACCCGAGTGAGTTCACCGATTCGATGTCGGGAGCAGGGACCAAAAATGCGCTCACCTTTGCGGTGTCCAACAACCTCATACAGAAGAAGGTCTTTTCAATCCTGGGCGTATCTATTGAGAGGCTCGACGTGATAATAGGCGGGCAGCCGGTAGAGATGATCTCAGAGCTCCTGACACAGATAACGTCATACCTGGGGCAGCTCTGTCCCGGAGGAAACGTATACTACACCGACGACTCAACCTATATTCTCATCTTCTCTGAGGCGGAGCCTGACGACCCCGTTATCCTCAAGACTGCAGAGCAGATAAAAAAGAGATTCAGGGACACCTGGGTCATTGGCGGAAAAGAGATAAGGCTTTATCAGAATCTCTTTGCGATCGGCTTCCCGGATGAAGTGGACTCGGTGGACAAATTTAACGAGGTAAGGGGCGTCATCAAGAAGGTTATGCTTCGCCAGAACAGGGATATACTGAGGGTCTCAGACCTTAATTTAAAGCACGTTGAGCACGACAAGAAGATCGATTCCATCGTGAAAAGAGCTCTCGACGACGGACTTCTGGAGGTTTACTACCAGCCAATCTACAGCCCGAAGGAGGGAAAGTTCTCATCCTGCGAGGCGCTGCTGCGCCTAAAGGATCCGCACCTGGGTTTCATATCCCCCGCAGTCTTCATGCCGGTTGCGGAGAGAAACGGATCTGTCATAGCAATCGACAGCTACGTTCTCTCATCTGTCTGCGATATGCTGGCAAATACCGAGGCTATAGACCTGGGGCTTAAGTACGCGGAGGTCAACCTCTCGGTGGTTGACTGCATCCAGACAAACCTCTCGGATAGCGTCATAAATACACTAAAAAAATACAAAATACCCCCCGACAGGATAAACCTTGAGATAACGGAGACCTTTGAGGAGGGGCTCACCCAGGCGATGGATGAGAACATCAAAAAGCTCCGAGACTACGGGATGTCTTTTTCCATGGATGATTTTGGAACGGGCTACTCCAATATCGCCAGAATTGCGACTCTACCGGTTGAGCTCTTTAAGCTCGACAAGAGCATTGTGCAGTCGGCTTTTGAGTCAGGCACCCACTACATGGTGATGTTTAACCTCGTCAAGATCATAAAGTCCCTCGGGAAAGAGATCGTGGCGGAGGGCGTTGAGACCGAGGAGCAGGCCAAACAGATAATAAGGCTCGGGTGTGAGCACATCCAGGGATTCTTTTACGCAAGGCCGATGCCCAGGGATCAGTTCCTTGACTTTTTGAGGCAGCACAACGCATGATATAAACGTAAAATGATTGCAAATAATGCGGACTGATAGTAAAATCAATCCGTATTATTTTTATTGTGGAGGGATTATAGCTTTATGGCACTTATCAAAAAGCCCGTAACGGGCATGAAGGATATACTTCCGAGGGAGATGCGCCTTCGCGACTACTGCATAGGCGTTATCAAGAAGACCTACGGAGAGTTCGGCTTTACTTCCATCGAGACGCCTGCCGTCGAGTCGCTGTCCAACTTAAACAGCAAGCAGGGCGGGGAGAACGAGAAGCTGATCTTCAAAATCATGAAAAGAGGCGAGAAATTAAATCTGGCCGATGCAAAAGAGGAGAATGACCTGACGGACCAGGGACTAAGGTATGATCTGACTGTCCCTCTTGTCAGGTTTTATGCCGCGCACCAGGGAGAACTCCCGTCACCCTTTAAGGCGCTCCAGATGGGAAATGTGTGGAGGGCTGACAGACCCCAGAAGGGCAGATACAGGCAGTTCATGCAGTGCGATATCGATATTCTCGGAGAGGAGAGCAATATCGCTGAGATAGAGCTCATACTCGCGACTACTACGACGCTTGGGCGCCTCGGCTTTAAGGACTTTAAGATCAGGATAAACGACAGAAGGATATTAAAAGCCATGGCGGCCTACGCGGGATTTCCCGAAGAAGAGTACGACAACGTGTTCATTACCCTCGACAAGATGGACAAGATCGGTATAGATGGCGTAGCTGAGCTCCTTACAAAGGACGGCTTTTCAAAGGAGACTGTCGATAAGTATCTGGATCTGTTTAAGGCTGCGGATGGCGAAAGCGGCATAAAGGCGCTTGAAATCATTGCAGACACGATAGGTGACTATCTTGAGAGCGAAGTAAGAAAGTCCCTGAGTGAGATAATAAGCCTGGTAGATGATACGAAGACCGCACAGTTTGAGATGGTTTTTGACCCCACTCTTGTGAGGGGAATGTCATATTACACGGGCACGATTTTCGAGGTTGCGATGCCGCAGTACGGCGGAAGCTGCGGAGGCGGCGGAAGGTACGACAAAATGGTCGGCAGGTTCCTCGGACAGGAGACGCCTGCCTGCGGTTTTTCCATCGGATTTGAGAGGATCATCATGATCATGCTCGACGAGGGCTTTGATGTCCCGGGCGAGAGTGAGAAGAAAGCCTTCCTTATAGAGAAGGGAATCGGTGGAGAGAGACTCTCTGAGATAATCCGCAAGGCGCAAAAAGAGAGAGAGATGGGGAACCGGGTTCTGATCGTCAGAATGAACAAGAACAAGAAATTCCAGAAGCAGCAGCTTACCGAACAGGGATATTCGGATTTTACGGAATTTTACGTTAACCCCATAAATAATAGTGCAAAATGATACATGCGGATATCCGTACTTTCACACCTGTATCATATACACTGAGGAGCCTAATTTGGACATACATATAGTCAGACTGATAATACTTATAGTGCTGGTGATGTTGTCGTCGTTTTTTTCATCTGCGGAGACAGCACTTATGACCTGCAACAAGGTCAGGATGAAGGCGCTCTCCGACGAGGGAAACGCCGGGGCGGCGCTTGTACTCAAGATCTGTGAGGACACCCAGAGGATGCTCACGGCGATCCTCATCGGCAACAATATAGTAAATCTCTCGGCGTCCGCGCTCATGACCGTGTTTGTCACGGACCTCTTCGGAAGCCTTGCAATCGGTATAGGAACGGGCGTCCTGACGCTGATCGTCCTGATCTTTGGCGAGATCATCCCCAAGACTGTGGCGACGGCCTACGCTGAGAGTATTTCTCTATGGTACGCCAGGATCATCATCCTGTTCATGACGCTGATGACTCCTTTTTCCTTTATCATAAACGGAGTTGCGACAGGGATCCTGAGGCTCTTTAAGATTGACACCGACAACCGCCAGGCCATGACCGAGAACGAGCTAAAGACCTACGTGGATGTCAGTCACGAGGACGGCGTCATCGAGACCAAGGAAAAAGAGATCATCTACAACGTCTTTGATTTCTCCGACGCGGTTGCCAAGGACATCATGATACCCAGGATCGACATGTCCTGTGTCAGCACAGAGGCCGATTACAACGAGGTCATGAAGCTCTTTAAGGAGAACATGTACACGAGGATCCCCGTCTATGAGGAGAACGAGCAGGACAATGTCATAGGTCTTATCAATATCAAAGACCTCATCCTCTTAGAGGACAAGGAGAACTTCAAGATAAAAGAGCATCTTAGGAAGGCCTACTACACCTACGAGTTTAAAAAGACAGCGGATCTCCTCGTAGAGATGAGGGAAAAGTCGCAGAACGTTGCTTTTGTCCTGTCTGAGTACGGGGCGACCGTCGGGATGATAACCCTGGAGGACCTTCTGGAGGAAATCGTCGGCGAGATCAGGGATGAGTACGACTCGGACGAGGACAATCTCATCAAGCACATCGGAGGCCGCAGGTACATAGTCGAGGGCAATATGAAGCTCGATGACATAAACGATGAGCTGGGACTAAAGCTTGACTCCGAGGACTACGATTCGATCGGAGGACTCATGATAGAGGCTCTCGACAGGCTCCCGAGGTACGGTGAGAGCGTCACATTAGAAAACGGGATCACGCTCACGGCCAGGGGCGTAAAGGGCAACAGGATAACCAAGGTCCTCATGATCACACCCGAGGCCAAGGCGTAAAAGTTTTTGACACCATAATTAATATATGCTATACTAAACCACTGTAATAAAAGAATTCGGAAAGGCTGGAGGCAAACTTATGAAGCATGTTAAGTCGTTAGTCACAAGAAATCTCAAGGAATCCATGAAGAAGGGCGGATGCGGCGAGTGCCAGACATCATGCCAGTCAGCTTGCAAGACTTCCTGCACAGTCGGAAACCAGAGCTGCGAGCAGCTTAGCAAGTAAGTTTTTTTGGAACAGGATGAAAGACATGTCGGGCAGCGGCTATGCCGCTGCTCGCTTTATGATGAAACACAGAGGTTTTTATGATACATGCGTACAAAAACAATGGCTACAACATTGTGCTTGATGTAAATTCCGGATCTGTACATGTTGTGGATGACGTTGTTTTCGACCTTATCCCGGTTGTGGAGAAGCGCCTTACAGAGATTTACGGCACGGCTGCAGCAAGGGAAGAGGACAGGGAAGGTGATGAGGATTTCTCCGCTCTTTATATGGAAGTTTCGGGGATGAGAGACATATCTTCAAAGTATCCTTCTGAGGAGATAGGAGAGGCCCTCTCCGAGATAATGGAGCTGAGGGCGTCGGAAGTTCTTTTCACTGATGATGTATACGAGAATTACGTGGAGGACTTCCAGAACAGGGAGACAGTGGTCAAGGCGCTGTGCCTCAACATTGCTCACGACTGCAACCTTCGCTGCAGGTACTGCTTTGCGGATGAGGGTGAATACCACGGAAAGCGGGGGCTCATGAGCGAGGAGGTCGGAAAGGCTGCACTGGATTTCCTTGTTGAGAATTCCGGAAACAGAAGAAATCTTGAGGTGGATTTCTTTGGCGGCGAACCGCTCATGAACTGGGAGGTCGTCAAAAAAATCGTTGAGTACGGCAGGAGCATTGAGAAAGAGAAGGGCAAGAACTTCCGCTTCACCATTACCACCAACGGAACTCTCTTAAATGACGAGATACTTGAATATGTGAACAAAGAGATGGGCAACATCGTTCTTTCCATAGACGGAAGGAAAGAAGTCAATGATGCCATGAGACCTAAGCGCGGCGGACAGGGGTGCTACGATGAGATAGTGCCGAAGTTTTTGAAGGTTGCCAGGTCCCGCCATCAGCTTAGATACTTTGTGAGAGGAACCTTTACCCACAACAATCTGGATTTCTCGGAGGATGTCAGGCACCTGGCAGATCTGGGATTTAAGCAGATATCGGTTGAGCCTGTTGTGGCAAAGCCATCTGACTGGTATTCTCTTAAGGATGAGGACATTCCCGTACTCTGTGATGAGTACGACAAGCTGGCAAAGTTCTATATTGAGAGACACAAAGAGGGAAAAGGCTTTAACTTCTTCCACTTCAACATAGACCTGGAGGGCGGTCCTTGCGTTGCCAAGAGGCTCTCGGGCTGCGGCTCCGGGTGTGAGTACCTGGGTGTGACGCCCTGGGGCGAGCTCTACCCCTGCCATCAGTTCGTGGGGAATGAGGACTTTATCATGGGAAATGTCTTTGACGGGATCACGCGTCCGGACATCCGCGAGAGGTTCAAAAAGAGCAACGTCTATTCTCGACCCGAATGTGAGAAATGCTTTGCGAGATATTACTGCAGCGGCGGCTGTGCTGCCAATGCTTACAACTTTAACGGTGATATAGATACGACATATAAGCACGGCTGTGAGCTTCAGAGAAAGCGAATAGAGTGTGCGATTATGATAAAAGCGGCGCTTGCCGATGAAGGTTAAACGGAGGAAACAGATATGAAAAGGTTAAAGTATGTTTTGGCGCTTATTGTGTGCCTGGCCCTCTTGGGAGGACTTGGATACACGGCTGCATATGGTCTTGGCGCCGACAAGTCGGGATCACTCTCCAGCATCAATCTTGGTCTTGATCTCGCAGGTGGTGTCAGCATCACTTATGAGGTAGTAGGTGATGAGACTCCCAGCAGGGAGGATATGTCAGACACTATCTTCAAGCTCCAGCAGCGTGTTCAGCAGTACAGCACTGAGGCAGTTGTTTATCAGGAGGGATCCAACAGGATCAACATCGAGATCCCCGGCGTTACAGATGCAAACACAATCCTGGAAGAACTCGGTCAGCCCGGTAATCTGTATTTCATCGCACAGACAGATGCAGACGGCAACCAGAACTACGAATATTCAAGCGGCTTTACAACCGATGCGGACGGGAACATGGTCCTTGATGAGAACGCAGCGGTTATAGGCGGATATGCTCTTAACAAGACACTTGAGGAGCTTCAGGAGGACGGCTCTATCGTCCTTACAGGTGACCAGGTAGAGGTTGCGAGCGCAGGATATCAGCAGGATTCCTACGGAGCACAGGAGCCCGTTGTTTCCCTTGAGTTCACGGACGAGGGAACCAAGGCATTTGCTGATGCGACAACCAAGGCATTTGCTGATGGAGAGAGCATAGGTATCTACTACGACGGTGAGTTCATTTCAGTTCCCACTGTACAGGCTGCCATCACGGACGGCAAGGCTGTCATCACCGGAATGTCAACATACGAGGCAGCTGACAACCTCGCTTCAATGATCAGGATCGGTGGACTTAAGCTCCAGCTCAACGAACTTCGTTCAAACGTTGTAGGCGCTCAGCTCGGTTCAAACGCTATCAGAACTTCTCTTATAGCAGCTGCTGTCGGATTTGCACTTATAGCAATCTTCATGATCGCATTTTTCAGACTCCTTGGTCTGTCAGCAACACTTGCCCTTGCATTCTACACAGGGCTCATCGTGTTCCTGCTCTCGGCCTTCGAGATGACACTTACACTTCCCGGAATTGCAGGTATCATCCTCTCAATCGGTATGGCGGTTGACGCCAACGTGCTCGTGTTCTCCCGTATCAAGGAGGAGATAGCACAGGGTAAGTCAGTGGATGACGCCCGCAAGAACGGTTACAACAAGGCTCTTTCATCAATCCTTGACGGTAACATCACGACCCTTATCGTAGCTGCTGTTCTCTGGTTCCTCGGAACCGGAAGTATCAAGGGCTTTGCCGAGACTCTTATCCTCGGTATCATCCTCTCGATGTTCACGGCACTTGTTATCACAAGGATCATCACATCAATTCTCTTCGGCCTCGGACTTCAGGATGTCAAATTCTACGGCAAGGCGAAAGAGGTTAAGAAGATCGACTTCCTCGCAAAGAGAAAGCTCTTTTACGGTGTCTCATGCGCTATCGTTGCAGCAGGCGTTATCGTAATGGCGATAAACGCAGCAGCAGGAAAGGGAGCCTTCAACTACTCACTTGATTTCGTTGGCGGTACATCGACAACCGTAACCTTCGACAAAGCATACGAGCTCTCTGAGCTTGAGAGCACTGTGGCAGCAGACATCGAGAAGGCCGCAGGGATAAATGAGCTTCAGATCCAGACAGTAACAGGAACCAATCAGGTTATCTTCAAGTCCACGACACTGACTGTTGACCAGAGAGAGGCAGTTGAGAAGGTGCTCGAGGAGAACTACAATGTCAGCGCCGACAACATCGCAGCCGAGACAATCAGCGGCGTCATCAGCGGAGAGATGAGATCAAGCGCTATCCGTGCTCTTGTTATCGCCCTCATCCTGATGCTGATCTACATCTGGATCAGATTCAAGGACATCAAGTTCGGTGCGGCAGCCATCATCGCCCTTGCACACGATGCCCTCATAGTAATTGTTTCATACGCCTTTACAAGACTTGCAGTCGGCAGCACCTTCATCGCGGTTGTGCTCACCATCATCGGTTACTCAATTAACGATACCATCGTTACATTCGACCGTATCCGTGAGAACATGCATCTTGCGACCGGCAAGAGGGAGCTCGAGGACCTTGTCAACGGATCTGTATCACAGACCCTCACACGAAGCCTCTTCACATCAGCTACCACGTTCTTTACGGTATTCGCACTGTATATCTTCGGTGTTGCTGATATCAAGGCCTTCGCCCTTCCTCTTATGGTAGGTGTTATCTGCGGTACATATTCATCAATATTCATCGCATCACCTATGTGGTACGACCTTCGCACCAGCTTCAAAAACTTCATCGGCAAGAAGGCAGCCTGAGAAAGGCTGTTCTGCGGATGCGGATGGTTTATGAGGAAAGGCTATTCTGCGGATGCAGGCAGGTCAGGAGAAAAGGCTGCTCTGCGAATGCAGGTGGTTTAAGATAGTTTTCTTATGATAACAAGCCCTGTGCGGCCCAGCCGCACGGGGCTTTTCAATATATGAGTTTTTTTAAAAATGGCAATATATTGAAAAAGTGTAATGACCCTTGCATTGTGGTATTATATAGTAGTATGTATTCTTGAATTATATTTCAGAAATCCGCATGTACTGCGGATTTCGTGAGAACATGATCTGGCAGGCAAACAGGCCCTTCGGCGAAGCCGACTTAAATGGCCTGTTTAGAAAAGGAGCAGCTTCAGGCTGCGTAGTATAATGGCGAATTGGATAATGTACAACAAGAAGTCGGATTTCGACGCGACAGCAGCGAAGTTCGGCATCAGGAATATAACGGCGAGACTCCTTACGAACCGCGGTGTAGTGAGTGATGAGGAGGTTGAGAGGTATTTAAACGGCGATATCTCAATGTTAAGAGACCCTATGGAGCTATCGGACATCGAGAAGGGTGCCCGGATCATATTGGACAGGATAAGGGATAGCGCGAAGATCAGGGTAATAGGCGACTACGATGTGGATGGTATATGTTCCACATTTATTTTTGTTAAAGGGCTCGAACTCTTTGGGGCGGACGTTGACTACTGTCTTCCTGACAGGGTGAAGGACGGGTACGGCCTCTCGGTAAAGCTTGTAGATGAGGCTTTTGATGAGGGGAGAGATACAATCCTTACGTGCGACAACGGAATTGCGGCCACAGAGCAGATTGCCCACGCAAAAGAGAAGGGGATGACGGTAGTTGTCACCGATCACCACGAGGTTCCTTTTGAGGAGAGCGGCAGGTCAGAAACTGCCGGGGAAGCAGAAGGCATCAGAGAGATTAAATGCACCGGGGAAACAGAAGAAAACGTAGAGACCGAAACTGCCGGGGAAGCAGAAGGCGTAGGAGAGAGCAAAACGCCGGATAAAGCAGATATGCGCGATTTTGTTAAAAAGGAAATCCTTCCGCCTGCGGACGCTGTTATCGACCCCAAGAGGCGGGATGGCAGCGTGCATTTCAAGGAAATCTGCGGGGCGGTAGTTGTCTACAAGCTACTTCAGGTGATGGCGGCGCTTTCGGGCAGGGAAGACGAGAATGAAGTAAAGAGCTTTTTTGATGAGATGATCATCTTTGCGGGGATTGCGACGGTCTGTGACGTGATGGAGCTGCGGGATGAGAACCGCATAATTGTAAAAGAGTCGCTCGATCGTATAGGCAGGACGACAAATACAGGCCTTAAGATGCTGATAGATGTAAACCGGCTCGATACGTCCAACATGTCGGCATATCAATACGGCTTTGTGATAGGGCCGTGCCTGAATGCGTCGGGGAGACTGGACCTCGCGGAGAGGGCCATGGAGCTGTTTTTGGAGGAGGATGAGAGCAGGGCAGCATCTCTTGCCTACGACCTCAAGGACCTCAACGAGAACCGCAAGACCATGACCCAGCAGGGAGTCGACAGTGCTGTCCGCATGGTTGAAGAGATGTCAGCTGCCAAAGAGAGTGAAGGTGAGGAAGCAGAGACATCAGGTTCTTCTCCCAATCCTGTAAATGAGGGGGATTCTGACACTGATGAAAAGAAGAATATCCCCAAGGCTCTTGTCATCTACCTTCCCGAGGTTCACGAGTCGATCGCGGGCATCATTGCAGGCAGGATCAAGGAGAAATACTACAGGCCTACGATCATCCTGACAGGAGCCTCAGACGGCGGCGTCAAGGGTTCCGGAAGATCCATAGAAAAATACGATATGTTCACCGAACTCTCGAAGTGCAGGGATCTTTTTTCGAAGTTCGGAGGTCATAAGATGGCGGCGGGACTCTCACTCCCTTCAGAGAATGTGGACGAGCTCAGGAGGAGGCTTAACGAAGCCTGCACGCTTGAAGATGGCGACTTCGAGCCGGTGCTGCACCTTGATATGGAGCTGCCTTTCTATGCTGCGGATATGGACCTTGTCAGAGATATAAAAAAGCTTGAGCCCTTTGGAAACGGCAATGTCAAGCCTGTATTCGGCCTAAGGGGAGTAAAGCTTCTGTCAGGGAAGATCCTCGGAAAAAACAAAAACTGTGGAAAATACAGGGTTTCGGAGCTCCCTGAGTACAGGCTACCAAAGGATGCGTCAGGGAAAATACCAGAAAACAGCGTACTTGATTCACTGTCCCATTTATCGGACAGGACCTATGATATGATGTATTTCGGAGACATGGACAGATGGCATTCTTTTCTTAAAAGGAAGTTTGGGAAAGAGGCTATAGAGAGACTATACAGCGGAGATGGCGATAGAAGAGCTTTTAGTACTTTTGGAAATTACGGGGGCGCTCTCGCACATGACAGCTTTACAGGTTTAAGAGGTGCCTGCGGGCAGGACATGGTCATCACGATAGCCTACTACCCCGATATCAACAGTTTCAGAGGGGTAGACTCTCTTCAATTCATTATGACCGATTATCAGTGAGATAAATATACATACAATCTGGAGGCGACGATTATGAAACTTGAAAAACTTCTTGAGGGACTTGAGTTTAAGGTGACGAGGGGAAACACCGGGGAAGAGGTTTCTCCCTCTGATATTGAGATCACAAATGTGGTCAACGACAACAGGAAGATTGAGGAGGGTTCTCTTTTTATCTGTATTAAGGGGGCTAACTTCGACGGGCACAGCTGCGCAGCGGAGGCTGCTTCCCAAAATGCGGGGGCGATCGTTGCAGAGAGCGATGTTGAGCTTCCGGATGGCTGCACGATGCCTGTTGTGAGAGTTGAGAGCACAAGATATGCGATGGCGTTTATTTCCGCTGCGTACTTTGACCATCCTG
This sequence comes from Butyrivibrio sp., assembly GCA_017470505.1. Classification (GTDB taxonomy): domain Bacteria; phylum Bacillota; class Clostridia; order Lachnospirales; family Lachnospiraceae; genus Butyrivibrio. Next base: position 132,324 of record JAFUYO010000013.1, on the reverse strand, counting down.
CATCCAGACTCAAGACCATAGGTATCACAGGAACCAAGGGCAAGACCACAACCACCTACCTCATCAGGAGTATGCTCATGAACGCGGGCTACAAGGTTGGCCTTATCGGAACCATAGAGGTCATAATCGGAGATAAGCATATTCATTCAGAGAACACGACGCCCGAGTCCTACAACCTTCAGGAGTACTTTGCTCAGATGGTCGAGGCGGGGTGCGATGCGGTTGTTATGGAGGTCTCGTCACAGGCACTCATGCTCCACAGAAGCCAGGGATTTACCTTTGATATAGGCATTTTTACCAACATTGAGGCGGACCATATAGGGCCCAATGAGCACAAGGACTTTGACGACTACATGCACTGCAAGGGCCTATTGTTCAAGCAGTGCAGGATCGGTATCTGCAACGGCGACGACATCCACACAGATGACATCTTAAAGGGTCACACCTGCGAGGTTGAGACCTACGGATTCGGGAAAGGCGTGGATCTTCGCGCCATCAACCTGGCTTATATCCACAAGCCCGGCAATCTCGGAGTTTTCTTTGATACCGAGGGGCTCATTGATATGCATGCCGAGATCATCAGCCCCGGCAAGTTCAGTGTCTACAACGCACTCTGCGCCATAGCGGTCGCAAGGCACTTTGGCTGCACGAGTGAGGAGATTGCGCCTGCGCTCAAAGAGGCGCGCGTAAAGGGCAGGATAGAGATGGTGAAGGTCTCCGACGAGTTCACCATGATGATAGACTATGCGCACAACGCGATGGCGCTGAAGAGTCTGTTATCCACACTCAGGGATTACCGCCCCAACAGGCTCATCTGTCTCTTTGGCTGCGGCGGCAACAGGAGTAAGCTGCGCCGCTTTGAGATGGGGGAGGTCAGCGGAAAGTATGCTGACTTTACCATCATCACCTCCGATAATCCCAGATTTGAGGAGCCGGAGGACATCATCGCTGACATCGAGACCGGAATTAAGAAGACTGACGGCAAGTACATCAAGATCACAGACAGGAGAGAGGCTATTGCCTACGCGATTGACCATGGCGAGCAGGGGGACATCATCGTCCTTGCCGGCAAGGGCCACGAGGACTATCAGGAGATAAAGGGAGTCAAGTATCACATGGATGAGAGAGAGCTCATCCGGGATATTTTGGATGAGAGGAAAAATGCCCACAGCTAATGATTCTTTTCCCAGATTTGAAAACGTAATAATCGACATATCCCACGAGAAGGTGGACAGACCTTTCCAGTACAGGATCCCGGACAGGCTCATCGGCAAAGTGGATGTCGGCTCTCCCGTGCAGATTCCCTTCGGAAGGGGAGATACCAGGAGGAAGGGATATGTCATTGGGGTGACTCAAGAGCCTGAGATAGATGTAAGCAGGATAAAAGAGATAATCTCCGTATCGGATGAGATCGTGACTGCGGAGGACATCTCGCTGAAGCTTGCCGCCTGGATGAAGGATCACTATGGCTCCACCATGATAGCTGCGCTCAGGACCGTGCTCCCATCCTACAAGAAGCAAAAGAGGCAGGTCCACAGATTTGTGACTCTGAGGATGCCCCTTAGAGAGGCGACTGAGAGCTACTACGAGGCTGTCAGGAAGAAGCAGAGGGCGCGTGAGAGAGTACTCAAGGAGCTCCTTGAAAACTCTGCCGAGAGGATTCCGATGGAGCTCATAACAACCAAGCTGAACGTCTCGTCAGCCACGTTAAAGAGCATGTCAGATGCGGGCATCATACGTATTGAGAGCGAGGAATACTACCGCAATCCCGTAGCCATGACGACAAGCAGGTATGAGGACAAGGTGCTGAGCCCTGAGCAGCAGCATATCGTTGATACCATTTCGCGCGACTACGATAATGGCAGGCGGGACACCTATCTGATACACGGCATAACGGGAAGCGGCAAGACGGAGGTCTATATTGCGCTTATCGACGATATTCTAAAGAGAGGGAAGCAGGCAATCGTCCTGATCCCTGAGATTGCGCTGACATACCAGACTCTTATGCGCTTTTACAGGCATTTTGGGGAGAGGGTCTCGGTCATGAATTCATCCCTTTCGCCGGGTGAGAAATACGACCAGATGGAGAGAGCCAGAAACGGTGATATAGACATCATCATCGGGCCGAGGTCAGCTCTTTTCACACCGTTTAAGAACACAGGCATCATAATAATAGATGAGGAGCATGAGACCACCTACAAGAGTGAGAACAGCCCGAAGTTTCATGCGAGGGAGACTGCAATTGAGCTCTCAAAGCTCATCCCCGACGGAGCCTGCGTGGTTCTGGGGTCAGCGACGCCTTCGCTCGAGTCCTACTACAGGGCCAGGAAGGGCGAGTACCGTCTCTTTGAGCTGGGCAGGAGGCTCACAGGAGGAAGGCTCCCCGAGGTTGACATAGCGGATTTAAGGGAGGAGCTGCGGCGCGGAAACAGATCCATTTTTTCCGGAAGGCTTCAGAGCCTCATGGATGAGAAGCTTGAAAAAGGCGAGCAGGCCATGCTCTTTATTAACAGAAGAGGACTTGCGGGCTTTGTGTCCTGCAGATCCTGCGGATATGTATTTAAGTGCCCCCACTGCGATGTATCGCTCTCCGAGCACAGGGGAGGAAGACTTGTCTGCCACTACTGCGGCTATGAACAGGTAAGGCCCCGGATTTGCCCTGAGTGCGGCTCGAAATATGTGTCCTCCTTCAGGGCGGGCACGGAGCAGATTGAGGAAGAGGTGAAAAAGTTCTGGCCACAGGCACGTGTCCTCAGGATGGATGCGGATACGACAAGAACGAAGGGGAGCTACGACAGGATTTTGTCAGCATTTGCTAACAGAGAAGCAGATGTCCTCGTCGGAACACAGATGATAGTGAAGGGCCACGACTTTCCCGATGTCACGCTCGTCGGTATACTGGCTGCTGATATGTCTCTATATGCAAGTGATTTTCATGCGAGTGAGCGCACCTTTCAGCTCCTTACACAGGCAGCCGGAAGAGCAGGGCGTGGTGAGAAGGAAGGCAATGTTGTCATCCAGAGCTACCAGCCTGAGCACTACAGCATACAGTGCGCATCGAGACAGGACTACCTCTCGTTCTATGAGGAGGAGATTGCCTACAGGGAGCTCCTCAGGTACCCGCCCGTATCGCATATGCTCTGTATACAGATCCAGAGCAGGGATGAGAAGGAGGGCATGGAGTACGGAGGCAGATTCAGGGCTTTTATGGAGCAGCAGAGAGAAATAGGGGCAGTCTTTATCGGCCCTGCGCCGGCGCCTATAGCGAAGATAAACGATATCTACAGGTTTTCCATCTATGTCAAGCACGATGACTATGAGGTTCTTGTAAGACTTTCGTCAAACCTTGAGCACTATATAAGGGAGCTTGAACAGATGGGGAAAATGCTTAAGACAAGCGTGCAATTTGACTTTGACCCCATGCACGCGTAGAATTAAGAATGATTGTACGCATATTCGCATAAGATCCGCGGGCAGCGGATTTCGCACGGGAAACACATATCAATGTTTCACTAAATACAATCCCGGAATTTTTGTCTTAGAGAGAGGAACATATAATGGCACTTAGAAATATAAGGGAATACGGGGATGATGTCCTTGGCAGGGAGTGCAAGGCTGTCAAGGAGATAACACCCAGGATAAAGGAACTTGTACAGGACATGCTTGAGACCATGTATGACGCCAACGGTGTCGGACTTGCAGCGCCTCAGGTAGGAGTCCTTAAGAGAATAGTTGTAATTGACGTATCAGCTGAATCTGACCAGCCACTCGTCATGATAAATCCGACCATCCTTGAGACTGATGGGGAGCAGACGGGCTACGAGGGCTGTCTTTCACTTCCCGGCAAGTCCGGCATAGTGACACGGCCCAATTACGTCAAGGCAAAGGCTACAGACCTCGAAGGTAAAGAATACATTGTTGAGGGCGAGGCACTCCTCGCAAGAGCAATCTGCCATGAGCTCGATCACCTCGACGGGCATATGTACGTCGAGAAGGTCGAGGGAGATCTGGTAGACAACGAAGACCTTGCGGCTGAGCAGGAAGAGGACGACAAAAAATAAGGCACTGTAAATAACTTCATAAAGATGCGCAGACAAAAATTTCATGTGCAAGGCCAAGGAAGGAGTCGTAGCGGGCTACGGCGACTGACGACAACGCAGTCACATGGAAATTCAGACAAGCAGATCAGGAAGTTATTTGTTTACAGTGCCTAAAGGCATCAGAGTGGTACCTGCCATTCAAAAGGGGATATTGATTGGAACAGCAGTATTTTGTAGATAATTTTGAACGGGCTATCAGGGAAGGCTGGCTACAGGCATACCACCAGCCGCTTATTCGCGCTGCAAACGGCAGGGTCTCGGACGAGGAAGCCTTTGCGAGATGGATCGAGCCCGGGAAGGAGCCTTTTTCCGCGTCGGAGTTTATACCGGCCCTGGAACAGGCAGCGCTTACGGCCAAACTCGATCTTTTCATAGTGGACAGAATCCTTGAGAAGATGCAGGCCCAGAAGAAGAGAGGCCTGTATGTTGTGCCGGAGTCCATAAACTTATCGGGACTGGACTTTAGAACCTGCAACATGGTTGAGGAGATCAGAAACAGGATCGATGCAGCAGGTATAGAGAGGGAGAAGCTCTCAATCGAGCTGTCCGAGAGGGTTGTGCAGAGTGATATTGACTTTATCAAGACACAGGTCGAGCGCTTTCAACAGCTGGGGATCAAGGTGTGGATGGACGACTATGGAAGCGGATACTCCTCCATGCTGATTCTACTCAAGATCAAGTTCAACCTGCTTAAGATAGACAAGATTTTTGTTGACAACATAGAGATTTCGGATGAGGGGCGCATCATCATAACCGAGCTTGTAAAGACCGCGCTTGCCCTTGGAATGGACACGGTGGCAGAGGGCTTGGAGACGAGAGAGCAGGTAAGGTTTTTGAAGGAGATAGGCTGCACCAAGCTGCAGGGCTATTATTACTGCAATCCCATTCCGCCGGAGACTATTTTTGATAGAAATAAAAGGGGAATCCAGATAGGGTTTGAGAACCCTGACGAGACCGGATACTACGAGCAGCTCGGCAGGGTGAATATGTACGATCTCGCCATTACGCGCAATGATGAGATTGCTTTTGACCGCTACTTTGACACTCTGCCAATGGTGGTATTTGAGATTGGCAGTGACAGAGCGAAGTTTATCCGCTGCAACAGAAGTTATCGCGACTTTGTTCAGAAAAACTTCCCGAAACAGAAGAACAGGTATGTAATAGACTTCAGCACTGTGTCGCAGGAGGCGGGATATTATTCTTTCCTGAGTGCCAGGCAGGTCGCCGCAGACGGCAAGCGGATCATTGTAGAAGACAGGACCGGGACGGGCAAATCTCTTCAGCTCTTTATGCGAAGAGTTGCGGTAAATCCGCTGACGAATGCCGCCGCTGTCATGATCGTCGTTTTGTATGTATCAGACAGCGTATCGGAGTCGTCCCTGACGTACAACTACATTGCCAGAGCCCTCTCCGATGACTATGTAGACATGTTCTTTGTCAATATGAAGAGCGGGAAGTTTATCGAGTACAGCTCAAATGGCGGATGGATGGGAATATCTGAGGAGAGGCACGGCGACGATTTCTTCTCTGATGTATATATAAACGCCAAGAAACTGGTCTACAAGGAAGACCAGCCGATCTTCAACCAGATATTCAACAAAGAGACTATCCAAAAGAACCTCGACATGAGCGGTTCCTATTCCATTACCTATCGCCGGATGATAGACGGAGAGCCTGTCTACGTCAACATGAAGGCGGTAAAGCTCCAGAATGACAAGGACCACATCATCATAGGCGTCAACAACGTGGATGCGCAGATGAAGCAGAGGGCAGCGCTTGAACAGGTCAAGGAGGAGAGACTCATTTATTCCAGGATAGGAGCGCTCTCCGGTGACATCGTTTACATATTTACCGTGGATCCCGAGACCGGAAGATTTACCAAGTATAACCCCTCCAATATGATCTCGGACATAGGAATTGAATCTGCGGGTGAGGACTATTTTTCGACCGTACAGCTGGCAGCGGCGAGAGGGATTTACGCTGATGACCTAAACTCATTCCTCAGCTCTTTTACCAGAGACAATATCTTCTCTGCAATTGAAGAAAACGGCATGTACGTACACGACCACAGGCTCAATTTCGGCGGGAAGCCGGTTTATGTCAGGATGAAGGCAGTTCTCCTTGACGAGGAGGGCAAGAAGAATCTGATCGTTGGTATCATAAATATGGATGCCCAGGTCAGGAAGGACATGGAGTACAAAAAGAACCTGACAGCAGCGCAGATAAGGGCTGATTTTGACAATCTTACCGGTGTCAGGAACAAGAATGCATACAAAGAGATCGTCTCCGATATGGACAAGAACATCAAAAAAGACAGCCAGTGCGATTTTGCTGTTGTTGTCTTTGACTTAAACGGCCTCAAGCACGTAAATGACACGATGGGCCACCAGGCCGGCGACCGCTTCATCAAGAGAGGGTGCGACGCAATATGCAGGACCTTCAAGCACAGTCCGGTATTCCGCGTGGGCGGAGATGAGTTTGTGGTCATTGCCCAGGGCGACGACTACGAGGAGATCGATGCGCTGATGGAGAAGATCGAGAGCTTCAGTGTGAAGAACGGCAAGACTGGGGATGTGGTGATAGCGGCAGGAATGTCCCGCTTTAAAAAGGACAAAAACGTCTCAGAAGTCTTTGAACGTGCAGATGAAAGAATGTACATCAACAAAAAGAAACTGAAAGGAGAGAGCGCATGAGGAAATTCGAGGGATACCAAAAGGGAGTCAATCTCGGCGGCTGGCTTTCACAGGCTGATGAGAAGACCAAAGAGCACTACGACTCATTTATATTAAAGAGCGATATCGAGAGGATTGCGTCCTGGGGATGTGACCATGTGAGGCTCCCCGTCGACTATATAGTGATAGAGTCTGAGGACGGGCAGATGCTGGAGGATGGCTATACCTACATCGACAACTGCGTTTCCTGGTGCAGGGAGTGTGGACTCAATATCCTTATAGATATGCACAACACATACGGCTATACCTTTGACCCGACGGCAGTCGGCGATGACAAGGAGATCTTTTTCAGAAACGCTGCCCTGCAGGAGAGATTTTATACCATGTGGGACAGGATCTCAAAGAGGTACGCAGGACAGAATGAGGTAGCCTTCGAGCTCCTGAACGAGGTCATTTCGCCTGATGTTGCAGATGCCTGGAATGAGATTGCTGACAAGACCGTGGACGTAATCAGAAAGAACGCCCCGGATTCATATATCGTTATAGGTGGAGTCAGGTACAACAACGTGACAAGCGTACCTATGCTCAACCCGCCCAAGGACGATCACATAGTCTACAACTTCCACTGCTATGAGCCTATGATCTTCACTCATCAGAGGGCGTGGTGGATGGATGAGATGCCAAAGGACATAACGGTTGAGTACCCTGCGACGACAGCTGAGTATTCCGAGAAGTCAAAGACCTTTGCTTCTGACTGGGCAGGTGCCATCCTCAACATGAAGGTCAAAAAGACTGGTGCAGACTATTTTGCAGAGCTCTTTGAGCCCGCTGCCACGGCAGCCACCAGAAACGGAGCGCCTCTCTACTGTGGAGAATACGGAGTGATCGACCAGGCGCCCACTGCTTCTACGATAAAGTGGCTTCGTGACATCCACAGCGCCTTTGAGAAGTACGGCATCGGCAGGAGTCTCTGGGTGTACAAGGAGAAGGATTTCGGTATCGTTGGTCCTCACTACGATGACATCAGAGACGAGATGATAAAGGTTCTGTAAGGAAGTTTTTACTGATGAAGATTGTATTTATGGGAACACCTGACTTTGCCAGGTGTGCACTTAAAAAAATACTTAATGCGGGGCACGAGGTTGTGCTCGTTGTGACGCAGCCCGACAAGCCAAAGGGCAGGAGCGGGAAACTGCAGGTGTCAGACGTCAAGGCGCTTGCACTTGAAAAAAATCTCCCTGTCTTTCAGCCGGATAAGATCAGAAGTGAAGAGAGCGTTGCCTTCTTAAAGAACGTTGTGGCAGATATTTATGTGGTCGCAGCTTTCGGGCAGATACTCTCGCAGGAAATCCTGGATATGCCGCGTCTTGGGTGCGTAAACATACATGCATCCCTCCTCCCCGAGTACAGGGGAGCTGCGCCTATCCAGCAGGCCATAATAGACGGGAAGGAAGTTTCCGGAGTCACCATCATGCAGATGGCGGCGGGCATGGATACCGGGGATATTCTCCTTCAGAGGCAGATTCCCATATCGGAGGATGAGACCGGAGGAGGGCTGTTTGACAAGCTCTCGGACCTTGGCGGAGACCTCATCGTTGAGGCGCTTCCGATGCTGGAGAGGGGCGAGATTACACCTGTTCCCCAGGATGAAAAAAGGGCAACAAAGTGCGGAAAGCTCTCCAAGGACATGGGCAGGATAGATTTTACAAAGTCCGCTCCCTCTATCAGGAACCTGGTGAGGGGCTTAAATCCATGGCCCTCTGCCTTCACACATCTTAACGGGAAGACTATCAAGATATGGAACTGCAGTGTGATCTCAGAAAATGACATAAGGGCCATGGGCGCAGATATTCAAAATGCGGCTCCGGGTACGATAGTTGCTGTCACCAGGAACTCTTTTGCCGTGGCGACAGGAGAAGGCTTTTTGGATGTCACAGAGGTCCAGCTCGAGGGTAAGAAGAGGATGGACGTTAAGACGTTTCTTCTTGGGAACAGACTTTCGGTTGGGATGATACTGGGAAACTGACTCGCAGGTGGGTAAGGAATAACAGAAAGCCATGAAAACTGTAGACCGTCCTGAGGGATTTGCTGCTAGCTGTATCCCTTAGAACCAGTTCAGGAGGAATCAATATGTATTATGGTTACGGAATGGACCCCATGTATATCCTGGTCATACTGATGGGTGTACTTTGCATCTGGGCCAGCTACAGGGTGAAATCCGTCTACAAAAAATATTCAAAAGAGCGCAGCATGAGCGGAATGACAGGTGCCATGGCAGCGCTTGAGATACTGAGGCGAAACGGAGTGACGGATGTCTCGGTTCAGCACGTTGCGGGAGAGCTCACCGATCACTACGACCCGAGGACGAGAGTTGTAAACCTCTCTGACTCAACCTACGGGTCAGATTCTGTTGCAGCCGTAGGAGTTGCAGCACACGAGTGCGGCCATGTTATGCAGCACCAGACAGGCTACATACCGCTACAGATCAGGACTGCAATAGTGCCCGCAGCCAATATAGGCTCTCACGCGGGGATTCCCATCATTGTTCTTGGGATGTTCCTGAGCTTTTCACCGCTTATCACTATCGGCATATGGGTGTTCTCGCTCGCGGTGCTGTTCCAGGTGGTGACGCTTCCCGTGGAGTTCAACGCCAGCAGAAGGGCACTTGTAATGCTCGAGGACTACGGCATCCTTGCAGAGGATGAGGTCGCAAAGTCGAGGAAAGTCTTAAGTGCAGCAGCCATGACCTATGTGGCGAGCGCAGCTTCAGCAGTGGTTCAGCTATTGAGACTCATTCTTTTAAACGGAAGGCGCAGGGATTGAAGAATACCCGCAACTAAAGTTTTTAGCCGGGTATCTGCGCTATAGTGAGCAGCAGAAGTCGTACATTTGGGAAATTTGTAATGGCAAATATCAGAGAAATCGTACTGAATATACTTATGGAATATGACAGGGATGGCACAAGGAAGCCATCCCTTTTAAAGGACAGCCTCGAAAAATATGACTATTTTGAGACCCGGGACAAGGCCTTTATCAAGAAGGTGGTCAGCGGGTGCATCGAGAGGCAGATACAGATTGATTATGTCCTTGATTCTTTTTCAAAGACGCCGGTTAATAAGATGCAGCCCTTTATAAGGAGCCTCCTTCGGATGAGCGTCTACCAGATACTGTTCATGGATCAGGTTCCGGATTCTGCTGCCTGCAACGAGGCTGTTAAGCTCTGCACAAAGCACAGTTTCAAGGGACTTTCGGGCTTTGTAAACGGAGTGTTGAGGAATATTTCGCGCAGTAAGGATGATCTGAAATACCCTGACAGAGGGAAGGATGGCGGCAGCGGGTATCTCTCTGTCATGTACTCAATGCCTGAGTGGATCTGCAAAATGTGGACGGACACATACGGCTTTGACAGGACTGAGGAGATACTGAAGTTTTTTTTGGAGCCGCGCCCGACTACTATCCGTCTGAATGTGCCCGCGCTTATGAGAATGAGAGGTTACGCAGAAAGAGAAGCTGCAGGAGAGGGAGATAGCAGAAACGGCACAGAAGATATTTATTCGGATATGATAGGAGAAATGGCATCAGAGCTTTCAGATTGCGGCGTGATCGTCCGGAGAAACCCTGTCATCCCCTATGCGCTTGACCTGGAGAAAACTGACAACATCCGTTTCCTTCCGGGGTATGAGGAGGGACTTTTTATGGTGCAGGACGCAAGCTCCATGCTGGTAACCGAGATAGCAGACCCAAAACCCGGTCAGACCCTCATCGATATCTGTGCTGCCCCCGGAGGGAAGTGCCTCCACGCGGCAGAGCGCATGTCTGCCCCCGGAGGGAAGTGCCTTCACTCGGCAGAGCGCGTCGCTGCCCGGGGTAGAAATGAAGATTCCGGGATTGTCATTGCGCGCGACGTATCGGAACGCAAGTGCGACATCATCAGAGAAAACGCAGAGCGCTTAGGCATTACAAACATAGACATAAATGATGATGATGCACTTTTACATAACCCGGTTTTTGAGGAGGCGGCTGATATTCTCTACATGGACCTCCCCTGCTCGGGACTTGGTATCATAGGACGCAAGAGCGACATCAAATACAACGTCTCCCAAAAGTCCCTTAAGGAAGTAGCAGAGCTTCAGTGGCAGATAATCTATGCATCCTGGGACTATGTAAAGCCGGGCGGGATACTCATGTATTCCACCTGCACAGTGAACAGGGCCGAAAACGAGGATATGGTGAGCCGCATCATAAGTGAGTATCCTTTCAGGCCGCTCGACTTTTCATACACCCTGCCGTCAAAATCACATAGAGATACAGTTACACTTAAATCCGAAAACGGCTGCCTTCAGCTCCTTCCGGGGCAGTACGGGACTGACGGCTTTTTCATCGCAAAGCTTAAACGAATTTAAGGAAACGCTGCTAATTCAGCGCTACTAATCACATGATGTGAAGGTCAAAAGTAATGTCACGGATTGTTCCGCGCATTGCGATCCCCCAACCCTGACATCATCACATTCTATGACAGATAACACTATGATAAGAGGATTTGAGGATAAAATTGATATAAAGTCTCTGACCTTTTTGGAACTTCAAGAGCTCATAAAGGACATGGGAGAGCCCGCCTTCAGGGCGAGGCAGCTCTATGAGTGGATGCACCAAAAACAGGTGAAGTCCCTCGATGAGATGACGAACATCCCAAAGAGCCTAAAGGAAAAGATCCTTGATAAGTGCACCTTTACGCACCTTGAGGCTGTGGAAATAATGGAGTCGAAACTTGATGAGACCAAAAAGTTTCTTTTTGCCCTTCAGGACGGGAACATAATAGAGAGCGTCTTTATGAAGTATCATTTCGGCGTGAGCGTCTGCATCTCATCACAGGTCGGGTGCCGCATGAGATGCAGATTCTGTGCATCGACAATAGACGGAGTTGAGAGGAGCCTCCTCCCGTCTGAGATGCTCGAGCAGATCTATGCGATTTCCCGGATAACCGGACAGAAGGTTTCACGCGTCGTCGTAATGGGAAGCGGAGAGCCCCTCGATAACTACGAAAACCTCCTTACCTTCATCCATCTGCTAAGTAGTGATAAGGGCATGAACCTCGGACAGAGGAATATCACGGTGTCCACCTGCGGCATCGTCCCGAAGATACTTGCTCTTGCGGATGAAGATCTGTCTATAAACCTTGCAATTTCGCTCCACGCTTCCAATGACGAGAAGAGAAAAGAACTGATGCCGATTGCCAACACCTACAGCATGGCTGAGCTTCTATCCGCCTGCAGGACCTATTTTGATAAGACCCACAGGCAGCTGACTTTTGAGTACTCGCTGGTAAGCGGCGTCAACGATACATTAGATGATGCAAATGAGCTTTCTCACGTCCTGGAGGGGCTAAATGCCGTTGTGAACCTGATACCCGTCAACCCGATAAAAGAGCGCTCTTTCAGGCCAACAGACCGCCGCGGAGCCCTTGAATTTAAAAATAAACTTGAAAAACGCAGAATAAATGTTACTATCAGAAGAGAAATGGGTCGTGACATTGATGGAGCGTGCGGACAGCTGAGAAGAAGGGCACTTGAAAGAAAACGCGCGTTATGAAAAGACTAAAGTGAAAACCAAAGTGGCCGGGTAATTAGCAGAATGCTGATAAGAGATGATTGACAAACCGTTAATCGTCTCTTTTTTATTTCTTCATTATTCACCCAGGCGCACCAGGTGATAAGCAAAATTTATATTCGCCGATAAGATTAGTGTGTTTTACATTGTCCGCCGCTTCCCCCATAATCACATCTAACAAAAGAAAATACAAATTGCAAAACAGAAAACAAAAGCGGAGGACAGATATTATGAAAAAGAAAATCTTAGCAACACTTATAAGCGCAGGCCTTGCAGTATCATCACTTACAGCTTGCGGTTCACAGAACTCTGCAAGTGCAGAGGCAGCAACAACTCAGGATGCAGAAGGTGAAGCAGCAGATGCAACCGATGCAGGAAGTGATACAGCAGCCACAGACACAGTTGCAGCAGGAGATGACCTCTTAAATGAGATCAAAGAGCGTGGTTACATCATCGTAGGAACAGAAGGAACCTGGAGTCCATACACCTATCACAATGAGAACGACGAGCTTGTTGGATTTGATGTAGAGGTTGCCAGGTACATAGCAGATTACATCGGAGTAGATGTTCAGTACTCTGAGACAGTTTGGGGATCAATGTTTGCTTCCCTTGATGCAGGCCAGATCGATGTGGTTGTAAACAGCGTATCTTATTCAGAGGAGAGGGCAGAGAAGTACGATTTCTCAGATCCATACAACTATTCACAGCATGCATTCCTTGCACTTAAGGACAATGATGAGATCAATACTTTAGAGGATGCCAGGGGCAAGACAGCAGCCAATGATCCTACAAGCTCAATCGGAAAATATGCAGAAGACAACGGAGCAATCCTTGATGAAGTTGGCGAGGCTGCACAGGCAGTCAGCGAAGTAAAAAACGGAAGAGCAGATCTTACCTTTGGTACAACAGTTGGCTTTAATGATTACTTAAAGCAGCACCCTGAGGACGAGGAAGTATTCAAGCTGGTGGTTACAAGTGATCCTGAGCCAAATGCATATGTACCTGTAGTAAAGGGCAATGAGGAGCTTGTAAAGGTCATCAACGAGGCACTTGCACAGGCCAGGGAAGACGGAACACTTTCAGAGCTTGCTCTTAAGTACTTTGATCTTGATACAACACAGAGCTGATATGTCTTGATCAAAAATATATGACATCTTAAATGTTTCATTCAAGATGTCATGATATAAAAAACGGATTGGATAGTGGATATGAATGAGAGAATAATAAACGAACTGATTGAATCATTTGGAAAGCTCTTCTGGGCAGGGATAAAAGTATCACTGCCACTTACAATTGCAGCTTTTTCTGCGGGACTTATCATTGCCTTTTTAGTGGCGCTGGCCCAGATCGCAAAAGTTCCGGTCCTGAGGCACCTTGTAAGAGTATATGTCTGGATAATCAGATGTACACCGATGATCGTCCAGCTGTTCATAGTGTACTTTGGACTTCCCAGCATAGGGATCAAGTTCAACTCCTTTGTAAGTGCCTGGCTGGTAATGAGCCTGAGCATTGGAGCTTACTGCTCAGAAACTGTGAGGGCTGCCATACAGTCAGTACCTGTGGGACAGCTTGAAGCCTGCTACTGCGACGGCCTTACATTCTGGCAGGGAATGATGCATGTGATAGTTCCTCAGGCCCTCAGAACAGCTTTTCCGCCATTGTCCAATTCCATTATAGGACTGGTAAAAGATACATCTCTTGCCTATAGTGTAGCTCTTGTGGAGATACTGGCTACAGCCCAGAGGATTGCTGCAAGGACCTATGATTACTTCTGGTTATATTTGGAAGCCGGACTTATATATCTGATCATCTGCTCAGTGCTTACTGTTATCCAGAGCAAGGCTGAAGCAGCACTTGAGAGGAGGAGATGATATGTTAGAACTTAAAAACGTCCACAAACAGTTTGGGGATAATGTGGTACTTAAGGATGTGAGCCTTAAGGTCGAGAAGGGAGATGTGGTTGCTATCCTGGGACCCAGCGGCTCAGGAAAAACAACACTGCTTAGATGTGCAGGTTACCTTAACAGAGCTGACAGTGGCCGGCTGGTTATAGGTGACAAGGAGTTTGATCTTAAAAAGATTGCGGGAAAAGATCTTTTGGACTACAGGAGCAGAGTTGGATTTGTATTCCAGAGCTTTAACCTGTATGGAAACAAAACAGCTCTGGGCAATGTCACTCTTGGTCTTACAGTTGCCCAGAAGATGAAAAAGGAAGAGGCAGAGAAGATTGGTAAAAAGCTTCTTGAAAGAGTAGGGCTTGCTGACAGAGTGGATTATTATCCATCCAAGCTCTCCGGAGGACAGCAGCAGAGAGTTGCCATAGCAAGGGCTCTTGCAACAAATCCGGAGGTGGTGTTCTTTGATGAACCAACTTCAGCTCTTGATCCTGAGCTTACAGGAGAGGTCTTAAACGTAATAAAGTCCCTTGCAGATGACGGAGTTACAATGATCGTCGTGACCCATGAAATGGAATTTGCCAGAAAGGTAGCCACAAAGGTTGTGTTCATGGAAAACGGAGAGATTGTAGAAGAAAACAACTCCAAGGATTTCTTTGAACATCCACAAAAAGAGAGAACAAAAGAATTTATATACAAATCCAGCACCTGGGTGACAGAAGCTCAGTATGACGGAAGCGGGATTTAAGGAGGAACCATGGATATCGTAAGCCTTATAGATATAGATAATGCATCACAGGATGTAAAGGATGCTATAAACAAGCACGTGGCTGATGGCCATACAATCACAAACGAGAAGAGGACTCTTTTGCACAATATCCCATCCTTCTGGGCTCTTGAGGGCAAGAGCTATGAGATGAGTGCCGAATTAAAAAAGTTCATATCACCCAGGGCGGCAAGCCTGTTTGAATACGCCATCTCCGTTGAAAATGACTGCCTTGTGTGCACAACCTATTACAAAAAGTATATGGAATCAATTGGATTTGACATAAATAACCCGGACTACACTGAGGAAGAGGAGCTTGTTATTGAATATGCTCAGGCCATTGTCAGGGACAGAAAGAATATCCCGACAGATCTTTTTGACAGGATCAAGGAAAGGATCGGAGAGGAAGGTCTTGTAGTACTGACAACGATGGGAATGTTCATGATCGCCAATAACTATTTCAACGATATTCTGCATGTCAGATCTGAGTTTTTGGAGTAAAGGGGAGAAAAAATGTATCTGAAAAATGTTGGTATTTTTGTAAAAGACCTTGAGGGAGCAAAAGAGTTTTTTGAAAGCTATTTTGGAGCTAAGGTTCTTAAGACTTTTGACAATCCCGCCAAGGAATATTATTCATATATTCTTGAATTTGATGGTCAGGCCTGGGTTGAACTCATGAAAAAGCCTGAGACAGTGGACCTTCCCAAGGATCCCAACAGACTTGGGCTTGCACACATCTGCTTTAAGATTGACACAAGGGAAAAGCTAAACGACATCATCAGAAGATTCAAGGAGTCCGGGTACACGATCCAATACGAGCCGGAAAAAGAGGATGGTCCCGGGGAAGTCAGAGCAGTGACATTCGAGGACATCGTGATTGAAGCCAACTACGGCTATTAATGCATTCGGGGAACAGATATGAATTTGATAGATAAGGTCGAAAGACTGGACAGACTTGCCCTTGCAAATCTCCCTACACCAATACAGAGACTTGACAGGATTTCATCTCAGAGGGGGAGAGCAGATGGCAAATATAGTTATCCATGCTTTTGGCTAATCTGTGGTAACAAACAATGTGAAAGAGTTCTCCAAAGTCCCGGATCTGAAAATAGAGAACTGGGCTGAGTGATCATATTTCATCATAGTTCGTCAAGTTGCATTTCGTAATAAAACCGGAAAGTAGAGTCCGGAAAGTTTCTTATATTTGTCTATTGATTCCCTGGCGATGTGATTTGCCAGGGAATATTTTTTCGCTTCTTGATTTAAGTGGCTAAAAGTGTTATATTTACTGAGGTTTAGACCTGCTTTTTTTCGTTCTGTAAATGCCGAAAACGGCATTCTTGTTTTATTTAAAATGACTGTTAACTTTGGAGGCAACATTGCTTAAGACTTTTTCCGTTACGGACATAGGCAAAAAGAGAAAACTTAATCAGGACTATGTATTTTCTTCAGACACCAGAATAGGCAATCTCTCCAATGTGTTTATCGTGGCTGATGGAATGGGCGGACACAACGCCGGGGACTACGCATCGAGATTTACCGTGGACACCATGGTTGAAGAGATAGAGAAGAGCTTTGAGCAGTCTCCCGTTAGGATACTTGAGAACGCGATCAAGATCGCAAACAGGAAGCTGAGAGAGAAGGCATCGGAGAACCCCAACCTCTTTGGTATGGGAACAACCGTTGTCGCAGCAACCCTTCTTGGCAGGTATCTTCAGGTGGCCAATGTCGGCGATTCCAGGCTCTATGTTATCAGTGGGAACACGATAACACAGATCACAAGGGACCACTCCCTGGTGGAGGAGATGGTCAGGATGGGTGGAATTGACAAGGAGACGGCCCGTAACCACCTCGACAAGAATATAATCACCAGAGCGATCGGTGCCACTAAGACGGTAGACATCGACTTTTTTAATGTGGAATTAAATCGTGGAGACATAGTTCTTATGTGCTCTGACGGTCTTACTAACATGCTCGAGGACGAGGAGATCCGCATGATAGTGAGCGGCCAGAGAGACATCATTGAGAAGGCTCAGAGGCTTGTTGCAGCAGCCAATGACAACGGCGGCAAGGACAACATAGCTGTTATTTTGATCGAGCCCTTTGCAGATGAGTCTGCTCGCGATGGAGGAATAGATGGTTAAGATTGGAATGGTCATCGGAGACCGCTATGAAGTGCTCGAGAAGATAGGCACAGGCGGAATGTCCGATGTGTATAAAGCAAAAGATCATAAGCTGAACAGACTCGTGGCTGTCAAGGTGCTCAAGCAGGAGTTTTCGGAGAACGAGAATTTTGTCTCCAAGTTCCGAGTGGAGGCCCAGTCGACTGCGGGGCTTTTGCATCCCAACACGGTCAACGTGTACGATGTCGGTGACGAGGATGGCATCAACTATATCGTTATGGAGCTGGTTGACGGCATCACCCTCAAAAAATATATCGAAAAGAAATCAAGACTCTCCGTAAAAGAGGCTGTTTCCATCGCTATCCAGGTGGCTATGGGACTTGAGGCTGCCCACAACAACGGGATCATCCACAGGGATATCAAGCCTCAGAACATCATGATATCCAAGGAGGGCAAGGTGAAGGTTACAGACTTCGGAATTGCCAAGGCTGCAACCTCCAACACCATCACCTCCAATGTCATGGGCTCGGTTCACTACACATCACCCGAGCAGGCCAGGGGCGGATACTCCGACGCCAAGAGCGATATCTATTCTCTGGGTATAACGCTCTTTGAGATGCTCACAGGCCGCGTTCCGTTTAACGGCGATACGACCGTGGCAATAGCCATCAAGCATATTCAGGAGGACCTTCCGAGTCCTGCTGATTACAACGACGAGATACCGATAAGTGTTGAGAAGATTGTTCTAAAGTGCTGCCAGAAGAGTCCTGACAGGCGCTATCAGTCTGCGGCTGAGCTCATCGCTGACCTCAAGAGATCACTCATCACTCCCGACAAGGACTTCGTTGAGCTCGTTGACCCGGATGAGGAGTCAGCTACAAGGGTTGCCTCCGAGGCGGAGATGGAGGTTGTCAATTCACCCAAGGGACGCGGGACTGACACAGAGACCATGCGCCTTAAGGATGACGTCTTCAGGGAGTTTGAGGACGAGGGCGAATACGACGACGATTACGACAAGGGCAGATCCCAGAAGAGAAGGAACTACGACGACTCCTACGACAAGAAGACAAGGCGCCGCAAAAAGAGCTCTTCCTCATCGAACAACAATAACAATCCCTCCCAGGGTTTGGAGAAGATGACCATCATAATGGCCATTATCTCAGCTGCACTTGTGGGCTTTATAGTGATCCTTCTACTTGGAAGGAGCATGGGACTTTTTGGCTCGGCCGAAGGGGCATCCACAAACGATTCAACCGAGCTTGTCAGTGCCAAAGAGAGCGCGGGGAGCCTTGCGGACGGCATCCAGATACCTGATGTCACAGGCAGGACCTACGCAGAGGCAGTATCTATATTAAAGGACGACAAGGGCTTTGAAGTTGCAAAGGCAGCAGATTCTGCCAACACGGCAGCCAGGGACACGGTAGTTTCCACATCCCCCGCAGCAGGCGAGAGGGCAGGGAGCGGTGCGACGGTTACGGTTTACGTATCTGACGGCTCTAATGCGAAAGCTTCGCAGAGCACTGTTGCAAGTACTGACGTACAGGCAGCCAAGTCCGACGGACAGGTATCTGTTCCCAATATCATCGGACAGACCTCAGAGGATGCAGTCATCATCCTTGTTGAAGCGGGACTTCAGGCAGGCTCTATTGTCGAGACCAGCAATGAGGACACCAACTTAACAGGCCTTATATGCGCCCAGAGCATTGCACCCAATACATCCGTGTCACAGGGAACCATCATCAACATGGAGCTCTCAACAGGCCCCGCCAGTGTGACCTACAGCTACAATGCAGATATTTCGGCTCCCACAGAGGGAGAGAATTTTACATACGGGATTCCTGTCAAGGTCTCCCTCGTTACTTCCGATGGAACGACGCTTCTCAGCACAACGACATCGGACTTCCCTGTGCAGGGTACCTACAAGGGCATCACGGCACCTACAGGGACCATAACCTTTGTGTACACTGCGACAACGCCCACCAGCACCGATCCTGAGACCGGTGAGACAAGGGGCGGAGATACTGTGGAGTACACAGTGACCAGAGCAGTCACATTTACGCAGGAGAATTAACTCTTATGCGCGGCAGAATAGTTAAGGGTATCGCCGGTTTTTATTATGTAGAGACGCCTCTGGGCGAGATCTATGAGTGCAGGGCCAAGGGGATTTTCAGAAAGAGCGGCATAAAACCAATAGTTGGCGATGATGTTGAGATTGAAATAACGCACGAGACTGACATGGAGGGCAATATCACGGATATCCTTCCGCGCAGAAACAGCCTCATCAGACCGCCTGTTGCAAATGTGGACCAGGCGGTTATTTTGTTTGCGATTGTTAAGCCCGACCCCAATTACAATCTGCTCGACAAGTTCCTTATAACGATGCGGCAGAATAACCTCCCCGTCATCATCTGCTTTAACAAGCAGGACATTGCGACAAGGCAGGAAGAGGAGGAACTCTATAATGCCTACGAAAAGTGCGGCTACCACGTCCTTTTCCTGAGCGTCAAAGAGGAGCGCGGCCTTGATGAGTTAAAAAAGCTTTTAAGAGGCAAGACCAGCACCCTTGCGGGACCCAGCGGAGTAGGCAAGTCATCTCTTTTAAACAAGCTCGTTCCGGACGCATGTATGCAGACAGGTGAGCTCTCAAGGAAGATCGAGCGGGGCAGGAACACCACCAGGCACTCAGAACTCTTTCTGGTAAAAGAACTGTCTACCCCCGGAAGTGAGACCTACATAATTGACACACCGGGCTTTACATCGCTTGATGTCAGGGACGTCACCACGGACACGGTGATGAACTATTACCCGGAGTTTACGGAGTATGAGCCGGGCTGCAGGTTTGCTCTCTGCTCCCACATCTCTGAGCCTGACTGCGCCGTGAAGAAGGCAGTTGAAGAGGAGAAAGTGTCGAGGGTCAGATACGACAACTACTGTGCAATTTACAGGGACCTCAAGATGCTGCGACCTGACTATGACAATCTGAGGAATAAGAGAAGCAGAAAGTAATTACCGCGAGTCTCTCTGATGCAGATATCGAAAAGAAGACAAACGAAATGAGTAAGCAACAGATCCTAAGGCGTTCTGTGGAGGATATATGAAGATCTATGTCACAAGACACGGCCAGACAGACTACAACAAAAAGAGAATAATGCAGGGCAGGAGCGACATCCCCCTCAACGATACCGGGATAGCGCAGGCCATGGCAAGGAGAGCGAGCCTTGGAAACATCCATTTTGACGCTGTCTACTCAAGTCCCCTCATAAGAGCGGTAAAGACTGCCGAGATAATAGGAGATGTTGACAGAAGTAAGATCATTGTCGATGAGCGCATAATAGAGGCGGACTTTGGCAAATATGAGCTAAAGGGCTACTATTCAACAGGTATTGCGATGATGGCCTACTGGTCTTTTCCTGAAATCTTCCCGGCACCTGAGGGAGTCGAGACGATCAGCCACATGATAGACAGGACCTCGTCCTTTTTGAGAGAACTCGAACAGAAGGACTACGAGAGAGTTCTTGTTGCCTGCCACGGTGGAATAATCCGCCCGATAAGAGGCTATCTCGAGAACCGGAAAAACGGCATCATCTGGCGTCCGCGCCCTCAAAACTGCGAGATTTTTGTCTATGAGTCCACAAATGGCGCTCACAGATTAATTGAAGACATAAAGTAACTGACAACCTGAATATAAAAAAGGAATCTGTATGGAAATTCTGAGAGACAAAGAGGCCAGACCCTTCAAGGTGAAATTATTCTATATGTCATGCCTGTGTATCCTTGGCGTGGCAATAAATGTCTGCGGCCTTAACCTGGCGGATTCCCTGGCACTTCCTCTCTATCTTGATTCGATCGGGACTGTAATAGCAGCCTACCTCGGGGGTCCCATCCCCGGAATACTCGTCGGCATGCTCGGGTCCTTTCTCAGCACTTTTTCAGACCCTGTATCAATTTCATACGGCGTGCTAAATGTCCTGGTTGCAGTTCTCACTGTCGCTTTGCGGGACCTGGGATGGTTTAAGTCACCCAAAAAAGCCTTTCTCTCAGTGTTTATCTACGCCTGCATAGGAGGTTTTCTCGGGGGGATCCTCAGCTGGGGAATCTACGGCATAGAGTCTGAGGTCACGTCGGTAGGCCTTGCCTCTTTTTTGTTCAAGACAGGCTTATTTGGCGCCATACCTGCGCAGGTGCTGGCAGATTACATCATCGATTTCGCCGACAAAGGGATAGACGTCATTGTCATTGTCCTTCTTGACAGGTTTGCGACGGATTCGTTCAAGAGGAAGTTTGTTTTTGATAACTGGCAGCAGGCGCCCCTGTCTGATGAAGCTCTTTTGGAGCTGAACAGGCGCCGCTTTAGGAAGATGTCCATCAGGTTTAAGATAAATATACTTATTATTTTTGCTTCCTGCCTGACAGCTCTTACAGCTATCCTCATCAGTTTTTATCTGTACACGACGTCCACCATCAAACAACACGGGGAGTACGCCACAAATATAGCCAATACCGCGGCTCTCGTGGTAAATGGTGACAGGGTAAACGAATTCCTCGTAAAGGGCGAGGAAGCCTACGGCTATGATGATACCAGAGAGCTCCTTAAAAAGATTGTCAACGACTCTGAGTACCTTGAGTTTCTGTATGTCTACAAGTATGTAAACGGCGCCTGGCGATGTGTTTTCGATATCGACAACAACGGGGTGAAGTCCGGGGAAGTCGGAGAGATCGTGCCGATTGAGGAAGCTCTTTTGCCAAATGTCTACAAGCTGCAGGCCGGGGAAGCGGTTGACGTCGTTGTGACAAACGATGAGTACGGATGGCTCCTCACAGCCTATGTGCCGGTTGAGGATTCGGAAGGGAAAACCGTGGCGTATGCCTGCGCAGACATCAGCATGAAGCCGATACAGCTGTACTCGAGGACCTTTTTTGTGAGCCAGCTGGCAATCTTCCTGAGTGTGTTCATCTTTATCTTTGTGGTTGGTCTGACCTTTGCGGAGTACCACATAATCCTGCCTTTAAATGCCATGGCCTATACTGCGTCTGAGTTCTCGGCGGAAAACAACGCTGCCATCTTAAGGTCTGCAGATGACATGAAGAGCCTTAAGATCAGCACGGGCGATGAGATAGAGAACCTCTACCACGCCTTCTACAGCATGACGGAGGCAAACCGGAATTACATCGAGGATATCAACAAAAAGAATGACACCATAGGAAGAATGCAGAACGCGCTGATAAGAGTTCTGGCTGACATGGTTGAGAGCAGGGATCACAACACGGGCGACCACGTCATGAAGACCGCCGAGTACGTCAAGATCATCATGGACGAGATGAAGAAGGAGGGCATATATAAGGAACAGCTCACAGATGAGTTCATGGAGGATGTTTACCTTGCAGCGCCTCTTCACGATATTGGCAAGATCAGCATCTCCGACACCATATTGAACTACCCCGGAAAACTCTCGGCCGAACAGTTCGAGATCATGAAGACACACCCGAGTGTCGGAGCGGACATAATTGAGAGGGTCATCTCCAAGGTGCCCGGGGCGGACAGCGAGTACCTCAAGGAGGCCAGAAAGCTTGCCCTCTACCACCATGAGAAGTGGGATGGCTCAGGTTATCCCAAGGGCCTCAAGGGCGAGGAGATACCTCTTTCTGCCAGGATAATGGCGGTGGCGGATGTGTTTGACGCCATCGTATCCGAGAGGGCGTACAAAAAAGCTTTCCCCTTCGACAAGGCCATGGATATCATAAGGGAGAGCTCGGGGAGCCACTTTGACCCCAATGTCGCAGGGGCGTTCCTCAACGCAGAAAATGAAGTAAGGCGCGTCTACAAGAGCGGCAAAAAAGCGGACTAAGGTCTGCGGGCTGATGCAGATGTTATGTGGTTCAGATTCTGCGGAAAGAGTCTTGATAGAGTCATAGAGTGTGCAGTCTGAAAATTATTTGAGAAATTTAGTGGAGGAACCATGAATATACATCTTTGTAAGGGCGATGAGACGCTCGATGATGCGCTTAAATTCATAAACGAAAACGACAGTGAGGGCCGCAGATATACCTTCGACAAGGAGGCGGACCGCTGCTATATAGGCGATGAGGCATTTAAGAGCGCCCCGGTCCTCATAAACTACAAGAATAACTACTGGGCGCTGCATGAAGTTGAGTGAAAATTAGTGCAGTGAACTGTATGAAGTTAAGGAACTGTAGCGAAATAACTTGAACAATTTACTTGCCTGATTTTCCAAATGCTGCGTCAGAAAGCCTCGACAATGCCCGCATTGTCTGCGTTTTCTTCCTTGCCTTTGAAAAATCATTCGTCGTAAATTGTTCAGTTAATTCTGCTACAGTTCCTAAGTGCGTGAATGCATTAGCATTGGGAATAGCATGAAGTAGATTGATCGTGTGGAATAGCACAGGAAATGGCAGAGGTTAAGGATATGGACAGATTTTTAGAGGCTGTTAAGAGATATTTTAAAAGACCTGACTTTAAGAAGCGTTTTTTCATAATGATGACAGGTGTTTTTTTTATGGGATTTTGCCTGTCGTTTCTGATAAGGGTCAATTTCGGAACTGACCCCTGCACCTTCATGAACCTCACGATCTCACGAAAGCTGGGTATACTCTTTGGAACCTGGCAGCTTACTCTGAATGTGATCCTCATGGTCCTGGTCCTCATCTGGGGCAGGAATTACATTGGCCCCGGCACCATTGCAAACATGGTGCTGATCGGCTATATAGCTGATTTCTTTGGCTGGCTCTGGGACAGGGTACTGCCTTCTGAACTTTTCACTGATACAACCCCGAGGGTTATAATCTTCATCCTTTCATTTTCTCTTTTTGTCGTCTCGGCAGCATTTTACATGAATGCGGATATGGGAGTTGCGCCCTACGACGCCGTCCCCATGATGATCAAGAGATACATTCTGAAGAAAACTCCCTTTGCCATCATCAGGATATGCTTTGATTACTCTGTGGTTCTCATCGGCATACTTTTCGGCGGAAGGCCCAACATAGGGATCATACTTATGGCGCTTTTCCTCGGCCCTGTGATCAGCGCGGTGGGAGGTTTTCTCAACAAGAAGGTCTTTCATCTTGCCTGAATTAGTAAGGATCTGTAGCGAATTAACGGGGCATTGTTAAGGCTCTTGACGCAGCATTTGGGAAATCAGGCAAGTAAAATGTTCAAGTTATTTCGCTACAGTTCCTAAGCTTAGTTCCTGACTGATAACGCCAAAAATGAATTGATACAAATATAATTTTACAAAATATATAATCGGTGGTAGAATGACTTTATGATACAAGTACAAAAGTCATTCACCATTTTTTACATCTTGAATGCTTCGTTCAAGAGGCCATTATTATAGGAGAGGCAGACGAAATGACAGCTGACAGGGATTTTGACATTCAGGAGTACATGACTAAGGGAGTTGAGCGAGTTGTCGCAGACTCGGTTAAGGTTACGCTCAAGAACCCGAGAGAGAGCGCATTCATGGCGAAGTTTGCCATAAGCTCCGCGAAGGCGGGCAAAAAGAGAAAGAAGGCAGAGACTTTAGGAGAGCACATCCCGCCTTTTTTAATTGCGAGCATAACGTCGAGCTGCAATCTCCACTGTGAGGGGTGCTATTCGAGGCACAATCATGCAACCGTGGATTCCGAGCCGGTCAGGCAGCTTACAGACGATGAGTGGGCGAGGATTTTTCACGAGGCGGATGATATGGGCGTTAGCTTCATCCTCCTTGCCGGGGGCGAGCCCATGATAAGGCACAAGGTGCTCGAGAAGGCCGCTGAGGTTGAGAATATCATCTTCCCTGTTTTTACAAACGGAACATTCATGAGTGAAAAGAGCTTTGACCTCTTTGACAGACACAGGAACATGATACCTGTACTCAGCATAGAGGGTGAGAGAGAAGTGACCGACTCACGCCGCGGCGAAGGCGTCTACGACAAGCAGATTTCAAATATGGACAGGCTCTCCGAAAGAGGGCTTATCTTCGGGGCATCGGTCACGGTGACGACAGAGAATCTTAGAGAGGTTTCATCAAAGAGCTTCCTTGACTTGCTCTCTCAGAGAGGGTGCAAGCTCGTTGTCTTTGTTGAGTATGTTCCTGTTACGGATGAGAGCAGGCACCTTGCTCCATCAGATGAGGACAGGGAGTACTTAAAGGGTGAGATAGCAAGACTCAGATCTGAGTACGAGGAGATGATGTTTGTGTCCTTCCCCGGCGATGAGAAGAGCTCTGGCGGCTGCATTGCAGCGGGAAGAGGTTTTTTCCACATCAACTCCCACGGTGAAGCAGAGCCGTGTCCGTTCTCGCCTTACTCAGATATAAATGTAAGGGACACATCCCTTAGGGAAGCCATCAGATCCAGACTCTTCCTCGCACTGCAGGACGGAGGAGTGCTTGCCGACGACCATCAGGGCGGCTGCGTTCTCTACGAGAAGAGGGCTGAGGTCGAGGCTCTCCTTGCCCAAGGAAAGCGTGATGCACAGTCTGATGAATCTAAGATGCGTCTGAGGGCGTGATGTGATGGCAGCAATAGGAGGAAAATATGGACGAGAGAGAGATAAGAGAACTTCTTTTGCAGATAAAGGAAGGAAATAAGGATATAGATGAGGCGCTTTTGGCTCTAAAGGAGGCGCCTTTTGAGGATATGGGTTTTGCAAAGCCCGACTTTCACAGAGGGCTCAGGCAGGGCAAACCGGAAGTTATCTACGGGCAGGGCAAAACGCCTGAGCAGATATTGATGATAGCTGAGAATCTGCTTGGGCATTCCCAGGAAAAGGTGCTCATAACCCGCATGTCGCAGGAGGCAGCGGATTACTATAATGCCAACAAGACAGAGGCCACGGCAACTTTATTCTATCACGAACTGAGCAGAGTCGGCATAGCTTATGGAAGTGATGAGATCGCTGCATCAGAGGGAAAATCGCATGTTGATACAAATGGAACACCTACAGATGGCGTGACCTCAAAAGAGGGTGCTGCAAACCTGACAGGCAATAAAAACAGCGGCGTTGGCAAGATCCTTATTGCCACGGGCGGGACCAGCGACATCCCGGTGGCGGAGGAGGCTGCGCTGACTGCGGAGTTCTACGGAAACAACGTGGTGCGCCTGTATGATGTGGGCGTTGCCGGTATTCACAGGATCCTCTCAAAGCAGGCCATGAGGGAAATCATGACATCGAGGGTCATCATAGCCATCGCCGGCATGGAGGGTGCACTTGCGAGCGTTGTCGGGGGACTTGCGGACTGCCCTGTCATCGCAGTTCCGACGAGCGTGGGATACGGCGCGTCATTCGGCGGTCTTTCGGCGCTCCTGTCAATGCTGAACTCCTGTGCCAGCGGTGTGAGCGTCGTCAACATCGACAACGGTTTCGGTGCGGGGTACCTTGCCAGCATGATAAACCGGATGAGTGAGAGCTGAACAGGACAAAAGTAATTTTATAACCAATGTGGGCAATAAGATAGAATTGACGTTTTTTGCGCAATATTGCAATATAAAATTAATTTGAGGAGGTGATAATATGCCACTACCGATTGAAAGCAATGAATATTATACCTTGGATGATTATTATAATTTACCGGATGATGTAAGGGCTGAACTAATAGATGGTAAGATTTATTATATGGTTTCACCAACGCAGGAACATCAGGAAATATCAGGTGAGATATTCAGAAGAATAGCTAATCACATCGCTGAAAAAGGCGGTCCGTGTAAGGTGTTGACGGCTCCATTTGATGTAAAGGTCAATGAAAATAAGGATGACATAGTGCAGCCGGATATAATAGTTGTTTGTGACCCTGAAAAACTGGATGGAAAAAAATGCAATGGAGCTCCAAATTGGATAATAGAGATTGCTTCACCAAACAATATAACAAACGATTACGTAAGAAAGCTTAAGCTATATAAAGAGGCCGGTGTTGAGGAATACTGGATTATAAATCCGGAGGAAAAAACTATTGTTGTATACGAGTTCAATAGCAATAATGGTGAGACAGTAAGTGAGTATTCATTTGAGAGCAGAGTGAAAACAAGTATCTGCAAAGATTTTGAAATAGATTTCAAAGAGGTCAGTAAGGTAATATACTAATGTCGGCTGCATTGTCATATTTACCTGTGGCAAAAAGGCGAATATACGGATATAATATGTTGAGGGCGGAAAGCCCGGCTCGAATGAGCCGGACTTTTTCGCTGTCTGAAGAAATAATAGAAGGAGTAATATTGACAGCATGAGTATTTCAGGAAAATCAAAAAGAGTAGTTTCGATCATTGCACTGATTCTGATATTTGCAATGGTCGTAGGGACGATTGCGAGCGCACTCACAGGGTGCGGAGCAGCAAATGAGAGCTCTCAGACTAAGGAGACATCAAACGCTGATCCTGCGGATGGGGCAGCAGATGATGATGCACAATCAGAAGGCGTGAACAAGGAGTCCGCAGGAGAAAGCGGAGCAGCAAATGAGAGCGGGCAGGCCCGGGCTGAAACTGCAGAAGGCGACAAGAAAGCAGGTAAGGACACTGATAGCGCCGATGGAAGCGCAGCGGAAGCTGAGCAGAACGCCGATACGCCTTCCGATGACACGCTCATCAGAGTGGCGGCGCTAAAGGGTCCCACCACAATAGGTCTTGTGAACCTCATTGACGATTCTGCCAGGGGCGAAGCAGATGTAAACTGCGAGTTTGAGATGTACACAGCAGGTTCCGACATCATGGCAGCCATGGTTGCAGGCAAGGTTGATATAGGTCTTGTCCCTTCAAACGTTGCCTGTGTCATGAACTCCAAGGTGGAGGGCGGAGTATCTGTCATTGATATCAACACTTTGGGAGTCCTCTACTGCGTGACAGCGGATGACAGCATAACCTCTGTTTCAGACCTTACGGGCAAAACAATCTATGCCACAGGACAGGGTGCAACCCCGGAGTATACCATCAGATATCTCCTGCAGGAGAACGGCATAACTGACGCTGAGCTCACATTCAAGTCTGAGCCCACTGAGATAGTCTCAATATTCGGAGAGGATAAGAGCGCAGTTGCAATCCTGCCGCAGCCCTTTGTGACAGCAGCCCTTGCGCAGAACGAGAGCCTGAAGGCAGCATTTTCTCTTGATGATGAGTGGGCAAAGGTTAACCCTGCCTGCAAGATAGTGACAGGCGTAACCGTTGTGACAAACGCATTTCTCTCTGAACACAAGGCAGCAGTCGACAGCTTTATTGCAGCACACAAAAAGAGCGCAGATGAGGCGCTCTCTGACATAGACACAACGGCAGCCCTCGTTGTTGAGCAGGGCATAATTGCAAAAGAGCCCCTGGCCAAAAAGGCAATCCCGAACTGCAACATTGTATGCATTTCCGGCGCAGAACTAAAGAGCACACTCGAGGGATATCTCAAGGTCCTCTTTGATGAGGACCCAAAGGCAGTCGGCGGAAGCCTTCCCGGAGATGACTTCTACTACATCCCGTAAAGTGCCGGGCAGAAGCACAGTTGCATCTGCCCCTCTGACAGACTGCACTGCAATAAAACTGTACTATCAGGAACAGGATTGACCACTTTGAAAAAGATTGCGGGGAGAGCTGCAGCCGTTATAGCCTGGATTCTTATCTGGCAGGTGACAGCTCTCATAGTTCACAACCAAATACTTCTTGCGGGACCGCTCGATACTGTGAAGGCACTTCGGTATCTTGCAAAGACTCCGGATTTTTGGCAGTCGGTCGTATCGACAACGCTGCGAATACTCATTGGATTTGCTCTTGGGTCAGCTCTCGGAATAGCCCTTGCATGCCTCGCATATAAGGACAGGCGCTTTGAGATTTTTTTGCAGCCCATGGTGGCTGCCTTAAAGTCGGTGCCCGTCGCGAGCTTTGTAATACTGCTCCTTATCTGGTTCGGTCCCGGGAACATATCGACAATCATCTGCGCCATGGTGGTCTTTCCGATACTGTACTTAAACAGCCTCGAGGGACTTGCAGGCACAGATAAAAAGATGCTTGAGATGGCTAAGGTTTTCAGGATGCCCACAGAGAGAAAGCTTTTCTACATCTATCTGCCTCAGCTTGTTCCATTCTTTAAGGGCGCATTTAAGCTGGCAATCGGCATGAGCTTTAAGAGCGGCATCGCGGCGGAGGTCATCGGTCAGCCCCTCCACACAATAGGCAACGGCCTCTACCTCTCCAAGATATACCTCGAGACGGGCGAGCTCTTTGCCTGGACTATTGTTGTGGTGCTTATTGCCTTCATCTGCGAGAAAATCCTTTCCTTTATCCTTGCCAGAATATAGCAGGATACCTTGTCATCAGCCCGGTTTTCACTATATGGTGGTTTCGTTTGAAATTTGACCCTTTTGCGGCATTTTCGATGGATTATTTTGATCTGTTTTTCACTATTTTCTGTTTCATTTTATTTTTGATCCTTTATATGGCGTTTTGGGGGTCAAAATTTTTTTGAATCTCAAAATAGTGAAAAGTGTCCATCGAAAGAGGTTGTTTTTATAGGAAAAGGGGTCAAAAAATTACTCAGAATGCTATATAGTGAAAAATAACTATCAAAGGAGTATAATTTGACTATAGAGATAAAGGACGTATGCAAATCCTATGATGGGAAAGCCGTCCTGTCATGTGTTAACTTAAATATTGAGGATGAGCACACCTATGTGATAACGGGGCCGTCGGGCTGCGGCAAGACAACGCTCCTACGCCTGATCCTGGGACTTGAGAGCCCCGATTCGGGAACAGTCAGGCTCCTTGGTGATTACAAGTACCCGTATATCAATTCGGGAACGGTTTTTCAGGAGGACA
This sequence comes from Butyrivibrio sp., assembly GCA_017470505.1. Lineage (GTDB taxonomy): Bacteria > Bacillota > Clostridia > Lachnospirales > Lachnospiraceae > Butyrivibrio. The sequence goes on along the minus strand of JAFUYO010000013.1, from coordinate 102,378 downwards.
GGCTCTGCGATGACTTTGACGCGGTGACAAACGTGTGCATGGTCAGCAGGAAGGTTTACAGGGAGACTGTAACGGAGGAGCTTTTGCGGCTCCTTCCCGGGAGCGAATTACACAAGCCGGTAAAAGAGCTGTCAGGAGGTCAGAGACGCAGAGTGGCAATTGTGCGCGCCTGCGCAATCCCAAGCGACATCCTGATTATGGATGAACCTTTCACGGGGCTTGATGATGAGAGCCGAAAAAAGGCAATAGGCTACATCCGGGAAAAGCAGGGGTCAGGTCCCCTCGTCATCACGACACATGACACCCGAGACCTGGAATTCGGGCGGATAATAAAGCTCTAAAGATGGCAACTGCCCCGCTGCAGTATGAATGCACTATCTGATGAAGATAAATAAAGCTTTTAGGTGTAACACCGCTGCAGCACGCAGATGAAGATAGTTTTTTGGCAAGCGACAGGTTAGGAACTGTAGCGAAATAACTTGAACATTTTACTTGCCTGATTTTCCAAATGCTGCGTCAGAAAGCCTTAACAATGCCCGCATTGTCTGCGTTTTCTTCCTTGCCTTTGAAAAATCATTCTGCATAAAATGTTCAGTTAATTCTGCTACAGTTCCTTAACAACCAAGAACACACAGAAAAGGAGATTCTTATGGTAACAAATGACGCGCATATGAACAGCTTCAAGCACAAGATCATGGAGGAGGTGTGCAGACTGGAGTGGGATGATAACAACGACCAGGAGCACATTGAGGAGCTTGTGCTCAAGATGATACCCGGTCCCAAGCCGGATTACCGCTGTTGTATATACAAAGAGAGGGAGATAGTAAGGCAGAGGATCAACCTCGCAAACGCCAAGGCGCCCTCGTACAATCCCGGTTCCGAGAACATCGTTCAGGTTATCGACCCTGCCTGTGACGAGTGTCCGATCGCGGCATATTCAGTAACTGACAACTGCCGTTTCTGTCTGGGCAAGGTCTGCGAGAGCTCGTGTAAGTTCGGCGCCATCACCCCCGGTGATACGCATATGCACATCGACGCCGCCAAGTGCAAGGAGTGCGGCATGTGCGCAAACGCATGTCCCTACAACGCTATCGTGCACCTCGAGAGGCCCTGCAAGAAGGCCTGCCCTGTCGGCGCCATCACCTACGATGAGTATGGCTACTGTAAGATCGACGAGGACAAGTGCATACAGTGCGGACACTGCATCCACAGCTGTCCTTTCGCAGCCATCGGCAGCAAGACCTTCCTCGTTGATATCATCAAGGATATCAAGGCGGGAAAAGAGGTCATCGCCATGTGCGCACCTGCGACAGAGGGCCAGTTCGGCGAGGATATCTCCATGGCTTCCATCAAAGAGGGACTTAAGAAGATCGGCTTTGCGGACATGGTCGAGGTAGGTCTCGGCGGAGACATGACTGCGGCTTATGAGTCGGCAGAGTGGTCAGAAGCCTACAAAGAGGGCCGCAAGATGACAACCTCCTGCTGTCCCGCTTTCATCAATATGTTAAAGAAACACTTCCCTGACCAGTACAGGGACAATATGTCAAGTACGGTTTCGCCCATGTGCGCAATCTCAAGATACCTCAAGGCCACAAGACCCGGGTGCGTGACTGTCTTCATAGGACCCTGCATCGCCAAAAAGAGTGAGGCGCAGGATAAGTCTGTTCCGGGCAATGCGGATTATGTAGTGACCTACGGAGAGCTCAGAGCTCTCATGAGATCAAGGGATATAGGGTTCGAGCCCGTTCCCGAGGGCTACCAGGAATCCTCAATCTGGGGCAAGCGCTTTGCAGCGAGCGGCGGCGTAGCCAACGCCGTTATCGAGTGCATGCAGGAGAGAGGAGAGGACACTAAGGAGCTCAAGCTCCTCCGCGCAGCTGGCGGCGCAGAGTGCAAGAAGGCACTCACACTCTTAAAGGTCGGCAGACTCCCCGAGGACTTTATCGAGGGCATGGTATGTCCCGGAGGATGCGTTGGCGGACCTTCAAGACACAAGAATATTTCAGACATCAACAAGGCAAGAGAGAGCCTGCTTTCCAAGGCCGATGACAGAAAAGTACTCGAGAACCTTAAGAATTATCCTATGGATAAATTCTCTATGCACAGAGACGGGCATATGTGAGGCACAAGCTGATGAGGACAACGGTTCTTTTAAAGAATCTCAGAGATAGAAACAGGGCTAAAGCCACCATTATCAATGCGATAATGGTGGTTTTTGTGTCTCTTTTTACAATTGTCTATTACAGGATCTCGCCCATGTTCGATGAGTCGGGATACCTTGTCGCAGGACTTGTTTACGCAACAAGATATGTTCCCCTCATGTTCCTTGCAGCCTTCGGCGGCGCTATCCCCGGCTACATCAGCGTTATCATGGTCTTCGTGTACAGATCCGTTGCAGACAGCGCTTTTTCCTACATGTGTTTCATCTACACCATGGTGGTGTTCGTAATGGACCTGCTCGCAAAGCGCAGGTGGTTCGACAAATGGTACAAGGTCTTCTTTGTCACGGTAGTCATGCAGAACCTGGTCGGGACATTCTGGGGGATCATAGTGCTCCTTTTAAGCAGCGACGGGGTTTCGGGCATAGCACCTGTTCAGAGTCTGTTTTTCTTTTTAAATGAGCTTCCGGGGTGCCTTCTGGGGAGCTGCCTCATCTACAGGCATTTCAGGTACCTTCCCGACAGTATCAAGCTCCTCTTCGACAACGGCAAGTACTATGTATCCCCTGACAAGCTCGATGAGGAGGCGAGATACATCGTCGAGGGCAGGTCCAAGATAGGACACGTTGTCACGAATATTATAGTGTTTGAGGCGATCGTCCTGGGAATATCTGCAGAGTTTGCATCCAACACCCTTGTTCCTGTCATGAAGGACTACTCCTATGCGAATGTCGCCGGGGTGTCTGATGAAGTGGCAACCGGCAGGATCCTGAGCGCGGAGAGATTAGAGAGCAGGGTCGGAGCCGAGATAAGAAAAGAGTCCGTCCACGTCGGGCGGGAATATATCGGGAACCTCTTTGTGAATACCGCCGTAAACTACAGATACAGCGTGCGCCTGGCGCTCCTCATATCCATGATTGTGATCCCTCTTGCGGCGTTTTTAACAAATACGCCCAGTACAGGATTGCCAAGCCCATAAGGTCACTGTCGGGTGCGGTGTCCAGAATATACAGATCAGACGATGAGTCGCTTGCGGGGAGCGTCGGCATAGTACACGACCTTGAGATAAATACCAGGGACGAGATCGAGGAGCTCTACAACGCGATTGACTTAACTCTCTACCGGCTTGTCGAGTATATTCAGCTGGTTAAGACAAGGCAGCACATAGAGGATCAGCTGAAGGTGGCGCAGTCTGCAAATGAGGCGAAGTCCAGATTTTTGTCGAACATCTCGCACGAGATCAGAACGCCCATCAATGCGGTCCTGGGGTTTGATGAGATGATACTGAGGGAGAGCAGGGATGAGAAGGTCCTTGCCTACGCAAGGGACATTCAGGGCTCCGGAAAGACGCTGCTTGCGCTTATCAACGATATTCTGGACTTCTCCAAGATAGAGGCAGGCAAGATGGAGATCATCCCTGTCGAGTACGACCTCGGCTCGCTCCTGAATGATGTCGTCAACATGTCGTCGATAAGAGCCAGTGAAAAGAACCTGAAACTGAATGTCAACGTGAACAGGGATATTCCGCACATCCTCTTCGGAGATGAGATCAGGATAAAGCAGTGCATCCTGAACATCATCACAAATGCGGTGAAGTACACAGAAGCCGGATCCGTGACGATTTCAGTTGACTACGAAGATGTCCCCTTTGATGAGAACGAGGAGAGACTAAAAGACGTCATCAGCCTCAGGATCAGAGTCGCCGACACCGGCATCGGCATCAAAAAAGAGGACATGGGCAGGCTCATGGCGGCATTTGAGAGGATAGATGAGAAAAACAACAGGACCATCGAGGGGACGGGGCTTGGCATCAGCATAGTGGTCAGCCTCCTTAAGATGATGGACTCAAACCTCCAGGTTTCAAGTGAGTACGGAAAGGGCTCGGTATTTTCTTTTGCGATAGAGCAGAGAGTGGTGAGCAGAGAGGGAGTCGGTGACTTCTCGCAAAGAGTTAGAGACTCTCAAAAAGACATAGCATCCTACAGGGAGAGCTTCCACGCCCCGGATGCAAGGATCCTTGTTGTGGATGACACAAGAACGAACCTGACCGTAATCGAGGGACTTCTTAAGCAGACCGGGATAAAGGTCGACACGTGCCTAAGTGGCAGGGAGGCCCTCGAAAAGGTAAAAGAAAACAGCTACAACATTATTTTCCTCGATCACAGGATGCCTGAGATGGACGGCATACAGACCTTCCACGCCATGGAGAAGCTTGAGGACAACCTGAATACTAAAACTCCTGTAATCGCCCTAACCGCAAACGCGATATCGGGCTCGAGGGAGATGTACCTGCGCGAAGGCTTTAACGGCTACATGAGTAAACCTGTGGAGCCTGCAAAGCTCGAGGAGATGATCATCTCCTTCCTTCCAAAAGAGCTGATTTCACGCCCTGGAGATCCGGGCTATGACGATACGAAAGAGGCAGATGCCGATGAGACGAGGATACTCTCTGAGCTTCTCAAGATCAGAGGCATAGACGTATCCGCAGCGATCGAGAGGTGCGGATCACCCTCGACTGCGAGGGAAGTCATGAAGGACTTCTATCTGGCAATTGACGAGAGGGCGGGCCTCATCGAGAAGTACGAGGAGGAGAAGGACATCAAGAATTATACCATCTACGTACACGGCCTTAAGAGCTCCGCGAGAGCGGTGGGTGCCCTCGATCTTGCAGATAAGGCCGAGTACCTTGAGATCTGCGGAAACGGCGGCGACATCGAAGAGATAGAGATGCTCACTCCCCGGCTTCTTGAGCTGTACAGGAGCTACACGAGAAGGTTTGAGAGCCTTTTTGCGGACGACCGGGACTTAAAGCCCGAGATAAGTGAAGAGGAGCTTGAGGGCGCTTTTGCCTCCATCAGGGAGTTTGTGTCGGCATCCTACTTCGACAGCGCGGACGACATCATGAAAATGCTCGATTCCTACAGGGTGCCCGAAAAGTACCAGGAGAAGTACCACAATGTAAAAAGACTGCTCGCAGCAGTTGACAGAGACGGACTGTTAAATATATTGTAGGAGATAGATGAATCAGGAAGGAAAAGAAAGAGTAAATGGACAGAAGGGTACTCCTTATCGGAATACAAAAGAGTTTCATGGTAAACGCTATCGCTATCGGTCTTCAGAAGGCGGACTTTGTGGTTGAAACAGCGCCGCCGGATGAGAAGGCGATACAGAACCTTCAGGATAAACCCGGTGTATACGTCCTCTATCTGGGGGATCTCACCGAGGAATATATACCTTTTTTCACATATATCAACGAATCAATAGACTCTGAGAGGTATGTCCTGTATCTAGTCGGAACAACGAGGAGCTGGTACTTGCGACCTCCATAATTGCCAAAGAGAAGATCCAGGAGACCTATCTTCGCCCCTTGGATGTGGGGCTTCTCTCCGAGCACATCGATATGGTCATGAACTACAGCGAGGTAGAGGAGAGCCGGAGAAAAAAGGTTCTCATCATAGACGACGACGGGGCGATGCTGAGGATGCTCAAGACCTGGCTCTCAGTCAAGTACCACGTCTATATGGCGAGCTCGGGCAAGATAGCACTGACTTTTTTATCCCAGACAAAAGTCGATCTGGTGCTGCTTGACTACGAGATGCCTGTCATGAGCGGCCCGGATGTTTTGAAGGCCATAAGGGAAGACAGTAAGATCCGTGACCTTCCCGTTGTATTTTTGACAGCCAAGGACGACAAGGAGTCCGTCATGAAGGTCGTCGGGCTCAAACCAGCCAAATACCTGCTTAAATCCATGCCAAAGGACAAGCTGATCGGCGCGATCGATGATCTGTTCACGGTTCTGGATAACAGGAAAAGATAAAAGAAGGTGGTAACAGGCAATGATTTCCAAACTTATCGACAAAATTGTAAACACAAAGGCTCCAATAGTTGTGGGGCTCGACCCCAAGCTCTCCTTCATCCCGGAGAGGATACTGCGTGAGAGCTTTGATGAAAAGGGCAGAACTCCAGCCGGAGCGGCGGAGGCTTTTTACAGATTCAACAGGGAGATAATAGATTCTGTCTGTGATATCGTCCCCGCGGTGAAGCCACAGATCGCCATGTACGAGGAACTCGGAATAGAAGGTCTTATAACCTTCAAAAAGACGGTGGATTACGCCAAGGAGAAGGGCCTTATAGTGATAGGAGACATAAAGAGGGGAGATATCGGCTCAACCTCCGAGTCCTACGCGGTGGGGCACCTGGGGGCAGCAGATATTGAGGGAGAGTCTTTCTCCGGGTTTGATGAGGACTTTGCGACAGTCAACCCCTACCTTGGAACGGACGGAGTAAAGCCCTTCATAGACGTGTGCAACAGGCATGACAAGGGCATCTTTGTCCTTGTTAAGACTTCGAACCCCTCAAGCGGCGAATTCCAGGACAGACTCATTGACGGAAGACCCCTGTACGAGATAGTCGGCGAGCAGGTCGAGAAGTGGGGAGCATCTTCGATGGACGGCTCCTACAGCAACGTCGGAGCTGTTGTCGGCGCGACTTACCCCGAGATGGGCAAGGTCCTCAGAGACATCATGCCGCACGCCTACATCCTCGTTCCCGGTTACGGCGCCCAGGGTGGCAGGGGCAAGGACCTTGTGGGCTTTTTTGACAGGGACGGGCTAGGAGCCATCGTCAACTCCTCAAGGGGCATAATCGCAGCCTGGAAAAGTGAGAAATATAGTCAGTTTGCCGATGGCAAGGTGGGAGATGCAGCCAGGGCGGCTGCACTTGATATGAAAAAAGACATAGAGGATGCACTTTTTTGAGCATCGCAGCCAAAAAAGTGTTATCATAATACAAGATAATCGAAAAGAGGAGGGGCTATGCGTTACGTAGAAACCAGTCATATGAAGATCGCGTACGTCGAATCCAAGCTTGACGGCGCGAACAAGCTGCTCGATGAATTTATCTTTGATGTAAGGCTTAGAGAGAGGGATGCACTGCGGCTCAGACTCCTTGCAGAGGAGGTCCTTAGGCTCGCCAAATCCATAATCGGCCGGGGCATCATGGATTTCTGGATTGAGGGTACATCGAGAGTAGCGAAGATATACTTGACTTCAGAGAATCACATGGACAAACAGAGCCAGGAGGAGCTGATATCTGTCTCTTCGACCGGAGAGAACAAGTCCGAGCAGGGATTCTTCGGAGTGCTCAAGTCAATGTTTATGATGCAGGGACTCGAGGAGAACACCTGGAACCTCAGGGACTATCAGGAGGAGATCCTGAGAAAGCGCGCCGAGGACAAGTATTCACAGGAGGCGTGGGATGACCTGGAGAGGTCACTTGTTGCGAACCTTGCCGACGATATCGAGGTTTCCATCGACAAAAAGAAGGTTGAGATGATAGTTACCAAGGACTTCTCGGAAGCTCTCTCGACCATCGGCTCCAAGAAACCCGAGATCACCACGCAGTTCACATTTATCGATTCCGACAAGATAGGAAACGATGATGTATATTCAAGGGTCGATGAGATGCTCGCAGATATGGAACTTACCCGCAAGGATCAGATCCACTTAAAGCTCTTGTTCGAAGAGACCCTCGGAATGCTCAAGGCGCTCACGACAGACTATCACGCAGCAATCTGGTTTGAGAAGTACAAACACGAGTGTTGCATAAGAGTCACGGGCAAGACCGAGATGAACCAGGAAAAGAAGGAAGGGCTCCTTGATGTTGCATCCAGAAAGGGCAACACCCTTGCCAAGGGCTTCATGGGCAAGATCGGCGACATCATCGAGAACGGATTTCTCAATTACAACAATGTCATGAAACTCCAGCAGCAGTATGGCGGCGGAGTTGTGAACTATGGTACCATGGGAATGTACAACGGCATTGAGGGCATGGCTGATTCAGGCATCATGTGGTCACTGTACGAGTACAGGGATTCACTTAAGGGTGAGATGGAGACCAACGAAGACGCAAGACTTGCCTGGGATGAACTTGAAAAATCCATAGTTGCAAAGCTTGCCAAGGACGTTATCGTAGGAGTCAAAGGCGACAGACTCGATATGACAATAGTATGCGACATCAAATAAACAGATTTCAGAGAGGACGAAAAAATGACAATCAACAAGACAACAAACGGAAGCGAACTCACAATTGCTCTTGAGGGAAGACTTGATACAACAACAGCTCCCATGCTCGACGAGGAACTTAAGAGCGCACTTGACGGTGTTACCAAACTCACCTTTGACTTTGGAAAGCTCGAGTACATCTCATCAGCAGGGCTTCGTGTACTTCTGTCAGCACAGAAGATCATGAACAAGCAGGGCAGCATGGTCATCAAAGAGGTCAACGAGGAGATCAACGAGATCTTCGAAGTTACAGGCTTTGTGGACATCCTGACAATTGAATAAGAATAAAAACGCCGCTCGTTCACGTTCGATGAATGAGCGGCATTTTTAGTTATGATACGGTTGTGAGCCTGGCAGGTGCAAATGCACATATGCCAGGCATCTGTCTGTTACAGCCCCTTGTAGGCTCTTGCAAGGTACTGGGAGAGGACGACGAGTCCCACAGTCTCCGTGAAGTGGTAGATTATAGATGTCCAGACGATGCCGACCTCGCGCCCCATGAGGTTTACGGTCTGCATCTGAAGGACTGCGAACGATATCAGGAAGAGGGCGAGTATCAGGAGGGACGCTATCTTCATATAGCGGTCACTAAGGAAAATCCCTGTCATGACAACGCCAAGCAGTATGGCAGCCAGGATCTCCAAGTACTTAAAGCCGTGAGTCATGTTGTAGAGCATGACGAAGGTTCCGTCGGACATGCCTGTGCCGGTGCCGGCAGAGAGGGCATCCATCAGCACCGCGATGAAGCGCCTGTACATTATGGAGGTGAAGTCGTAGATGAGCTCGGCTCCGACGAATATCACGGCCCACAGCTGCAGCAGCCTGTTCACACTCGACACGGAGAGGGATGCGTTCTTTTTGCCAAGAAACTCCTTCTGCAGTTCACCCATCATAGCCTGGTCCTCGGCGGGAACAAGCGTCATGTAGTGGTAGAGCCTCTTCCAGGAGGTATAGAATATCAGGGCAGTGACTATTATCTGCGCCGCGGACAGTACGAGCTGTATCCGCCAGAGATATATGTCGAGCATATCGGGAGTTGCGGAGGATGATTTCTGCAGAAGGACCCTTGATGCGCCCTCCAACAGGGCTGCGATTATCTTCACGACCGCAACCATCAGGATTGAGTTTGACAGGATATGTTTTTTTACGTTTATATACATTTTGTGATGCCCTTTCAGGGAATTGTTCGTATATATTATTATATCTTTCATTTGCTGAAAAATAATTAAAATTTCTTAAACTTAAACAACTCAGCATTGATAAATGATATTGTAAAAATACGCGAATGAAATCTGATTACAAATCGCGATAAATGAGAGGAGTAGAGAATATGAAAACAAATTTTTGGATGAAACTGATGGCTGCAATACTCGCATGCTGCCTTTTTGTGACCACAGTGTCCGCAGTGCAGATAGTGAGAGTATATGCTGAAGAAGAGAGCATGGAATTAGAGCAGTACGACGAAGGCGGAGGCTGGGACGAGGACAACTGGGATGGCGGATGGGATGACAACCAGCCTGACACGGAGCCAAACTACGATTCCAATCCTGAGCCGCAGCAGCCGGAGGAGGTTGATCCCTTCGACTACAACCTGATGTGCTACACACCCAGCATCGGTTTTGGTGAGATCTACAAGGGAGATATTGTTCCTCCCAAGCAGTTCACGATCGTAAATGTGGGCAGCACAACCTTCCCTCTGACATGGGAGGAGATTGATGCAGGAACGGCATTTTTGGTTGAGTGCCTCTCATCTGACCTCTACATGGATCCAGGTGAGTCCATAACCTTTATGGTAACTCCCAACAACCAGCTGAAGGCAGGTAAGTACACGGCGAACCTCACATTCTTTTCAGAGAACGACTACAGAAGACACCACGTTGCCAAGGTTGATCTGTCGGCGACCATCAGGGAATCAGCTCCCTATATCACGGGCGTAGAGGTCTATCCGGGGCAGATCACTGTTCCTGCCGGCAAGACATACCAGTTTGATGCAGATGTAAGGGGCGGAAACGGATATTCCGACGCAGTCACATGGTCGGTTACAGGCAATCAGAGTTCCGGCACCAAAATCGATTCAAAGGGTAAGCTCACAGTTGCAGCAAATGAGGGCTCAGGAGCCTTCGGAGTCATTGCGACCTCCAAGCAGGACCCCTCATACGCAGACACTGCGATCGTGTCTGTCAGCAGTGTGGACTATATTGTCAGCGTAAAGGCAGACCCGTCTGAGGGCGGTGCTGTCGCAGGCGGCGGCTCTGTTGCAGCGGGCGGAAAGATAAATGTTTCTGCTTCACCCAACAACAACTTTTCATTTGACGGATGGTACGAGGGCGGAAACCTCGTATCCGTATACCAGTCTTTCAGCATCTCAAACGTTAGCAGCGACAGAAATCTGATCGCAAAGTTCTCGAGAGAGGGGTGCTATATCAGGACAAGCGTCAACGACAAGAACGGCGGCACGATAACAAAGAGCAAGACCGTTGCCTACGGCGGGAAGATGACGATCACGGCCAAGGCAAACTCAGGCTACAAATTTGAGGGCTTTGTCGAGAACAAGAAGACAATATCTGAGGCGACATCACTTGAGCTCAACAATATAACGAGCGACCGCGACATCATAGCGGTATTCAAGAGAGAGGTCTGCAACGTCAACGTATCGGTCAATCCTCAGGATACCGGCAAGTACGAGGGCGCAGGCAAGTACAACAAGGGCTCAAAGGTGACATTAAAGGCCAAAGCCTACGACGGTTACCAGTTCTCAGGCTGGACCATCAGCGGACAGGTCGTATCCAAGGATGAGAAGTACACTATTGACAACATAAAGGGCGATGTAAACGTAGTTGCAAACTTCATGAAGAAGGACGCCCAGACCTACAAGCTCGTATCGGGCATCGCAACCGGCGGCGGATCCATTATCCCGAGCGGCGACTACGTTGTAGCCCAGGGAGGCAGCGTTACCTACAACATTGTTCCGCAGTCCGATTACAGGATCACGGCAGTAATTGTCGACGGCAAGAATATCGGAGCGGTATCAAGCTACACCTTCAACAACGTAAAGGGCGGGCACACAATTACCGCGAGCTTTGAGAAAAAGCCCGTAGAAGCTCCAAAGGCAACATCCCAGAGTAAGACCGCAGCCAATAATACATCGGCCAAAACAGCTGCCAAAAAAGAGACAACAGAAGCGGGAAAGACCGAGTACAACAGAAACACAGCCGCTGAGGGAGCACTTCCCGAGCAGAACAGAGTAGATGAGATAGTCCCGGAGGAGACAACACAGCTCGAGGGCGAGGAGTACGAGGAGGACACCTATATCGAGGCTACAGAGGTACCTGAAGAGGAGACTCCTTCAAACTCAGACAGCGTTATGGCAAAGCATGACATCGACGAGGCGACGCTCAGGATCCTTATTAATGACAATGCAGTAAAGCCGATGCTCAAGGAGGCCTTTGAGGACGGTACACTCAGGATCACTGTTAACAACGGATACGCAGAGGATACCCAGGAGACCGCGGTGGAGCTCTACTACCAGAAGCCCACACTCATCAATTTTGAGGATGTCATCGTTGAGACCCTCTCAGCTGACGAGAAGTACGCGGTACTCACAGGAACACCTATTTCCTTCAATGTGAACATCAATGAGAACACTGAGACGGTTGATGAGGGCGTCAAAGAGCTCATGCAGAAGAAGGTAGGCTACAAGCCTGTCAGCTACTTTGACTTCACGATCATGAAGACGAGCGACGGCGTGACAAAAGTGATAGAGAAGACCGACGCAGAGCTCGAGGTGGTGGTTCCTATCCCTGAGAAATACCGCAAGGATGGGAGAAAGTTCTTCGTTATCAGAAACCACAACGGCAAGGCTGATGTGCTCCAGGATATCGGAAACGATCCAACGACCATCACCTTCAGGACAGACAAGTTCTCGGAGTACGCAATTGCCTACGAGGCTGTGAATATCAACAAGCTGGTGCTCAGAGTTGTAATCGGCGGAGCCGTATCCTTCGTACTTGCGATTATCTGCTACATCAATCTTGTTATTTACAGAAGGAAGGCAAGAAGAGCAAGGAGAGCTGCCGCAAAGTAAAAAAATATACTTATTAAGCGGAATGTTTTTTTGCTAACGGATATAAATACGTTTTTTCGGGCATGAATTTATGATATAATTCGAATTAACAATTTGTTTATAGGGTTTATTTCCAATAATACTGATGAAACATGAAAGGCGGTACAACGTAATGAATAAGAATTTTGCCAAGGGCGAGGTTATTTTCCGTGAAGGCGACAACGGCGACAGCTTTTTTGAGGTTGTCAGCGGATGCGTCGGCATCTATACGGACTATGAACAGAGTACAGAGCAGAAGCTCACTGATATCAGGCCCGGACATATCTTTGGAGAGATGGCTCTCATCGATGCTTTCCCCAGAAGCGCCACAGCAGTTGCGCTTGAGGATACCACTCTCACAGAGGTGTTCATCGAGGATGTAAGGGAATATTTCAGGTCATCACCCACCAAGATCAACTTTATCCTTCAGGAGCTCGGAGAGAGACTTGGAAGGCTTACAAATGAGTACGGTGAGGCGTGTGCAACCATCAAGGAACTCTACCCTGTAAATGAGGAGCGCAAGCCTTCGCTCGCTGACAAGATCAGGAAGTTCGTCGCAGCCTATGACCTCATCGCCAGGTCCAAACAGCCCAGCGCTGAATATTTGAGAGAGTCACAGGATTTATCCCACGGCGACGGATATGCCAAGAAGGTTGAGAAGTACGACAGGGGAACGATTATCTTCAGAGAGGGCGAGCCCGGAAAATGCATGTACGACATCCACTTCGGTTCGGTCGGGATCTATACCGGTTACGGAACAGCCGATGAGAAGTGCCTCACAACGCTCTACGCAGACAAGTTCTTCGGTGAGATCGGAATGCTCGGTAACGAGCCCAGGTCAGCAACAGCAGTTGTTCTTGAGGATGGAACGATGGTTGAGAGCATCTACCTCGATGACTTTGAGGAGCTCTTCGAGAAGAACCCTGCCAAGATTGAGATGGTCATCAAACACTTGTCCTTCAGGATCAGGAGACTAACATATGAGTATACCAATGCCTGCAAGATGATCTATGACGCCGCAGAGGCTGAACTCAAAAATTCGGTCAGCGATGAGCTCAAAAAGAAGGCACAGGAATATAAAGAAGTTTACTACGGCGAATAATAGCCGCGCGCGTGCCCGCTCTTTTATAAGAGCGGGCTTTTTTACTTAGGAGATAACATGACAGATTCGGTAAATATAATCCGGCAGAACATAATGCAGAATATGTCTGAGGGAGTTATGTCCATCAGATTTGACGGGGAAATTCTCTTTTTAAATCCTGCTGCTTCGGACATCCTCGGGATCAGAGAGGATGAGCTTCTTGGGAACAAGTTTGCAGCCTGCTTTTTTGACAGGGAGGGGACGGACGAGTTCACTCAGGCGGTTCTCGATGCCATCTACGACAGGACGCGCTCCCACGAGGCCATTGTCCCTTACAGGAAAGGAGATGAACTTCTTCAGCTGCGCATCCTCACATCGTTCCTCACAGAGGAGGGAGAGAGCGTCGGAATAATCGCGGTTTTCAGCGATCTGTCGGAGCTGATGGATTTAAGGGATGCCGTAAAGAGCATGGAGAGGATCCGCGCCCTGAACGCACAGCTGGAGATGCGCAACAAGCTGCTGAATGAGACCTTCGGCCGCTTTTTGTCGGACGATATAGTAAAGCAGCTCCTTGATACCCCTGACGGTCTAGCACTCGGCGGCAAGAAGCAGAACCTCACGATTCTGATGAGTGACCTTCGTGGCTTTACGGGTATGAGTGAGAGAATGGACCCTGAGGATCTCATCACCATGCTCAATCACTACCTCGCCGAGATGACGGACGCGATACAGAAGAGAGAGGGCACAATAATCGAATTTATGGGAGATGGCATCTTTGCTATCTTCGGTGCGCCCCTTTATTCGGATAATCACGCTTCGAACGCGGTTGCTGCGGCTATTGACATGCAGTCGAGGATGGAAGAGATCAACAGATGGAACAAGGAAAAAGACTACCCGTTCCTTGAGATGGGTATCGGAATAAATACAGGCGAAGTTATCGTCGGAAATATCGGCTCTGAGAAGAGGACCAAGTACGGCGTTGCCGGCAGCAATGTTAACCTTGCAGGGCGGATCGAGAGCTACACCATAAACGGTCAGATACTGATATCGCAGAGCACCAGAGACTCTGTCAGGACAGACATAAACGTGGCAAAAGAGATCGTGGTATTTCCCAAGGGAGTTGCCAAAGAGATGCTCCTTACGCAGGTTATCGGCATAGGGGCGCCATACAATCTCACTGTTGATGTAAAGAGCGCCAAACCTAACAAACTGGATCACATAGTCCCTGTCACCTTCTACAGGGTGGAGGGCAAGCACGGAGAGGAGAAGGCCTACTACGGCGGCATCACGTCGCTTGCCGAGGATATGGCTATAATGGATACGGCTGCCGGGATAGAGGTCTACGACAACATTCAGATCGACGCCGGTGGAAGACTATACTGCAAGGTGATCGAGAAGTCAGAGGACGGGTGTCTTCTTCATTTTACCTCAGTTCCTGCGGGGTACAGACAGTGGCTTCAGAAAAATGAACTGAATACCAAAAAATAATTGCCATAATGCTCTTATGATTCGTATTAATATGTGAATCAGACGACAAGTTTTTATTTCAGGTCATATACCCTGGAAAGAGGAGGATTATGAGTAACAACAATGAAAATTTAAATCTGCTTTCAGATGATGAGCTCACAGGCGTATCAGGCGGCGCAGGCAAGATCATTCCCAAGGGAACGAGGAGAAACATAATGCGCGTTGCATGTGTAAACTGCAACAGGCCTTTTTTTGCGGATATGGACAAGACAGAGACCAAGTGTCCGTACTGCAGCAAAAACAATACGTTTGAAGGCTGAAAAAAAATAAAAAATTTTTTGCCATGTTTATCAGTCCTTCGTATAAATATTCAGAAAGACAAAAACAAAACTATAAAGTTTTGGAGGATAAAGACTATGACAAACACAGCAAATACATTTGATATGGTTGAGCTTACAATGGAAGAACTTGAGATGGTAGCAGGCGGAACATGGAATATAGCCGGCTCTCTCGCAGCAGGCCCCGACATCTATCCCGGAAATGGCGGAATCTTAAAGTAAAGACTCAAAAGGAAAGACACCTATGAGTGATGGGAGAGGTAAAAAAAGAGAATCACTTAAGAGGATGGCTCATGTTGCCATCCTCTTTGCTGCGCTTATGATTCTTGCAATAGCAGTACTGGTTGAGATAGTCCTCTTTATCTATCCCACAATGGAAAACTATAAGAGAGAGATGACCCACGAGGGGATGATGGCAGCCGGCATAATCGGCGATAAGTACATTGAGGAGTATTTCGGCAGGGTAAAAGAGGTGTACTACAAAACCCCGGAAGAGATCCGTGCAAATGAGTTTTCCAGGGAATATATTGATATCCTTATCCCTCTTGTGGATGAGGAATTTAATGCGGCAAGAGAGGTCTTAAAGACTGCCAGGAGTTCCGGCGAGATGGAGAATGTATATTTTACTTTCTTTGACGAGGAATATGACCGTCTGGTGTATGTCATCGACGGAAACGTCGCCAATGAGGCATTCCTCCCCGGACAGTGGCTATCCAATGAGATAGGGACCATAGACTCCCCGGCGACGATCAGGAGAACTATCAGATCCAGCTGGTATATGCCTGTTGATTACGGAATCGCGTCCGGCTGGACAGCTACCAACTATATCCAGCTCTACGACAAAAACCAGGCTCCCCTTGGCTACATGACTGTCAATGTTCCCATCAACTCATTTGTGAGGCAGATAGCGGTCTTTCTTGCAATCTATGTCCCTGTAATGGTGCTGGTGCTACTGGGGTTTTCATCCATAGCAGTCAGCTTTATCGGAAAGCGCTTTATAGCTCCCATCAACGATCTGGCAGGTGCTGCCCGCAGATACATGGCTGTAAGTGATGGCGGCAGGATAGCTGAGAGCAATATATTCAGCGAGCTCAGGATAGGTACCAATGATGAGATAGAAGAGCTCTGGGAGACCATGGTCGACATGGAGGATGACATCACCAAGGCGATGAGACAGATCAAGGAGTCATCAGCCAGGGAGGAGAGACTTGCGACAGAGATGGACCTTGCAAAGAGCATCCAGCGTGCGGCCCTTCCTACCAATTTTCCCGCTTTTCCCGAACAGGAGAGATTTGATATCTACGCCCATATGGAGCCCGCCAAAGAAGTCGGCGGAGATTTCTACGATTTCTTCATGATCGATGACGACCATCTGGGGATGCTTATAGCGGACGTCGCAGGAAAGGGCGTCCCCGCAGCACTTTTCATGATGGTCTGCAAGGTGCTCCTCAAAAACAGGGCGATGCAGGGAGGGAAACCCTCTGAGATAATTGCGAATGTGAACAACATAGTCTGTGAGGAGAACAAAACGGATATGTTCGTGACGGCCTGGCTTGGGATCCTCACTGTTTCCACAGGCGAAGTGATCGCGGCAAATGCCGGGCACGAGTACCCTTACATAACCGATGAAAACGGCGAGTATCTGGTGTTCAGCGATCCTCACGGAGTTGTCATAGGAGCTCTGCCGGACATGCGTTACGAGGACTATTACTTTACCCTGAATAAGGGCGGAAAGATCTTCGTTTACACGGACGGCGTTGCAGAAGCGCAGAATGAGAAGGAAGAGCTCTTCGGACTTGCGAGGATAGCAGAAGCACTGAACAGGCACAGGGACGCAGACCCAAGGCAGCTTGTCGACTCCATGAAGGAAGAGGTTGACGCATACGCGGGATTAATGGAGCAGTTCGATGATATAACCATGCTGTGCGTTCACTACAAGGGATGAGGAGAGGATTTCAATGAAGGTTTCTTTTGATCTGGATGAGGTCCTGTTTGTGGACCCCGACACCTTTGAGGTCGAACCTGAACTTCGGTTCCCGCTAAACAGGATGTTCCCGGAAAGGCTCCGCAAAGGGACGGTCAGGCTCATAAACGAATTGCAGAAAAGGGGCTTTGAAGTGTGGGTATACACCTCGTCCTTCAGGTCGGATCTGTATATCAGAACGCTTTTCAGGTATTACGGAGTTAAGTTCGACGAGATTGTAAACGGCTACAGGCATCTCAAAGAGGTGCAGGGAAACAGGGCGCAGACGCTGCCGCAGAAGGTGCCCGGACACTACAGGATATCGCTCCATATAGACGATGAGGACGTCGTCATAGCAAATGCCAGATCCTACGGGTACAGGGCGCTTCAGATACGCGATCCCGACCCAGAGTGGGTAGGGAAGGTACTTGAAGAGGCGGAGAGAATAAGAGAACTGGAAGAGGGATTCTAATGAGCGAGATAAAACTATCAGAGAGAATGGAATATGTGGAGAGCCTTTTTGAAAAATACGGGGCCGCTCCGCTTGATATCAACGAAAAGAACAGGGCTAAACATGGCGAGCGCGCCATATTCAAGAGATTTGACATGTACTACCGCACAGGCTGCATGGCTTTTGAGGATACAGGAGAGATATTCCTCGTCATCAGCTGCACCGACGAGGAGAAGTATGCCGGGGTGGGCGTCATGGAGGATGTGGCGGCTTTCAGGCCGGATGAGAGCGATGAAAAGATAGAAAAGGAAGTTCGCTATGCACTGGGGATTGAACCGTATCCCGAAGACTACCAGTCGGGCTAAAATAATGACGGTTTTTTATAAATTTTTTATTAAAAAACAAATATGATGTGCAAAAGTGTTGTATCATAGACAATAGGGCGCTATATGTAGTGCTTTTGTCTGTGATTATAAAAACCTACAGGGGGATACCACAATGGCCAGTAATCAAGTATATCCATTCGAGCGAAACAGATACTATCCGGGCAAGATGCTCACAACTGCTGACTTCCAGGCAGAGCAGAGCTACCACATCAACAAGCTGAGATTCATGAACAGTTTGATGTACGGCGCCGGAATTGTGTGCGGCTGCGGAGTTGTCAATCTGGACGATCTGTCGATCCTGGTTGAGAGCGGCGTAGTCATCGACGGAAGCGGAAGGGAGATCATCATCGATTCGTCCCTTGTCAAGAAACTCTCTGCGGTAGAGGGTTTTGATGACCTGACTTCTGACACAGCCTGCCTGTGCGTGCGCTTCAAGGAGAAGGACATCCACTCCGTCTATGCTGTTTCCCACAAGGAATCCGATCAGGAGTATGAGTACAACCTCATAAGTGAAGGTTATGAGATCTTCCTCGTTGACAAGGATGAGTTTGACGAGGGCTTTGAGATGGAGTCCGAGTTCCTTCAGAAGGAGAGCCTGTTCAGAGGCCCCAACTTCGAGGGATTTCTGACCATGCCAACTATTGCCTGCAAGGGACGCAACTTAAAGGCAAGAGTTGAGATAGTTAAGCTCACTGATGCAGACGTTAAGCTGTCCTACAAGGGCACTCTTGATATCCCCAATTTCACTGCACCCGACGGGTCGCAGCAGATAGATATAGCTGTTGATGACATCGAGCTCGATGAGGGCAGTACCTTCACGCTTGATCTGTGGATGGAAGTACAGAATCAGGTCGGGATCGAGGCCAATGTCATCCTGAGAAGCGGCTCAGCTGCTGCATTTGAGAACGACAATGCGGTTATGGCGGAGAGCAGCTTTGCACTCAAAGTCAGGCTCTCAGAGGAATCCCCCTCATCCCTGATCAGGAGAGAGACAGGCAAGCTCTCACTCGAGATGAGGCAGGCAGGTGGAGCAAACTCCATCAAGCTCGCTGAGATAGACCTCATGAGAACAGAGAGCGCATATGTTATAGAGAACATCAGAGAGGTTCAGAAGAACCAGTACATAGATCTGCCCTCGCAGACCGGTATCAGAAACGATTACATGGAGTACTTCGTCAAAGATAACGATATCAGGAACAGGGCCGCGCAGGGCACGTTTGAGCCCAGCAAGGCACCGGTTGTAGAGTATTCCCAGTCAGAGCTCAAGAACGTCGCAACAGGCGTTTTGGAGATTCCTTTGGGGAGAGATGCAAGTGCCGGCGATATCAGATATTCAGGTGAGATAACCCACGGACTGGGTTCAGGAAACGTATATGTATCCATAGGCTATGAGTACCTCTCGGAGGACCAGGCTCTCGGAGCAAACGCAAAGAGCACGGTTTACGGCAATCCTGAGCTGTTCTCAAGACAGGCTCAGCAGCTGGTGGACGCAGAGACGGCAGTCAGGGTCCTCAACGACAAGGGCAGCTTTGTTGTCGCAGCAAAGCTTCTTCGTGACGTCGACTTCCTCGTCCTCACCTACAGATGGGTTGCGATCAAGTTCCCGTCGGGAGAGGAGCTTGAGGCGGCCGATTACTACGGCAAGTCCATCACGGCCAAGACCCCTACCGTTGTCATGAGACCCAGAGAGAACTACTACTTCGGAGTTCAGTTCAACAACATGGATCCGTGCAGCATAACTTATGAGCTCACAGCTTCAGGCAGCGGCGAGGTTACCACCGACGGCGTTTACACCGCTCCTTCCAAAGAGGGTGTCTACGAGATACGTATCTATTGCTCGGATATGCCTATGGTCTGCACCTATGCCTACGCGATCGTCAAGTCCACTGCTACCGAGGAAGATGCAGGTTCCATCAAGGAGCAGGACAGCGAGCCTATAGTTAAGATTCCGGACATCAATCTGTAAGGGGAAGAGCTAATGATTTATGAATCCGCCAAAATGCGGCTGCTTCCTGTCGCCACAAAGAGCATGGGAGAAGTAAATGACTGCTACATCTGCAGGGATTTATCTTCTTCCGGCGGTATCCTCTACACGACGATAGTCATACACCAGCACGAAGTGGTCAGGAAGGTTTTAGAGCTTTTCAGGTTTTCGGGCAGGAGCGGAGAGCAGACCGTCGTTGACAGCTTTTCGGTAGGGGAGAAGCATATTTTAGTTTTTCCTTATCACAAGGAAAGGCCGCTTTTTGATTTCTATGAGGGAGATTCTCTTTCGCTTTCGCAGTGTGAGGACATCTGTATCAGCACGATCCTCGCATGTATAACGTCGGATCTCCCGTATCCAATCTTATATCTGCTGCTCAGTAACGGAATGCTGAATCTGTCCAGTGACGGTTCGGTCTTTTTGGGGTACGAGATGGACCTCAGGGAGCTGGACGTAAACATCAGTGAGAAGGAGTGTACGGATGTATGTGCCAGGACACTTCTTTTGCTGCTGCAACCCAAGTCCGGACAGAAGGCGACCTCGTATTACCTTCTTGAGAAAAAGGTGGCAAACGGCAGCTATCACAGGTTCACGGATCTGTACAGGGACATCACCATCGCAGCCGTAACCCACAAAAAGATCACACCATGGTTTTTGTTTAAACTCTGGATCAAGAGAAACCAGGACACTATTATAGGTATATTGTTCTGGATCAGCCTTATTCTGGGGGTTTTTGCACTGAGTATTATTCTGTCCAGGTTCTTATTGGGAGGAAATTCCTGGCTCAGACTTCTTTTTAATACATTCAAAAAAATAGGAACAGAAAGTTTGTTGCAGTAGGGGAAGGAAGTTAGATGACACAGCTACCATTTCGAAGAAGAGTAATCATAGTCTTATATATTCTGAGCTTCACAATTTCGCTGTTCATTTTTTACTTTATCATGAACAGAATCTCGATAACGGTGGAGTACACCACACATTCAAGGACTGAGGTTGACGGGACCAATATATATTACGCCCAGAATCTCTCCAAAAAGGGAATTATATTCAAACTCTCGACAAGAGGAAATGTGAGTCATATTTTTAACTCGCAGTCATTATCGGACGTCCGCATTCAGGGGCTTTCAGCATTTGATAGTAAGCTCTATGCAGTTTCGGGGAATTTTGTTACAAGTGACGACGATCTCTCAGACGGAATTGTCAGCATCCCGACCTACCACGTTGTGTGCCTTGACAAGGATCTCTCGCTTCAGTCGCAGACAGCAAGATTTGTCATAAATGACGGGGAGAGGATAAGCGGTCTGTCAGCCGAGAAGTCGGGAATATATATCACAACCTTAAGTGATGACGGAACCCAGGCCAGGGTCTACAGCCTTGACTATTCGCTCCTCAAGGCTCCCAACGAGATCCCGGACAGCAACATCAAGATTGAGGCGGTCAGAACCAAAAGCGCGACAAACGGAAGGTTCTATGCGGATGCCCTCTACAAGAACGGCGAGCTCAATTTGAGGACTGATGCCGATGCTCCTGCAGGAGTCTTTGTGGTTGATTCCTATGTTCAGAGCATAGTCGGGAATATGAGGCTGACTCCCATTCAGCTTCTTTCGCTGTACTCACTCTACGTGATCTGGTACGTTGCGATTCTTCTTGTCTGGTTTATAATCCTGTACCTGCTTGTCAGGGTGTTCCGGAACAGGAACAGATCCTTCTATTATCTTCTCATCGCTGAGGCTGTTCTCTTCGTTATGGTACTCGGAGCTGTTATTGCGGTTACGAGCGGATACAGCAGCGCGAGAGAGACCGAGCACTCGAGATTTGCGGCGCTCTCACTCCTTGGAATATCTAAAGACGCGGGATTAAATGAGACGATAGATTACGATGATTCTTCCTTCTATGACACAGACAGATACCAGAGGATCAGCAACACCCTCTGCGAATTTGTAAAAAGAGAAGGAAATTCTGCCATATTCTATGATGTATTCGTATATAGAGTTAGAGACGGAATTGTCTGTGCAAGTTCAAGCGGAATGAACAGGCAGAAGCTGTCTGATATTTACGGCAGGGACATGGAACAGGTCACGACCCTTATCCAGAGAGGACAGCAGTTTGCTGCGGTCGACTTTAACATTGAGGGGCAGGACTACAGGGCTGTAGCAGTGACAAGGACTCAGCTCAATCCCGATTTTGCCCTTGTCGGTATCATCAATGACACTACGCTCGATGCCTCGTTCTTTGTGGATAATATGTCCGTATTTATTCTCTTCCTTGTGTTCTATGCACTCGGAAGTGCGCTGACGGTTCTGGTATGGTACCTCCACATGAGGGATTTTTCTCTCCTCGAGGAGGCACTTTCTCAGACAGCACTTGGCGGAGAGATGCCGGAGCGTCCCGTTATCATAGGAAGGGATGTCAAGGATATGTGGGACTCAGCATCTGAGATCCACAAGAAGGTGGACGAGATAGAGTACTCCAAATTGAGGACCCTTGAGGCATACTACAGGTTTGCACCCAAGAATGTTGAGAAGATCCTTGTGAAGAACTCCGTTATCGAGGTTCAGAACGGTGACGGCGTGAGGACATCAGGGACTATCGGTATCATGGGTATTGATGTGAAGGGCGGCAAGAGGATCAAGAAGCTCGACACCGTTATCGGAATGCTCGGTGAGTACCAGCAGGAGCACGACTCCATTATCGTCGGCAAGACTCCTGATATGTCCAGGATGCAGATGCTCTTTGCAAACACTGAGAGGCAGACCGTGAGCTTCAACGTGGATCTGTACAACAGGAACACCAAGAGCGGCGGCAAGACGGAATTCTCAACCCTTCTCTACTTTGACCAGTGCAGATTCGGAGTCATGGGAAATGATGTGGAATCCACGATCTATATGGATAGCGAGAATCAGGCTCTCATTGACACGATCAGTACATTTATAACTGAACACAGACTCGGACTTGTCATAACAGACACTGTCATGGACAGGGAGAATGTGAAGACGCCCGTGAGGTTTGTCGGATATGCCGGGACAGACGCCTTTGGCAATATGGTCCGCCTCTACGAGGTACTTGACGCCTGCACCGCAGTTGTGAGAAGAGAGAGGCTCTCAACGCTCGATCGCTACAACGAGGCGCTCCGCCTGTACTATGAGAAGGATTTCTATATTGCCAGAACCAGGTTCTCTGAGATTTTGAGGGAGACACCTGACGATGCGCTCGTCAAGTATTACGTATTTGAGTCAGACAAGTATCTGAACGAGAACGTAGAGGGAGATGAGCACAAGATCATCAGGTGATCACAGGCGAAAGGAGCAGTAAATGGGCAATGGAAGTGGCCTTCTTGGCATTCTGATATCGACGATCAAGTCCAGGATGACCGGACTTGTCACCAAGTTCAAACTATATACAAACTGGAACTTCATACGGACCAAGATCATCTCCAAGATCAGGGACTTCTTTACATCCATGCTCGGGGTCAAGCCCAGGAACAAGGATGACTACTACACCATCGGAAGATGGATGTTTTCAAAGAGGCTCATGTATGCTCTGGTCATCATCATCGGAGTTGTGAGTATATGGTATATAGCAAGTGAGACGACTCTGTTCAGGAATTTTTCCGAGGACGGGATACAGACCTACAAGTACAACTCGCTTCGTCTGCGCACAGCAAAAGGGCATGTCAAGATAACCGCAAAGAGCGGGTATCTGGCCTATGACGGCAATGTGGAGGGCGGATACGTCGTCGGGAACGGAACCCTCTACAACAAAGAGGGGACGGTTGTTTACACCGGAACCTTTGACCAGAACAAGTACGAGGGCACAGGAACGCTCAACTACGACAGCGGAGCTCTCTGCTACAAGGGTGGGTTCCATGAGAACCTCTACGACGGTACCGGAACGCTCTACAGGCAGGACGGGACAAGGGAGTACGACGGAGAGTTCGCACTCGGCAAGAAGAACGGCACAGGCAGGCTCTTCGACACGGGAGAGAACGAGATCTACGAGGGAACCTTTGCAAGCGACTACATCGTCTACTCAGAGCTTTTAGGCAAGTCGGTAGAGGATGTCGCATCGTGCTACAAGGGACACAGGACGCTTTATACAACGCCTTCCGAGTCGGTAGCCATCATGGATGCGATAGGAGCTCTGTACCACGCTGAGGCCAATGCGGATGCTCTCGATGACGAGGAGACGGTTGACTCTGTATATGTTCTTGCAGACTACCTGCCTTATGCCAACGAGGAAGTTAAGACGATAACCGACCTCACAGAGGTGTTCGGAGATCCGATCTATGAGGGGAATTCAAATGTTGTATTCCCTGAGGCGGTTGCGATCAACAGGATAAATGAAACCAGGAAAATAATAAACGGAAATGTCGAGATGGATATGTCTCAGCCATTTTCCGATGTCGCCGAAGTAAACGGCTTCGACAGGGACTATGTAGTATATATCTACTCCTTTAAGCGCGGGGACCTCGTATATTCGTTTGTGTGCCCCGGCCAGGGTGATACTTTTGAGTTTTATTACATAACGGGTGCCGGAGATGAGAGTGCTTAACCAAAAAGGAAAACTTCATATCGCAGAGAGAGTTCTGGCAGTGGTAATGGTAGCAGTGTTTACCGTTTCACTTGCAGCTCCTACTTCCGTATCAGCCGCTGTTCCCTCCAAAAAGAAACTGACTCTGGAGGCGTGCAGGAATTTTGCCATTCAGAACTCAACGGACTATGAGAGCGCCGAGATAGCGGTGGAGTCCAAGAAGGCGGCATACGAGAGTGCGGTGAAGTCACTGGCCCTTAAAGAAAAGAATATGAAGACCTTCAGATGGAATTTCCTTCTATCGTTTCATTTTCCGGAGGATCCGAATTTCGTTGAGGCATCTGAGTTTCAGTACAAGCCGATGTCTCTTATGTATGAGGTGAGAGAGGCTGAGCACAAGCTCTCTGACAAGACTTTCGAGATAAACGAGAAGGTCAACACTCTCTACACTGAGATAGTTGTTCTGCAGGAAACCATTGCATTCAACGAAAAGAGGCTCGAGGCGACCAAGGAAGGCCTTTCAAGGAACCAGGCTAAGCTGCGCCTCGGAGAGGCAACCCAGGCAGATGTAGACAAGCTTGACAAAAAAGTGGAGTCGCTTACAAACAAGATATCCTCAGACAGGACCAATCTGGAGGCGAACCTCAAAAAACTCACCAACATGGTCGGCTTTGACGTATCCACAGGCTATACCTTCGAGAAGCCCTTCATAGAGGCGACAATTGAGAGATCAATGCTCAATGACCTGATCGTGTACACAGAGGACAGGGATGACGGATATTACGACGCCTGTACCGAGGAGGTATCCAAGAGAGCAGAGCTTACGATAAACGCCAGGCTTATGCAGAACTATTACGGCGGCGACTACAACATGATACGGTCGTACGTAAATACTGCGCTTCAGGGTGGAAGAGTCAACAAGAAGGCTTTTTCCAAGGACTACAAGGCATTCCTTAAAAAGATAGATTCATACTGGGAAGGCTATTATAAAATTTATCTCCTGTTCTTTACGATTAAGTTCCCGAAACTATGGACCAAGGGAGATATGGACGGAACCAGATATATCGAGGATGACCCGTCGGTTTTGCAGCAAAACGTTCTGGACTACTCGCAGGCGCTTAATGACAAGCTTGCAGCCCAGCAGGAACTCGATCAGAGTGTAACAGATGCATTTAATAATTACATTTCTGTTCGTAATTCGTATAAACAGTATATAAAGGATACAGACAATGCAGAGGCGGAACTTCAAAAGAGCGCACTGCGCAACAGAATGGGGCTGATGACCTTCGATGAGTACGACTCTGAAATGGAGAGCTATGAGGAACTTCAGAACAGTATGCTCTCCGCAATGAAACTCTACACAACGACGCTCTACAATTTCGACAGGCTCACCGTCGGCGGCGTCAGCGCACTCCTTAAAGGGACAGACGCCGATATGCACACGGCAGTTGTAGGTGAGAGCTATGTTGTTGAGGATTCATCGGAAGCCCACTACACGCTCCGTCCGATCATACAGAAACAGGAATTTGAGCTTGCTCTTCAGATTCCGGATGACTTCGATATTGAGATAACAGATTACGAACTCTGGGTGAACAACCAGATAGTGGGATCGAGGACGGCAGTTGACAAAAAGTTAAGGCACCTTATGCTCGCCTTCGACGCAGTTGAGGACTGCAAGATAAGGCTGTATAACGGAGAAGAGTTCGTTGATGACGCGGAAATAGATCCTTCAGTTGAGTCGGGACCGCTCAAGATCAGGAAGGGATATGATATAAAGAGAGAGGCGCCCGGTCAGATCGGAACCTATGAGATAACCCAGAACGAGACCACAGGCCTTGTTGAACTTAAGTTCACAATGAACAACGAGGGCAGTGAGTGCAAGAAGTTCAAGGTCAAGAACCTTGAAGGCAAGACGCTCGGCAAGGACGAGATGACAGAGATAGATAAGGGTCTCGTCTACATAGAACTTCTGATGGGCTCTGTAGATGACCTCACGGTTGAGTTCTACGGCGATGACGATTCACTCGTTGAGACGGCGAGACTTGATTCTGCAAATTCCGCAGTACTTCGAAAGGAAGAAGAGTAAATGAAATTTTCAAAGGTTGAATTCGGAAAGTTCATGAAGAGGGGGATAGCACTTGCCCTTACTGCGGCGCTTCTGGCTGTCACACTTGGAAGAACATACAAGACAGAAGCTGTCTTCAACGCTGACGACGCCATTACCTACAGGGTTTTTGCTTCGAGGACGACGGTTGAGGATTCGGTTCTCTTTATCGGAACCTATATAGTCCACAAGGATGCTCTCAACGACGACATATATCAGAGGGCAGTCGACTCAGGGACGGAATCCGGTCAGGAAGACGTCTACTACAAGTCAGAATTATCTGACGGACAGTGGTTTGCTGTCGGCGATGTAGAAAACGGTATCAGAGGAATCTCTTCAGACGGACTTCCCGAGTCCATAGATACCATCAACCCCCTGTACGTGACCTACTATGTGGGCTCAGACGGCGTAATGAGGGATGCCAAGACGATGGCGGGAGTTAATCCCTTTGATATTCCGGATCCGTACGACTTATCGTCGCTTCCGGAGCTTGATCCCATCAGAAGCCAGTACACGATGTCGAATGCCAGGACAATCTCCCAGGAAGACTTTTTGAAGGGACGAAACTCTGAAATGTCAGGCAACATCAGGAGCGATGTCTATTACTACCAGCTCCTCTCGACATTCTTTTCACTTAACCTTCGGGATGAGCAGACAAACAGATTAGATGATACTCTCAGGAAACTCAATAACGCATATATCAACCTGAAAGCGGAAGAGAAGGACGACGAGGCACAGATCGTGTACGACCTCATGAGCAGGGTTGATGCGGCGAGGAGACTCATCATCATGCAGAGGCTCGTTGAGCTCGATGACAACCTCCTCAACAAGCTCCTGCAGCTCTCAAGCGGAACCTATTACACTCCTTACGGCGAGTTCAAGGATTCGAGCACCGAGGAGGACAGGGATTCTCAGGCGGACTACACGATACAGCTCGAGGACTCACTTAAAAAAGACGTTCCGATGAACAACTCTGATTTTATCAGCAACTGGCTGAGTTCACTTGGAATAATCGGCTTTGGCGGCAACAGCTCTTCATCAAGCGGCTGGTGGACAGTTCTTGATAAATACGAGAAGGACAAGATCAAGAGGCAGGAAGATGCCAACGAGGACAACGACGACTGGGTGAGAGACCAGACCCCATCGGAGTATCCTTTTACACCGGACAACAACATCATCTCGGCAATCGGCGATGCGATGGGAAAATGCCGTACCAGTGCCGGTAACCACAGAGCAAAAGCACTTGTCGATACGAAGGATGTTCTGGGACACGTTATTTATCAGTACAGCAACGAAGTAATAGACCAGACGACAGATTCAGGAGTCGGCGGTCCCATAGATTACCTGAAGTACGCGATCAATATCCAGGATGATGTTATAGGCGACAAGGACGGAGAGAGAGATTTCTTAAAGAACATGCTCCTGTCCATGGGAAGCGGACAATATGAGTCCTCTGCACTTGCAGGCGCAGGATCCGATTACCGGAATGCAAATTCAGAAACTGCCAAAAAGAATGCGCTGGATCTTCAGAAGACCGATGAGGAAGCTGACAGAACGATGATCCAGTACCTCATAGAGGCATACAGACAGAGGGAAGACGCTCCCACCGCTCTTTCTTACGTAAACCAGAGAATACCTCTTATGGAGTCTATGCTGAATGATATTCCGGATGATGAATATCACAGTTACTCAACATCCTCGGTCCAGGCACATATCGTCTGGCTCAAGGAAGAGGCTCAGAAGATCATCGACTCGGATGACTCCTTAAGGAGTAAGCTCGATGAGCTCCTCGAAAAGAAAGAGGACCTTCAGAGAAAGAGAGATGACTGCCTGGATAGAAACGACCTTGCAGGAGCTGCAAGGTACGACGCCATGATAGCGGCAGTTGATCAGGACATTGACAAGGAGGGCGGCGACCTTCCCAACATGACGGATAAGCTTGTTGACGACGCTATGACAAAGCTTGCCGACAACGCTGATGCAGACCTCTCGGGAATTGCGACGGCTCTTGCACAGGTTGGAGCGACCGACGCCCTTAACGCACTCAGGAACAAGGCAGCTGCAAGCGGAGCTTCAGCGAGCACCTTAAATGGCATAAATAATGCAATGGAAGATGCAGGAATGGATGTTGGAAGCGGCCTGGGCAGCGGGGACGGAAGCGGTCAGGGCTCCGGAGGCGGGTCAGGGACCGGAAGCGGATCAGGAAGTGGATCTGGCTCAGGTTCCGGAAGCGGTTCAGGAAGCGGATCGGGTTCAGGGTCAGGTTCCGGCTCGGGAGACGGCTCCGGCAGCGGAGACGGGGCAGGAGCAGGAGCAGGATCGGGTTCCGGAAGCGGTTCAGGGTCAGGTTCCGGAAGCGGTTCAGGGTCAGGAAATGGCTCAGGGAACGGATTCGGCGCTATGGATGCCGATGCACTCCTTGCACAGCTCGAAGCTCTCTTTGGAAAGAGCCTCGACGAGATGGACGACAACGAGCTTGCCATTGCGGCAGCTACAGTTTCGAGGATCTGCAGGAGCGGCGCAAGTGCAGCCGACCCCCTCTTAAAGAACCTTGCAAACAGGCTTTTGCAGTCAGGCAACAAATATATGTACAACCAGTACTCAGGCAGCAAGACAGTCGAGTATATCAATATGGAGACAATCTCTAACTGCACCGCTTTCAGATACTTCTACGACGACGCGAGAGCAATTGCGACGATGACAAAGGGTGCTACGATCTTCATATTCAGGCGCGGAAGCGATGAGATGCACAGGCAGACTGAAAAGTCTGAGGCCGAGAAGATGAAACTCTCTGTTGTTTACAGCGGAGCGATCTATTTAGGCGAAGAGGATGCACAGAGCTATTTCAAGTGCAACTGTGAGTACATGTACAATACGAGCATTGCCATCTGCCTTACAGCAACAATGCAGACCAAGGTTGACGAGTATACCAAGGCGCTTACGGCGTTCTTTAACCAGGAGTAAAGGAATATGGCTGAATATCCTATAATTTCAGATGTAAGTCAGTATATAGTCAGCGTGCTGAGGGAAAAGATGTGCCCGGAGCCCATTCCCTCACCCAACAACATAGAGGTTTCATCGCCGCTCTCACAGGACGTTGACTACCTCGTAGGGCTCTATCTCTACGATATCAAGGAGGATGTAGAAGTCACATCCCCCAGATACCTTCAGAAGGGAAGGGCACAGATCACGAAACCGCCAAGACCGTATGCTCTATACTATATGGTCTTTATAAACGGATCCGGCCAGATGGGCCTCAAGGATCTGGATATGCAGAAGATTATCGGTAAGATAGCGCAGATAGTGAACGATAACAGTTCCGTATTACCGAATCAGCTGCAGACCTGGCTCGATACTCAGGAACCTCCGATAGTACTGTCTCAGGCGAAGATAAGTCTGGAGGAAAAGGTGCGGGTTTGGCAGGCCATCAACAAGCCTTATCAGATGAGCCTGTTCTACAGGGCGGCCCCCGTCTACCTGTCAAGTGCCGAGACGATCGACACACCTAGAGTAACAGATGCGAGCTTTGAAATTGCAGTAAATGGTGAAGAAAGGGGGTAAACAATTAAGTGTCAGTAGTGATTACGGCTAAATTGTCACTTGCTCTTCGTCTCATCGATACCACAACCGGTAAAGAAGTGGATGAGAGCGGCATCAGTTTTTTCCTGGACGGAAACAGACTCATTCCGATGAAAAAGGGTGAGGGAGTGTTCGTATTCGTGAATATCGGCAGAGAAGACTTTCTCATGCAGATAGATGCTCCCGGATACGAAAAAGCAGATGTAGATGTGAATCATGAAAAGCTGGATCCAAGACTTCCTATGCTTGATATTTTCCTGATGCCGTCAGAGAAAAATCGGGTAGGAGGATCGGTACTTGAGTTAAATGGAACCCTCAAAGGACTCACCGAAATCGAGGCAATCAGACTTGATCGCCCGATAGGATTGTTCCAAAGCGCACAAAGCAGGAAGGAGGTTCACTCCATGAATATTCTTCCGGTGCGTGCAGGCGGCGGATGTATGCTTGATCAGATAGCATACGCGCTGTTATCGGAGGACGAAGAGCGCTACGACGTCTTTACGGTACAACAGCAGAACGCTCCCTTGAGTATCATTTTAAAAGAACCTGTCGAAACTGAGCACAAGCTCAATGACAAGATTTTCCGCATCATTTACGGAAGAGCTTCGCCGGATGGGAAGTTCAGACTTAAAGTAAGAGATGACTCATCGACCCTGCCGTATCTTTTGAGAATAAAGGTCGGCGAAGAGGTCTACTTTAAGAAGATAGACTTCCATGAGACAAACGGCAAGATAACCAGGACAGAACTTTTAAAGGGTGCAGCAAAGAAAGAATCCGTGACTGAGCCCAAGGAAACGGAGGAAACAAAGGATGAGTAATCTTGTAACGGTTGGAGGAACGGCGCTGTGTACCTTTGGAACCGGCCCGGCCCCCATAAAAGTCACAAGCCAGGGGACAGTCCTAGGCGAAGGTAAGCCCTGTGCTACCATAGCTGATTCGGGACCGATCTCTAACGTAGGCCCCTTCGGGATGTGTACCTCAATGGCAAATCCGGTGGTAGCTTCAGCCACAGCAGCGGCACTTGGTGTTCTCACACCTCAGCCCTGTGTCCCGGCTCCTGCTGGTACCTGGATTCCGACAAAACCTAAGGTTCTCATTTCAGGTAAGCCCTGTCTTACCAACGATTGCAAATTGGTCTGCGCTTATGCAGGTCAGATTTCCATCACGACCCCGGGACAGGTCAAGGTAAACGCACAGTAAAAAATAATAAGAAAAGAGGTAAAGTATATGGCAGAGTATTTATCACCAGGCGTATACGTTGAAGAATATGATAACTCCCCAAGAGGTATCGAAGGCGTAGGTACAAGTACAGCAGGCTTTGTCGGACTTGCTGAGAAAGGCCCCATCGAGGGTGCTCCTCTTCTTGTAACCAGTATGAAGAGCTTCAAACAGCAGTTTGGTGGATTTTTATCAGAGTTTGGTTACGGCGAGTACAGATTCCTTGCAAACAGCGTTGAGCAGTTCTTTGACAACGGCGGAACAAGATGCTACGTAATGCGTGTTGCTCCCAGAGATGCAAAGCCCGCTTCAGCCAAGAAGGGAATGCTGACAGTTACAGCTACAAGCCCCGGAGCATGGGGTAACAAAGTGCAGGTTATGATCTCAACCAACAAGAAGAGAAAGCTGCAGCTGATCGAGAAGACAGACGCAGGTTTTATCGCAAAGAGCGTTGAGGGCTTCAGAGAGGGAGACCTTGTTGAGTTCGAGGGAACCTACACAAAGATCAAGACAATCTTTGACAGAGAGGTTACATTTGAGGATGACCTTCCCGATAAGGCAGTTGACAAGGACATCGTTCCCAAGTCAGTTGTTTATCTTGTAACACTTGACCTTTCAGTTCGCTATGCTGATGATGTTGAGAACTACTCGGAGCTTTCTGTTAACACAGCATCTCCCAAGTTCATCGGATCAAGACTCTCCGGCAGCGACATCGTCAAGGTTGAAATTACACCTCAGAAGGCAGCTGCCAATCCTGTAGCGGATATCCTCGGCGAGGATGTTACAAGCGGCGTATTCTTCCTCGAGGGTGGTTCAGACGGATCCGCATCCAAGGTTGATGCTTCAACCTTCATCGGTGAGGACAACGGCCCCGGAAAGAGAACAGGTCTTGCAGCATTTGTTGAGAACAACATTGTCAGCATGATGGCTATCCCGGGTGTTACAATTCCTGAAGTTGAGGTTGCACTTGTTGCTCACTGTGAGAGACTTAAGAGCCGCTTTGCAGTTCTGGATATGCCCAGAGAGATGTACAAGACAGCCGACCTTATCGGCTTCAGACAGATTGTTGATTCAACATACTGCGCTATGTATCATCCCTGGATCCAGGTATTTGACAGATCCTCCAACAAGTCCGATTACATTCCGCCTTCAGGAGCTGTAATGGGTGTTTACTCCAGAACAGATATCGACCGCGGTGTTCACAAGGCACCTGCTAACGAGGTTGTATTCTGTACAGGACTTTCAGTTAACTACACCAAGGACGAGCAGGATATCCTGAATCCTGAGGGAATCAACCTCATCAGAATGCTTCCCGGTCAGGGAATCCGTATCTGGGGCGCAAGAACAGCTTCCAGCAACAGCGCATTCAAGTATGTCAACGTCAGAAGACTCTTTATCTTCGTCGAAGAGAGCATCAAGGCAAACACCAACTGGGTTGTATTTGAGCCCAACGATCCTACTCTTTGGCAGAGAGTTAATCTCACAATTTCCAACTTCCTCGACGGACTTTGGAGAAACGGAATGCTCGCAGGCGGTTCTGCATCAGAGAGCTATTTCGTAGAGATCGGACCTTCTACAATGACAAGAGACGATATCTTAAACGGCAGACTTATCTGCAACATCGGTATCGCACCTTCACGTCCTGCAGAGTTCGTAATCTTCAGAGTAACACAGCATACATCTGAAGCAGGCGGCGGCGAAGAGTAATCTAAAATCATAAAACTAAGAAAGGAGTCATAGAATATGGCTACTGGAGCATATGAAAATGGTAGTGGTTCAGCCTACCCATTAACCAAAATGAACTTCCTCGTGACAGTCGATGAGGTTGCAGGAACAGCTGCTTTCTCTGAGGTTACAGGAATTGAAGCAACCGTTGATGTTATAGAATTCCGTCAGGGTAACTCAGGTTCCCTCGCACCCGTTAAGCTTCCGGGACTTGTTAAGCACGGCAACGTAACCCTGAAGATGGGCTATATCATTTCCAGCCCTTT
Organism: Butyrivibrio sp.; assembly: GCA_017470505.1. Lineage (GTDB taxonomy): Bacteria > Bacillota > Clostridia > Lachnospirales > Lachnospiraceae > Butyrivibrio. The sequence goes on along the minus strand of JAFUYO010000013.1, from coordinate 68,963 downwards.
CAAGACATGGGTTATGGAGTGTGTCAGCGAGATGCGTGGACAGATCCCCCGTCAGAACGTTACTATCGAGCTGATCGATATTAACTCAGGTGCTCCCACAGCACTTGTACAGTCCGCAACAGGAACAAGACAGTGGACACTTACAAATGCATGGGTAACCAAGTACACAGCTCCCGATCTCGATGCCAAGAACTCAGATGTAGCAATTGAGACAGTTGAGATCGCATACGAAGAGCTTGTAATTCCTAACTAAAACATTTTTGAGAGTATTAAATGCTTTCAGGGCGCGGGAGTATACGTATTCCCGCGTCCAACAAAGCAATTAATACGATAAAACGATGCATGGAGGACTGTATGGAAACAATTTATGAGTTTGTATTGCCGAAGGGATATATGGATTCTCAGGGAGAACTCCACAGGAGAGGAAAGATGAGGCTGGCGACGGCGGGAGACGAGATCTCAGCGACGAGGGACCCCAGAGTACTTTCAAATCCTTCATATCTGACAATAGTTATTCTCAGCAAGGTAATAACGGAGATTGAGGGTATGAGTTCGGTTACTGCAACCACGATTGAGCAGCTCTTTACAGCTGATCTTGCATATCTGCAGGATATGTACCAGAGGATCAACGACGTGGAGCCTCCGACAATGCAGTGTGTCTGCCCCGACTGCGGCAGGACCTTTGAGGTGCCTCTAAATTTTACACAGGAGGGCTGAGGCTGTATCCCAAGGAAGATCTCTACAGGGAGATGAGTTTTATCTCATATTACTTCCACTGGGGGCAGGACGAAGTTATGGCCCTCGAGCACGCCGAGAGGCGCAGGTGGTGCAGCGAGATCTCCGGTATCAACAAGAGTCTCAATCCCTCGAAAAAGAGCAAGGAAAAGAGCATTCTGGATATGAAACCCACTAGATAAGGGTAAAGGTAGGTGATTTATTAGATGCCAAGAACGTACATACAGAGACAAGATGACGGTACTGCCAAGTTTGTAGGCGCAAACGACAAGTTTAACAAGGGCGAGGCGATTGCCCTTGGAAATACCGACTGGGATGCCATAAATAATCCTTTGACAGCCTTTAACTTTGTACTTCAGGTTGAGGGACTGTATTTCCTGCCTATAAAGAGCGTCAGAGCGTTCACCAAGGAAAATGAATTTGAATATATCAGGGAGGGCGGTGTAAACGACTACGTTCACTTAAAGAGAAAGCCTATCAGCAAGCCCTTCACCTTCCAGATAGAGAGGTACGTGGGGACGGAGAGATTCCTTGATCCCCTGGCTCTTGGAACAGAGCTCATCGCACCTCTTCTTCTCTATGTCTACAGGCACAAGGCCAGGAGCGGACTTACAGATTCAGCGCCTGAGTGGTTCGGTCGTCTCTACACCTTCACAGGCTGCACCGTCATGAGCAAGGAGTACGGGGAGTTAAACGCGGAGAGAGCGGGACTTGTAACTGAGATCACAACCATTTCCTACAGGGAGCTGGTTGTAGTGACCAACCCGTTCCAGTCAAGCTCCGAGGCAGAAGAGTGGAAGCCTTCAGAAAAAGACGCAACAGGTCATGCCTACAAGACCAAGTACGCAGCCACCTCACATGTTGACGACAGCAAGATTTACAAGTGGGAGACAGATGCTAAAGGCGTGGCTCGTATGTCCATGCTGGATAGTGCAAAGACAAAGCATAAAAACTCTCCTTACAATATGAAGACAAGCGCCGGTAAGGTTGTCTCTGATATTGAGAAATCCAAGCAGGACGCTGATGGCGTATTCCCTTATGAGAAGACCGTAGATGAGTATGGCCGTCCGAGTCAGATAAAGAGAACCGGTGAGAACGATTTCAACAGACCTCAGTACCGGATGAAGGAGGACAAGGGAAAGATTAAAACCGGTATCAAGCAGTCGCCGATGGATATCGGAGATAATTTCACTTATGAGAAGAAAACTGATGAGTACGGTCGTCCGCAGCAGATTTCAAGGACAGGTGAAGATGCCTTTAACAGACCACAGTACCAGATGAAGACAGACAAGGGAGCGATTAAAACCGGTATCAGGCAGTCGCCGCAGGATAAAGGTACAGCTTTCCCTTATACTACGACAACAGATGAGTACGGTCGTCCGAATCAGATAACGAGGAAGAGTACCGGTAAGGGTACGGACCAGTTCAACAGACCTCAGTACGAGATGAAGAAAAACAAGGGAGAGATTGCCACAGGTATTACCCGGTCTAAGCAGGATATTGGAACTGCATTCCCTTATGATAAGACGACAGATGAGTACGGCCGTCCGAGCCAGGTAAAGAGGAAGAGTACCGGTGAGGGCACAGACCAGTTCAACAGACCTCAGTACGAGATGAAAGTGAACAAGGGGGAGATTGCAACTGGTATCAGGCAGTCGGCGTATGATACAGGAACTAACTTCCCTTATGAAACGACAACAGATGAATCCGGGCGTTCTAAGATGTCCAGAACAGATAAGGAGAGCCAGTTCAACAGGCCTCAGTACGAGATGGGTACTGACAAGGCCAATGTCAAATACGCAAAGCCGTCACCCAAGGATTCGGAGACAATCGAGGCAAGAGAACCCTACTCAATGAGTACTGACAAGGCCACTGTCAAGCATGCAAAGCCTTCACCCAAGGATTCGGAGAAGATCGAGGCAAAACAGCCCTACTCAATAAGTACTGACAAGGCAAATGTAAAGTGGGCAGCAAAACCCGATAATTACGATGATATGCCCGAGGCAAAGGATCCATATTCAATCAAGGATGGCGCAACAGGCAAGTATGCGAAGAAGTCATCCAAGGATTCAGAGAAGCCGGAGGTAAAGGATCCATATTCAATCAAGGACGGAGCATCCGCCAAGTATGCGAAGAAGTCACCCAGGGATTCGGAAAAACCGGAGGCAAAGGATCCGTATTCGATCAAGGACGGCGCATCCGAAAAGTATGCAAAGAAGTCGCCCAAGGATTCAGAGAAGGCCGAAGCAAAGGATCCGTATTCAATCAAGGACGGCGCAACAGGCAAGTATGCGAAGAAGTCACCCAGGGATTCGGAGAAACCGGAGGTAAAGGATCCATATTCAATCAAGGACGGCGCAACAGGCAAGTATGCGAAGAAGTCCTCCAAGGATTCGGAAAAGCCCGAGGCAAAGGATCCATATTCGATCAAGAACGGCGCATCCGGTAAGTATGCAAAGAAATCGCCTAAGGATTCAGAAAAAGCACAGGCGCGCGATCCTTATTCAATCAAGAACGGTGCAGGTGCAAAATATGCGCATACTTCGAGCAAGGATTCTGAGAAGCCCAATCAGATGCCTCAGTATGAGATGAAGAAGGACGGTGCAACTAATAAGTACGCCACAGCTTCAACCAAGGATAAGCCGCTTCAGACACCGGTTACCTGGCCTCCTACAAGGAGAGCATTAATGGCTGATCATCTCAAAAAATAATAACCAAGGAACGGATATATGCTCACAATTTCTGCTCCAATAGAGATTAAAGCTAAAACTACATACCTGAAGGACCCGGAGTCATTCTACCACAGGATCACAGGCAATTACTCCCTGATGGAGACAAGGATTGACTCCGAGGACCTCCTTCATATAGCCACCACGCCTCCTGAGATCTATGTACAGGAGGGAGAGGGGATGACCAGCATCCTCTCTCACAGTGAGCGCAACGAGACGAACCTTAATAAGGTGGATATCCTCAACAACGTGATAAACAGGATCGTCGTATCTGCAGATACGAATCTCACTTATCAGGACAGGGTATTCATAACTGACGCCCTCTACAGGCTCGGAATAAAGGACGAGAAAAAGTTCATGAACACCTTTTACCGGATTGCGGAGGAGACCAAAAACACCAACACTCTTATAAATCTGTACCTCGAGAGGGGAGGAGAACTAAGAGAAATTGTCGATGAAATTAATACAAGAGAAAGTGAGATGACTGTAACAGAGAGGGAGAGCTCCGAAAGTGCGACGGAGAACTTCCTCTATAGCAGCGTTATGAGAAGGCTTCAGACAGGAGCCATATATCAGATAGTATCAAATTTTAACAAAAGCACTGAGGAGACGACTGTCGACTCCAGAGAGTATGCAATCTCAAACCAGAGCTACACGGCCCAGAACATACTGTTGTCTGTCCTCAGGGACCGGGCGGGAGTAGGGTCTGAGAACTTTGTGTTTCTAAGCGAGAATACCTATGAAGATATTCTTGCAGAGGGAGATACCACTAATGAGAATATCAGAAATGAGCTGAATTCTGCTGTTCTGATGGATATAGTCAAAAATCTCTATCACACTGCTTATGACAGATTTTATAAGGGCGGTGATACCTTTTACAGATTTGAGGATGTTTTTTTCAAGGCCTCGGATCAGATATTCCTCCGGATGATAGGAGGGGCGAGGAATAATTTCCTCCTGCAGCAGAGAATCAGCGAGAACATCATTGAGCAGCAAAGTAATGTTCCGCCCGCTGTAACTGAGCTTCCCCGGATCCCTCAGGAAGAAGAGGCTAAAGAAGGCGATACTTTTGTGAGGTCAGGGGATACGATCCTGGATTCGCAAAATGAGACAAACCTTAACGTGACCCGGGAGACTGAGAAGGTTATTCATGACAGTGAGAGAGTCAGGGATAATTACTACAGGGAGAAGAGCAGAGAAAGCAGCACTGCGATAGAAATACCTGATAACGGTGAAGGGAGTGAAATTCCTTCCGAAGAAACTACCTACAACCTTGGGAACACAGTCATAAATGCCCCGGATCAGCGTATTGTGCGCATGATAGAGGGTGCAGAGAGAAGCTACTATGAGCAGGACAGGCTCAGAGAGAATTTCTATGAGGAGAATAACAGGCTCGTTAACCGGGAGATTGAGATCTTAGATAAGGCAGAGAGCGAGAAGATCACTGAGAACGAGGTAAACAAACTCATTGAGACTGTCAATGAGATAAATGTTCAGAACGAGATGCGAAGGCGTGAGTACGAGCAGGTAGTTGAGCGTTCAAGGCAGGAGAGTGTACAGACAGAGAGCCCGGCAAATATCATGAAGCAGACCATGCAGGATGCGGCGCTTGCCCTCTCAAATCCGGAGCAGCTCATGGAGCAGCTCAGCGTAAGACAACAGAGACAGGAGAAGAGAAGGAGCCTTATATTAGAGCAGCTCCGCGAGGTGGTCCCTGACCAGTCGATGGAGATTTACCAGCTCCTTGAGCAGTACTATGAGGGAGATACAAATGTCATAAACAATAACCTCGTAAGAAGGGCTGAGGTCGGAGAGCTGCTCGCAGATATAAGTTCTGTCGAGAACGAGGTGCCTGAGAGCAGTGCAGTAAGGCCAATGGATGCCGAGACGGAGGAGTTTCTCGAGTCCATAAAGAGGGCGAGGCAGGAGGAGGAAGGAATTCTTCCGCCTTCAGGCAGGAAGATGCGGTCCCCGGTGGAAACAGTCTACAGACAGACCGAGACCCTCACAGCCGAGGACGTGACAGAGCAGCTGAGCACACTTGAAACTAATATACAGAAACAGATAAATAAGACGGTCGAGACTCAGGTTATTAACGAGAACCATGTGACACAACAGAATGTTGTTCGTACAAATAATCAGAGGGAAACGCAGATAACGGCGAGAGACGTCGAGGCGATTGTTCAGAACGAAGTCAGAAACAAGATGAATACCATCAGCAATCAGGTTATGAACAAGATAGAGCGGCAGATGAAGAACGAGAAGATGCGCCGCGGGTACTGACAGGTATCTTTTGGTATAAATTATAGGAGGATGGACTATTGGCAGGAGGAATGTTTGACAATTTCGGTTCTTCCGTGAAGGGCATGTTCACGGATGGCGCCGGCGAGAAGGCCATCATATACATATATCTCAAGGACCTGAGCAAAAAAACCACAGATGAGGACTTCAATCAGGAGACCAAGGAGATCAACAAGCTCCAGACTCAGCTCATGAAGAATGCCAAGAACAAGATCAGCTTGAGCAGCATGAAAGATGACATAAAGTCCGCTTTTACTCCCAGTTCCGGGTCATCCGAAAAAGTAGGCGAGGTTGATTCTGAGCACGACAACTTTTTTAAGTTCAAGGTGCAGTACAATCCCGCGACCATAAGCCTCTCATCCTTAAACGGTAAGATCCCCACAAGGTCCACTGAGGGCGGTATGTCCAAGCTGTACGACTACACCTTCTCCGGCAAGAGTAAGCTTTCCTTTGATCTGGTATTTGACGCCTGTGACAATATGAACGCCTTCATGTTAAACGACGTAGTAAACACTAATTTTACGGGTCTTGCCAACAAGGGTCTGGACATGTTCAAGAACGGCGGCAACAACTTCTCGGTACGCAAGAGGATGGATGCGATGATGAGTCTGATGTCCTCGTCTGAGACGCAGCAGGTGATATTCTTCTGGTCCAGTATGTCCTTCAGGGGAACGCTTACGGATATAGACAACAAATTTACGATGTTCAATCCCCAGGGGCATCCCATCAGGGGAGAGATGCATATAGAGCTCACACAGGATAAGGGAATCAAGGATCTTAACTACGAGGAGACCTATTGGCAGAATGCTTTCAAGCAGGTTTTCAAGGAAAAGGACGGGATAGGAGTTGGCGGAGGTCTTGGTTTCAGCAACAAGTATCTTAACAACAACTTTATCAATTTAGGACTCTGATCTTTAAAAGAGGTGTGATATGCCGGCTAATGGTGCAGAATCAACAGGCTTTGGAAGTACAATTAAAAACGGTCTTTCGTCCATGGCGGGAATCGTTGAAAAGGCCATCATAGAGATAGGTGATTCGAGTGAAATTGAGGTCAGGAAGGTGAAGGCGCAAAAGCCTACCACCAATAAGTTCGGGACCGACAATGTCCAGGGATTTAATGTGGACGGCGTCAAGAGCTTTGCAACTGCCGGAATGACACTTGGCGCTGGTGAGGAGTTTGAGCTCCACGGAGATGTCAAGAAGTACAGGTTCGAAGTGATGTTCAACCCCGAGGAGCTATCCATCAACGGATACGGCGGTGAGGAGCTGCCCATACAGAAATTCGCAGCTGACAAAAATCACAACGGAATCCCTGATGAGCAGGAAGATCCAAACAGAGGCGACAAGAAAAGGATGCACCCGAGCTCGATGATGGGTGTTGCCAACACCCACATACAGCTGAGCGTAAAGCTGATGTTTGACAAGTCAAATCCCCAGGATTCCTTCTACGCTGACAAGTTCACCCTCTCCCAGACCAGTATCGGAAAAGGAGCTGCGAGGGCAATAGCCAAAAAGGCTACAGGTTCTACCAACTCCGTTCAGTACGAGGTAGAGGCATTAAATGCGATCGTAAGGGATGACAAAAAGAGACTTGTGAAATTCATCTGGGGCGACATGCTCTACGAGGGGGTTCTCAATTCGGTCAGCGCTCAGTACATGATGTTCAACGTAAACGGTGAGCCTGTAAGAGCCAGCGTGTCCCTGGGAATAGTTCTCTACGACCAGAGTATCTCCGGAGCCAACACAGATATCTGGCGTCAGGAGTATCTCAAGGATATCTACTCTGAAAAGAATATCGGAGCCGGCTTAAAACCCAATATTAACGTATAATCGGTAAAGGAACGTATAATGGCATCTATAGATCTGGACGAACTGTATACCAAATATGAGGGATTCTATGAGCCCAGGGTAGCGATAGAGATGGGCGGTCAGGATATCAGTGAATTCAAGAAATTCACAATTGAGCCCTACGACATATCGGTGGAGCTGACCTCCGACCTTAAGGCCTCAGTTGCCACATTCTGTCTCGCAAATACCTACGACGCGGCAAGCGGGGGCTTTCGGACCAAGGATCTTAAAAAATATATATCTCTGGGGACGGATGTCACAATATATATGGGACACGCGGCCTCGGTAACCGAGGTGTTCAAGGGGTATGTTGCGGGAGTTGACTTCGTCTACGACTTTGAGTCCCGGGGAAAGTCCTACATCAGGATAACGGCCATGGATATCAAGGGAATCATGATGGCCAACAATTACTCCAAGCGCCTTAAGGCAAATTATTATTCCGATGCGGTAAAAGAGATTCTCGACCAGCAGGTCTATCAGAACCTGCAGAACAACGGAGTGATCGATAGTATAACTATAGCAGATACGCCGGATAAGCCTGCGGGCGGAGCTCCCGGGGGAGGCGGCGCAGCACCGGGAGGCGCAGGAGGTGCCGGCACACCTGATATCAGGATCGAGATGGTGGCGGAGAGCGACTACGATTTTGTCGTCAAGGTTGCCAAGAGATTTAACTACGAGTTCTTTTCACTGGGCGGAAACGTGGCGTTTCGAAAGGCCAAGTCGAACACCCAGCCGCTGGCTGAGATAACGCCCCACTACAGTATTTTGGACTACAACATAGGCTACGACATAACGGGAGTAGTCGGAGAAGTCAAGGTCAGGACACTCGATGTCGGCAAGGGAACCAAGATAGAGGTCAAAAAGAAAAACTCGGGCAAGTTTTCCATGGGCTCAAAGGCCAAGCCCCTCATCTCGTCCCAGCAATATGTCTACATAGACTCCTCGATCGAGAGCCAGACGGACGCAGAGAGAAGAGCAGAGTACATTTTGGAGGACATGTCCTACAGACTCGGGCACATCACGATGACACTCCGCGGAATGCCGGAATTTGTACCCGGAAGATTTGTTACCCTGAAGGGGTTTGGAGACGGAGCGTCCAACAATTATTACATCACCGATGTCAAGCATGAGTACATGGGCGGCGGCAGATATGTGACGGTACTCGAGGGAAAGGCCGCAACTTTGTGATATTTGTGATAATAGGAGATTCAGATGCCGTTTTTTGATATAGTTGATGACGTTGCCAAGCGTCAGATAGAAAAAAATGAGATGGGGGATACCCGCATAAGCGGGATAATGGTTGCCCAGGTGGTCAAGAACTACGACAAGGACAGACAGGGCTTTGTCCAGGTCAACATCAACACCAGGGACTACGACGAGGACAGGCTCGTCTGGGCGAGAATGACCTTTCCCTACGGAGGTGACAAGTGGGGAGACTACTTTTACCCGGAAGTCGGAGACCAGGTCATCGTGGTGTTTGAGCAGGGAAATATTGAGAGGGCCTTTATTATTGGCTCGATTCCCAAGTCGACATCATCTTTTGTCCAGAAGGCTTTTGATGAGAAGAACAAGATAAAGAGGATCAAATCCAGAAACGGAAATACCATAGATATAATCGATAACCCCGAGGGGGAGGGCGACAACGACAAGATAACCGTCACTACCTCCAAGGACCTTCACAAGCTTGAGCTCGACAACGAGAAAAAGAAGATCCTGATCTCGGACAAGGAAGGCGAAAACAAGATAGAGATGAAGACCGAGAACGGCCAGATGGAGATTTATGCCAAGCAGAAGCTCACCATCAAGGTCGGCGACAACATCAAGGTCATCATGAACGGCAGCAGCGGAGGTGTGACGATAGAGGCCACCAAGGTCAAGATCGAGGCCAGCAACAGCGTAGAGGTAAAGTCAAACAACAGAGTCACCCTTGAGGGCGGAAACATGTCGGTTTCCGGAAACTCTATGCTTAAGCTTGAGAGCAGCGGACCGGTATCGGTTTCCGGCACACCTATCAAACTCGGATAACGGAGGCAGTAAATGGAACAGGCTTTTTTGGGAACAGGCGTGACCTTTCCGCCGCAGATAGACCCCGCAACGGGGAGATTTAAACTAAGCAGCGGCTCTCAGAGCGTCAAGGAATCAATTTATCTGATCCTGATGACTCAGGTGACGGAGCGTCTTACAAGGCCGGGCTTTGGTACAGAGACAGCCGGTTACGTATTCATGGACGCGACACTCACAGAGCTCACCATCATGAGAAGGGATCTCACGGAGTCGATACTGAGGCAGGAGCCGAGGGTGAGCCAGGTGGATGTATCCACGGATATGCAGGCCCAGCAGGGATACATCATGATAAACATCGATTACACCCTCGCTGAGAACAACAGGCGTGACAATCTGGTCTTCCCGTTCTACCTGAATGCGGAGCCGGAGCCCACAGATGAAGAAGAGTACTACGAACCCGATATTATAGACATAGATGGAGAAGGCTACTGATGACAAATGCTTTTAAGCCTCAGAGTGCTGAGGACATCGAAAACAGAATTGAAGAGCTCAGAAAGAGCTACGCTCCCGAGTGGAAGTTCGACAGGGATAATCCGGACGCTGGTACTGTCATAGCCCAGGTTTTTGCGAGGCAGACAGAGGAGAACAACAGGCTCATGAGCCAGATGCCGGAGCGCTATCACATGGAGTTTGTGAACATGCTTGATGCGACTCTCCGTCCTGCCCAACCCGCAGCCAGCATGGTTATCTTCAACTATGAGGAGCCGGGACTTATGGGGACACAGGTTCCCAGGGGTACCAGACTCTCAGCTGAGTCAGACAACACAGACTCCGGCTTTGTCATCTATGAGACCGAGAGAAACCTGTATGTGACTGATTCCCGTATCAGGAACGTATTTCTGACGGATGCCGAGGGCGGAAACTTAAGTCCTGTCTTTGGACATATTGCTGCTCCCCAGATCTGTTCGGGAGAGGTGAGGTCCCTTATCGACGACGAAGATCTGCAGGAGTTTCAGGAGAGTAAGGAGTCTGATTCGGATGAGGATGAAAGCCCCTATGTGCCGCCCTTTACACTCTTTGGCGAGAAAACAAATGTGGGCAAGAGCATCCTTACAATGTACGAGATGCGCCTGTTCGACGGAATAGACGAACCCATATACATCAGGTTCGAGGGCGCAGAGGAGCTGATAAAACGAATTGAAAACGGGGAATTTGTCTTTAAGTACTACACCAAAAAAGGCTTTGTACCTTTTGATTCCGTGAAGCTCCTTGAGGACAATAAGACCTTTATGCTTCTTAAAAAGAATGAATGTCTCAAGATGACAATATCCGACAGGGACTACTCGGTTGTCATCGTAGAGAGCACAAAGACCATGACGGATTCGCTGGAGATAAGCTCAGTTTCGCTTTCCGCAGGAGGTGACTCCAAGGTTCCGGAGTATGTGGGAGACGGGCAGCAGGAGCTTGAAGTTGGTAAATTTGCTCCATTTTCCGATGAGCTTGCAATATTTAACGAGTGCTACATCGGGCACACGCCATGTTTTTCCAAGGCAGATGCCAGGATCACCATAACCTTCAAGGTCAGCTACCACGAGAACCAGCTCAGGATCAGCCCGGAGGAAGAGGAGGCAGAGCTTGCCGTTATCAAGCGTAAGCCCCGCAAGACCCCCTATGACAATCCGGCGCAGTCGAGGGTCAACGAGATAACGATAGAGTATTACAACGGTATCGGCTGGAAGAAACTGCGGTGCGACACCGAGTACGCAGGGATGTTCGAGAACTGCGAGGAGGGAAACTACAAGCTCTCCTTCATCTGCCCGGCGGACTGGACAGGCTCGGATTCGGGCCCTTATAGCGGAAAGTGTCTGAGAATCAGGCTAACCAAGTCAGCCAACTGTTACCTGCGTCCTGCTATTCACACCTACCCCGTTATTGAGAATATGAAGATCTCATATTCCTACGAGGGCAAGTTCACCAAGCCCGCAAGACTTGAAAAGATAGCCGGCACAGTCAAAGAGGACATAACGCCCTGCCTTTATACGGACAAGCCTTTCACGGTTCTTACAGGCAATGATTACCACGAGGATGCGGTGTACATCGGCTTTGACAAGAAGCTCACGGAGGGACCGGTCAGCATATACTTCCAGCTCTCCGACAACAACAACCAGAACGGAGTCAAGGTCAGGCTCGAATACTCGGGGACGAGCGGTTTTTCTGAGATGAGGTTCACCGATTACACGGAGAACTTCACGAGGAGCGGAACCATCATGTTCATGCCGCCCGCCGATATGCAGGAGACAGAGATTGAGGGCAACAGCCTTTACTGGATCAGAATCATGAGGGCAAGGGCGCAGGCTGATACATCGACCGATATCTTCCTTCCCAGGATCGTAAGGCTCTGCATGAATGCGGTAGTTGTGACCAATGTTCAGACGTCCGACGAGCACGACTACTACATAGACGACATCATCCCGAATGTGAGCATATCACTGGGAGCAGACAATATTCTGGACGCTGAGGTCTGGGTCAATGAGAAGGGCTTCACGCGCCAGGAGGAGATGAATTATCTCCTGGAGAACAACCCTGAGAAGGTGAGAGCGGAGTATGACTTCCTCGGCAGGATTTCAGCCTTCTATGTGCGCTGGGACGAGGTTGACAACTTCAGCGATGCTACCCACAGAAGGTGCTACCGCATAGACCGAATGACCGGCAGGATAATGTTCTCTGACGGAAGCAAATGCGATATGCCAAGGGTCACAGACGACATAGCCTTCAAGGCCAGGATCAGATCGACCGACGGAGAGCAGGGCAATATGTCGGAGGGGGCGATCACTAACCTCATCGGTTCAGCTCCCTACATTGACTCGGTATTTAACCCCATAAGGGCCCACGGAGGCTCATCACTCGAGACCATAGACCACGCGCTCCTTAGGTGCGCCGGGATCATGAACTCCCGCTTTAAGCTGGTATCCGAGATGGATTACATGCGTTTTTGCATGGAGTTCTCCGACAGCATAGACAGGGCCAAGATCGTGGTGGGACAGACCATAGACGGAGGAACGAATCCATCGGATATTTCAATCGTACTTCTGATGAAGGACTACGCCGACGGAGCATTCTCTTTTCACAGGATAGCGGCGGCACTCCATAAGGAGATGCTCAAAAACTGTGAGGTGACGCTCCTTCCCGACAATCTCCATATTGTCGAGCCCATATTCGTTGACATCTCGGTGTGCGTATGGGCGATGGTAATGGATATGGACGATGCGTTTGAAGTTCAGAACGAGGTCAAGTCGGTGCTGTCCGAATACCTGACTCCTGTCAAAACGGATAAGTCAGACGGATGGGACGTAGGAACGCTTCCCAAGATCAGCCAGATACTGATGAGACTCGGAGTCCTTCGGAGCAAGGCGGTCATACAGAGGATCACCATGATAGGCAGATATGTTGACGCCACAGGTGAGCACGAGATAGACACCAACGACATTGAACTGACACCATTCATGGTACCAAAGAACGGCGAACACAAGGTTATTATCACTAACAAATAAGGATTGAGTAAAGATGCTGAGTGTTAATGAGTTAAAGAGCAGAACATACGAAGAGAGGATGGAGGACGTCTACAGAGAGCTGCCTATAAGGACAAGCGAGTGGACCAACTATAACGCCTCCGATCCCGGAATAACCATCCTTGAGAATATCACGGCATTTGAGGCTCTTCAGGGGGCTGAGATAGTTACCCTTAGCTACAGGGCCAGAATGGCACTCCTCAAGATGGCAGGTTTTTTGCCTCACAGAGGGAAGTGCTCAAAAGTACTGCTGTCTTCTGACCATTTAACAGAGCCCGTGACATTAAAGGCCGGTGAGAGATTTCACCTTGGGGACCTCACCTTCGAGACCAACAGAGAGATGGTCGTAGGAGGCGTTCGGATCTCAGGGATATTTACCCACGACGGCAAGGACTTTAAGGATGTGGGCTATTGCCTTGACAAGGAGATAAGCGTCCCTGCAAGGGTGTTCGGAGAGTCCCCCAGGGTGGGAAACAGCATCTATTTTATGATAGAGGGAGACCCCACGAGCCAGAAGGAGATAATCCTCTATGTCCGCGCCCAGGACAACAAGCACAGGAACCGGACTGAGGACCGGACGGAGCACATCTTTGCGGATGTTGAGTGGGAGTGCTTCACCGAGAACGGGTTTGAAAAGATAAACGTAAGGGACTACACCGGAGCTTTTCTTTCAAGCGGAGAGATCAGAATATCTCTTCCTCTCTCCAGGATGGCCACATACGGCGATGCTCCGATAGGCGGTTACTGCGTCAGGGCGACACTCACAAGGGCCGAATACGACATGGTTCCGAGGATCACCAATGTATTCGGGTTCCTGTTTGAGGTGCTTCAGAAGGACACACAGGCCTTCTCGCAGACCTTTAACAGGAATGACAGGATACCCGTTTCATCGCCTATCGGAACAGAGGTCTACTATCTGGTATTCGGCAAGGAGAAAAAGGGGTCCTCCTACAGGCGCTACGAGCTCGTTGCATCTCCGGGGCAGAGGGGCAGATACGTCACCTACGACGACACCCACGACGGGAGAGTTACCTTTACCTTCGACGAGGAGGAGTTCGGATACGCTCCGATGAAGTGCAAGGAGTGTGTCAGAGTCATAATCTACTCCGAGGAAGTGATGAGGCGCTACAACGTCGGGAAGGTTGTCGGGTACGACGACCAGGAGATCGAGATCCCCGGCAGGAATATCGTTCATGAGTCCTTCTTTCTGATAGCCAGGAGAAAGGACGAGGACGGCTACATCTACGACTTTGTAAGACCCGAGAAAAAAGGAAACGGCGCTCTCTACTACCACCTCTTAGAGGGCGAGGGCAAGATAATAATAGAGGATCCGGGCGACTTTATCGATGCAGACCTTTTCATGGGAAGCATGGCGATAACAATGGGTAGCCGCGGAAACATATCACCCGGAAGCGATGTTCAGATAGAGAGAAAAGACGTTCCGCAGGGCTTTTACAATCCGGGTGCCGGTACAGGCGGATCATTCAGGGAGACCCTGGACGAGGTCAAGGACAGATTTGTCAGTGACATGAGGGTTCCCTACAGGGCTGTAACTGCCGGGGACTACGAGGAGATCGTAAAGACGACTCCGGGGCTGTGCATCAGGAAGGCGAGGGCTTTCACTGAGAGCGACAACAATATGATAAAGGTTGTTGTAATGCCTGACTCAGATGAGAAGTTCCCCAAGCTCTCCAGGATATATACACAGAAGATAGAGGAGAGGATCAAGGCAAGGCGCCTTCTGACCTCACAGTTTGCAGTCATAAAGCCGGCCTACGCCGCTGTCGGAGTCAAGTGTACCGTCTATGTAAAGAGACATTTCACCGACTGCAGGGCGCAGATCGAGGAGAGGATAAGGTCCAGGGTAGACTACATAAATACCGAGCACAATTTCGGTGAGAGACTCAGGTTTGAGGATGTGTTCTACGCCATACAGGAGCTTGACTGTGTCGAGTACGTTTACGACCTCTCACTCCACTCCGAGAACAACAAGCTGGCTCAGATGAAGGAATACGACATCTATCCTAGATTTGACTGCCTCTGTTACCCCGGAGAGATAAACATTGAGCTGGTAACATCCGATAAATAAAGGGAGCATGAGTTCATAATGGCTAATGATATATGGTATTCAATCAAGAATAACAGAATAAAGCAGGGCTATGTCGAGGGCTTTGACCTGGAAAATGACAGCACACTTGTGCTCGATCAGGAGAAAAGAGACCATTTTGCCTTCTTAAAGCCGATTGACGGAGTGGTTGACGGAGCCAATTGGGGACGTTTCTCATGCAATATGCTTTTGTCTGAGGAAATTGTGTGTTATATTTATGTTATAGCATCTGATTTCAAGGACTTTATAACAGGCGAGGGAGAGAGCACGGATCTGGAGACATATCTCACGGACCCGGAGGAGAAATCTTTTGCGAAGATATCCCTTATGACGAACCTCGGCGGGAAGAGATTCGTCAACACACCGGATTTTCTGCTCTATGACTTAACGGGACGCTATCTCTTTGTGGCTATAGAGATGATAGGAAACGGTGATGCATCTGTAGGAGGTATCAGAGTCGGCGCCAGAGGTGACAACTTCATGGGAGCCTTCCCCGAGGTTTACAGGAGCAGGGGGAGCTTTTTCCACAGATACCTGTCGATCTTTTCGAGTATCTACAACGATATCAGCGAGCAGAACGACAAGCTCTATGAGATGCTTGACCTTGATAAGTGTTCACCGGAACTTTTGGAGATGTACGGTTCCTGGTTTGGAATAGATTTGCGCGGCGGGTTCCTCTCTGAGGAAGTCCTTCGGACAATTGTAAAAGAGGCATATCTGCTCAACAGAATGAAGGGCACGAGATGGGTGATAGAGAGGATTCTCAACATCATGCTCGGAGAGGATGCGGTTCTTTTGGAGAACAGGCTTCAGGACGGCGGCACCTATGATGTCACCATCATGGTCAACAAAAAGCTCACAGAGGAGCTCCGTCATCAGCTGACCTTTATCCTCGATCAGTTCAGGCCCATCAGGACCAGGATCAGACTCCTTCAGATGGAGAAGGAAGCAGTTATGGATGGCAACAGCTATCTTGACATGAACGCAACTATCCCTGAACAGAAGCACGTGGTTCTCGATGAAGAATCCCTGTATGATGGTGCTATAACACTTTTGTAGTACGGAGGAGTAAGTAAACAAAATGACAATTGACGAGACAAGGAGCGCAGATAAGCTTCAGCTTAACGTTCACGGCAAAGTGGATGCGGTTTCTTCACCGCAGCTTCAGACTGAGGTTTTGAAGGCATTCCAGAAATGTCCCAATGTAATACTTAATTTTGCAGATGTTTCATACATCTCAAGTGCAGGACTGAGGGCTCTTCTTATCGGTCAGAAGACCGCCGGCAGCAAGGGCGGCAAGTTCATGATCATAAACGCCAACGAGGCCGTGCTTGAGGTGCTAAGGGTGACGGGACTTCAGAAAGTTTTGTGTGTACAATGATATCATTTATTGATGTCACCAAAAGTTATGAAACAGAAGAGGGCAGACTCTGCGTCTACAGGCATTTCTCAGAAGAAATAGCAGACGGAGAGTTTGTTGTATTGACGGGGGAGAGCGGATCGGGCAAGACAACGCTCATCAAGCTGCTGCTCAAGGAGACAGAACCTGAAAGCGGGACCATACTGGTGGACGGCAGGGATATCAGCCGCATCCCCAGGAGGGACATCCCGTTTTACCGCAGAGGTATAGGTGTTATCTTTCAGGATTTCAAACTGATTCAGAGTGAGAGTGTGTACGATAATCTGGTTTCTGCCATACTCGCCACAGGGGGCTCTCACAGGGAGGCTGAGTCCAAGATAGTAAATGTTCTGACCATGCTGGGGATAGACTCTCTTCACAAGCGCTATCCCAGAGAGATGTCAGGCGGCGAGCAGCAGAAGGTGTGCCTTGCCAGGGCTATCATCAACAACCCCAAGATTCTTCTTGTGGATGAGCCCACCGGCAATCTCGATCCAAATTCTTCCACAGAAATTAACAGACTTCTCGATGTTGTCAACGGACAGGGGATAACCGTTGTCATGGCAACTCATGATATAAATGCTGCTCTTAAAGAGGGCAGGAGAAGGATAGATCTTGATCAATTATAGCGATGCATACGATTGCTTTTAAGCGCAATCGACGCAAAGGAAGCGATGATCTCGTTTCTACAATATATCGGAGGGGGTAACTAATTAATGTCAAGAGATCAAAAAATCTCACTCGTAGCATCATGTGTTTTCTACTGTCTGACTATCGTGGGCTTCTTCTTTTTCAGTCTCACACTGATAGTCCTTGTCTTTCTGGGCTTTTCGCTCTCAATCACATATTTCGCGTACCAGTGCTACAAGGCCCACAACGACTACACCGGAGCTGAGCATCTTCAGCAGGAGATAGGCGTTTTAAACGCAGAAAAAGAGCAGCTTGCAGCGGATTATGAGAAGCTCTTAAAGGAAAAGGATGACGAGCTCGACAGGAGAGCTGAGAACATAGAGACCCTGACCAAAGACCTGGAAGACGCTAAAAAGGAGATATCAAGGGCGCAGGGTGAGGTTCAGGGACTTAATGAGAAGCTCACAACTGACAATGAAGTCTTCAAGTCACTTCTTCCGCCCGATGACGACGATGATACTGCGAACGTCGACATCATCGATGTTGCAAAGAGAGCGATCAAAGAGCTTGAGGCCGATGCAAACAAGGTCGGACTCAGAATAACAGTATCCAGCGCCTCTGAGAGCCTGATGGTCAAGGCATCAGCCAGGAGGCTTCTTATCATGTTCAGGAATATCATAGATAACTCCATCAAGTATATGCAGAGAGAGGGCACGCTTGTTGTCACGATTTCTGCCATAGAGGATGACATCTTTATCGTGCTCAAGGATACGGGCAAGGGACTTCCCGAGAACGAGACCAAACACATCTTTGAGCTAAACTATCAGGGCTCTAACCGCATAAGCGGAAACGGACTCGGACTTACCCAGGCCAAGGCAATCGTAGAGCACTACGGCGGAACGATTTATGCCCGCTCTCCTCAGGGCAACGGAATGGGCATTTACATTCAACTTCCTACGACTTGATGACAGGGGGACAT
Organism: Butyrivibrio sp.; assembly: GCA_017470505.1. GTDB lineage: Bacteria > Bacillota > Clostridia > Lachnospirales > Lachnospiraceae > Butyrivibrio. The sequence goes on along the minus strand of JAFUYO010000013.1, from coordinate 50,662 downwards.
TATGAGAAGCAATTCAAGAATATTCATTTTTCTTTTTGTATTTTTTACCGTAGTGGCTATCGGATCGCTCTTTCTGCTCGGAGGAGCGGATTCGGTATTTAACAGATCGAGGGATGCAAACGGAGTGGAGACGGCGGCGCTGAGCCAGACTGTAACGGGCCCTTCCGAAGCATCAGAGGAAGTGAGCGAGGTGCCTGCGGCTCCGGAAGTGGCGCCTGAGCTTGAACCCGTCAAGGCAGAGGTCGAAGAGCCTGAACCCGAGCCGGAACCGGAACCCGAGCCCGAACCTGAGCCGGAGCCTGAACCCGAGCCCGAGATAAAGTACTACAGATACACTGTCGGTACCACGATCAATATCTTAAGACTCAGAAAGGAGCCCTCTGAGGACGGAGAGATTCTGGCTAAGCTTGCCAAGAAGAGCCAGGGCTACGTTCTTAAGCCGGGCAGCAAGTGGTGCTATATCTATTCTGACAAGGGCAACGAGGGATACAGCTCCACGGAGTACCTTTTGCTCGAAGAAGTAACCTACGAGGACTTCCCTGAAAACATCAGAGACAGGGTAGAGGCCGCTGATGAGGGGGACGAAGTGAGCGCTGTTTCAACTTCTGATAATGAAAACGGTGGAACAGGTAATGTTGCGGCGGATGGAACATGACAGTTCCTGACATATAAGGTGGCAGAATGCGCGATTATCTGGACGAGAAACTTGCAAAGAAACTGAAAAAAGAAGAGGACAGAAAGGTCAAGCCTCCTGTAAATGACGACGAGGAAGAGGAGACCTATATGTACGATGTCCGAAAGCCCATGGCCTTTATCAATGAGGGCGAGCACGGGGTATTTGACATAACCAAACAGACGGGGCTCAATACGGCGGGCAACGTTTTTGACAGGACAGCAACATTCAAAACACATTAAAAGGGGTTTTGACATATGGGAAGTTTCGACGATAAGAACAAAAATAAGCCCTTCAGAGATTACAAGGAGTACATGCAGTACATCTTTGACTGCGTCAACGGATGTCTCGACGCCTATATCTCCAAGATGAAGGTGACTTTTGCCAACGGCGAGGGCGGATACAAGAACGTATTGTATCCGGATATTGAGCTGGCCGGAGATGCCTGCAAGAACAGGCTGACTGCGTCCTACAAGGAGAGATTCGGAGACGATTCCGAGGCTGAGTCCGAAAAAAGCGGGGGCGGGACTGCGACTGCCACCAAAGGCGGCGACGACGAGGGAGGCGAAGATGACGAGGATTTCCTCGACAGCCTCTTCGGTTCATCCGAGTCTGACGGAGACAGCGATGACGACGAGGAAGAGGTCGACGACGACCTCATGAAGCTGCTCGGCAATTTTGCTGCTGACAACCCTGTTGAGGAGGAGGTTGAGGACGAGTCCAAGATCTGGGACAAGATCGACGAGGATTCCAGGATACCTGTTATCCAGAGACTTAAGATGATCGACGAGAGGGCTGAGGCGACTCTCGAAGCCGGGATTGAGCTTCCTTTCTATGAGCTCACAAAGCGCCTCAATTTCGAACCGTTTACCAAGTTCTGTTTTGCCTGCGGTATTCTGTCTTCGACACAGACTGATTACGCCGGCGTTTTCCATATCATAAATGAGAACGGAGCACTTTCTGCGCCCACGATCGAGTCCGCAGCCAAGGTTTTTTTTGGCTCGGCCTATTCCATAACAGGGGCATACGGCGACATGTCGGCCTGCCTCGAGCAGCTCATGCCGGTGCTTCCGCTGCAGGTTCAGGGCAGCATGCCGTTCTCGACAGTAGTTTCACCTGATAAGAGGATCATCGACTTTCTGTTTGGACGTGACCCTCTGCTTCTTGATGAGAACTACGCAAGATTCATCTTCATGCTGACAGATAACAAGGAACTCAACCCCGTCATGGCCAACGGCTCAAGGCTTGAATCCATGAAGATATCCTATGGCGACGGCGTCAGGATCTTCTACTACTACGGAGACGACGGCAGCGGCAGGAAGTTCTTTGTTAAGCAGTTCTGCAAGGAGAACGGGCTCAAGGCGGTTGCGATCAACTGCAAAAAGCTCTTTAACTACGACTATCAGTTCGTCGACAGGGCGCTGTGGAGCGTTACGCGTGAGTGTATCCTCGCCAAGGCGTGCTGCTGTCTGACGGAGCTCACATACAGAGAAGAGGAGAAGGAGAAGTTCTTTGGTTACATGGATCTCGCCTTCTCAAAGCTGACCGAGAAGGACATCCTCGTGTTCGCGATGAGTAAGCTCTACATCGATTTCAGGGAAGTAACCAAGATGTCGTTCACAGACCTTGAGCTGCCTGCTCCCGACACCGGAGAGAGAGTTGCCTGCTGGGAGTACTTCGCACAGAACTACGACCTGGCTGAGGACATCGACCTTCTCGAGATGTCGACCAAGTTCATCTTCACGCCTGGCAAGATCCACGACGCCCTTGTCAAGGCGAAGTCACTCTCTAACATGGCGAGTGAAGAGAAGATATCAAGGGCATCACTCTTTAAGGGATGTAACGCCCAGATGAGTTCGGAGTTGTCACAGAAGGCCACCAGGGTAGAGGCCAAGTTCGGTTTCGAAGACATCGTTATGAACAAGGACCAGAGAGAGACCATCACCCACGCTATAGAGCAGATGACCTACAGGAAGCAGGTTTACGAGGGCTGGAATTACACCAAGAAGTACCCTTACGGCAGAGGACTTACGGTTCTTCTGTTCGGTGCTCCCGGTACCGGTAAGTCCATGATGGCGCAGGTTATCGCCCACGAACTGAACCTCGAGCTCTACCGTGTAGATATTTCCAAGGTTGTCGACAAGTACGTCGGTGAGACCGAGAAATCCCTGTCCATGATATTCAGGGAAGCCAAGAAGTGTAACGTCGTACTGTTCTTCGACGAGTGCGATACCATATTTGCGAAGCGTTCCGACGACGGAGGCTCAAACCAGGCGTCCGCCAACAACAAGACGGCGCTGCTGTTGCAGGAGATGGAAGCTTACGACGGCGTGTGCGTTCTGGCGACCAACTACAAGCACAACATCGACCCCGCTTTCTTCAGACGTATGAAGTATATCGTCGAGTTCCAGTTCCCGAACGTGGACACAAGAGAGATGCTCTGGAGGACCACCATCCCCAAGACCACACCTCTTGCAGACGACGTGGACATCAGGTTCCTCGCAGAGAAGTTCGAGTTTGCCGGTGGTAATATCAAGAACTGCATCTTAAATGCAGCCTTCCTCGCAGCGGCAGACCCCGAGGCGAACGGCGAGATCCACATGAAGCACTACTTAAACGCCATCAAGTACGAGTTCGTCAAGGTAGGTAAGGTATTCACCAAGTCAGACTTCGAGCCCTACGCCGAGGAAGTCGGATTGGCGTAAGGCGGGTGCGCTGTGCTGCCTGCCGTGCCGGCAGGCTTGAGTTGGCTGGTTGTTTACGGATTTATGTAATGAATAGTAAAAATATGTCCGTAATGCCTTCCAAAAGGGCATGCTCAATCGTATAAATCTGTATGAAAGAAGTGTCCGGCAGTAAATAGCCTTGCAGTACTCGGCAGGAAGGAGGTGCGGTATGGCACTTGCCCATGAAAAACTTCATACTGTAGATGATATTCTCGCACTTCCGGACGGAGAGAGGGCAGAACTGATAGACGGCGTGATGTACGATATGGCATCGCCGTCGCGTATCCATCAGAAGATCCTCATGGCTTTGTCATCCGCACTGCACAGTCATGTAAAGGAAAAGGGCGGCGAGTGCGAGGTATATCCCGCGCCGTTTGCGGTGTTCCTGGCCGATGATGACAGGAACTACTTAGAGCCTGATGTCGTCGTTGTCTGTGATAAAGACAAGCTCCGGGATGATGGCTGCCACGGTGCACCGGACTTAGTCGCGGAGATTGTAAGTCCATACAGTATCTCGCGGGATTACATGACAAAGCTGTTCAAGTACAAGGATAGTGGAGTCAAAGAGTATTGGATAGTCGACCCGGAAAAGCGAAACGTGCGGGTATATAATTTCCAAACAGAGTATACGGATGATTACAGTTTTGATACAAATGTTGATGTGGGGCTCTTTCCAGGCCTGAAAATCAATATCGACAAACTGATCACATAACAACCGGTAACAAACATAACTTCATAATAGTTGCAAAGTTTTGAGAAGTGAGGGGAAGATTATGAAGAAGAAAATCAAAAAGCAGTTTAATAACCTTAAGACAGGAGCCAAGAACGTCTTTGTGGGATTCCTGATACTGTGCATGCTCAGCACAGCGACAGGTATAGGCTCTATATTCGTCTACGCCGACAATGAGCCGGGGAGCGGGTCCTTCGAGGAGCCGGGAGATGATAGTGGATCATCCGGAGATGAGAGCGGATCAGATGAAGGCTCTGATGAGAACGGCTCAGATGAAGGCGGAGAAGATTCCGGAGAGGACGCTGCCGGAGAGGGCTCGGGGAGCGACACCTCAGATGATGCCGCATCTGGCGCTGCCGGCACAGGTTCAGAATATGGCGAAGGCTCAGAGACCGGCACAAGCGGCGACACCGGTTCAGACGCAGGCGCCGCCGGAGAGGGCAGCGGCACAGGCACCGGCACAGGCGACGGGGCCGTTACACCCGGAGCAGGAGAGGCCGAGGAGCTTCCCACCGACGGAACAGTATACGGCGAGGACGGACTTCCTATTGACGGAGGCGAACTCCTTCCCGAGGATGCTGCAGCAGGGGCTACAACCGGTATCATAGACACAGAGGCTTCTGACGGAGAGCACCTTCACGATTACTCATATTTTGACAACGGCGACGGCCTTACACACACAAGGGTCTGCACTGACCCCGGCTGCGAGCAGAACACACCCGTCATCGAGGACCACGACTTTGGAGAGTGGGTTTCAGACGGCCAGGGACACCACACCAGGACCTGCGCGCTCTGCGAGTACAGAGAGATCGAGGACTGCGTTTACGATGAGATCACAGGCAGATGCCTTGTCTGCGACTATGATCCCTATGCCATAGAAGAGGAAGAGGAGGAGATTGACCTCTTTGCGATTTCCAAAAAGGAGATCAGATACGACGGCGATACAACTATGGATTCGTATTACCTTGACAAGGTTACGATATCAGCAGACGGCTACCTTGTCAGCACTTCCAAGGACGGAGAGTACAAGGATGAGGTAGAAATCACCCCTTCAGATCTCTACACAGTATCAGGCAGCAAGCAGAAGGCCAAGAGTAAGATAACCCTCTACTTCAAGGAGGGCGAGAGCGGAAAGCCCAAGGCAATGGATATTTCGGGCCTCAAGGTCTACTATGACGGAGGCCTCTCCGGCCTCACCTACAAGGACAAGGACGGCAAGGAGTCCACAGATAAGGCTGATTACTACTTAAGACAGGTCACAATCTCCAAGGACGGATACCTTGTCTGCAAGGCAAAATATGATTCATCCAATGACAGCTACTCATCACCATCATTCGGCAGCTCGACCAGCGTCAAGTGCACGACTGACGACGTTGATTCAGAGGGCAATGTACATCTTTTCTTCCTGGCAAAGGGAACTGATCCCCTCGGAGTATACCTTGTCAGGGAACAGATCAAGATAGCAGAGAAGGAGGAGCTCAACGGAAAGATAACCGTTGAAGACTACACCAGCAAGACCTTCCAGAAGAAGAACTCAACTGCCAAGTACGTCAAGAAGGATCCCAAGATCAGTATCACGGCAAACGCGGGACTGGTTGACGTATCCAAGATCGAGTACTATGTCGCAACGAAGTTCCTCTCATCACCTGAAGAGGTTGCGATCAACATCAAGGAGAACAACTCCGCATGGAGAACCTACTCCAATGAGTTTGCACCCACACTTGATGAGGACAAAAAGAACTACGTATACGCGCGCATAACAGACAGTACAGGAAATTATCTATTCCTATCAACAGGTGCCGTCATCTTCGACAAGGTTGCACCCAAGATGACAGTCAACAAGGTCACAAAGAATACCGACGGAGACGGAGCGCTGGTAGCTCTTGCAGCGACAGACAGCCTCAGCGGTGTCAACAGATTCAAGATGGTTGTCAAAGAGAAGACCGACAACATGGAAGTGCCCGACAAGGACTACATGTTCAACGAGGGCATCTACATCGAGGTCAAGAAGACAGAGGACAAGGAGGCTGTTTCCTCCTACAAGTATACCGGGACTCTTGATCCCGAAAAGACCTATATATTCTACTTCGTTGCAGTTGACAGGGCAGGAAATATCAGCTCTGTGACAAACCAGGAAGTAAAGGGCAGTGACATCAACAAGGATGGTTCAGCATCAGGCTCATCATCCGGTTCGGGCTCCGGGTCAGGCTCAGGTTCCTCATCCGGTTCAGGTTCAGGTTCAGGCAGCAGCAGTGGCATGACACCTGCTCCGAACGGAATAGCAGATGGCGGAAAGAGCACAAAACCCAGCACTGCTCCGACAAATGTCGCAGGTAAGTCAACACCCGAGCCTACTGCTGCAGAGACAATAGCAAACACACCTATCAGCAGAAATCCCTACATCGCAGAGGCAACGGGTAACACCAAGATCGGTGAGACTGCGACCAGCGGATGGGACAAGATATCAGGCGAAGTTAAGAAGGCAGACAAGGGTGCGTCGATCGAAGTTGAGATGAGCGGACTTTCAAACGTATCTGCAGAGCTCTTTTCCTCGATGAAGGAAAACGATGTCAACGTCAAGCTCAGGATGCCTGAGAGCATTAAGTGGGAGATTTCAAGCACCGACCTCGTCGGCGCATCGGCAAGGGATATTGACCTGGGCGTAAGGCTCGGCAGCAAGAACATCCCCGCACCTGTACTCAATGAGGTTGTTGGCTCTTACCCTCACGTTGAGTTCTCCATCAAGTACGAGGGTGACTTCGGATTTACGGCTACAATAGCTGTTCCCGTAGGCGAGTCCAACAAGGGAATGAACGGAACTCTCTACCACTACGACACTGAGAAGAAAGAACTCGAAGTTGCAGGAAACTGCGTGATCGATCAGGACGGATATGCGAGATTTGCGCTGACTCACGCTTCTGATTACACGGTTGTCATTTCACCCGAGAAGATTCTCGCACCTGCTGAAGTTACCGCACAGTCCGGAGAGCTGACGCAGCCTGTTGAGGAGGAAGCAAAAAGCAGTTCGATGATCCGCCTCACCGACATATTCAAATTCAGAGGAAGTGTTCGTATATGGCTGTTCTTTATAGCATTCCTAAGCGCAGCATTCTGTGTGGCAATACTGTTTATGCCGCAGCTTCAGAACAGAAATGACTCAGGAGATAAGTAATAATGGCATATATAGAAGAGATATCACCCGCCAATTTAGACGCATTTGACGAGCTTATTCCAAAGGTATTCAAGGAGCAGTCTCTCAACGAGAGAGGCTATCGCTTCTATGGGATAAGCGAGTCAGATGAGGCGGTCGGGTGTGTGATATTTGTAGAAAGAGCTGACACAGTTGAGATACTCTATATCTACGTCCTGCCTTATCTGCGCGGGACGGGGATAATTGATCAGATGCTGATGTTGCTCTTTTTGCAATTAAGAGATACGGGATTTTCGAAGGTGAAGTTCAACTACCTGCTCTCAGAGACCCCGGAGATTGCAGCGATCTCACGAAGATTCGAATTCGAAGAGTCGCCCCTCGACATGGCTTATTTCAGGTTTGAGGCGGAGGTTATCAAGAAGTGTGTCGTTTCGACCTACGAGCCCAAGGGTATAGTCAGGGTCAGATACCTGCCTCCTGAAAAGAAGGACAAGCTCTTTAAACTCATCGAAAAGAACCTTCAGTTCTACGACTTTGATTTCAACGACAGGGAGGACATCCTCCCCTACAGCATGGCCTACCTTGAGGGTGAGCAGCCCAGGGGAGCTCTGATTGTCCAGACCCCGAAAACCGCTGTGATGCCTCTTGCTGATGACATCAAAAGATATCCCGAGCCCGGAGCGATGGACTTAACGCTCTTCTTTGTCGGGACCTCTACTATGAAGGCGCCGCTCTATCTCCTGAGCGGTCTGTGCCGCACCATACAGAAGGAGATTGACGACAGCACGATCCTGACAGGGTATTTCCCCGAGGGGCATGTCACAAGGCTCATCGAGGGAGCGCTCGGAGTCAAGGGCTATCACGAAGTGTGCGCTACTCTGGAGCTGGATACGCTCTGATAAGTGCAGCATCGCTTTTTATTTTTTTCCATACTAAGGAGTTTCTATGGCGCTTACATTTGAACAAAAAAAAGAAAAACAGGCCGACGTCTTCCAAAATGTCAACCAAAAGGCCGAGCAGCAGAATGCTGAGCAGGTCTATAAGCTGGGAAAAGTCCAGATCGACGAAGACTTTATAAGACAGCAGTCCTCTCTTCAGGAGGAGTTTTACAGCGCCTACGAGGAGAAGTGGGGCAGGAAATCCCAGGGGCATCTTGTCGAGAAGCCCAGCTACCACCCGGAAGATATTGAGATTAAGAATCAGAACCTCTCATACCGTCAGCGCTACAAGAGGCGCGAGCAGGGCTCCAAAAACATCGACAGATTCAATATGAAGATGGGGATGATGGACTCTACACTCAAGGCCGTTACGGGTTCAGATGAGAATTCTCCTCTTGCATTTATCAATGCCACAAACAAGGTGGGCACATATTCCTACGATATGATGAGCAGCACGGTCCGTCTTGCTGCCATTGAGGTGAAAAAGGCCGAAATTGAAAAGAACCTCTCGGAGGTTGCCAAAAATGTCGATCCTCTTTACACCAAGTACAAGGATAAACTCATGGCTCTCGCTCCGCCGCTTGAGGCAGAGGAGAATGATAACCTTGAGACTAAGGTAAATATTACCCAGAAATCCATTGATGCATACAGAGACTTTATGAAAAAGGCCATGGAGGATCCTGTCGAAGTGCTCAAAGATGCCGTGACGGATACTCTTTATTCTATTGGTCTGATCCCCGAGAAGCTCTTGGAAAAAAATGCCATACCCCAGAAGATAGATGTCCTAAAGCAGCTGAAGGACAGGTATAAGACAGTTGCAAATCTCTTTGACAATGCAGGCGGCGATGACGCCATGCAGAAGATGATGGAGAAGCTCTCCAAGGATGAGTTCCTCGCGCCCAAGGACAACGTCGAGGTTGCCAGGTACATCTACAAGATGATGGACAAGGACATGAGGCATGCCTATGAGAGTAACGGCTTTGCGATAAGAGAGGGAAACAACATTATCGATCCGGAGAATATCTCAAACGCTCACATCAAAAAGGATGGAAAGCAGACCGTATCCCTTCTTCGTGAGCTCAAAAAGAATGCAGGCAAAAAGCAGCGTGATAATGCCGAGAAATACTGGGAGATGGAATCCCGGAAAATGATTTCCAAGGAAGATGAGGATGTTGCTCCCAACAAGGTCTTTAAGGACAACTACAATATCGTAGGTGCCATGGAGAGCATCAGGAGTGAACAGGGAGAGAAGATAAGCAAGGAGAACAAGCCTCTTTTTGATGCCCTTATAGAAGACGGAAACAAGATAGCCCTTGCAATGAGCGATATTGACAAGGAACTGGAGGACTCCAGGGACGTATTTGTCAGAAGAAAGGCAGAGATGAAGCTGCGCCCTGAGCTCAAGGGCAGGATCAAAAAGCATCTCGACAACAGGCGCCAGCAGCAGCTCAATCTCCTTGACCGCGCGGCCGGTATTATGAACGCGCTCAAATATCTCTCAGGCGAAGGAAATCTGGATGAGAACGGAAGCCAGGTCCTTCGTCAGATGCGCTATGCCATGAACGAGAAAAATGACGAAAAGAAGGAAGAAGTTAAGGACAGTGTGTACACGACAGGGCTCCAGGCAGATCTTGCCGTCTTTACATCTACGCCTCTGTCCTTTGGAGATCTCAAAAAGAACCTTCTTGCGAAATTCAGCGAGAGCGCTCAGGTAGACAAGCTCCGCAAACTCCTTGACCAGAAAGATGCGGCAGTAAAAACTGATATCTTAAGTCTAAACATGGACCTCATGTCGCTCAAAATAGATGATCTGATAACAGAGCTGACCAAGGAGGACTTAGATCAGCGCGTCATAGGAGATTATCCCAAGGTATATGATGAGTACAGAGCTGAGACCAAAAAGATCTATGATGAGCTGAACAAGAAAAACATACTGACTCTTTCTGACAAGGAGAGAAGTGAGTTTGTTAACGATTTTGCCAAGCTCAAACGGAAAAAGTACATACTGAACAGACTCTGGAACAAGAGCGCACTGGGAACAGGCACCTTCGGAGCTATTTATCAGCAGGGTATGTCAGACAAAGAGAAAATGGATAAGAAGGTTGATGATGCCAAGTACAAGGTTGTATCCGATCAGATGGAGCTCTTCAGGTGTATCAAGCTCTACGAGCTGGTAAAGGCCGGAAACACGGGCGGAGACCTCTTTATCGGCGATGAGATGACTGCCATTGAGAAGATAAAGAACAAAAATGCGTCCGGGGCGATGCCAAGTCTTCTTGGAGAATACTTCAGGAAGAAGGAGGTTGCCTACAGGAAGACGCTTGACATGCACTTTACAGAGCTCTCCAAGCTCACAGATGGCGAGGAGACGTCTGAGGGCAATCCTCTTGCAAAGATGAAGCCTCAGAGCTACTTTGTACAGACTGAGAAAAAGACAGAGACCAAAAAGAAAGACAATGAAAAGGCCAAAAGGAAGGCAGCGACTGTAGAGGTAGAAGAGAGGGAATATGATAAAGACAAGGAGGCAAGAGTTAAGAGAGCCTTCGAAAAGACACAGGATAGAGTTGAGAGAAGTCAGGACAAGAATATCGCCAAGAACAGAGATGATGTACTTCATTCCAAGCTGACCCTCGAAGAGCCTGAGCTTAAGAAGAAATCCAGGGAAGCTCCCGAAAAGAGGAAAGAGCTCAAGTTTGATACTGTAAAGAAGAACAAGAAGGTTAATGACGATCCCAAGAAAGAGGAAGAGAAGAAGGAAGAAGAAAAAGATAAGGAAAAAGATAAAGATAAAGAAATAGACAAAGAAAAAGGTAAAGAACAAGGTAAAGAACAAGGTAAAGATAAAGAACAAGGTAAAGACGAAGAAAATTTAAAAAAAGAAGAAGAGAAAGATAAGCAAAAGAAAGGCGAAGACGCAAATAAAGAGGAAGAAGAGAAGAATGTAGAAGAAAAGAAGGAAGAAGAGAAGAAGGAATAAAAGAAGGTAGAAGAGAAGAAACAAGAAGAGAAAAATAAAGAGGAAGAAGAACTAAAGAAGAAAGAGGAAGAAGAGAAGAAGAAGAAAGAGGAAGAAGAGGCCCTAAAGAAAAAAGAAGAGGAAGAGAAGGAAAACAAGATTTTCGGTGATAACGATAACTCTGCTTCTACGAGATTCAACGAGCTGCTTAATGTTGAAACCCATAAGCAACTGCTTGATAACGCCAAAGAGATCAAGAATACTATCAAGGAGGCAGTGAAAAATAATCCTTTCCTTAGTCAGCTTTCCGATGGGGCTATGGATTACTTCATCTTTACAAACTTCAAGTCCATGATCATTGACAAAGTTGGCATGCAGGTACCTGAAGGCATCGATGAGAAGGAAGTGCATTATCCAATGGAAGGATTTGCAGACTTTGAGTACCTTCTTCCAATCCTTGCGGACGCCAAGAGTTATGATGACCTTAAAGTACTGAGAGATAGCTGGGAAGAGAGCAGAAAACAGATAGAAAAAGAACACAAAGAATTTGGAACTATGTTTTATTTTAAGTTCCTGTCGCTGATCGACTCCTTCCAGCAGACATACTCCAAGCAGGAAGATGCAAAAAAGCTGGATGAGACTAAGAAATCCATATTGTCTTACAAGACTACCCTTGAGCAGGAACCAGGGCATAAGGATGTTGATTTCAAGGAAAAAGACACATTGAAAAAGTATGACTTTGATCAGCATCAGAAGAAAAGCCTTTGGTGCTGGGCGGCCTCACACACTTATGTTATGAACACATACATGAAGGTCAACCGCATATCGGCACCAAACTTAAAGGGTAAAAAGTTTGTCCAGGAGACATTTCATGACGGCGGAAACTTTGTTGTCAATGAGAAGGTTCAAAAGTATCTGGATGAAAAAGACGGGGACCAGAAATGGGATTCAATGAACTTTAACAAAGAAGCTGAGGATATGAAGGGGTTCCTTACCGACAATCATATGGGCAACCCCTATATGACAGCCGACGTAGTTATCAACAATCTGCCCAGGACTGCAGAGCGCCACCTGATATTCACCAATTTCTACAAGAACAAGGAGGGGATGAATACTCCTGAAATAAAGGATAAGCTGGCAAATTATCTCATCGACAAGATTGAGAAGGAGCTTGAGAGGACCAAGGCACCGATATCAATGCTGGTTCCGGGGCACTATCTGTCAATTGTCGGAGTTGACAGAGATACAATGACTTTTAAGACTATGGACTCCAGGAAAGATGGAGCAGCGCTTAATGATAACTATCCTGTCGATGTATATGATCTGCTTAATTACGCAGTAGTTGAATTCACGTATCCTGAGTATCTGGAGGGCAAAAACTTAACATATATCAAGAATAAATTTGGGCTCAAGGACGATCTCTACGACAAGAAGACCAAGGACATGAATATAGATCCTGAGATGGAGAAGCAAAATGATAAGTGGCTCGAGCGTCCCCAGAACATGATGCATATAAACGGTATGCACTTTGAGTCTGATAATTTCGAAAACGATTTTGAGAAGTATTACATCCAGGATCAGATATATATGCCAAAGAATCTCAACCTGCCGGAACAGCTAAAAAAGGAAGCCAAGAACAAGAACAAGAACAAGGACAAGAAAAAAGACAAAGACAAGGATAAGAAAAAGGACAAGAACAAGAAGAAATAAAGAAGGATGAACGCTAATAAAAAAATAAAGAGAAAGAGAAGAATCACAGTAACAAGAAAGCTAAGTCTTACCATGACTGCAATGATAATTGTCATTGCAGTCATTTCTGCGCTTGTATCCCAGGGAATCATTCACCAGGTCCTTCTTGTAAAGGAAATTTATGATCTGGAGTCGATGTCGAGAGCTGTTCTGTCAACCACTGACAGGCCGGAAAGCTTTGATGCACTTGACGAAGCTCTTAAAATCTACAGAGAAAAAGGGACTATTGACGAGGAAAAAGCCTCTCACTTAAAAGAAGCCTTTAGGGGTTTTAGTGACATGTACTCAATCGTTGAAAAGAACTGCGCGGGTTTTTACAACATCGGGTTCTGTATCTATGATAAATCAATAGAGAAAATGGTGTACCTTTCAGATCGTCTTGATCATTCGATCGGCGAAGAGAGAAATATATCGATCAAAAGCGGAACAAATGTGGTAAATGGGGAGCAGTACTATTACGATTTGGAATCCAACTTTTTAGGCGGTGATTCCAAATCAATACTGGCAACCTTGTTTTTAAAACTTGATGATGATGATGACAGCAATGAAGGACTTTATCTGTTTGTCAGGAAGAACTGCAAGTATCTGGAGTATGTCACAATAGCGGCCCTTATTGTGTACATGATCATCTTCCTGTTCTTTGTACTGATCGCCAGGATAATTGTGTTTGAAACGGCCAAGAACGTAATAACAAGGCCCCTTAAAAAACTCTCCAATGCGGCGAAGGCTTTTTCCGAAGCCGGGGATAAAATGGGTGATAAGTACTACTTTGACAAGCTGAACATCAAAACCAATGATGAGGTGAGAGACCTGGCAGATGCGATGGTCACTATGGAGGTTTCCCTTCACGACTACATCAGGGAATTTGAAAAAGCGACCGAGGAGAAGCAGCGCATATCAGCAGAGATAGAGGTGGCTGCAAGACTCCAGGCCAACATGCTTCCCGACGGACTTGAGATCGAGGGAATGAGCTGCGACATCACGAGCTTCATGCGACCTGCGAGGATGGTCGGAGGTGATTTCTACGACTACTTCCGAATAGATGAGGATCGTGTCGCGGTTGTGATAGCCGATGTCTCCGACAAGGGCGTTCCAGCATCCCTCTTCATGGTTGTCTCGAGGACTCTTATTATGAACAACATAATGGACAACCCGGATCACCTTGGTGATGCGATCAGAAAGGCCAATATACAGCTGTGCGCCGACAACAGGGACATGATGTTCGTCACTGTCTTTGCGGGTATCTACAGGCTCTCAGACAGGAGCCTCACCTACATAAATGCGGGACATGAGGACCCCGTGATTTACAGAAAGAGCAAGGGAGAGTACTCGCTTATATTAGAGGAGCATGATCTCTTTATGGGAATCGAGGATGATATCGGGTTCACGGTCAGGAAGATAACTCTGGATGTCGGCGACAGGATCTTTTTGTACACGGACGGAGTTACGGATGTGTGCAATGAAAACGAAGAGTTCTTTGGAACAGACGGCATCATAAGGAGCCTTAACAAGAAAACAGCTCTTAAGGGGCAGGAATTCATCGATGCCTTCCGCGAGGATATAGATGCGTTCAAAAAGAACGAGCCGCAGCCTGACGATATCACAATGGTGCTGCTTGAGGTGTGACAGGTTACTGCAAAAGTTACAATTCAGTTGCCAGAGAGGCAGAGCAAATGCATGCCGGTTCAGATGTACATTTGCGGCGCCTCTCTGACAACTGAATTGTAACCTGCAAAATCGTGCATTGAGTGCCTTGACGGAGGCGGACATTAATAATAAGATAAAATTTGGTTAATTTTGGGGCTGTTTTTTTCGCCCCTATTGTTTTGTTTAAGGAGGATATTATGAAGAAGAAACTTTTACTGGCAGTTTTAGGAGCAACTATTGTTCTGGCAGGATGTGGCAGCAATCAGGCACCTGCACAGGAAGTAAGCACAGATCAGAGTGCGCAGCAGGAGACTGCTAAGACCGAGGAAAGCGAGCAGAGCACAGCTGAGCCGGCGGCAGAAGGTGAGAGCACAGATGCCGGCGCAGAGGGCATGATTGAGGAGGAGAGCCTTGGAGAGGAAGTCACTCCCGATGAGAACGGCGTTGTCTCAAACGGCTTTATGTCAATCACAATGCCCAAGGAACTCGATGGTACATACCTTGTATACGCCAGGGACGGAGAGATAGACGTCTATGACAAGGAGAGCAACGAGAAAGGCTTTGGTGGATTTGCCTTCGGTGTCTGCGTGACAGATGACTACGGACAGTACGGCGGGATGAGGAAGAAAATAGGCGAACTGACAGATAAGGACGGACAGCTTTACCATGTACTCTTATCCGTTCCTTCAGATGTTCAATGGGACTACACTGTTGAGGGCGGAGATATGCCCGCTGCATATAAGGCTCTTTCAGATGCGGACAGGGACATTGCAGCTACGCTTCAGCCTGTAGAGGGCGGTGAGTATGTTGACGGAGCAGGAACAAAGGGCGAGGAGATATACGGCGAGCTTGCCAAAGAGATAGCAGAGAATATCAAAAATGCCAAGGATGCAACAGAGCTTGAGGAAAAGCAGCTGAGCTCAGTTTACTTTGCAATGACACAGGGCGATACTCCCAAGGATCCCATGACAGCAGTCGGCGTTTCCTATGGTGACTACAACATCGACGGCGTTGACGAGATGGTTGTTGCGGATATGGAGAGCGGAGAAGTGTATGATATTTTTGCATCTGTTAATGGGAAGCCCGCTCACGTCGCATCAGGGTACTTCAGAGACTACTACAAAGTTTGCGGATATACTTTTGCAGAGTACGTATCAGAGGGCGCAGGAGTCTCAGTCATAAACGTCTATGACCTTCTCCCCAACTCGACCGAGATGCTCTCACAGTACTCAGTAAAGCTCGACGAGACTGAGGGCGCAGAGCAGAAGTACGCAGTATCCTACGACGAGGGAAAGACCTGGGAGGACTTGACCGAGGAAGATTACAAGCAGCGCGTCTCTAACATTGAGTACGTAGGCGATTGGGAAGGACTTAAATTCACAGCGCTCGGCGATGTAAAGTAATCCGCTGGTGAGGGAGAAGCTTTTTTTCGCTGTATGAGCTGTAAAGCGGGCGCCTTTTCACTATATGGACCTTTCATTTAAAATTTGACCCTTTTGAGCCAAAATTGAGCTTGTTTTTAGATGGTGTTTTCACTATATGCAATTTCGTTGAAAATTTGACCCCTGAATTGTCATTTTTGGGGTCAAATAAAAAACGAAGGTGCCGCATAGTGAAAATGGCCATTTTGAAGACAGCAAAAACAGGCACAAAAGGGTCAAAATTTTTTTATTTATTTGTTATAGAGACATGGCTTATAATTTACTCTATGAAGATAAGTATTCTTTTCCCAAATAAAGAACTGAATTACAAAAAGCTCTCCGATGTCACGGTCCATGACCTTGGGATGGAGCCTGTCATCAAAAAACTCTCAGGGAAGGAGACGGAGCGTGCCTATATCCTCGGAGTCATGCGGCTTATGTCGGATGACGGAATGACTGCGCGCTTCAGGGCAGAGGTCTTTGCCGATATCAAAAACAACAAAAAGATGCGGGAAGACATCGTGGAGATACTCGACAAGATAAATTTCTTAAAGGAGTACGGGAGCTTCAAGCACGACCACGATCACGAGCCGAAGGTCTGGGACCTCCTTCACAGGCTGGGGGAGCTCGGCGATTACATCTCAGGGATTGAGGCTATCTACAGCTGCCTTGACGGAGCTGATGTAAAGAGTAAGGGACTCCTTGCCCTCAAAAAGTACGTTACGGACCTGTATCACGATAACGGCTTTGATGCCCTCAAGAAGGACATATCACAGCTTCGCACCGACACTCAGCACCTAAAGAGCGTGACGCTTGGCGTTAACCTAAACGAGAGGTTTGAAGCCTGCGGGATTGGCATAGTCTCCCTCAACAACAGACATTTCACCAAGTCGATGATAGTCGGGAACTTCCTCGATAAGGTGTCAGGGAAAGACAGCGTGAAGGACGGAAATGAATGGAACGGCGACTACCGCTTTCAGGAGTTCAAGGCAGTAAACCCGATGGATTCCCATTTCATCCCCGTGATTCCGCCAATGAGCCCGCTCTCTTTAATGGGACTTAAGTACATCTCGGAAAGCGATGACTCTATCCGTAGCGTCACCAACTATATGGACGAGATAACCGAGAGGATGCTGACAAAGACAGTGAGGCACCTTCGGGACGTACTTGCAAGATACACGTCCCTCACGATAACGGATATCACGGACCTGATGCCCGAGTTTATCTACTACATCAGGTGGGCTGAGTATATCGAGAAGCTGGAGGAGCGGGGCTTTAAGTTCTGCATGCCGGTTGTGTATGAGGGGAGTAAGGAGGGTGAAACCGGAGAGCAGGAAGATACCTCCTCGAAACCTGTCGGGGAACATACTGATGGAAACAGTGCTTTACTATCTGCTGGCGAACAGGAAGATATTTCTTCACATACCGCCAGGGAACATGTTGGGGAAAATACCACGTCACAATCTGCTGGCGAGCAGGAAGATATTTCTGCACATACCGGCAGGGAATATGTTGGGGAAGATCGTGGCTCTCTTACCATGGACGCCAGAGGCATCTTCAACATGAAGCTGCTGGAGGATGAGAGCGCAGCACCGTCTGATATTATCACCAACAACCTCACCTTTTCCAATGAGCAGAATCTCTACATTCTGACCGGTGCTAACCGTGGCGGCAAGACCACCATAACTCAGGCTGTGGGGCAGCTCTTTTTCATGGCGCAGGGCGGAATATTTGTGACTGGAACAAAGTTTGAGTACTCGCCGGTTGATGCGATCTACACGCACTTTCCTGCGGATGAGGACAAGACCATGGATCTCGGGCGCCTCGGCGAAGAGTGCAAGAGATTCAAGGAACTCTATCAGGAGGCGACAGACAAAAGCCTTCTGCTCCTGAATGAGACGTTTTCAACCACCTCTTTTGAGGAGGGGTATTACATAGCCTACGACTGCTGCAGGGCAATCCTGAAAAAGGGTATTAGGACCATCTACAACACCCACATGCACAAGCTCGCCATGGAGATTGAGAGCATGAACGGATATGGCAGCCAGAATGAAAAGGACAGCATAAACGGAGATGACAGCAAGATAAAAAAGGACAGCATACACGGAGATGGCAGCAAGATAAAAAAGGGCGGAATAAACGAAGGTGGCAACACGTTCAGGGCGGCGTCCCTCATCGTGAGATCCGACGGCGGCGAGCGTTCATACAAGGTAGAAGTCGCGCCGCCTACCGGAATGAGCTACGCGATGGACATCGCAGAGAAATACGGTGTGACACTGAAGGCTCTGACCGAAGAAGAGTGACTCAAAACGCCCCACTGATACACCCACAGACTCACAATTATACCCGTTGGCGGAAGTGCATTCCTTAAACGGTATAACAATTATGCGCACGACATCTTGAATGTTTCATTCAAGATGTCATATATTCTTGAACTTCGTTTCAGAAATCCGCATGTACTGCGGATTTCGTGAGAACATGATGCAAAAAGCAAATAGGCCCGCGACGAAGTCGCTCTAGGATGGCCTATTTGCAGACATCTTGAATGTTTCATTCAAGATGTCATACTTACGGAGAACTGACATGAGACGAATTTTGATAACGAATGATGATGGGATAACTTCAGACGGAATAGTGAGGCTCGCAAGAGCCACCCTTGAATTGGGGGAGGTGTGGGTTGTTGCACCCGCTCTTCAGATGAGCGCTGCATCCCACAGCATAACACTTCGCGACCCTCTTGACGTCTATCCCCACGACTTTCCCGTGCCCGGTGTGAAGGCTTTTTCCGTGAGCGGGACTCCGGCGGACTGCGTCAGGGTCGGTTCTCTTGCCGTGATGCCGGATAAGCCCGACGTAGTCCTCTCAGGCATCAACTATGGCTACAACATGGCGACGGACATCCAGTACTCAGCAACCGCCGGAGCTGCGTTTGAGGCATCTTTC
The DNA here is from genome assembly GCA_017470505.1 of Butyrivibrio sp. Lineage (GTDB taxonomy): Bacteria > Bacillota > Clostridia > Lachnospirales > Lachnospiraceae > Butyrivibrio. Next base: position 31,728 of record JAFUYO010000013.1, on the reverse strand, counting down.
CAGGGCATACACGCGGTTGCGCTATCAGAGGCAATGAGCGACAGACACTATGCTACGGATGAATATCTTTTGCCGCTCCTCAAGGAGGCTCTTTCGATGGAACTGGATTTTGGTGAGATCATCAATATCAATTTTCCGGAGTGCGATACGGGTGAGTGCAGGGGAGTTAAGAGAGATGTGAAGGTCTCGCGAAAGGCTTTCTACACCGACAGATACAAAGTGGTCGAGGAACTGGAGGGCGGTGGCATCCGCTACATGGTCGACGGCATCCACCTGCACGAAGAGGAAGAGGGAACCGACTACGGCGCCATCCTCTCAGGCTACGTGTCGTTTGGAATCGTGAATAACGTGGGAATCCGGTGAATCCTCCCGGATTTTGTCTGCTTTATGCACGACACTTTTCGCTGAATCCCTTTTCTTCGTGTACTATTTCCGTTTTTTCTGTTCAGTCGTACACGATGAAGCATGCTCTGGCTTCTGATATAGTGTACCATCACGGTGTATTTTGTTAAATTGGGCACGACATAACATGTTTTGGTTTATAATATCGTGCATCACCATCATGATTTTCGTTGAGTAGGGCACGACAAAGCTCATTCTGGCTTCTGATATCGTGCATCACCGGTCTAAATTATTTATTGTGGCACTGAAAGCAGGAATGAGGTATACTTTTCAAAGAAATGAAGGTATATTTATGATATGCACCTACCAAAGACACTTGGTGGAATCAGAACAATTCCATTAAACTTTGATTGAAGCAGTTGAAAATTACGAAATGGTGTCAAAATGGTGTCAGGGCAGTTTACTAACCATTATAAATACAGATGAATAAAGGAGTCTAAGGGAAATGGAGAAATACAAGGAAGAGTTTATCGAATTCATGGTTGACAGCAATGTTCTTAAGTTTGGCGAGTTCACTCTGAAGAGCGGGCGCAAGTCACCCTTCTTTATGAACGCCGGTGCTTATGTTACAGGCTCACAGCTCAAGAAGCTTGGCCATTATTACGCAAGGGCCATACATGATATTTTCGGACTGGAGTTTGACGTGCTGTTCGGACCTGCCTACAAGGGGATTCCTCTTTCTGTAGTCACATCCGTTGCCATCAGCGAGCTCTACGGGAAGGAGATCAGATACTGCTCCAACAGAAAAGAGATCAAGGACCACGGCGACAAGGGAATCCTGTTAGGAAGCAAGCTGCGCGATGGCGACAGGGTCCTCATCATTGAGGATGTGACAACATCGGGCAAGTCCATAGAGGAGACGGTTCCCATCATTCAGGCACAGGCTGACTGTGACATCGTGGGGCTTATGGTATCCCTTAACCGACAGGAGAAGGGGCAGGAGTCGGATATGAGCGCCCTTGACGAGATCAGGGAGAAGTACGGATTTTCCGCACACTCAATAGTCACCATGAGCGACGTTGTGAGCTATCTCTACAACAAGCCGATAGACGGAGAGGTTCTTCTGACCAAGGAAATCAAGAAGTCAATCGATGAGTACTACGCAGAGTACGGCGCCAAGAAGTAATGACAGAGCAGATAATGTAAACTATAGACAGTCCTGAGGAATACCGCGCAAGCGGCAGTAATCAGGACCAGATATGGAGGGAATATATATGAACGAGAAGATTTACAAGGTTGTCGGCGGGGCGGGAGCCCTCAATATCGCGTTTGGTATTATTGCGATAGTAGTCGGGATCACGACGGGAGTTTTACTGATAATCTCAGGCGGAAGGCTCCTTGCCAGCAGAAAGCATGTGATTTTCTAAGATGGAAAGGCCGCATATCAATTTAAAGAAGCTAAAAATCAGGATAAAAAAACTTGAGCCGGCCCGAGACCGGTATATGTTCACTGATAACAGGCATCCCGAGGAGGGCATCATGTCCTTTATCCTGGGATGCATATCAGTCGGAACACTTGCTGTTGCCGTACTTTTTACCTACAACAACGGCGGGCAGGCCAAAATACAATACGCCGCAGCATCTTTGTTTGCGGCTTTGTTTTCTGTTGTGGGACTTGTTCTTGGGATAAAGTCCAGATTTGAAAAGGATGTTTTCAAGATCTTTCCAAACCTCGGATTTTTCCTTAACCTGTTGTCAGTTATTTTTGTTATAGTCATTCTTTTCTTGGGGATCAGTGGATTATGAACAGTGATGAGCTTTATTTTGAATTTGAATCGGGACAGCCTGTGATCGATGAGAGGTTTGAATTAGCCTCCGGACGGATCAGGGATATGCACAGCGAAACGCTGGAAAACAAAGAGCTCGAAACCTATTTTAAATCGGTTTCAGGCTTTATTTTATTTGTCCTGGATACCTACGACTGGGCTGTGGCTGAGGGCTTCAACTATGATACTTTGGAGGAGCTCTCGGACAGGAACAGAAAGCTCTTTGAAGACATACTTCCGGAGAACTATGAAAAGAGCTATGGAAATCCGTCTGTATGCTGCTCAAAGTTTGGCGAAAAGATCGGGCAGCTCCTGTCAGCTCTCTACTTCGAAATGAGATCCATGATTGGCTTTGCCTTTGAAGAAGACAGGTTCGAGATGACCATCAGGATGGAGCTCTTCATCGAGATCTACGGCCTTTTTGCCGAGGCTGACAAAATGGGGCGCCTCCCTGTCTACGGGGACCTCAAAAAGATCCTCTACTGGTTCTACAGCGACTACGCCGAGGAGGAGAGGGATAAGAGATTTGCGTCTATTGTCGACCCTGCTTACTCCTTTGCGAGGGACATCATCTGTGAGAGCGACCTTACGGATGTGCGCTACCTCTACAGGTTCGGGGAGTATGTGACAGGGACCGAGATTGAGACGGCGAGGCACCTTGCATCTCTTACTGAAGAGGAAATCGGAGGGCTTGCGACCACCTTCACGGAAGGGTACCGCATAGGCTTTGCAGCAACAGGCAAGGACATTTCCATCAAAAAGACTGCGTCCATCATCTATCAGCTCGGTTTTGAGAGGATAGTTAAAAAAGCCATAGATAACCTCAAATCTATCGGCCTTGACGTCACAATTTACAGGGCTGTCATGTCCGGCTTTTTCATGGGCGGAAGCTACAGGAGGGCTGGCTTCTACGGAGCGGTTCCCAACAAGCAGTTCGACTACGACCACAAGGACGACGATGCGCTTATCCTTGATACGAGCCTCGTCAACAGGCGGCTTGAAGCCGTGAGGGCAGCGGGAGAAAAGCACAGAGACAAGGCGCGCTTATTTGGCGGCCCCGCAGTCATCGAGGTGTTCGGGGAAAAGCCGTTTTCTCCCGAGCCAAACAAAGATGCAGCCCACCTTGACTCCCGGCAGAAGAAGATGCTCAGCGATTACAAGATACAGGCTGCTCTCATCCAGAATGAGTACATAATAGGAAGCGAGAGAAGCTTTACCATTATTTCTTTTCCCGTACCGGAGATCGGGGATAACTTCAGGGAGATTTTCAGAGACATAGTAAAGATAAACACCCTGGACTATAAACTCTACCAGAATATCCAGCAGAAGATAATCGATGTTCTCGACAGGGCAGTGCATGTAGAAGTTGAGGGAATGGGCTCTAACCACACCAAAATGAAGGTCATGCTGCACGAGCTCTCTGACAGGTCAAAAGAGACGAATTTTGAGAACTGCGTCGCCGACGTCAACATACCCGTGGGAGAGGTGTTCACATCGCCGAAGCTGGCCGGAAGTGAAGGCGTTCTCCATGTGACGGGAGTCTACCTTGAGGGACTGTACTTTAAAAATCTCGAGATAACCTTTAAGGACGGCTGCATAGAGAGCTACAGCTGCAGCAATTTTGAGTCCGAGGAGGAGAATGTTAAGTACATCTCCGACAACATCCTCTTTAACCACAAGACCCTTCCCATCGGCGAGTTCGCAATAGGCACCAACACCCTTGCATACGTCGTTGCAAGGAAATACGGAATAGAAGATAAGCTCCCGATCCTCATCGCGGAAAAGACAGGCCCACACTTTGCGGTGGGAGATACGTGCTATTCCCACGAGGAGGACAATATGAGCTACAACCCTGACGGCAAGGCAATCGTCGCGAGGGACAATGAGATAAGCTTAAAGAGAAAGACAGAACCCGACAAGGCATACTTCGGGTGCCACACAGACATCACGATCCCCTACGACGAGCTAGGTGAGATAAGGGCTGTGATGGAAGACGGATCATCTGTCTCCATAATAAAAAACGGCAGGTTCGTCCTTCATGGATGCGAAGAACTGAACCGGCCGCTTGATGAATGATTTAATAATTAGCAAGAAACTTCTGCGTCCTCTCATTGGTCGGTGAATCAATGACCTGAGAGGGCGTTCCTTTTTCTGCGATAACGCCTCTGTCGAGGAAAATGATCTGATCCGAAACATCCCTTGCAAATGGTATCTCATGCGTCACGATTATCATGGTTGTGTGCTGAAGGGCAAGCTCTTTGATGACCTTCAACACTTCTCCCGTCAGCTCCGGGTCGAGGGCTGATGTCGGCTCGTCAAAGCAGAGGATATCGGGCTTTAGAGCGAGCGCCCTTGCAATCGCAACTCTCTGCTGCTGACCGCCTGAGAGCTGATGCGGATAGTGGTTTAACTTGTCCGGGAGCCCCATCTTGGTTAGGAGCATCCTGCTCTCACGCTCGATGTCAATTTTGTCCTTCGACGGATTGGCAAGGCGCGGCGCGAGAGTGACGTTCTCAAGCGCGGTGTACTGCGGAAAGAGGTTGAACTGCTGAAAAACCATTCCGAAGTGCCTGCGCTTATCCCTCAGCTCGTTCTCGGAAAAAGAAGTCTTCATTCCGTCAAACAATGTCTCACCGTTTACTTTTATCCTTCCGTCGTCAGCCATCTCAAGAAAGTTCAGGCACCTTAGAAGCGTCGTCTTGCCGCTTCCGCTGCTCCCTAAGATGGAGAGCGTCTGCCCCTTTTCCATGTCAAAGCTGATTCCCTTTAAAATGCTGTCGCCGTCAAAGCTCTTTTTTAAATTGTTGACTTCCAAAATAGGCATTTATGTCACCGTCTCCTTATTTGAAGTAGTCCAGCTTTTTCTCAATGTATCCGAACAGGAGAGTGAGAAGTCCGGAAAACAGCAGGTAGAACACGCCTGTGTAGAAAAGCGGCCAGATGATCCCGCTGCTCTTTATAAAGCGCTCGCCCTCCCAGATGATCTCGTAGAAGGCGATGACCCTCGCAAGAGACGTGTCTTTTACCAGGGTGATGACCTCGTTTGAGATGGGAGGAACGATCCGCTTGATGACCTGCAGCAGTATTATCCTGAAAAAGGTCTGGGTTCGCGAAAGGCCGAGGACCTGTGCCGCCTCGTACTGCCCCTTTGGTATCGACTGGATGCCGCCCCTGAATATCTCGCTGAAGTAGCAGGCGTAGTTGATGACGAAGGCGGTCAGTGCAGCAGTGAATCTGCCGCTGTCACCGGAGCCCCATATGTTCCTGCCAAGAAATATTCCCGGGCCGTAGAAGATGATGAGGAGCTGGAGCATGAGAGGAGTCCCCCTGATGATCCAGATTATCAGTCTGATGGGCAGGCGCAGGATGGCAGTTTTTGACATTGAGCCGAAGCTGATTAAAAGCCCTAAAGGGAGTGAAAACAAAAGCGTTAAGGAAAAGAGCTTAAGCGTTCCTAAAAACCCTTTAAAAAGAGCCAGAGTAACGGTTGCAAACATAGAGTAATCATTCCTTTTGTAAAAATATTTAGTGAGCTACCAGTGAGTCCTGAACGCCGTATTTTGTGGCGATCTCCTTCATGGTTCCCGCATCGTAGAGGGCTTTGAGCTGATCGTTAATATAGGCTGCAAGGTCGGAACCTCTGCGGCAGCCGATGCCGTACTCCTCGCTTGTGAGCTCAACAGTGTGAGAGAGGTCCGGGTAGGCTGTGCCCTCGCCGATCATGGCTCCTGCCATGAGAAGGTCGATGATGCAGGCATCTGATGTGCCGGCTGCAACCTCCATCACTGCGTCTGACTGTGCTTTGACTGCTGTGTAGTTGAGGCCGTTCTCCGATGCGGCAGCTTCGCCTGCGGATCCTGACTCAACTGCAAAAGAGAGGTAGGTGAGTGACTCCCTGGTGCTGTAGGTATCAGCCTTGTCACTTGGAACAACGACAACCTGTGCGTTGTTGCAGTAAGGATTTGTGCATTCCATGGAGTTTGTAACTTCAGGTGTGAGGGTCATGCCGTTCCATACGACGTCGATTGATTTGTTCTCGAGCTCTAAGATCTTGTTGTCCCAGTCAATCTCAACAAACTCGCAGGTAACGCCAAGTGATGATGCAATCTCCTGTGCCATGTCGGCATCAAAACCGATCCAGTTGCCTGTCTCGTCCTTGTAGTCCATTGGAGCAAAATCCGTGATCCCGACGATGAGAGTTCCCTTGTCCTTAATATAGGAAAGATCGCTGTCTTCTGATGCGGCTTCGTCTGCCCCTGTATCCTGTGAAGGTGTTTCCGCAGGCGCTTCACTTCCGGTCTCAGAAGGTGCTTCCTGCGTCTCTCCGGAAGGAGCCGCAGTATCTGCGGGTGTTGCGCTTCCACATGCTGCGAGCGAAATTGTGCTCACAGCTGCGAGTAAGATTGACAAAATTCTTTTTTTCATAATGTATCCTCCTGATCTTAGATTAAAATAACATTGTTTCATTATACTACAGTTTTGCAACTTTAGCACGCTAAAGAATGTATTATTGTTAAGAAATTTGTAAAAATTCTATGGCACAATATTTTGTATTGTGATATGATACACGTGACTACATGTAGGATATAGTAATTATGAAGCGGAGCAATCCGTATCCTACCGGAAAACAGGTCTGATTTTACAGGCCTGGAAGACAAGAGGATTTACGCAGGGAGGACTATATGGCACAGGTTGGAATTGTGATGGGAAGCGACTCGGATATGCCTGTAATGAGCAAGGCTGCCGACATCTTAGAGGAGCTTGGCATTTCTTATGAGATGAGGATCATATCGGCGCACAGGGAGCCCGACGAGTTCTTTGAGTACGCAAAGAGCGCAGAGGATAAGGGCTTTAAGGTCATTATCGCAGGAGCCGGGATGGCAGCACACCTTCCGGGGATGTGCGCAGCAATTTTTCCCATGCCTGTCATTGGTATCCCGATGCACACGACGAGCCTCGGCGGAAGGGATTCACTCTACAGCATCGTCCAGATGCCATCGGGAATCCCTGTTGCGACAGTTGCGATCAACGGCGGCGCAAACGCAGGACTCCTTGCAGCGAAGATACTCGCAACGAGTGATCCCGCCCTTCTTCAGAAGCTGAAGGACTACTCCGCATCACTTAAAGATGCGGTAGCAGCAAAGGATGAGAGACTTAAGGAAGTCGGCTACAAAAACTATAAATGATTCTGGATGCAGAGAAGTGCTCCAATCAAAAGAGTAAAGATAATCAGGTTTTTTTAAGAGGAGAGATCATGGCACTTGACTACAAATCAGCCGGTGTTGATATCGAAGCCGGATACAAATCAGTTGAGCTCATTAAGGGCTATGTAAAAGAGACACTTCGGCCTGAAGTTTTGGGAGGCCTTGGAGGGTTTTCCGGAGCTTTTTCCATGAAGGCGATAAAGGACATGGAGGATCCGGTTCTTCTTTCGGGTACTGACGGCGTCGGGACCAAGATAAAGCTCGCCTTTATACTCGATAAACACGATACGATCGGAATTGACGCCGTTGCCATGTGTGTAAACGATGTGGCGTGCGCAGGCGGAGACCCCTTATTTTTCCTTGATTACATCGCCTGCGGAAGGAACATTCCTGAGAAGATCGCAGCCATAGTAAAGGGAGTGGCAGAGGGGTGCAAGCAGTCTGACTGCGCGCTCATCGGCGGAGAGACCGCCGAACACCCCGGGCTTATGCCGGAGGATGAGTACGATGTCGCAGGCTTTACTGTCGGAGTTGTGGACCGCAAGGATATGATCGACGGGAGCAGCATCAAAGACGGCGATGTGCTGATAGGAGTGTCGAGCAGCGGCGTTCACTCTAACGGTTTTTCACTGGTCAGAAAGGTATTTGACATGACCAAAGAGAGCCTTGAGACCTACTACGACGAGCTTGGCATGACGCTCGGAGAGTGTCTTTTAACTCCAACGAGGATATATGTCAAGATGATGAAATCCCTGAAAAATGCCGGAATCAGGGTGAAGGGCTGCAGCCACATAACAGGCGGCGGCTTCTATGAGAACGTGCCCAGGATGCTGCCTGAGGGTATCAGGGCTGTCATCGAGAAGAACAGCTACGAAATACCTCCGATTTTCGGCCTTCTGCAGAAAAAAGGCGGTATTGAGGATAAGATGATGTACAACACCTTCAACATGGGACTTGGAATGGTACTTGCTGTTGACCCTGCGGATGCAGATAAGGCGATAAAGGCAATTGAGGCAGCAGGCGACAGGGCTGCAGTAGTAGGAAAGTGCATTAGCGGCGAGAAGGGCGTAGAACTCGTATGAAGATAGCAGTGATGGTGTCAGGAGGCGGAACGAACCTCCAGGCGATTATCGATGGGATAAATAACGGTACGATAACAGGCACTGAGATTGTACTTGTGTACAGCAATAACCCCGGGGCATATGCTCTTGAGAGAGCCAAAAGAGCAGGAATCCCCTGCGTATGCAGGAGCCCTAAGGAGTTTCCAAACAGAGATGATTTTAACAGGGAGCTCCTTGAAATACTAAAAAAGGCTGACCCTGACCTTATCGTACTTGCGGGCTGCCTTGTGGTGATACCAAAAGAAGTGGTAGAGTTCTTTTCCGGAAGGATAATAAACATCCATCCCTCGCTTATCCCTTCATTCTGCGGAACGGGCTATTACGGTCTGAAGGTCCATGAAAAGGTCCTTGAGAGGGGAGCAAGGGTGTCGGGAGCCACGGTTCACTTTGTGGACGAGGGCACGGATACAGGTCCTATCATCCTGCAAAAGCCTGTCATGGTGAGAGATGACGACACTCCGGAAACGCTGCAGAAGCGCATAATGGAGCAGGCTGAGTGGAAGATAATGCCGATGGCGATAAATCTTATCGCAAACGGCAAGGTAAGGATAGAGAACGGAAAAGTTGTAATAGATGACTACGACGGGAGCGTCCTTGGCGCCCTGTGAAGAGAAAGAAGGTCTCATGAAAGTTTTGGTTGTTGGAGGAGGCGGCAGAGAGCATGCAATCTGCGAGGCCGTTTCCAGAAGTAAAAGGGTCACTAAGATCTACTGTGCTCCGGGCAACGGAGGAATTGCAGAGCTGGCTGAGTGTGTGCCGATAACACCGATGGAGTTTTCAAAGCTCACCTCTTTTGCCAAAGAAGAGGGCATTGACCTCACAATCGTTGGAATGGATGATCCGCTTGTCGGCGGAATTGTCGATGCCTTCGAGGCTGAGGGACTCAGGGTTTTCGGGCCGCGTAAGAACGCGGCGATTTTGGAGGGCAGCAAGGCCTTTTCAAAAGACCTTATGAAGAAGTATAATATTCCGACAGCTGCCTACGAGACTTTTGACGACGCGGAGAAGGCTCTTGAGTATCTTGAGAGCGCGAAGTTCCCGATTGTCTTAAAGGCCGACGGGCTTGCTCTGGGAAAGGGCGTTCTGATCTGTCAGGATCTTGATGAAGCCAAAGCCGGCGTAAAGCAGATCATGCAGGATAAGAAGTTCGGCGATGCGGGCAACCACATGGTCATCGAGGAGTTTATGACGGGGCGCGAGGTTTCGATGCTCTCGTTCGTGGACGGCAGGACCATCAGGCTCATGTCATCCGCCCAGGACCACAAGAGAGCGGGGGACGGCGACACGGGACTCAACACGGGAGGAATGGGCAACTTTTCTCCGAGTCCTTTTTATACTGATGAAATTGACAGGTACTGCCGCGAGCACATCTACCAGAAGACCGTGGATGCCATGGCAGCGGAGGGAAGGCCCTTCAAGGGAGTAATTTTCTTTGGGCTGATGCTGACAGAGGACGGCCCTAAGGTTCTGGAGTACAACGCAAGATTTGGAGATCCTGAAGCTCAGGTAGTGCTTCCCAGACTAAAAACTGATATAATAGATATTTGTGACGCCTGCATAGACGGAACGCTCTCAGACCTTGATCTCGAATTCGAGGACAAGGCAGCTGTCTGTGTGGTTCTCGCCAGTGACGGATATCCGCTCTCCTACGAGAAGGGCAAGCTCATAACAGGGCTTGATACCTTTAAGGGGAAGGAAGATTATTACTGTTTCCATGCGGGGACGAAGAAGACCCCTGAGGGAATTGTCACAAACGGAGGCCGCGTTCTTGGCATCACGGCCAAGGGCGACACCCTGAAACAGGCGAGAGAGAGGGCCTATGAAGCGACCGGGTGGGTCGACTTTGAGAATAAGTACATGCGTCATGATATTGGCAAGGCAATAGAGGAGGAATGATTATGAAAAAACTGAGAGAGAGACTTTTGGCAGGAGCGATGTCTTTTGCAGTTGCAGCCGCGGTTTTTACCATGTCTGCGACAACTGCGCTGGCCTACAATGAGACCACGGGAACTGTTTCAACAGACAATGTAAAGGTGAGGTCATCAGCCAGCACCACATCTTCACAGGTATCGAGCCTCAAGAACGGAGACACGGTGGAGATAGTCGATGAGTCAACCGATGCATCGGGTTATGTGTGGTACAAGATAAGGGTCAACAAGACTGAGTACGGATATGTCAGGAGCGACCTGGTTAACAAAAAAGAGGGCGCTGCTGTCACCACAACCAGGACAACATCGAACACCACGGCTGCAAATGCCGCAGCTGCATCACTTCCGGCAACGACAGCCACAGCGATCGATTCAACACCCGCAACAATCACGGCAGACAGCGTAAATGTCCGCCAGGGCGCAGGAACAGCCTATGATTCAGTTGGCAAGGTCACCAAGGGCGACACGGTCACTGTTACGGGAGAGGCTACAGGAACCGACAACAAGACATGGTACAAGGTTACCTTCGGCAGCAACAACAAAGAGGGCTACATCAGGAGCGACCTTCTTGAGCTTGGAGAGGCTTCTTCCTCAGAAGAATCAGAATCATCCGAAGGCTCTGAAGGCGGTGATGCTGAAGGAGGCGAAGGCTACGAGGGCGAAGGCGAAGGCAGCGAAGAGTCCGAGGGCGGATCTGCTGTTTCGAGCGAAGCAGGTGACGGACATTACTCACTTGTCTACACCGCTGACGACGAGGGCAACAACGTCTGGTATCTCTACGACAATGTAGAAGGCTACAGAGTCAAGGTCGGTGAGCTTATAGACGCAGCAAAGAGCAGTGATGAGGTCAACAAGCTCGTGACGACCAACAGCACCTACAAGACGATCCTCATCGTTCTGGCTGTTGTGGTTGCGGTTCTTGTTATAGTACTTATTATCCTGGCGCTCAAGCTCAGGGATTCCCTCTACTACGAAGAGGAGGAAGAGGAGCCCGAGTTCGATGCATACGCAAAGCCGGCAAGGAGAAGAGCGCGTGACGATGATGAGCAGGCTGAGCAGGAAAGGCCCGCAAGGAGAAGGACAGCTGATGAGAGAACAGTCAGACCTTCAAGGGATGAGTCGGAGAGAGCCTCCAGACCTTCAAGAGATGATTCCGAGAGACCTGTCAGGACATCGAGAGCTCCCAGAAGAGAAGAGGATGTTGAGGAGAGAGCCGAGAGACCGGTCAGGAGAAGGCAGAGTTCAGATGATTCGTATGAGAGACCTGTCCGCCGCAGTGCTGACGACAGAGGCGCAAGAGCAGCCGATGAGAGAGTAGTCAGAACCAACAGGCGTTCTGCTGAAGAGGGTGAGAGACCTGTAAGGCGCGCAAGCAGGGAGGTTGAGAGAGAGGTAGCTCCCGAGGCACCTGTTACAAAGAGGCGTCCCAAGAACTTCGTCGGCGAAGAGGATGAATTCGAGTTTGAGTTCCTTGACCTTGACGACGACAAATAATAAGAGATGAGTATTACCGGGCAGAAGAAGATATCTTTTGCCCGGATTTCTTTTGCCAAAAAATAGCACTTCAAACTTCTGTAATATGTGTTATACTAAATGTATCACAAACTGTCAGTGTGAAGAAAAAACGGAAAACAAAAGACGTCCTAAGGAATTCACCGCAGGGCGATCCCCTTGGGACCCGGGAGGCGTAAGGAATGATCATTGAAATAGATTTTAACAGTGATGAAGCGATATATGTTCAGCTGTGCAATCAGATCATTTTGGGCATTGCAACGTCTCAGTTCAGGGAGGGTGAACAGCTCCCGAGTGTGAGACAGCTTGCGGAGACCATAGGTATCAACATGCACACTGTCAACAAGGCGTACTCGATACTCCAGCAGGACGGTTTCGTCAAGATCGACAGGAGGCGGGGCGCCATCATAGCCATAGATATCAACAAGTTAAAGGCGCTGGGAGAAGCTCAGAACGAGCTTGCGGTAGTGCTGGCCAGAGCTATTTGCAAGGGCATCAACAGGGAAGAGATACACTCACTTGTAGACAAACTCTACGACAGGTATGAAGCAGTTTAGAAAGGAAGGACAAATGGATTCTAAGTTTACAGTAATGGCAAATGACGCGCTCAGGCTCGCCAGGAAGACCGCCAGATCACTTAAGCTTAATTATGTCGGAACAGAGCACATCCTCATGGGACTCATCCTCGAGGACGGCTGCGTCGCATCGAGGATCCTCATCGACAACGGCATTGATGAGAGCCGTATGATGGACATGATAAGGGACCTCATCGTTCCGGACAGCAATGTCAGGACGCTCGATCGTGACGGTTTTTCGCCGAGAGCAGAGAAGGTTCTCGACGGGGCACACAGGATGGCGGAGCGCTTTGGCGCTGACAAGACAGGGACAGAGCACATACTCCTCTCCCTCATCAAGGAGGGCGAGAACGTTGCGGTGAGGCTCATCAGCACAATGAATGTTCCGGCTCAGAAGATTTACGCGGAGACGCTCGCCGCCATGGGCGAGGACCCGAACCTGGTCAAAGAGGACCTTGGCAGGAAGAGTGCGGCTCCCAAGTCGGGAAAGAAGGCGTCAATCCTATCTCAGTACAGCCGCGATATGACTGCCCTGGCGGCAGACGGCGCCCTCGACCCCGTGATCGGAAGGGAGAGGGAGATAAAGAGGGTCATCCAGATATTATCGCGCAGGGCCAAGAACAATCCCTGCCTGATCGGTGAGCCGGGCGTCGGCAAGACAGCCGTGGTGGAGGGACTCGCGCAGAAGATTGTTGCGGGAGATGTTCCGCTCACGGTTCAGAACAAGCGCCTCGTGACCCTCGACCTCTCAGGCATGATCGCAGGCTCCAAGTACAGAGGCGAGTTTGAGGAGAGGATCAAGAAGGTCATCAAGGAAGTTGCGGATGACGGCAATATCATTCTCTTCGTAGACGAGATGCACACTCTGATCGGCGCAGGCGGAGCGGAGGGCGCAATCGACGCATCCAACATCTTAAAGCCCTCACTTGCAAGAGGCGAGATACAGATGATCGGTGCGACCACCATCACTGAGTTCCGCAAGTATGTTGAGAAGGACGCAGCTCTTGAGAGGCGTTTCCAGCCCGTCAATGTCGACGAGCCCACCAAAGAGGAGGCGACGGACATCCTCATGGGAATCGTCAGCAAGTACGAGGATCACCACAAGGTCAGGATAACCCCCGAGGCCATCAGGGCTGCAGTTGATCTCTCCGAGAGATACATAAACGACAGGAATCTTCCGGACAAGGCAATCGACCTCATAGACGAGGCCGCATCAGCGGTAAGGCTGCGCACCATGGGCGCATCCTCCAAGGTAAAAGAGCTCGAGGATGAAATCAGGACATTGGATTCGCAGATCGAGGAGGCTCTTAAGATCTCCGATTTTTCTGTAGCCGCTGAGTATAACAGGCAGCAGACAGCCCTCATCTCAAAGCTCACAAGAGTCAAGAACTCCGAAAAGAAAAAGATGCAGAGCACCGACTTTGTCGTCGATGAGAATGACATCGCCGAGGTAGTCGCTGAGTGGACGAGGATCCCGGTAAAGAAGATTGCAGAGAAGGAGACGGAAAAGCTGTTAAAGCTTGAGTCTGTTCTCCACAAGAGAGTCATAGGTCAGGAGGATGCAGTAACTGCTGTTGCCAAGGCAATCAGAAGAGGAAGAGTAGGACTTCAGGATCCTAACAGGCCCATAGGATCATTTCTTTTCCTGGGGCCGACAGGCGTCGGCAAGACAGAGCTGTCCAAGGCCCTGGCAGAGGCTATGTTCGGGGATGAGAATGCCCTCATAAGAGTCGACATGTCGGAGTACATGGAGGGACATTCGGTTTCCAAGATGATCGGATCACCGCCCGGATATGTGGGATTTGACGACGGCGGCCAGCTCTCAGAGAAGGTAAGGCGCCACCCGTATTCGGTTATTCTTTTTGATGAGATTGAGAAGGCGCACCCCGATATTTTCAATGTCCTTCTGCAGGTATTGGACGACGGACACATCACGGACTCCAAGGGGCGCAAGGTCAGCTTTAAGAACACGATCCTCATCATGACTTCTAACGTCGGGGCGCAGAGGATAGTAGATCCCAAGAAGCTTGGGTTTGGCGCGGGCGACGACGCCAAAAAGGACTACGAGGACATGAAGTCGGGAGTCATGGAAGAGGTCAAGCGTCTCTTCAAGCCCGAGTTCATCAACCGTATAGATGAGATAATGGTATTCCACACCCTGACTGAGAGCGAGATGATGGAGATCGTGACGCTCCTCTCATCGAACCTCTCAGAGAGGTGCAAAAAGCAGATGGATATAAATCTCACCATTTCACCTGCTGTCAAGAAGTATCTGGTGAATAAGCACTCCGATGCGAAGATGGGGGCGCGCCCCTTAAAGAGGGCCATCCAGCAGACCATAGAGGACGCGATGGCAGAGGAACTGCTAAAGGGCAACATCAAGGCAGGGATGGATGTCACCGTATCACTCGAGGACGACAAGGTTGTCTTTGTCGGAAAGGATGGAAAGAGTTCCTCCGTCAGGAAGGTGAACGTAAAGACCACCAAGGCCAGGGATGCCTCCAAAAAGAGAGGCACGGTAACGACCAAAAAGCCAAGGGGCAGAAGAAAGATGGCAGAGGAAGATACGTAAAGCGGTTTTTTCACTATTTAGAGTTTTTTTGAAACTTTGACCCTTTTTGCCCTCTAAAAGGTGTGTTCAGAGTATCGTTTTTCACTATTAGGATTTTTAAATAAAATTTGACCCCTGAAAATTCATTTCAGGGGTCAAAAAATTTTTTACACGACCGTATAATGAAAAATGCAGCAGAAATTTACTTCGTAACCTTGACTGCAATCGGACCCTCGCCGGAGAGCTCTACGCTGAGGTTAAGTTTACCTCCGAGGTTTGTGCTCATCTTGCCGATGCTGCTTCCGTTTACAAACACGCTGTACTCGGTGTTCTCCAAAAGACCCAGCGTGATCTGGGCGTCGTTTGCGCCCTCTACGTTAAACTCCACTCCGTCCTCTGTCTCTCTGAAAGAAGTGACAGCAGTTCCCGGAACGGACTCATAAACAAAATTCTCATTGCTCTCAAGCTTGGTGATATCCTTGTAGGTCTTGACCTTCAAGAGATTGCCGTTGTGCTCAAAATTCTCCAGCTTCTTTTTTTCGGGAAGCTCGTAATTACCGAAGCTGATGCTACCATCGCTCTCAGCGCGGATCAACTGTTCTACGACAGCCATAGTACCCCTCCTAAGTTGTTAAGGAACTGTAGCGAAATAACTTGAACATTTTACTTGCCTGATTTCGCAAATGCTGCGTCAAGAGCCTTAACAATGCCCGCATTGTCTGCGTTTTCTTCCTTGCCTTTGAAAAATCATTCTGCGTAAAATGTTCAGTTAATTCTGCTACAGTTCCTAAAATGATTAGTTAATACCACAATTTAATTATATCCTACTGCCGCGCAATCATATATAAAATTTTTCTTATTTTTGCTATACTGTTTAGAGTTAAGCTACAATTCGGGTGTCAGTCCGGCTGACACCTGAACTGTAACTATAAGAACAATATCAAAATGGAGACAAAGGAATGGCAACTAAGATCAGGACGGTTTTCTTCTGTCAGAGCTGCGGGTATGAATCCTCGAAGTGGATGGGGCAGTGCCCGGGATGCAGGGAGTGGAACTCTTTTGTCGAGGAGACGGTTAAACCGGTCGCCAAGGCGGTGAAGGGAATCCCGCAAACAGGGCAGGGCGGAGCAGGCAGCTCTTTTACAGCGCCCAAGACGCTCTCTGAAATAGAGATGAACTCTGAGGAGAGGTATGACACCCACATAGGAGAACTCAACAGGGTTCTCGGCGGAGGACTTGTAAAGGGCTCACTTATTCTTGTGGGAGGAGACCCGGGTATAGGTAAGTCGACAATTCTTTTGCAGGTGGCGGGGAATCTCTCGGGCGATAACCTGGATGTTTTGTATATTTCGGGAGAGGAGTCGCTTCAGCAGATTAAGCTTCGCGCAAACAGACTTGGTAGCTTCAACGAAAAACTCAAATTCATGTGTGAGACCAACCTCGGCACAATCGAGGATGTGGCCTGCAGGATCAGGCCGCAGGTTGTCATCATTGATTCTATACAGACCATGTACAACGAGGCAGTGTCATCTGCGCCCGGAAGTGTCTCCCAGGTGAGGGAGTCGACCTCGATGCTGTTGCGGATTGCCAAGAGCATGAACATCTCGATCTTCATAGTCGGGCATGTGACCAAGGAGGGACAGGTGGCAGGTCCCAGGGTCCTTGAACACATGGTGGACACTGTCCTGTATTTTGAGGGCGACCGCCACGCATCCTACAGGATACTGCGCGGCGTCAAGAACAGATTCGGGTCGACCAACGAGATAGGCGTCTTTGAGATGCAGGAAAAGGGGCTTGTCGAGGTGACAAACCCTTCGGAGTTTCTCCTGGACGGACGGCCCGAGGGGGCCAGCGGCTCTGTTGTGACCTGCTCTGTTGAGGGGACACGACCCATCCTCATAGAGGTCCAGGCCCTTGTGTGCAGGACGAACTTCGGCTTTCCGAGGAGGCAGGCAAACGGCACCGATTACAACAGGGTGAACCTTCTGATGGCAGTTCTCGAGAAGAGGATAGGGCTTCAGATGGGGGACTATGATGCCTATGTCAACCTCGCGGGAGGCATGAGGATAGCAGAGCCCTCGCTCGATCTTGGCATCTGCCTTGCACTCATCTCAAGCTTCAAGAACAAGCCCATTAATGACAAGCTTATCGCCTTCGGTGAGGTGGGACTATCCGGCGAAGTCAGGAGCGTTGCCATGGGTGAGGCAAGAGTCACGGAGGCCAAAAAGCTCGGTTTTTCCACCTGCATTGTTCCCAAGGCATTGGAAAATAAGCTCAAAAAGAGCTGCCCCGACATTGAGATAATCGGAGTATCATCCGTCTCAGACGCCATGAAACTGATATAGATAGGGAGGTTTAGACATGTTTTATTTTCTGGTTGCACCATATCTTGTTTATAACGGAGTACTGATAGCTGCTGCCGTAATTCCGGCAGTTTTCCTGATGATAAAAGTCTACAGGTCCGACAAGCTTGAGAAGGAGAGCCCGTATATGCTATGGAATCTTATAAGGGCGGGCGTTTTGTCGGCTCTACTGGCTCTTGTTGAGGAGCGCGTGCTCTCTGCGATACTGGATATGACGGTCTCTGTCAGATCGCCTCTCTACAACATAATCCTCTATTTTGGAATAGTGGCATTTGCTGAGGAGAGTTCCAAGTATCTTTTCATGAAAAAGCAGACCTGGAGGAACCCGGAGTTTAACTGCCAGTATGACGGTGTTGTCTACGCGGTGTTTGTCTCTTTGGGATTTGCCCTGTGGGAGAACATCAGCTATGTTATGATGTACGGCTTCGGAACCGCAATTGTCCGCGCTGTCACTGCAATTCCGGGCCACGCATGCTTTGGCGTGTTCATGGGAATCTTTTACGGGATCGCAAAGAGGCTTGACTACAGGGGCGAGATCGCACCTTCCAAGATCATGAGAATATTTGCGGTTCTAGTACCGGCTCTTTTGCACGGCGCCTACGACTACATCGCCACGATGAATACGCAGGAGGGAAACGGCTACTTTATTGTATTTGTGCTGATCATGTTTACGGTTTCTTTCATCCTCATCGGGAAAACATCCAGGGCGGACAGACCAATCAGCTGACAGCGTGACAGCGATCTGATAGCCGGGTTTAACTCGGGAAAATTTTAAAAATTACAAAAAATAGTGTTAATTATTTATAAAAAAAGCCGATAAGATTATTGTATGAAAAATCTTGTGGGCTTTTTTTGCGTACATTTTCAGAAATAGCCATGGATGGTGTAAAGCACATTCTGAAAAAAGTGAACCGTCCTAAGGAATTCCTTAGGAACATGGACGGAGGTAATGAAATGATTCGCAAAACTTTCTTGAAAAAAACTGTCAGGGCAGCAGTGGGGACAGCTGCACTTATCTTAAGTCTGTTTCTTGTTATGCCGTGTACTGCGTATGCAGCAAATCCGACATATCCATCGGTTACACCGGGAGGAACTACTCCCACGCCGACAACTCCTACCGGTTCAGTTCAGATCGATGAAGATACCATGAATGCTCTGGACAATTTTAACAAGACTTTAAAACTGGCAAACGGTCAGACAGTGCAGTTTAACGCGCTTTGCTATTTCCTGAACTATTCAGATCTGCGTGCTGCATATGGCGCAGATCCTTACAAGCTGTGGGACCATTTCCAAACGCTTGGGTATCCGAAGGAACACAGGGTTGCAAATACAATACTTGACCCGACTGCAAGAGTGTCAAGGAGCAAATTTGAATATGTTGTTCCATCTTATCAGAAGACAAAAAAGCAGCAGAACGGAATGACAGTCATCCCCGATGAATACCACTCTAACGGCGGTATGAACAGGAGACAGGAGAACGAGGCAAGAAGCGTTGCACTTCAGCTCGCAAGGCATGTATATGACCATGTCAATACTCTGGGAGACGGGAGCCAGATTCAGATGCTGGCCTATGCAACAGGTATTGTTAACGGTTATTGCAATGCAGGCTGGGAGATGACTCAGGCTGATGTGCAGAGTTCAAACGACAAGATTTACAGGACATCCTACGGCGTGTTCATAGCACACAGATTTACATCGGCCGGAGCAACAAGAGCGCTGGGACTCATAATAGATTACCTGGATCAGCTTTGGTACGCAGATTACCAGAACGGATTAAAAGAGACCTATCCTCCCTTTAAGTGGGTTCATGTAAATGCAAATACCTGGAATGATCAGTGGTGTCAGGTAGTGTGCGATAACCACGAGGCATACGCGGACCCGATAGAAGCGTGGGCGGGATACGGCAAGCATCCCAACTGGGGCGGCAAAAAAGTTGACTTTCAGACATATTATCCGTATGCATTTGAGAGCGACATAATCAATACGAGACCTAAATATATTGACGGCGGACCGGACACGATTTCATCCGATCCGACAAATAACAAAGATCCAATGGCAGGGCAGAATGCACAGGATTATCCGGATCCTTCATGGGCAAATGCAAATCCTTGATCGGATAACTGATAAATATTTTTGATTCAGATTTCATGGGGAAAAGATTGACTGCTAATAATATGCAAAATCTAAAAAACAATAAGATAAGAATGACAGGCGCCAGATTACTGTCAGCGCTACTTATCATGGCGATGCTGCTTGGCTTTTCTATTAAGAGCGAAGCTAAAGACTATGTCACGTTATCGTCCACCAGCTTTAAGGACTACAACATCACGACGATACATATCGGCAGCGATGTCTACGAGATCATGCCAAACGCTTTCAGGGCGCTCAAGCACCTGCAGTGCATCACGGTAAGTGAGAACAACAAGTTCTATTCATCCTACAGCGGATGCCTGTACGACAAGTTCCAGACTGAGCTCATATGTTTCCCACCGGCACTTCAGGCGGCATATATTCCGAGCACTGTTACCGAGATAGGAGAGACGGCGCTGCGCGGCCTTCCCGACAAGCTCAAGAGCGAGATAAGGGCAGCAGTTGAGAACAACCAGTCGACCAACTACAACGAGTGGGACATTCCCGGAGCTCACTTCATTCACACGGGCGGAAGTATTATGTGGATGACAGAGTCAGGTGATATAGTTACTCCCACGCCGGGCGTTATGGCTATGGCTGCAGATATCGTGGGCGTTTCGACGACGATGACTATGAAGCAGGCTGAGCAGCTTGAGAGCGCTTTTTATCAGCTCTCAAACAGTATTGTCTATGAGAGGAGCGAGGAAGTTCCATCAGGTGACTGGATAACCTCATACGCATATAACACACTTCAGACGAGAAAGGGCAACTGTTACGGATACGCAGCAGCCTTCGGCTACATCGCAAAGGGACTCGGGTACGACGCGATGGTCTGCACGGGGACGGTCACATCGGCTCTCGGCGGCAGAACACCTCACGCATGGACCGAGGTTAAGATAGGCAGGAAGTGGTACATTTTTGACGCGGAGATGCAGAGAGCCAAGGGAGGCGGCTACTACAAGCAGACTTATGACAGCTATCCCGCAGGACCCATCATCAAAGAAAAGAGCTATCCTGTGAATTACTGATGTTTCAGGGGGAGAAGGAAAATGAGGAGAGGACTGTCACTAATATTTATTTTATCGGGAACAATATTTTCTATCTTTGTTTTTAATATCGTGATGTACGCTGCGGTTCCTGCATACAGGGGAATGCTGGAAGCAGCTGTCGGGGGGCCGGATGAAAAGATCCCCGTCGCAGCGCCGAGGCAGGCTGATAGTACTTCGGATGCGACGCTGCCTGTGACAGCCGTGACCACAGATGCAGCAGATATTAAAAGTGATGATTCTTCAGACACGACTGCTCTGAATGAGGAGAGTACAGAGCCTGCAGATGAATCTCTTTTGTCCAAAAAATATGAATACACCTACGACAAAAATGAACAATATGTGAATGAAAAAAGTACAGACGGTGAAGAAAAAACTCTCGTTATAAACAAGGAATATCACGAGGACTGCGGCACCGGAAAGGGCTACTGGGTGATAACCTACGCAGACGGCAGCACAGCTGTGGAGGAATAGCGCATCCGGCCTCCGGTCCCCAAAAAAGTTTTATACGAAAGAATCCCCCTGTATGGCAATACATACAAAATGACGACACTCCGATTGATGAGAACGATTTTATAGTCAGAAACTCACAACCCGGAGTGTCTTTTTTTGTGCAAAATTGATGATTGATAGAAAAATACCAAAGGATTTCTAAGAAAAAAAGAAGAATTCTCTATGTTTTTGCACAAAAGGCTTTGCTACAATTGCCATTGTAAACAAATTGTTAACATATTTTTAAGGAGGAATTAGTAATGAAAAAGAAATTGGTAAGTCTTTTAACAGTTTCTGCAATGACAATGGCTATGCTTGCAGGATGCGGCAGCAGCTCAGCACCCGCAGCAGAGACAGCAGCTCCTGCTGAGACAGCTGACACAGCAACACAGACAGCTGAGGCAGTAGCAGACACAGCAGCAGAGACAGCTGAGGCAGTTGCAGAGACAGCAGGTAACGCTGATCTCGCTGACAAGAAGGTTGGTGTATGTATCTATCAGTTCGCTGATAACTTCATGACACTCTTCAGAACAGAGCTTGAGAACTACCTTGTATCACAGGGATTCTCCAAGGATAACATCACAATCGTTGATGGTGCTAACGACCAGGCTACACAGACAGGTCAGATCGACAACTTCATCACACAGGGTGTTGATGTTCTTATCATCAATCCTGTTAACTCATCTTCAGCTGCTTCTATCACAGATAAGGTAGTTGGCGCAGATATCCCTCTTGTTTACATCAACCGTGAGCCCGATGCTGACGAGGAAGCAAGATGGAGCGAGAATGGCTGGAACGTAACATACGTTGGATGTGACGCTCGTCAGTCAGGAACAATGCAGGGTGAGATCCTTGTAGACCTTGGCCAGGAGAAGGTTGACTTAAACGGCGATGGCAAGATCCAGTACATCATGATCGAGGGTGACCCTGAGAACGTTGATGCTCAGTATCGTACAGAGTTCTCAGTTAAGGCTCTTGTAGATGCAGGCTGGGAAGTTGATGAGCTCGATGATCAGGTTGGTAACTGGGATCAGGCTACAGCTCAGCAGCTCGTTGCTAACTCACTTTCAGCTCATCCTGAGACAGAAGTAGTATTCTGCAACAACGACGCTATGGCTCTTGGTGCTCTTCAGTCAATCGATGCAGCAGGCCGCAAGGTTAACGAGGACATCTATCTTGTAGGTGTTGACGCTCTTACAGAGGCTCTTGAGGACGTACTTGCAGGAACAATGACAGGTACAGTATTTAACGATCACATCGCTCAGTCACACGGTGCAGCTGATGCAGCTATCAACTTTGTAACAGGTGCAGGCAATGACTACTACATCGGTTGTGATTACGTAAAGGTTACAGCTGACAACGCACAGTCAGTTCTTGATTCACTCAAGTAATTTATAATGTAACAAATGCGGTGCGGGCGCACTCATTGCTCCCGCACCATTTTTAACGAAGAAAACGAAATAACGAAGGTGAGTTGCTGGTCAGGAACTGAACAGTAACGCAGGTTAACGGAAAAAAGGGGACAAGATATGGCATCAGATTATAAATTGGAACTGCGGGGCGTATCCAAGTCCTTTCCCGGTGTAAAGGCACTGGATAATGTACAGCTGGCAGTCAGGCCCGGTACCGTCCATGCACTTATGGGAGAGAACGGAGCCGGTAAATCAACACTTATGAAATGTCTTTTCGGCATTTATAAGATGGATGCCGGAGAAATCTATATCGACGGACAGAAAACAGTAATAGACAATCCTGATGACGCAATGAAAAAGGGTATTGCCATGGTGCATCAGGAACTTCAGCCGGTACTTGCAAGATCAGTGGGAGAGAACATGTTTCTTGGAAGATTTCCGGTAAAGAAATATGGTCCGATCCAGGTGATCGACCACAAGACAATGTATGAAGAAACAGGGAAGTGGCTCAAAGAGGTTAACATGGACTTTGATCCCAAAGCTCAGCTCGACACACTGTCAATCGGACAGATGCAGTCAGTAGAGATCGCCAAGGCTGTATCGCATGACGCCAAGGTTATCATCTTCGACGAGC
The DNA here is from genome assembly GCA_017470505.1 of Butyrivibrio sp. GTDB lineage: Bacteria > Bacillota > Clostridia > Lachnospirales > Lachnospiraceae > Butyrivibrio. The sequence goes on along the minus strand of JAFUYO010000013.1, from coordinate 8,592 downwards.
CTACATCTTCTCTTTCAGATAGTGAAGTAGAGGCACTCTTCAGGATCATGGAAGGCCTGAGGGAAAAGGGTGTTGCAATGATCTATATCTCACACAAGATGGATGAGATAAAGAGGATTGCAGACGACGTCACGATCATGCGTGACGGAACTTATATAGGAACATGGCCGGCCAAAGACCTCTCGATAGATGATATCATTGCCAAGATGGTAGGCAGGGAGCTCACCAACATCTATCCTGAAAAGGACAGAACTCCGGGTGATGTCGTCATGGAGGTTAAAGGACTTTCTTCAATCCATGAGAAGTCTTTCCAGGATGTATCGTTCAAGCTCAGAAAAGGCGAGATCTTAGGATTCGGCGGACTTGTAGGAGCTCAGAGAACAGAGCTCATGGAAGGAATCTTCGGAATCAGAAATCTTGCTTCCGGAACCATTACCATCAACGGCAAGAACGTCAAGATCAAAAAACCTATCGATGCGATGAACGCAGGAATCGGTATGATCACTGAGGACAGAAGAGGAAACGGTATCTTCGGATGTCTTTCAATCAAGGACAACGTAGGCGTTTCAGTTTACAACAAATTCCTGACTGCAGGCTTTGTACTCGATCACAACAAGATCAACAAGGTTGTGGATGACAGCATAGACAAGCTGAGCATCAAGACGCCGAGTATGCAGGAGCACATCGCCAATCTGTCAGGTGGTAACCAGCAGAAGGTTATTATTTCAAGATGGCTTGCCAACGATCCTGATATTCTTATAATGGATGAGCCTACAAGAGGTATCGACGTAGGTGCCAAGCATGAGATTTATGAGATCATGACAGAGCTTGCCAAGCAGGGTAAGGCTATCATCATGATATCTTCCGAGATGGCAGAACTTCTTGGTATGTCAGATCGAATTTATGTAATGTGTAACGGTAAACTCAGAGGAGAGATAACTGAAGAGAGCGAGATGACTCAGGAGAAGGTTATGAGTTACGCTACTCAGTTCTAGAATAGAAAGGGTTAGGATTAGTACAATGGTAAAGACAAAACAGCAGAAAGCAATTGATTTTCTTATCAATAACGGTGTTATCATCGTTATGTTCATCCTGGTTATCTACACAGGTATCACAAACGACAGGTTCCTCACAGCGAACAACCTGTTCAATATTCTTATGAATATGAGTTCAAGACTTGTAATCGCCCTCGGTATTGCAGGCTGTGTTATCACAGCGGGGTGTGACCTCTCAGCAGGACGTATGATCGGTTTTGCGGCATGTATAGCCGGAACACTTCTTCAGAAGATAGACTACTCAGGTAAGTTCTTCCCTGATATGCAGCCTCTTAACATCTTCGTTGCTCTTATCATTGTTCTTGCAATTACAGGAGCATTCGGAGCAATCACAGGATTCTTTATCGCATTCCTTCACGTACCTCCCTTCATCGCAACCCTTGCCATGATGGAAATCGTTTACGGACTTGCTCTTATCTACACAGGTGCTACACCTCTTGGCGGATACACAACACAGTACACGAACATTGCAACAGGAAGATTCCTCGGAATCAGCTACCTCATCTGGATCGCAATTCTTGTAGCAGCACTCACATGGTTCATCTTCAACATGACACGCCACGGCAAGTACATGTATGCTATAGGTGGAAACCCTCAGGCTGCTGAGGTTGCCGGTGTTCCTGTTCGTCTCACAATGGTACTCATCTACATGAAGGCCGCTATGATGTATGGTCTTGCAGGCTTCATGCTGGGAGCCAAGGCCGGCGGTGCATCAGTTAACTTAGGACTTGGTTACGAGATGGAAGCTATCGCAGCCTGCACAATCGGTGGTGTATCAGTTACCGGTGGTCGTGGTAAGGTATCATCAGCCATAATCGGTGTTGCCGTATTCGAACTTTTGAAGGCAGCTCTGCAGTACCTCGGAGTTGATGCGAACGCACAGTACATCTTCATCGGACTGGTTATCTTCGTGGCTATCTCACTTGATATCCGTAAGTACGTTGCAAAGAAGTAATAAAATCCCTTATAATTACCTGGGGGCATGGCCTGCGCCATGTCCCCTTTTTTCATTCAATAGGAAATTGTATTCTGAAAGGATAAAAATAATGACGTTCATGGAATTAGTCAATCAGATGGGAATAGAGATGCTGGTCTTTGCGGTATGTATGTTCTTCGGCATACGCCTCATCATCACCAAAGATGTCTCTATTATAAAGAAGGAGCACCCCGAAGAAATAAAGCACCCCAAAGAGTACGCCTTTTACGCCGGCCTCATCATTCTGTTCCTCGGAGTTGCAGCCCTTGTGATGGGTGTTGTTTCTTTCTTTAATCCGGTCCTTGCGATGGTCATCATAGTAGGCTCAGTCATTCTCATGGGCCTGATGTGGAAGTATATTTACGAGAAATACGCCTAAACTATCAATTATCTAAATCCAAATCTTAACGAAGGTGCAGCCATGAACAGATACCGTGTCATGCTTGTGGACGATGAAGAGGATGTCGCACAGGCAATTCTTAAAAAAATGGACTGGGAGCAGATGGGATTTGAAACTCCCAGATATGCGCACAACGGGCTTGAGGCGCTTGAACTCTCCGAGGAGCTGCGCCCGGATATTGTCATGACGGATATCAAGATGCCGTACATGGACGGTATGGAGCTCTCCCGCAATCTCAAAAAGCTCTACCCGAATATCAGGATCATTTTTTTCTCCGGATTTGATGACTTCGAGTATGCCAAGGAGGCGATAAGGCTCGAGGCAGAGGAGTACATATTAAAGCCCATTGATGCCGAGGAATTAAAGGGCGTGTTTGGGAGAGTGCACGATGCTCTTGACAGGGACATCGACGAGAAATTAAACGTCGCCAAGCTCGAGAACTATTACATGGACTCGCTCCCTCTTTTGCAGGAGGACTTTTTTGCGTCCCTTGTCGAGGGCAGGATCGAGGAGAAAAAGATCGAGAAATACCTGGCAGATTACAGGATTGAACTCTCATCTGCCTTCTATATAACCGCTATCGTCCACATCAGCGCTTCTTCTGTTCCGGAGGGAATGAACCCGGTCCTCCTATCCGTCTCCGTGCGAAAGCTTATGGAGGAGAGGATGAACGAGAAGTGGGGCTGCAGGTTCTTTCCATACCTCGGGAGCACTGTCATAATAGCGCAGGTACAGGAAACTCAGGATGCGAGAGCCTTTACCGACGACTGCGACAGGCTGTGCAGGCTCGCTGAGTCCATCTGCAAGGCAAACGTCACCATAGGCGTGGGCTCTCTTGTGGAGTCTCTATCTGACATTGACGTATCTTACAGAGGAGCTCTGGATGCGGTTTCGTACAGAGTCCTGTACGGTCACACCAAGGCTATCAATATCTCAGAGATTTCTCCCATGGAAAAAGAAAATCCGCAGGAGGAGAGCGCAGACAACCTCGAGAGCATTTTCAAGAAGATCAAGATGTCGGATACACAGGCGGTTGAGGTCGCGGCCGAAAAGTTTATCAAGGACAGCCTTAACGGCCAGTCGTCGATCCAGAACTACAGGTTCTTTGTGATGGAGCTGGTGAGCGAGCTGTACAAGTTTGTAAAGAACAACCAGCTTGACCCCGGAAGCGTCTTTGACATGACGAGCGACGTCTACGCAAAGCTGCAGCAGATGGAGCAGAAAGAGCTCTCTGACTGGTTTGTGGAGGCCTGCGTAAAGATGCATAAGCTCATAGAGGACAAGAGATCCGACAACACGAGGAGCTTTGTGGCAAAGGCCAGGGATTACGTGGCTGACCACTACGCCGACCAGGATCTGTCCATCGATTTTATCTGCAACTACCTCGGTGTGAGCAGCGCCTATTTTTCCACGGTATTCAAGAAGGAGACGGGCAAGACCTTTGTGGGGTACCTCACGGACTACCGCATGGAGATTGCGGAGAGGATGCTCCTTAACACCGATGAAAAGACCTATATCATAGCTCAGGAGGTTGGCTACTCGGACCCAAACTACTTCAGTTATGTTTTCAAGAAACAGTTCGGAGTTTCGCCCTCCAGGTACAAAGCCGGTAAGGAAGTCTGAAATTGCAGGGTAAGAAGGATTTTAAGGAAAAACTGCATAATCTCCTGGTCAGATGGAAGATCGGGCTGTTTATGAGAAACGCTGTTCCCAGGAGCATCCAGGTCACGATTTTGATCTCTTTTACCGTCGTGGCCCTTGTTTGCATGCTCGGGATGGGAATCGCGCTCTACGAGAGGTTTTTGGTGCGGTCAGAGAGGATGCTCACAGAGAGCGCGCAGCTGACTCTGGATCAGACGGTCCTAAACCTCGAGGTCTATCTGAGAAATATGAGACGAATGTCCGATGCCATCTACTACAATGTCATCAAGGACCAGGATATGAATGTCTCGTCCCCAATCGAGCAGATGGATTTTCTGTATGAGGCGAACAAGGACTACCTGACAAGCCTTGCACTCTACACGGAAGAAGGCGAGCTTCTCTCGGCGTCACCTGTCGGTGTTGAAAAGCCGGGCGTTGATGTCACGGAGCAGAACTGGTTTAAAAGAGCTCTTTCTCGCCCGGAGAATCTTCATTTTTCGCTTCCCCATGTGCAGAATATATTTGTTGACGATCCCACCTTCAGGTACTACTGGGTTATATCCTTGAGCCGCGCGGTTGAGCTCGGCGGAAGAGGCGTTCCTGAGCAGGGAGTTCTTTTGGTGGACATGAACTACGCCGTGATTGAGCAGATGATGGAGGGCGTCAACGACAACACAAATAAGAGCTATGTCTATCTGTGTGACAGCTTAGGCAACATAATCTATCACCCGATGCTGATGCAGATCGCGGCGGGGCTCTACAATGAGAACAGCGCAGCGGCTGCCTCTTACGACGACGGCAGCATCAAGGAAAAGTTCATGGGCGACAACAGGATAGTGACCGTCAAGACCATGAGCTACACGGGGTGGAAGCTTGTCAGCGTGATCCCGGGGAGCAACCCCTACTACGGGATGAAGGATATCAGATATTTCGTTATCATGGTCCTGTCGATAACGCTGCTCGCCATGCTGATACTCAACAGAATGGTCGCAAACCGCGTGACGAGGCCCATCACCATGCTCAACAACTCCATTATGGAGATCGAGATGGGAAGGAGTGACCCTGCTGTCTATATTGGAGGACCGTCTGAGATCGAGCACCTCGGAAGGACGCTTAAGTCCAGTTACGAGCAGATAGAGCGCCTGATGAAGGACATGGTCGAATCGCAGGAGGAGAAGAGAAAGTCGGAGCTTGATGCTCTTCAGTCCCAGATAAATCCGCACTTTTTGTACAACACCTTAGACTCGATCGTGTGGATGATAGAGGGCGAAAAATACGACGATGCGGTGTTCATGATAACCCAGCTGGCATCTCTTTTTCGCGTATCACTCTCAGGCGGAAAGACAATCATCCCCATCGAGGATGAGATAAGGCATGCGGGCAACTACATGAACATTCAGAAGGTGAGGTTCAAGGATGCTTTTACCGTCACCTTCGATATTGACGAGAGGATAAAGAACCTGTGCACAGTCAAGCTCATTGTCCAGCCGATCCTGGAAAATGCGGTCTACTACGGAGTCAAGGACATGGAGGACGGCGAGATTTCCGTGCGCGGCTTTTTGGGAGATGACGGCGACGTCTACATAAGGGTTTCCGACAACGGTTTTGGGATGAGCGGTGAGGAGACGGCGCTTCTTTTGACGGACAACTCAAGAGTCCGCAAAAAAGGCTCAGGAGTTGGTCTTATCAATGTCCAGAGGCGTATTCAGCTGCGCTTTGGTCAGCAGTACGGGCTTGTGATCGAATCCGAGCCCGATGAGGGGACAAGTGTCACTATCCATCTGCCCGCAATTGAATGCAACGAAGAGAACAGAAAGATGCTTGAGAGCGGAAGGGAGAGCGAGAGTGAAGGGTAGAAATCTTTTTATTATGATCGTCTCCGCGCTCCTCATAGTGATGCTGACGGCGTCGACCTCAGCACTGATACTCAGCGGGATCGCAGAGAACCCCACAAGGGTGTGCGTGGTGGTGGAAGATTCCGGCTCCGGAAGATGGACCTCTTTTACCGCAGGACTTGAGCAGGCCGCAAAGGACATGGGGGTAAAGCTCACCGTTCTCCCCACGACCAGGAACCAGACCCTGAGCCAGCAGTACGCCCAGATGAATGAGGCGATATCAGACGGGGCGGACGGTATAATCCTGCAGGCGTGCGGCAGCAGCAAGACGGAGAACATGATATCAGACATCAGCAGCAAAGCGGTACTGGTGCTAATCGATGGCGAGGTTGACACGGACGTGGATGTAGAGGGCAAGTCAGCCTGCATAGAGCCTGACAATCTTGAGATTGGAAGGGCGCTCGCCAACGAGGTAAGGACAGCTCTCGGGAATGACCTGACCGGGTATTCGATAGGGATTGTCGCAGGCAATCAGAGGCGCAGCAGCAATATTCAGAGGCTGAACGGCTTCATGGAGAACATTGAATCATCGGGGGCGGAGATACTCTGGATGGACAACAGCAGAATAAATACAGTTGACAAAATCAGAACAGCCCAGACAGAAAGGACAGCTGACATTCTGGTCGCGCTTGACAATGACGGGCTCGAATCTGTGTGTGAGTACGTGCTTCAGGATGAGCTCAGCCCATACATATTTGGCGAGGGGACTTCGATTAAAAACGTTAGCTACATAGACGACGGCCTCATTAACAGCATGGTCGTTCCGAACGAGTATTACATGGGATACCAGAGCATCGCAGCCATTGCGGAGAGGATGGACAACCGTCTGACCCCGATGCAGAATGAAATGATATCCTACAGGATCGTCAACAGGGACAACCTCTTCGACGAGAGCAACCAGCGGGTGCTGTTCCCCGTGGTGGAGTAGATGATTTACAGTTCCTGACCGGTAATATGCAATTTGGGCATGAAAAGTGCCTACTGAATCATTATCTCACACAGGTAGCAGCGTAGTGCTAGCTGCTGGCTGAATAGTAACAATTTACAGTGCTGAGGAAATACGAAATGGTAATCTGTGGTGGTTTGAAAATAAAAAATTATTTGGGCAGGTGCCTTAGGTATCTTGCGTCTATAGCGGTTGCGGCAGCTCTATTGGCGGGGCTTTCAGGTTGTGCCCAGGAGACAGAAGATGTCGGAAATCCCCGCAAGGTCAAGATAGGTGTTACGCTCTATGACCAGTACGACACTTTTTTGACGCTGCTCATGGACTGCCTTCACAGAGAAGTTGAAGACAATGTCGAGCTCGTGATATACAACGCCTCGCAGAGCCAGCAGACACAGAACTCCCAGGTGAAAAAGATGATAGAGGACGGGTGCGACGTGATCTGCGTAAACCTTGTGGACAGGACTGACCCGACTGCAGTCATCGACGCTGCGAGAAAGGCTGACGTTCCCATCATCTTCTTTAACAGGGAGCTGGTGGAGGGCGACATCAGCAGGTGGAACAAGCTCTTTTACGTCGGAGCGGATGCCGCTGAGTCGGGGATTATGCAGGGCGAGATGGCAGCAGTGACCTGCCTGACGGACAAGTCCATCGACAAAAACGGCGACGGTGCCATACAGTACGTTGTCCTTGAGGGCGAGGCGGGGCATCAGGACGCCATTGTCAGGACCGAGTACTGTGTGGAGACACTCATGAAAAAGGGCGTTGCAGTGGACAAACTCGGCAACTCAATAGCGAACTGGAACAGGGCACAGGCGCAGACCAAGGTGGCACAGATGATAGACTCGGGCAGTGACGCCATAGAGCTGATCCTTGCTAACAACGACGACATGGCCCTCGGAGCAATTGACGCCTACGAGGCCTATGAGATAAAGAAAAGTGACTGGCCCGCAATCTTCGGAATCGACGGGACAGAGGTGGGGCTCGAAGCCGTCAGGGACGACAAGATGGTCGGAACGGTCTACAATGACAAAGAAGGCCAGGCCCACGCCATTTACAGACTGTCTATGGCTCTCGCCGGTGGCGGCAGCATAGAGGATGTCGAGGACGAGTTCACGGTCACCGACGGCAAGTACATCCGCCTCCACTACGACAAGATAACAGCCGCCAACATCAACAAATATCTGGGAAACTGACCTCAGCCGTGATCTGCACCCATAATGTCCTGAGTAAACATTGCGCAAAGTTTGAAAAATCAGGCATAACATTACTGTTCAGTTCCTGACCGGTAACGAAGCAATTTTGCAATTAAATCGCTTCGCGATAGGCAAAATTGCCACTCGTATCACGCTATCACGCGGCCAGCAGCGTAGTACCGGCTGCTGACTGAAAGTAACGGCATAACATTCCACGGCGTAAGCTTTTGATAAAAAAGTGTTGCTTTTTTTTGATAATTGTTGTATGATACTAGATGTCGCTGGTTGAGATACCAAGTACGAGATCAGCGTATCGGGGTGTGGCTCAGTTGGTAGAGCACTATCTTAGGGAGGTAGGGGCCGCGTGTTCGAATCACGTCACTCCGATTGAATTTTAAGACCGCAGATGTAGATTTTATCTATGTTTGCGGTTTTTTTTAATGGGAAGTTTAGCTCGGACAACCAATTTTTCACAATAGGCAGGGT
>JAFUYO010000012.1 GCA_017470505.1 Butyrivibrio sp. | reverse complement strand
TTCTTCCTCTTCCTCCTCCTCAAATGAGGAATTGCCGGACACAAAGAGCCTGGGAAGATCAGAGGTATCAGTTTCCTCTTCACCTTCACCACTTTCCTGCCCTCCAATATCCGTTTCATCACCGCCGCCATCTGTTTCGGCTCCATCCGTGCTCTCTGAGTAAAGAGCATCATCAGGAGCAGCAGTATCATCCCGAGGAGCCGTCCAGGGAAATACCCCGTCCCTCATCCCCTTAAAGGCAAGTGAGATGACAGGTACTTTCAGATTGCCCCCCTCTGCACTGTACCGCGCATAGGCGGTGTCCTTAAAGAGGAAGGAGACGATTGATAAAAGCACAGCCGTTATGACAATGCCCGTCATCACCGGGCATTCTTGTAAAATCTTCAGAAAACGTCTCATCCAAACACCTAAAACCTGAAATACAAAAAGGGATTTCCCGCTGCGCCGGACACGCTGTAAATGCACACCCAGAACAGGATTATCCACAAAACATTAAATAGCACATGGTTTCTGTGATTTTCCCAGAATTCATAGATCCCGGGAAAGAACGTAAGAGCGGCTGAGGGCAAAAGAACCGTCCAGTACAAGCCTATATTCTTTATAAAATCATTCTGATTGACATATTCCCCGCTTCCAAAAAACGGGAAGAGCCTTGAAAAGTAGTCAGTCAGCATAGGAAAATCAGTGATTGCAAAGACAACCCATGAGAGCGGTATCAGCAAAAGCACATTTATCCTGCCTATGACATTTCGGGCCACATCGGGAAGAATTTTAAACACGAAAAACTTCTCACAGAGGATAATAAGAAAGAGTATCATTCCCCACATGATGAAGTTGAGTGTGACGCCGTGCCAGAAGCCTGTAAGGAGCCATACGACAAAAAGATTTGCCGCGGTCTTAAGATCCCCCTTCCTGCTGCCTCCGAGGGGAATATAGATATAGTCCCGAAACCATGACCCGAGCGTCGCGTGCCATCTCCTGTAGAACTCGGATACGCTATGCGACCCGTAGGGACTGTCAAAGTTCGTAACAAAGGGAAACCCCAGCATGACACCTATCCCGGCAGCCATCAGGGAGTATCCCCAGAAGTCAAAATACAGCTCCATTGAATACGTGTAAGCTCCAAGCCACGCAAGCGGCGTCGATATGCTCTCATAGCCTATGGTCCCGACGTCCTTCCAGAGCATCGAAAGGTGATCCGCAAGAAGAACCTTCATCGCAAGACCCGTCACGAAAAACTTGCTCCCGTCTTCAAGAGCCAAAGCTATTTCCCTCACAGAGCCAAAGATGAAAAACCTGTTCTCACGGTATCCTTCATATCTCATGATAGGGCCGGAGACGATCTGCGGAAACATGCAAAAATAGGCTGCAACGTCCTTAAACGCCGCATCCTCCTTAATCTTACCCCTATAGACGTCCATCTGATAGGATATCATCTTGAAGATGTAGAAGCTTATACCGATCGGCATGAGGTCGCCTCTCACGAACTGCCCGAGAAGCTTGAATTCCACCAGCATGCCCGCATCTATCGCCAGTACAAAGATCAGAAGCGAGAGGCTCTTTTCACCAAACTGCGCCTTGGCAAACAGGAAGTTCACCAAAACCGCGCCAAAAAGCGCCGGGAGCATGCGAAGATCCCCCACTGCATAAAACAAAAGACTCCCAAACAGAAGAGTCCATGTCCGCATCCTTGCAGGTGTGATGTAAAAAGCTATCAGAAAAACAGGTAAAAACCTGAATATAAAGTTTAAGTCTGAAAAGTTAACCATTTAAATTATTAATCTCCGCAAGTTTGGTCTCAGCAGCCTGGGCGCTCTGAGTATTAGGGAAATTAGTTATAACATCGTCATATATCTCTTTTGCCTTGTCCATGTCCCCGGATGCATAGTAGGCATTTCCAAGATAATAGAGTGTGTTGACATTGGTATTGTCATACTGATATGCCTTGGAAAGCGATGCTATCGCTGATTGATAGTCCTCGGCCTTGTAGGCATCGTATCCTTCGTTGTAGTAGGACTTGGCAAGCTGTGGGCCGACCTTGCTCATAAGGAGGCTGTACAGGGATGTGAACTCGTTTGATACGTCAGAGCTGATGGCGTCGAGGTCAAGGCCTGAGAGCGCGTCCGCCATGCCGTCTATGTCAGAGGGATCCTCCATATATATGTTGACCGCCTTCATGAGGCTGTTCATGGCCGCAGATGTCGAATCAACTCCCTCGTAGTCAGTTACCTGTGCGCCGAGCCTGTCTACCTCCTCCTTAAGGCTCGCTATCTGCTGCTCATAGTCCACTATCTTGGCGCTCTTTGCATCAGACTCCTCGCTGATCTGTGTGATCTTGTCCTGATTGCTCAGATTGACATTCTGTATGCGCTGCGGAAGTATCAGAAAGCATGCAGCTGCAACGCCCAGGACAATTCCCAGAACGATGCCCCAGATGGAGTTGCTCCTGGTGATACCCGGCTGCTTGAGAGGCTGAATGATCATCTCATTGCCGCTGGTATATCTGATTGAACCCTCAGACTCGGATGCTGCAACATCTGATACAAGCTTCCCGCTCTCACCCGGGAGGAGCATGCTGTCAGCCTCCTTTAAATACCTCCTTGCCATGACACTTCCGCTGTCGAGCTTTAACGCCTTCTGCGCCTCGATCTTGGCCCTGTCAAAACGTCCGTTATTGAGATACAAAAGAGCCAGCAAAAGATGTGCCTTGACAAACCTGGAGTTTAAGGAAAGCACTTTTTTCAGCTGAATGACCGCAAGGTCAAGGCTGTCCTGATGACAGTAATTCAGCGCTATATTAAATTTCTTGATGGTCTGGTTAATTTCCTCAAGATGTGCGGGGCTACTCTGAACTGAGTCCATAAAGTAGTCGGCAAGGTTGTCCTCAGCCTTCAGGTTCTTGCTGATAACCCACTCAGAGAGGGCCATTACCACCTCTCCCGTCTCATAATAAACAAGCCCCAAAAGATTCCTGGCGTCAATGTTGTTCTTGTCGCACTTAAGAGCCTCTCTCAGGGCGCTGACGGCGCCGGTCATATCTCTTATGCCGGCCTTCTCAAGACCATCGTTATATAATCTGTTTGATAAGCTTTTAAGCCTCCTGGCTGTTGTTACCATATTTACTGATTCCTCTTGGGGTCACTCTCGTTTCCTGCGTCCTTGAGGAGCTTAACAAGAACGTCCGACACATCGTCGAGGTCCTGATTGTATATGATGTCCTCGGCATCCTCTATTTCAAGACTTGGCTTGAATTTTTTGAGTTCTTCTTCAAAATTAAGCATTAGATTTCCTCATCTATAAAACCTGCTTTATCTGCCCGACAAGATACAGCGATCCCGCCGCAAAGACAGTATCTCCCACCTTCCTGAGAGTAATGATGTCGGTAACAGCATCCCTTACGTTGCTGTAATACCTGATGGGAGGAGATATTATTCCAAGTTTCTCCCCTGCGTCCTCGAAGGCCGCCTTAAGTTCAGAGATTGACACTGATCTCTTCGTCTCAAGAGCAGATACGTAAATCGCATCAAACTCACGGCTCGTCAGTATCATCTCTGCGATCTGCCTGTACTCCTTGTCTGTGACGATACCAAAGAGCAGTATCTTCCTGCCCTCCGTCTCAATGAAGGAAGCGCTCTCCAGAAAAGCCTCCACACCATCAAGGTTGTGTGCTCCGTCGACATAGATACCGGGGCGCATCTCTTCCATCCGCCCGTCCCATCTTGCACCAAGGAGCCCTTTTCTGATATCATCCTCGGTAATCACCGCGCCGCCATCCCGCAAAACTTCAAGGGCAGCCACAGCGACGGCCGCATTCATGGCCTGATAGCGCGCTCTTGTCGATACCTGCAGATCAACATACTTATAATAAAGTGATTCATATGAAAAAGCAATGGATTTGTTGCCCGCATCATCTGTCAGCATCCTGATATCCGTGATGCTGCTGCCCTCTACCGGGACAGCTCTTGCTACGCACTCCGCTGCTCTTTTTCTTATTACGTCTGAGCTTTCTTTTCTCCTGTCGTAAAAAACAACAGGGACGTTTCTCTTGATGATCCCCGCCTTCTCGAGAGCTATTTTTTCAATAGAATCGCCCAGGTACTCCATGTGATCAAACCCTATCTCGGTGATGATCGAAAGAACCGGCGACGTAACCGAATTGGTCGCATCGAGCCTTCCGCCAAGCCCCGTCTCAAGGATCAGATAGTCGACGGGATAGACGTCGTAGAGTATCATCGCCACAAAAAAGAGAAATTCGAAATATGTCGGAAAGTAGTCCGTGCTGTACTCCCTGATCCTCCTGAGGGTCTCCACAAATACCTCCACGAAGACTCCGTCGGATATGGGCTTTCCGTCAACGGCAAATCTCTCGCTGAGCTTTACAAGGTGCGGGGAAGTAAACATTCCCACAGTGTAGTCTGCCTGCACCAGTACAGATGAAATGTAGCTGCAGACAGACCCTTTTCCGTTGGTTCCTGCCACATGGATGATCTTAAGGTCATCTCCCGGGAGTCCCAGGTACTCAAGAAAAGCCCTTGTATCCTTCATATCGTGCTTGTCCGTAAATCCCGGGACTGCATCAAGGAGCGCCTCACATTCTTTTATTGTGATCCCGGCATTGCCCGCCGCTCTCTCCAAAAACTCCGAGAGCATAGATAAAAATGTCTCTTCCATAGTAATCTGTGCCTGCGATCAGCCCTTTAGCTGCCCAAGCCTCTCAGTTATCTGATCATAAGTTTGCTGGTACTTCTTCTGCTTCTCCTTCTCCTCCGCTATCTTGTCAGTAGGGGCTTTTGCAAGGAATTTTTCATTGCTGAGCATATTCGCAGATCTCTTCAGCTCTCCCTCGAGCTTCTTCTGCTCCCTGGTCAGCCTCTCTATCTCGGCGCTTATGTCAACAAGATCAGAGAACGGCATATAAACTGTCGCATTTGCAAGTACTACAGAAACCGCATCGTCGGCAATCCCGTCCTTGGTGCTCTGAAATACAGATTCTGAAGCATAGGAGAGCGACTCAAAGAAAAGAGCGCTGCTCTCAAAGTTATCGAGGACCTCCTTGTTGTCCGAAACGACGTATACCTTGGCCTTTCTTGAAGGCGCAACGTTCATACCGGTCCTCACATTTCTGATACCTCTCACTGCCTCTTTTATGAGCTCAACCTTCTTTTCGTCCTCCTCAAAGTTCCACTCATCCCTGTATACCGGCCAGTCGGAGATCATGATCGACTCCTCCTCATCCTGGAGAGTGCAGAAAATCTCCTCAGTGATGAAAGGCATATACGGGTGAAGGAGCTTGAGCGAATCAATAAGCACTCTCTGAAGTGTCCAGAGCGCTGCGTTTCTGGACGATACATCGTCTGAGTTATACAGACGCGGCTTTACCATCTCGATATACCAGTCGCAGAACTCATCCCAGATAAAGTCATAAACCTTCTGAACGGCAATTCCTAGCTCGAACTTTTCCATGTTATCTGTAACTTCTTTTACGGTCCTGTTGAGCCTTGAGAGTATCCAGTGGTCTGCCGCCTCTAAAGATGCCGGCATATCCCGGTGTATCGCTGAAGGAGCGTTCTCATCCATGTTCATCATGATAAACCTGGATGCGTTCCAAACCTTGTTGGCAAAATTTCTGCTGTTCTCAACTCTTTCATTATAGAAACGCATGTCGTTTCCGGGGGCATTGCCCGTAACTATTGTAAGGCGCAGTGCATCTGCTCCGTAGTTGTCTATGACTTCCAGAGGATCAATACCGTTTCCGAGGGATTTACTCATCTTCCTTCCCTGGGAATCCCTGATAAGACCGTGGAAAAGAACTGTCTTAAACGGATAGGTTCCCATGTGCTCATAGCTTGAGAAGATCATCCTGATAACCCAGAAAAAGATGATATCATATCCCGTTACCAGAACATCTGTGGGGAAGAAGTACTTAAGCTCTTTTGTGTCGCGTGGCCAGCCCAGGGTCTCAAACGGCCAGAGCGCCGATGAAAACCAGGTATCCAGCGTGTCGGGATCCTGAGTAAGATGCTCGCACCCGCACTTAGGGCATACCTTCGGAGCCTCCTTGGAGACAACCACCTCGCCGCACTTGTCGCAGTAGTACGCGGGTATTCTGTGTCCCCACCAGAGCTGTCTTGAGATACACCAGTCCCTGATATTGTCTGTCCAGTTGTAGTAGAGCTTGTCCATTCTCGGAGGAATGAGCTTTATCTCGCCCTCCTTTACCGCCTTGACTGCGGGCTTAATGAGTTCGTCCATCTTAACGAACCACTGAGCCTTGATCATAGGCTCAACTGTGGTGTGGCACCTGTCGTGGGTGCCGACATTGTGGGAGTAATCCTCTATCTCTACGAGAAGTCCCATCTCATCGAGCTCTTTTACAATGGCCTCCCTGCACGCATAGCGGTCCATCCCCTCAAACTTGCCGCCGTTTGCATTTATTGTGGCGTCGTCGTTCAAGATGTTGATCTCGGGAAGATTGTGGCGCTTTCCAACCTCAAAGTCGTTGGGGTCATGGGCAGGTGTGATCTTGACAACACCTGTACCGAATTCCATATCTACATAGGAGTCCTCAACAATGGGGAGCTCTCTGTTTACTATAGGAAGAAGAACTTTTTTGCCTCTGTAATCCCTGTATCTCTCATCCTCGGGATTTATCGCAACGGCAGTATCGCCGAGCATTGTCTCGGGACGGGTCGTCGCAAACTCGATGAACTTGCCCTTTGATACAGTTCCGTCATCCTCGATGAGCGGATACTTGATATGCCACAGATGTCCCGCCTGCTCCTCGTACTCAACCTCAGCGTCGGAGATGGAGGTCTTACATACAGGACACCAGTTTACAATCCTGGATCCCTTATATATGTAGCCTTTCTCATGCATCTTGACGAAAACTTCGTTTACCGCCTCGTTGCAGCCCTCATCCATTGTGAAGCGCTCTCTGTCCCAGTCGCAGGAAGAGCCCAGCTTTTTGAGCTGTGAGACGATGGTTCCGCCGTACTCCTTCTTCCACTCCCAGGCCTTCTCAAGGAACTTCTCTCTTCCGAGCTCTCTCTTGTCTATGCCCTGTTTCTTCAGTTCATCAGTGATACGAACCTCTGTCGCGATGCTGGCATGATCTGTTCCGGGCTGCCAGAGTGCGTTGTAGCCCTGCATCCTCTTCCATCTGATGAGGATGTCCTGAAGTGTCTGGTCAAAAGCGTGTCCCATGTGGAGCTTCCCCGTGATGTTTGGGGGCGGGATCACGATGGTAAAGGGCTTTTTTGTCTCGTCAACCTCTGCGTGGAAGTATTTGGCATCCTCCCACTTTTTGTAGAGACGATCCTCTATATCCCTTGGATTGTAGGTCTTTTCAAGTTCTTTCTTCATCTTGCATCTCCTCTTGTGGAATCTGTTCAGAGCCAGGTTCGAAATGCGTTCGCCCGGCTCTGAACAGATACAAATTTATCAGCTATGCTGCGCTTCGTCAAGCGAGCTCTGCGAAATGATGGCCTTGTGAAGAAGCACCACCTCGCCTTTTTTGTTCTCCTTCACATCGTAGAGAGCATTGTCTGCTGCGTACATGAAATCCCAGAGCTTGTTGGTCTCACTTGGTATGGAGTTTCTGATACCCTGGGAGATCGTAACTCCCGATGAGACGCCGCTCTTTTTGTTGCCAAACCTCATGGCCGCAACCTGGTCTCTGAGTGAAGTTGCGCACTCCATGATCTCATCGTCGGACATGTTCTCATATATAAGAACAAACTCATCGCCTCCGTAGCGAAAGCCCTTCACATGACTGTTCCTGCTGCAGATACCCTGTATGGCCTCCGCTATCTTTTTGAGGCACTCATCACCGATCTGATGACCGTAGGTGTCATTGTAGTGTTTGAAGTTGTCGACATCGAGCATCTCCACGGCGAGCGACCTCTGTGAGTTATACGCCTCATCAAAGGCAGTGTCGGCGTATTTACTGAGCGAGTACCTGTTTCCGAGGCCTGTCAGAGGATCCGTCTCCGCCTGCTTTAACAGCATTCTGTTCTCGCTCTCTATCGATGAAAGTCTCGTCCTTATATTTAAGAAGTACTTGTAGTTTGCTATTCTCTCTTTTTCATGCTCAAGGGATGAATTGTAGTACTCAAGGAGAGCTGCGTTTTTCTTTTTGGTATCTCCCATGACATCATAGAACTCCACCTTGAGCTTTGCGTAGCCCTTACGGAGATTTGCGATGTTCAGCTCGTTTAAAGAACACTCGATATTTTTTATGATGCGCTTTACTTCGCCGTATCTTCCGATCTTTATAAAGAACCTGCACACCCCGTACGCGTCCTCTAACGTGTCCAGAGGAAACTTGTTGTTCTGCAGCTGGTATGAGAGCATGTCCGCATATTTCTCGAAGAGCTCCTTCTCTCCGAGATAGTAATAGCCCCTCAGCTTAATATCAAGGACGGTCAGATCCACAAACAGCTCCGGATTGGCCTTGGGCTCGTGCTCAAGCTCCTCGATGCCCTGAAGGCACTTCTCAACGGACGCTCTCTTATCAAGACTCATGTAGCAGTCCGCCTGAAAGCAGTAGCAGTACAGCAGATTCCTGTAATAGAGGGAATCCGTCTTGTTCCTGCGGATGCCCTTGTATGCCGTGCGCACATACTGAAGTGTCTGCTTGATATCGCCGCTCGCAAAATAGATCTGCCCGATATTGTACTTGATGATACCGGGAACGTTGCTCTTTGCATCGAGCTCCTCACAGTATTTGAGGGCGTTCAGGTAAAAGTCAAGGGCGAGCTCATTGTTTCCGTGGCTCATCGCATCAATGCCAAGAAGGTTGTAGCATCTGGCAAGGTACTCCCTGTCATTGCAGCTCTGTAAGAGCTCCATTGCGCGCAAAAGATTCGTGTTAAACTTGCGGTAATCCGTGCTGATGAGGTAATAGGCATCAGCCACATAGTAATAGCTGTAGCCCATAAGCCAGTCATCTCCAACCTGCCTTGCCTTTTTCAGGAGCTTGTTGCATGCCGTAATGAAACCTGCCGACATTCTGGCTCTCTCAGAGAGCATCTCTTTGTTAAGTTCTGCGATTTCCTGACCGTAATCTTCTATTCTCATAATATCTCCACCCGCAAACGAAAATATCTTTCCATATTTTACATCAACATCTCCGGTCTATCAAGAAAGATAAAAACAGGCACAAACCCTTGAAAAACAGGGCGTCTCACACCGTTTTACGACAGCTGTGTCATTTAGCCCAATTGGTTTACATAATTGTTTTGACTACATCGGTCATATAGCTTAAAAGTAGCCTGAATTCAATCTCTTTTATCAGCCTATTTGGATGCCCTGTTTATGCGACATTGAGGCCGGTCTTTTTCAAATAACCCACAGTTTCCACAGAGTTATCCACATGACACCGATGTTGTTTTTTGCCAACTTTTGTATCATTTATCTGTCATTTAGGTTTATTTTATATACAATTCTGCACAATTCATCAAAAAATCAGGTTTACATAATTGTATTCTTTAAGTGGTTTATGTAAACCATTTTGCCGATTTTGGGCATTTTCGCCCCGAATCCGGGTCATTCATCAGGCTCAGTCCCGCTCCAGAAGCTGATTTCAGCATTTTTGACCGTGGTGGTCAAAACTGTATTACAGCCACTCCACTCCCTCGGGAAAAGTGATCTGTAGCTTCCCTGCAGGAACCTCTCGTCAAGAAGAAGAGCCACACCTTTATCGTCACTGGTCCTTATAACTCTTCCTACAGCCTGAAGAACCTTGTTCATGCCGGGGAACCTGTAGGCGTAGTCAAAGCCGTCCATGCCCTTCTGTTCAAAAAAGTTCCTGATAAGCTCCCTCTCGTTGCACACCATTGGAATACCGCATCCAACGACGATAACTCCGATCAGGCTGTCGTACTTAAGGTCTATCCCCTCGGAGAAGATGCCGCCCATGACGCAGAATCCCAGCACATTTTTGTCCTCCACTATCTCCATATCCATGTGGATGATTTCGGTAAGGTCGATGTCATTTCCTGTTGAGAAGCGCCCAAGGAACTCCTCCCTGGCCTCCTCGCTCATGACTCCGCCCTGAATCAGGAGCTCAGTGTCGTTATCAGCCAAAAACTCTTCCTCATATATGTATCTGACCTCATCCAGAAACTGATAGGACGGGAAGAACACAAGGTAATTGCCGCTTCTGGCAAGGAGAGTTGAGTGTATGTACTCCGCCACCCTTCTGTAGGTCTCGGCGTTTCTCCTCGAATACCGGCTTGTTACGTCCCTTCCTATGAAGATTCCGAGTTTCCCCGGGTCAAACACCGATTTTGCGTAGATCTCATAGTCATCCGGCGTTCCCGATAAGAGCTTTTTGTAGTACTGAATGGGCAGGAGCGTTGCAGAAAACAGTATGGAGGATATCCCCATTGCCATGCACTGTGAGAGATTTCTTGACGGATCGATGTTAAAGAGCCTTAAGAGAAAGCCCCCGTCCTCGGCGTATTCCCCGTACATGACGTAGTTCTCATCCACCATATCGTAAATTGTAAGAAAACCTGATACGTCAAAGTAAAACTTTAGTATCTCATCCCTGCAGGGACCTTCAGCGTGATCTTCAAGGTACTCGCTCATCACTGCAGACAGGCGCGTAAGGGGCTGGATGAATACATCAACCGAGTCGTACACGCACACATCGCTGCACCTTTTTTTAAGCTCAAGGAGAGCTTTGTTGCACTTATCAAGGCCCGTGGCTATCCTTGGATGGTACTCAGAGACTATTCTTTTCAGTTCCAAAAAGCTCTCCTTTTTGAGGACAGCGCTGTACATCTCCCTTCCCCTGTCGAGGAGGTTGTGGGCCTCGTCTATGAGAAAGCAGTAATCCTTAGTCCTGCCATCTGCAAAGAACCTCTTAAGGCAGACAAAGGGGTCAAAGACGTAGTTGTAGTCACAGATGATGGCATCCGCAAAAAGACTCATGTCCAGAGACATTTCAAACGGGCATACCCTATGTTTTTGCGCATAATGAACTATCATCTCACGCGAAAAGTCATCCTCAGAGGTAAGAAGGTCAAACATGGCGTCATTTATCCTGTCATAGTGCCCGTTTGCATACGGGCAGACATCGGGGTTGCAGCTTCTCTTATCCTCTGCCTGGAAGCATATCCTGTCCCTCGCGGTTATGACTGCGCTCTTAAGGCGAAGGCCCCCGCTTTTACGCATGGAGTCAAACGCCTCCCGGGCAACTGTCCCTGTTATCGTCCTGGCCGTCAGGTAAAATATCCTTGAGATCTTGCCCTCGCCCATCGCCTTGACGGTCGGAAAGACCGTGGAAATGGTCTTTCCCGTGCCTGTCGGCGCCTCCAAAAAGAGCTTTCTTTTGTGGACTATCGTCCTGTAGACCGCAGCAGCAAGGTCCTTTTGCCCGTCCCTGTAGACAAACGGAAACTGCACTGCCTTGATCGAAAGGGTCCTTGTCTTTTCCCAGCTGTATTCAAAGTCAGACCAGCGTCTGTAGCTCTCTATCAGTTCCTTAAACCAGCCTGTTATTTCCAAAAAAGAATATGTGTAGTCAAAGTACTTCTTTTCCTCGGTGTCCATGTTGCAGTAGGTCATGCGCACATTTATCTCGGGGTAGTGCCTCTCAAAGACGTACATCGCAGCGTAGCACTTAGCCTGGGCAAGGTGGAGAGATAAAGGCTCCTCCATGCGCCTAAGCTCCCTGTACGTGCCCTTTATCTCATCGATGGTGGGCCGGTACAGCGCGTTTTCGAGGAACGACTGCTGCCCCAGATCCGATTCAGAGAGCGGCTTTTCCATGTACTTATCGAGTATCCCGTCTGCCCTTCCCTCGATGCACAGCTCATACTCACCAAAATCCGCCCTGTAACCAAGGGGGACCTCTGCGTGGTAGTCAGAACCCATACTCTTCTGGATCATTCGGTGGATCCTGCTCCCCTCCTGCATGGCATCAGATGAAGCCTGATGTATTCTGTTGTCTATGCTGCCCGAGCGGAGTATGAACTCCACAAGGCGTCTGACTGAAATACGTATCTCCATAATGAGATAATTGTACAATTTTTTCTTGCAATATGGGGTTAAAAGTTATTAAATGTATAGTAAAAAAACAACGAAAGAGACAGATACTATGGAAAACCTAAAAATCCCAAAGAACTACAGCTCTTCTCTCGATCTGCACGACACCCAGGTCGGAATCAAGACAGTGAAAGACTTTTTTCAGGGAATGCTCTCAACAAGGCTGAATCTGCAGCGTGTTACCGCTCCCCTCTTTGTCACACCGGAATCAGGACTTAACGACAACTTAAACGGTGTAGAGCGCCCCGTTGGTTTTGACATCTTAAATGAGGACAGGCGCCCCGCGGAGATCGTCCACTCACTTGCAAAGTGGAAGAGATACGCCCTCAAGAAGTACGGCTTCAATGTTTACGAAGGTCTTTATACCGATATGAACGCGGTTCGAAGGGATGAGATCCCCGACAACATCCACTCCGTCTTTGTGGACCAGTGGGACTGGGAAAAGGTGATAAACAAGGAGGACAGGAACCTTGAGTACTTAAAGAGCACCGTGCGCGACGTCTACAAGGTCCTTCGGAAAACCGAAAAGTTCATGTCCATACAGTACGATTACATCGAGGAGATTCTCCCAGAGGAGATATTCTTCATAACAACCCGGGAGCTCGAGGACATGTTCCCCGAGTACACTCCAAAGGAGCGCGAGTACTTCATCTCCAAGGCAAAGGGCGCTGTGTGCATCATGCAGATCGGCGACGTACTTGCATCCGGTGAAAAGCACGACGGAAGAGCTCCCGACTATGACGACTGGCAGCTAAACGCTGATATCATCGTTTATTATCCGGTCCTGGATATCGCTCTCGAGCTCTCCAGCATGGGAATAAGAGTAGACGAAGTCTCTTTGATGGAGCAGCTTGAAAAGGCCGGCTGCACCGAGAGAGCATCTCTCCCCTTCCAGAAGGCAATCCTCGACAAAGAGCTGCCCTACACCATAGGCGGCGGCATCGGACAGTCCAGGATATGTATGTTCTTCCTCAGGAAGGCCCACATCGGAGAGGTTCAGTGCTCGATCTGGCCCGAGGACATGGTAAAAGAAGCTGTCGCAAACGGGATCCAGATTCTGTGAGTATGAGCAGGGTCCCCTGTTGACAAAAAATAATAATAAGTGTACATTTTGACTTAATAAAATAAACCGCTAGGGGAGCTATGCTGAGAGTGTACGCGCATGCCGCGTCTAACCCTTATTACCTGATCCGGACAGTGCCGGCGTAGGGAAGCAGATTGGTCGCAGGATAAACCTCCCTTTTTGCGGAAAAAGGGAGGTCTTTTTATGAGTTTATTTCTGGAAAAAGTAGCCGCTGAAGGGTATACCTACTACAACATCACAATTGTCGGATACGTGTTTATAGTTCTTTTGGGGATAGTGGGATTTGGTATTCTGGGCTACTTTGTGAACACCGACGGCAAGGTGAAAATGAGTGTTAAACAGCTCACGGTGTCAGCACTGTGTCTTGCGCTTGCCTTTGTCATGTCAAACCTTAAGCTGTTCAAGCTCCCCATGGGAGGCTCAGTCACCGTATTCTCGATGTTCTTTATCACGTTCATAGGCTACCTGTACGGCCCGAGAGTCAGCCTCTCAGCGGCTTTTGCCTACGGTCTTCTTCAGATGGTTGTTGACCCCTATATCATCAGCATCCCACAGCTGTTGTGCGACTACATCCTGGCATTTGGCGCACTTGGAATATCAGGGTTCTTCTATGGCAAAAAGAACAGCCTCATAAAGGGGTATCTCGCCGGCATCTTCGGAAGATTCTTATTTTCAACTCTCTCCGGGATTGTGTTCTTTGCGGACTATGCGCCTGAGGGCATGAACCCCGTTGTGTATTCCGCAGCCTACAACGGCTCCTATATCGCTGCTGAGGGCGCGCTCACGATCATCGTTCTGCTGATACCCGCTGTCAGAAACGCCCTCAATATCATAAGGCGCGAGGCGAACGAAAAGAACTTAAAGCAAAGCGTTTCCACAACCTGATATCACAGAAGAATAACTTTTCCAAGGGTGAAGGAGTATATATATACTTCCTTCACTTTTTTTTCTGTATAGGAGGTAAGGGCGCGGCTGTAGAGCTCAAGCTGTACCCTGTAGCGGTCTGTGAGCTCCTTTTCGCTCTTTACGCGGTCCGTCTTGTAATCGAGAAGGACTATCTCCCCATCCTCTATAAACCAGGCGTCTATGATTCCCTGTATCAGGACTGTTTCACTCTCCGGGAAGGAGGGCTTTAGTTCCTTTGCAGAAACGCCCATCATAAACGGCTTTTCACGGAAGAGCTCACCTCTTTGGTGCGCCTCTCCCATCCTCTGCCCGAGGTCGGATTTTAAGAACAATGCTATGTCGGACATCTTTACGCTCTTTACCTGATCCTTGGTAATATACCCCTCCTCAGCCTTCTTCATGCCAAAGGCGAAGAGCCTTTTGGAGATATCGCTCCCCTCAAGAGCAGCCTTCATAAGCTCTTTATCTCCTAATATCTCATCATCCAAAAGCTCCATAACCCTGTGGTAGGCTGTTCCCCTGTCCGCTCCGGTGAGCGGCCTTATTCTTTCTTCCCCTGATGAAGCGAGCGGCACAGCACTGTCCTGCCCCGTGGATTCAGCATCTGTCCCGGAGTTGTCATATTCAGGGCGCGTCCCGATTGTTTTTGCGTCCGCCTCTGCCACAGAGACAAAATCCGCAGGGTGAGAGCTTATCTCTACGCCCGCCTCTTCCATTGCGGCGTGCTTAAGTTCGGATACCGTCGTCTTGGTAAACAGCCCCTGGAGGTCAGCATGGGCATATTCCGCCCTGAATTTTTCCTTGAGGCGGTCGTACATCTTTCTGTCGATTATCCTCTCATCAGCGCCGCCTACAGCTGTTATGAGTGCGTTCTTAAGATCCTCCTCCGACAGGAGCCTCACCGCAGAATCAGATATAAGTTCCGCCTTTAAGTCTTCATCAGACACAGCTTTAAACCTGATATCAGGCGCTTTTTTATCAGCATATTCCTCGTAGTCACCTTTCGGAACGCCCAGGAAAGAAAGGAGCTCTCCCATCTGCGGGTGTCTTATGAGGGCTGGCAAAACAAGATCAAAAAAGCTGCCGGCCCCCTCCCTGACTGAATACGGAAGGAGCTTTCCGCTCCCTGCAAAGCCACTTATGTCCCTTACTGCCAGAGACAGGGTCTTGGTCAGGTCCTTGACCGATGCGGTCATGATGAGTTTTTCCCTGGCCCTTGTCAGGGCGACGTACAAAACCCTCAGCTCCTCACCGAGAGAATCTATCTTCATCTTGTCGGCGATGATCCTGCGCTTCAAGGTGTCGTACTTAACTCTCAGCTGCGTGTCTATGCACCTGACGCCAAGCCCTAAGTCCATATCTGCGATGAGATCTCCCCGCGTGTCCATTCTGTTGAACTCCTTGGAGAGGCCGCTCACAAAGACCACGGGAAATTCGAGTCCCTTGCTCTTGTGAATACTCATGATCCTGACGACGTCAGCATTCTCATCAACTATCCCCGCCTCGCCGTAGTCAACCTTTATGATCTTCATGTGCTCTATGTATCTGACAAAGCGGAACAGCCCCTTAAAGCCAGTGCGCTCAAAGTCCAGGGCCCTTGACAGCAGCATCTCGATATTTGCGCTCCTCTGGGCTCCTGCCGGCATGGCCAGTGCCATCAGATCATATCGCGCGTTATCTATTATCTGCCGGAGGAGCTCGTGCACAGGCGTGTAGGTGCTCTTTCTCCTGAGAGACTCTACCATCTCAGAAAAGGCGCGAACCTTCCCGGGAAGCTCTCCCTCTTTCCCCGCGTAGACAAGGAGTGAATCGTAGAGTGAGTATGTGAGGGAAGCTTTTTCATCGTCATTTACAGCTGCCTTCATCACCGCGAGCTCCTCGTCGGTAAAGCCAAAAAGAGCCGAGCGCATAACCGACACCAGCGGGATATCCTGCCTCGGGTTATCTATGACCGAGAGCATGTTTAAGAGAACCGCCACCTCAGGCGCGTCGAAATACCCGCTCTTGGACTCGACGTAGGCCGGGATCTGTTCCCTCTCAAGCACTCTCTTAAAGGTGTCGTCCCACCCGGAAAGGGACCGAAGGAGTATGACTATGTCGCTGTATTTGAGATCGCTGTTTTCCTTCCTCAGCTTCTTTATCCTTTCGGCGACCATGAGAGCCTCTTTTTCCCTGGCTGACATCTCCCTCAAAAAAGCGGCGTCCTTATCGTCTTCGGAGAGGGTACCTTCTTCATCGCATAGCAAAACCTCCGCAGATACATCCATCTTCGGCTCATCGTAAGAAGCACCTGTGATCAGCCTTGCGTCCTCGTCGTATTCCACGCCCCCTATGTCCCTGCCCATTATCTTTTCAAAGATGTAGTTGGTGGCATCAAGAACCTGACTTCTGCTCCTGAAGTTCTTGTGCAGGTCTATCCTTCTGTCTGGTGCCTTTTCATCCTTCTTAAATCTTTTGAGCTTATCCATGAAGATCTCAGGCCTTGCCATTCTGAACTTATATATGCTCTGCTTGACATCTCCCACCATGAACCTGTTACAGGGCTGCACATCATCACCTGATATTGCAGAGAGTATCATCTCCTGCACATTGTTGCTGTCCTGGTATTCATCAACCAGGACCTCGGCAAAATACTCCCTGTACTCGAGCGCAACGGGAGTGGGGGATTTTGTGTCGTGGTCAAAGAGTATCCTGAGGGCAAAGTGTTCCATATCGGAGAAGTCAATGAGGTGCATCTGACTCTTTTTCTCATCAAATCTCTTCTTAAAAACAAGGGTCAGCCTGCACAGCTCTCGAACAGCCCTGTCACAGAGTTTCATCTGCTCTGTGATCGTCTCTGCAGTCATGGCAAAATAGTCGCTTACAAGGACAGATATGCGGTCCTTTACCTTCTTTCGAAGGTCCTTGACGTACTCCCTCTTGTCCGAATTTACGCTGTCATCCTTTTTGGAAGAGAGCCTTCCGAATGATGATGAAACAGCCCTGATACCGTCAAACAGCTCGTTGTAGGTATCATACTCAAGAGCTGCCATTACAGCTCCCTTCTCGGAATTTATCATATCAAGATACATATAGGGGCCGTCGGCTTCTGCAGAAATACGCGCGGCGCTCTCCATCATAAAAGCGCACTCAGAAAGGCTCCTCTTTGCAAATGTCATACACTCTTTCACAAAGTCGAGGTCATCAAAATTCTCCCCGGATACCTGATAGTCTTCTGCCCTCTCAGCTATCCAGTCCTCCGGCCAAGGCATGCTCTCAGAGAAATTAAAGAGCTGATTAATATATTCCTCAACCTTTGTATCTTTGGGGCCTGTGCTGAAATAGTCCATGCAGAAGAGGAAGTCGCTTCCTTCATCTGCAGCCTCGTACTCATCCTCAAGCATCTCCTTCATCACGTCTTCTTTTAAGAGCTTTAACTCTCCCTCGTCGCCGACCCTGAAGGAGGGATCTAAGCCTATCGTGTTGAAATTGTTCCGGATCACGTATTGACAGAATGAGTCAATAGTCGTTATCTGCGCGTTGTGTATCAGAGTCTCCTGCCTCTGCATGTGAAGATTCTCCGGGTCCTCGGACAGAGACTTCATTATGGCCTCTGTGATCTTCTCCTTCATCTGCGACGCGGCCGCCTTGGTGAAGGTCACAACAAGGAGATGGTCGACATCACACCCTTCCTCTATGAGCCCGATTATCCTGCGCACCAGAACGGCGGTCTTGCCCGAGCCCGCAGCAGCAGATACGAGTATATTTGATTTTCTGGCGTCAATTACTGACTGCTGTTCCTCAGTGAACTTAACTTCCATAATTCTCCATGTTATTTAAACATAAATTAATTTCTGCTATCTTCCTCTAATATCGCCGCTTTTGCGTCATCAGCAGAGATATCGAGCTTTCTCTTGCGGAAGCCCTTTATCTTCTCGTCATACCTGCATATCGACCTGAAGTCGCAGTATCTGCAGGAATCTCTCGTCGAGGTCTCATAGGGATTTACTCCTATCTCGCCCTCAAGTATCCTTCTTCCGAATTCTCTTATCTTTCGGCCTGCAAAGCGTGATATCGCTGCATATTCCTGACTTGTAGCGGTCTGGGATCTGGCGGTCAGAGTCCCGTCCTTTTTGTACTCCACGGGAATGATGTCAGACCTGGTTGTAAGGCTCTCATCAAGCATGTGTATGATGTCCGGATTATCATTAACCAGTCCGGTCATTTTGAGTTTTGATATTATCTCACTGTTGATATCATCCGTTACGGTTTCCGCATCCTTCTCCAGCATAGGGTCTTCGACGTGATAGTAGAGTATGGCTGCAGGGACAACGTCCTTTTCACCCAAAGCTTTCTTCCGGGAAGCGCATGCCACATCCATATACACTACGAGCTGCAGCTGCAGTCCGTAGTAGAGGGATGCAATGTCAAACCTGTGGCTCCCGGACTTAAAATCCATGACCTTCACATACACGTTTTCATCGTCATAGGCAAGGTCGAGTCTGTCAATCTTGCCCTTTAGCTTCATTCTCCCGAGGATTTCATTTTTTTCTTCTGACGAGAGCGTTACGTCGAGCTCATCAAGGCTTCCGAGCTTATCAAAACTCATCTCAACATACGCCGGGGCAAAGCTCGTCTTTGTCATCTGGTATTTAAGGGTGTCAACCGTCCTTGTGAGGATCCTTCTTATCCTCTCCACCATGTACTGATTTCTCTTGCTGCTGCGCAGGATGGTATCGCCATAGCTGTTCACACACTCGGTTAAAGCTTCATTTAATATTCTATCAGAGTCCTCTTTGGACAGGCTTTTCCAATCAATACCGTCAGATATTATTTGCCCGGTATATTTCTCCAGTACCTCGTGATATACATTCCCGAGATCGGCAGCTTCAAACTCGAATTCCTCCCTCTCTGAGAGCCTTAGGCCATACTTCAGGAAATGGGCATAGGCGCAGGCTGCAAACTGCTCAAGGCGGCTTACGCTGTTCTCAAGTACCGCTCCGTAGAGGGCAGCTGCCACAGACCTTGCAAGTGGCAATGACTCATAGTGGGCGTAGGCTGCATCTATCAGCTTTTTAAGGAACTCACTGCTGTCTTTATCAGATAGCGCCCTGACAACCGTGAACAGCTCGCACCTCTCCCTCTCAGACAGAACACCCTCTGCATACCTTCTCATCATCGAGGAGACATATTCCATGCTCTCCTTCTTCGTGATAAGCTGCTTTTCAAGCTCACCATCCTCAGGGCGCTCTATGGAGAGCTCCTCAAACATCCCTCTCACCTTCGGGATCAGATACGCCGGGCGAAGGCTCTTTCCGTCGTCCGAGAGCTCTGCGTATGACAGAAACAGTTTATCTGTAGGCTTTGTGAGGTTCATGTAGAGATAGAGCCTCTGAATGTACATCTGCTGCCTCGGAGTCGGTGCAAGCTCGATGTCCGTTCCAAGGTCCGACAGGAACTGTCTGTCTATATCCGAGAGTATACCTCCGCCGCCTACCGACGAGGGGATGTTGCCGTCATTTACTCCGACGAGGAAAAGAGCTTTCACCTCCCTGAGCCTTGTTCTCTCTATATCTCCGACTATGATCCTGTCGACATCCTGCGGGATAGTCCCAACAGTGATATCCGAAAAGCCGGCGTCAAGCACATCCATGTATTCCTGCACCGACAGCTTTTCATCGCCAATGAGCGCATCTATCTGTAATAGAAGTGCCATCACCTTGTCGTAGATCTGCTCAAACTCCCTGGCTTTTTTGATGTCTCCCGCCTCTCTGAACATATCAGAAAAGCTCTGGAGCTTATTTTTGCAGTCCTCGTTTTCTATTACCTTAATGAGGGATGAGCTTATTTCTCCGGCTGTTTTTTTATCGCCTGATAACGGGGAGAGGCTTTCTGCGATCCTCTTTCGCATATCCTCCATCTTCTGAAGGTTTGTAAGCTCTAAATCCCCCCACTTTTTCGTGCTCTTTCCCGGCTTAAAACGCTTTGGCATCCTTTTTAGGAACTTGTCCTCCCACCTGTTTTTTCCCTTTATGCCAAGGGCTCTTACATAGTTTTCCAAAAGGTCTACGTCCGAGGGCTCAAACCGTGTCAGCCCGCTCCTTAAATAGTGGAACACATCCTCGTACCGATACCCCTTCGAGACTATACTAAGTGCGCTTGTGATGTACTCAACAAACGGATTTAAGAGAATGCTGCTGTTCTCATCGATATAGACCGGGATATCGAACTTCTCCGCAGCCTTTTGTATCTTGTCCTTGTAATCCTCAAGTGAGCCGCAAACAAGAGCAATATCCCTGTATGCAAGCCCTCCCTCTCTGATAAGGCCTGATATCTTTATCATGGTCTGCCTGATTTCCTCTGACTGCGTGGACGCCTCATATATGCAGACCGCTCCGTTCTCCCCCTTAAACTTTCCCCTGTCATAGCGGAAAAGAGCCTTTTCCAGGTATGCAAGGGGCCTGTTTGCGACGTGCCTTATAACAGTTTCGTCCCTGATAAAAACGTCCCTGTTTTCGCTCTGCCTAAGCTTTCTGAAGGCCTCAAGGCCCGATATATCTGAGCCCTTCTCTCTTTGGAGCTCGAACTCAAGTCTCTCAAGGTCCCTGACGGTCTTTTTGGTCAGCATAAAGAGCTCCTGCTCCTTAAAATCTCCGTAAGGGTCCTCCCCGGGGCTTATCGTGAGGGTAAAGGTCACCTCTTTTGCGCAGGATAAGAGCTTTTTTATCACCCTGTACTGTATGGGTGTAAAGCCGGTAAAGCCGTCAAATACAATGACGCTTTCTCTTATGAGCTCTGACGAGGGTATAGCCCTGCAGAGAATATCAAGAGTCTCCTCTGTTGTGATATATTTTCCCTCTATGTACTTCAAAAACTCGCTGTACAAAAGCCTAAGGTCCTTGAGCTTTGCGCTCAGAGCTCCCTTTTTGGCGCACTTCTCTTCAAGGACAGATAAGTCAGTATCGCTTATCCCGTACATCATAAACTCTGAGATTGTAGATTTAACTTCGTCTATATAGCCGCTCCTGTGCATGCTGGAGCCTATGACGGGGAGTCTGTCTCCCAGCATATCCGAGACATGCCTCAGGACCAGACTCTTTCCCACATCATCGAGCACAGTAAAAGAGCCATGGCCTGTCTCCTCAAAAACCCTGTGGGAGAGCCTGCCAAAGCTCAATACGTCTATGTTCATTATTGTGCGCCTGGGATGCATCAAAACGACATCCTTCTGCGTCTGCATTGTGAACTGGTCGGGCACGATGATAAGATAATTCGTGCCCGGATCCTCTATACTCTTTTTGATAACCTCTTTATACACTCCCGTGCTCTTGCCGGAACCGGAAGCTCCAAACCAAAACCTGAGCATCTTACTCCATTTCTTTTTATTTCCAGACATCAAGCTTCATCTCATCGGCATACCTGCAGCAGGAGATGAATTTCCATCTGTCGTTGTAGAAAAACGGCAGTATCATATACATCTGCATCCTGCCCCTGTCTCCCGGGATTGCGGAGTGATAATAGTCGACTATGTATTCGACATTCATTTCCTCGCACCTGTCCAGAACAGTCGAAATGTCATAGAACTTTCTGAATCTCTCCCTGTCCTCCGGGTACAGGTACATATTTGAGTAGGTCTCGACAGCCTTTTTGGCATTGTTCTCCTTGTCAGCCACAGGGAGCTGGTCGCCGTTTAAGAACACGTTCTCAACTGTCCCGTCCTCATCGTAGAGATCAACCCTGAAGTACTGGTTCATGACATGGTTCATCGCAACGTGGAGAGACTCCGACACATTTTTGTCGTTTCTCATGGATATGTTGCGGGTAACAATAGCATATGCCTTCCTGCCGTTTGTCTCGCCTATAAACCTGACCTTGCTGTTTATAATGCTGCCGTTGGAAACAAGATCCATTTCAGCCCTCTTGTCTTCGGCATTCTCGGCCCTCTCAAGCAGCGTTTTGAGCTCCTTCACTTCCGGCAGCTCAGCCTTTTGGTTGCGTCTGTCAGCTTCATCAAGGCTTGATACTCCGAGCGTACTCAGCAGCTCCATATACTTGGAATTTGCATACAAAAAGGACAGATTGTCATTCTCATATTCGAGAATGGACAGGGGCACATTGTTTGTGACCTCCATCGTCTTGGGGCGAAGCGGCGTATTGCCCAGGAAATTGATCTCGCCTATTCGGTCGTAATACCTGCTGAAAGCAAAGTCTTCGTTTGTGTCATAGCTGCAGTCGATCTCTCTTTTAAATTCAGAGAGCGGCTTGGGCTTGCCAAACAGATACCCCTGAAGCTTCTCGCACCCTATCTTCCTTAAGAAGTCGTACTGCTCCTTTGTCTCGACCCCCTCTGCCAAGGTGTGGATACCGAGCTCCTTGGCCATATTTACTATGGTTGCAAGGATAACTCTTGATTTTTTATTGGTGTCAAAGGATCGCAGGAAGTTCATATCGATCTTGAGAACATCGAAATCATAGTTCTTCAAGTTGTTAAAAGAGCTGTACCCCGCTCCGAAGTCGTCCATCCAGACTTCGTATCCCGCGTCTCTGAAGCGCTTTATCTGCTCGCCCAGAAAATCCGACCCAAAGGCAATCGCAGATTCCGTGACCTCGATATGCAAAAGCTCAGTCGGTATCCCGAACTTCTCCCTGCACCTGTCGATCTCAGCCTTTATGTCGCACAGCTCAAAATCGAGCTGGGATAGGTTGACTGATATCGGCTCAACTGCAAATCCGCTGTCGATATCGCCGCGCAGATCCTCGCACACGAGCTCTATGATGTAGGTGTCAAGCTTGTGCACCAGATGAACGCTCTCCAGAACCTCCACAAATATAGCAGGTGATATCAGTCCCATCTCGGGGTCCTCCCACCTCGCCAGGGCTTCATAGCCACAGATCTTGCCCGTAAGAGCCCTCACTTCCTTCTGGTAGTAAACCTTGAAATATCTCTTTTTGAAAGCTTTCTCAAAATTGTCTATGACGTACTGCTTTAACTTGTTCTTCCTGTCAAGCTCCTCGTCGTATATATTTATATCCTTGTCATACACCTTGCTGATGTCGTCGCAGGCAATCTTCGCCCGATCCAGCATCACAACGGGGTCTGTCTCATCGCCGTTTGCAACGTAAATGCCGGCCTTGATGCGCATATTGAGACCCTGCTCGTGCTTGTGCGCGGCGCGCATCACCTTTTTTACCCTGCTGAGTATCTCTTTTTTGGTGAGGGAATCCGATAGAATGATAAACTGATCTCCGCCCGTTCTGGCCATCAGCTCAGCGGAGAAAATACTCTTTATGTCAGAAGCAATTGCGCGCAGAAACACATTTCCACCGGCAAAACCGTATCTCTGGTTAAATGCCTTGAAATTCATCACATTGAGAAAGATTATGACCGAGCCCTTCTTGTTGGCTGTAAAGTGCTCATGATTCTGAAGTTCATAGAGAATCCCGTTCAGATTGAGAAGCCCCGTCAGCTCATCGGTAAAACCCGGATTTAAAGTGGTTTCTTTATTATTTTCGCTCATACACGCACCTATAATACGTCCTATATGCTCATCGCCAGCGATATACATTAATATTATCATGATTTCGTATATTTGGATAGTCTTAACAAATCAGCGTAGTGCAGGCTGCTGACTGAATAGTAACAAGCAGTAACTATTATCCTAAGGCGAAAACCCTGATTATTTGACATATTGTTACGGTTAATGTAAAATTTCAACGATGAAACGTAAAAAAAGAATTAATATAAAGAACTTAATATTTCTGTGCGGCTTTTCACTTTTTTCATCCGTTCTTCTGCTTCTGGCTATGAGTGCAGACAGAAAGCGGATGAATGAGGAGATGTACGCTTCTTCTCTGTCAAGCAGCGAGCCGGTACCGGTTTTGTCTGACGAGGAGGATACTGATGATTATGAAACTACAGCATCTTCTGCTCTTTCTTCTTCCACGGTGAGCGTCTCTGCCAAAGAAGCTACAGCCATTCTTGAAAAAACCGTCTTCACAGTCAGTGAGTACGAAACTCCCGTTTCCATGTACACTTCAGCCACCGTCAATGTGCGCTCAGGTGCGGGAACCGACTACGACAGAGTCGGCAAACTCTCGTGGGGGAGTCAGACAACCGTGACGGGAGTGACCGACAACGGCTGGTACGAGGTGCTCTACGGCGATATAAGAGCATTTATAAAAGGAGATTACATGGTATCAGAGCTTCCGGGGATCCCCTATCTCTTCGTCGGCGATTCGAGGACCGTACAGATGAAGATGGCGGTTGGCTCAACCGACAAGGCATATATTGCAGAGATCGGTGAGGGCTACAGCTATTTCAAAAACACCGCTCTTCCCCAGATCCCTCAGCTTGCCGGGACAGGAACGGTATTGATCATAAACTTCGGAGTAAATGACCTTGCAAACGCAGGCAAGTACATAACGCTCGTCAACAACAACATTGAGGCCTGGACAAACGCAGGGATGGAAGTATATTACGCCGCCGTAACCCCCGTCGGGTCCGGCACCAGCGTAACCAACTCACAGATCGAGGCCTTCAACTTGCGCCTTCAGACCGAGCTCGACCCAAGGGTACACTACTTGGACGGCTACACATACCTTACACAGACAGGTTTTTCATCCGGCGACGGTCTCCACTACAGCGCCGACACCTACAGGAGCCTGTACTCATATTACATGTCGGTGATCGAGGCAGACTAATTTGTCCACGGACGCCGGGGCAGGGCAGGCATAAATCCTGCTGCTCACTTCGACTGTGTCGTGATTTACCGGGATTCAAAAAAGAATGATTCACTCCTCTCATGTTATTCGGAAAAGTCGTGAACCATTCTTTTTTTCATCCGGTAAATCATCTCCTCGTCGACATGATTCGCATCAGAATTTATGCCTGCCCTGCCCCGGCTGACTGTGGAATAAAGCTACGTTCATGTCATTGGCCTGCATCCGTATGGTAACATGATATTTGCTCACAGTGCGCTAAAAATATACTTCATGTAAACATTAGTGAATTTGCCTATTGAAAAAAATGAGGGAAAAGTGTAATTTATATGTGTCCATGCAACTGGCGGATAAGGCACTGTAAATAAATAACTTCATAAAGATGCGCAGACAAAAATTTTCATGTGCAAGGCGGAGGAAGGAGTCGTAGCGGGCTACGGCGACTGACGACAACGCAGTCAAATGGAAATTCAGACAAGCAGATTAGGAAGTTATTTGTTTACAGTGCCTAAGTGGGTGACCACAGGGGAGCATGGATCAGAATAATGAATGTCGACCGCCTGGGCAACCGCTTTTTACAGTGGCTGTTCAGGCGGTTTTTTGCGTGTGAAGCTAAGGCTGCACAGATATGATCATATCGTGCCTGCACGAGCAATGCCAGCGCACAGAAAAAGGAGGAATCATGGTAGATCTGCAGAAGGAAATTTCAAGTACAACTTACCCGGGAAGGGGCATTGTCATCGGAAGGAGCAAGGACGGTCAGTACGCTGTCTGCGCCTATTTCATCATGGGAAGGAGTGAGAATTCCAGAAACCGTGTGTTTGTAGAGGATGGCGAAGGAATCAGGACCCAGGCTCACGATCCGTCCAAGATGGAGGATCCGAGCCTTATCATCTACGCACCCGTCCGCGTTCTTGGAAACGCAACTATTGTTACCAACGGAGACCAGACGGACACGATCTTTGACCTCATGAAAGAGGGCAGGACATTTGAGGAGTCGCTGCGCACCAGAGAGTTTGAGCCCGATGCCCCCAACTACACACCCAGGATATCCGGGATCATGAATGTGAATGACGGCAATTACGATTTCGCCCTCTCCATACTTAAGAGCAATCACGGCGATCCGTCTTCATGTCAGAGATTTACCTTTACCTATGACAATCCCAAGGCCGGAGAAGGGTACTTTATCCACACCTATATGGGCGACGGAAATCCGCTCCCGAGCTTTGAGGGCGAACCCACTTTAGTTAATATTTCAGGTGATATCGATACCTTTACCAAAAGCGTGTGGGATGCCCTGAACGCGGATAATAAGGTATCTCTTTTCACAAGATTCATCGATATCAAAACAGGCAAAACAGAGAGCCGCATAATCAACAAGAACGCATGATACCGGTGCAAAAGGCCATTCATCAACAATGCATATACAGCATATAAATAAAGGAGACAGTCTATGAACGAAATACAACTGAAATACGGATGCAACCCCAACCAGAAGCCCTCAAGAGTTTACATGGAGGATGGAAAAGACCTGCCGATTGAGGTCTTAAACGGAAGACCCGGCTACATAAATCTTCTCGATGCACTAAACGGATGGCAGCTGGTGTCGGAGCTTAAAAAGGCAACAGGACTTCCCGCAGCGACCTCTTTCAAGCACGTATCTCCTGCTGGTGCTGCTGTCGGAACACCTCTTTCAGATATTGAGAAGAAAATCTACCGGGTTGAGGACCTGGGCGAGCTCTCTCCCCTTGCAAACGCCTACGCAAGGGCAAGAGGTGCAGACAGAATGTCATCCTTTGGTGATTTCATATCACTTTCCGATGCCTGCGACGAAGATACCGCAAAGCTCGTAAAAAGAGAGGTCTCTGACGGAATAATTGCTCCCGGCTACACTGACAAGGCTCTCGAAATCCTGAAGGCCAAAAAGAGCGGAAACTACGCTGTCATAAAGATCGATCCCGACTATGTTCCTTGTGAGATTGAAAAGAAGCAGGTCTTTGGAGTGACCTTTGAGCAGGGACACAACTTCATCGAGATAAATGACGACATGTTTAAGAACATCGTTACGGATAATAAAGAGCTCCCTTCTTCCGCTCTCATCGACCTGAAAATTGCCCTCATCACGCTTAAGTACACTCAGTCCAATTCCGTGTGCTATGTAAAAGGCGGCCAGGCGATCGGTATCGGCGCAGGCCAGCAGTCCAGGATCCACTGCACACGCCTTGCAGGGTCGAAGGCCGACAACTGGTTCCTCCGCCAGGCTCCGCAGGTATTAAACCTTCCCTTCCTCGACACCGTAAGGCGCCCCGACAGGGACAATGCCATCGATCTCTACATCGGAGAGGATTACATGGATGTGCTCGAAGACGGAAAGTGGCAGAACATATTCAAAGAAAAACCCCCTGTATTTACCACCGAGGAAAAGAAAGAGTGGCTCAAAAAGAACACCGATGTCGCCCTCGGCTCTGACGCCTTCTTCCCGTTTGGCGACAACATCGAGAGAGCTTACAGAAGCGGCGTAAAGTACGTCGCACAGCCCGGCGGCTCGGTTCGCGATGACAACGTGATTGAGGCAGCCAACAGCCACAACATGGTGATGGCCTTCACAGGGCTTCGCCTCTTTCACCACTAAGGAACTGCAAAGTGGTTTCTTGTTACCAAAAACAACAGAGGCAGACACCTGTTCAACCAGACGTCTGTCTCTGTTTTTATTTTCAAATATCAATCGTTATACAGTTAGGAACTGTAGCGAATTAACTTAGTCATTCTGCTACAGTTCCTTAGCGGAATGTATTCCCGACAGCAAGTATATAACTGTCACATCAGATTCTCGTCGTAGATGGCCCTCTGCCCTCCGACATACTTGGGGCGGTGGCGCGCACAGATGATGGGGGCTTCGCCGATCTTTCTGAGCGATATCCTCATTGGAACCACAACAGCGTGCATGTGCATCCCTATCATGGTGCCGCCAATGTCAATCCCTGCGTTTGCCTTCTGGCAGACGGACTCAACAAGTACCGGGTCCTTGAACCTCTGATAACATATAGTCCCGAAAGCGCCGCCTGCGTGATTGGGCTGGGGAATCGCGTTCACCTGCTCAAAGCCGTATTTTTCATAGCACTCGCGCTCGACCACAAGAGCCCTGTTCAGGTGCTCGCAGCACTGGGCCGCAGCGAATATGCCGTTTTCGGCCAGCACCGGTATGATGCCGTCAAACACTGCATTTGCCGAGTCCATGTTGGTTGCGGTGCCTATCTGGTCTCCCAGAATCTCGCTCGATGAGCAGCCTATCACAAAGATATCGCCTCTTTTCAGCCTTGCGCCCGCAAGGATCTCTGTGACTGCTCTCTTCGACTGCTCTGTAATCTCTGTAAAATCCATTATCTTCACTTCCGTTTTTACTTATCATATTCCATCCTTCGGAATATTCTGCCAAGCCCTGCTTTGAAGTAAAGAAAGAGGGATCCGAAAACTCCCAGAAGCGCCTGTGCTATCTCATAGGGAAGCTTTATCATGGCATATTCGAAGGTGCTGTATACAAAGGTCTTGCCCAAAGTATACCCAACAACCATTATAACTGCTCCCACTAAAGTTGCAAGGACAGAAGCGACAAAATGCTTTTTTCTACCCAGAGACGCCGATTTTCCGGCGATTAAAGATATGACAACCGCCTGAAGCCCGTGAGTTACAAGTGACACAAACATGGGCGCCGGGTAAAAGAGCATGTCC
Source organism: Butyrivibrio sp. (assembly GCA_017470505.1). Taxonomy (GTDB): domain Bacteria; phylum Bacillota; class Clostridia; order Lachnospirales; family Lachnospiraceae; genus Butyrivibrio. Next base: position 18,824 of record JAFUYO010000012.1, on the reverse strand, counting down.
CCAAGAAAGGAGCCAACTCCGCCTACAACAAAGGCTGCTACCGGGTCTAAGAGAAGCGCTGCCGTGCATATTATCACGTCGCACAGATACAGATGCCCCCCCGGCACCGGTATCCCGATGCTGGACATAATGATGTTAAAGGCCATGAAAAGACCTGTTATCGCTATCCACTTTACGGTATTTGTCTCTCTGAGTGAATTCATTTTATTATCCCCCGCCGTAGCTATCATCCATACTCTCCTGCTCCAAAACATTTTCGCCTGTTGATATTCTATAATACCCGATTGAGGCTTTTTTTCAAGACCGGATTTGTTATAGCTGTCTATAGCCCTGTTTTATCAGTTACAGCTGAATTGTAAGGAACTGTAGCGAAATATCTTGAACATTTTACTTGCCTGATTTTCCAAATGCTGCGTCAAGAGCCTTAACAATGCCCGCATTGTCTGCGTTTTCTTCCTTGCCTTTGAAAAATCATTCTGCGTAAAATGTTCAGTTAATTCTGCTACAGTTCCTAACTTTTTGCCTTAATTGACTAGAAAGTGTGGATTATTTATAATTATCTGGATATGTAAAAATTCTTTGAAAGGAACAGACTTATGAGAGTAGTGATTCAGGATAATTACGACAAAATGTGTCTCTGGGCGGCTTCTTACATCAAAAAGCGCATCACAGAGCATAATAACAGTTCTAAAAAGGACCGTCCCTTCGTTTTGGGACTTCCCACAGGCTCAAGCCCAATCGGCGTCTACAGGGAGCTTGTCAGGATGAACAGGGAAGGAGAACTTTCCTTTTCAAATGTTGTCACCTTTAATATGGACGAGTATCTGGGGCTTCCGCGCGAGCATGACCAGTCCTACTGGTACTTTATGCACGACAACTTCTTTGACCACCTCGTTGACATGAAGCCGGAGAACATCAATATCCTGAACGGTATGACGGATGACCCCGAAAAAGAGTGCGCCGAGTACGAAAAGAAGATCGCCTCCTACGGCGGGATAGATCTTTTCATGGGCGGTATCGGAGTTGACGGACATATCGCTTTCAACGAGCCGTTCACAAGCCTTTCATCGCGCACAGGTGTCAGGGACCTCACAACAGATACCAGGATCGTAAACTCAAGATTCTTTGGAAATGACCCCGGGGCAGTTCCTGCACAGGCTCTGTCTGTAGGTGTCGGAACCGTCACAGACTCCAAAGAAGTCCTCATACTCATAAACGGCCACAACAAGGCAAGAGCCCTTGCCGCAACAGTTGAGGGTCCTGTCTCCTCCAAGTGGACCTGCAGTGCGCTACAGATGCACAACGGAGCCATCATCGCCTGCGACGAAAGAGCCTGCGGCGAACTCACTGTAGACACATACAAATATTTCCTTGATATAGAAAAGAATGAGAGGTTGTGATATGTACACTATTGCTGATCTTTACGATCTTGACCACACGATTGCCGCTGATTACCTCAGGCAGTTCACTTACCCCTGGGAGGCCTTAAAGGGCATCAAGGACCTGATCCTCTCCCTCGGGCCGAAGCTCGGTGACGACTACACCGAAGTAAAAGAAAACGTATGGGTTCACAAGAGCGCGACGGTTTTTGAGAGCGCATACCTTGGAAGCCCCTGCATCATCGGCCCCAATACCGAAGTAAGGCACGGAGCTTTTATCAGAGGATCGGCTCTTGTCGGCGCAGACTGCGTAGTCGGGAACAGCGTTGAGCTCAAAAACGTCATTCTCTTTGACCATGTCCAGACCCCGCATTACAACTATGTCGGCGACAGTATCCTCGGCTACTGCTCACACATGGGAGCCGGCTCCATCACATCCAATGTAAAGAGCGACAAGAAGCTCGTAGTTGTCCACAACGGCACTGAGAACATTGAGACCGGAATGAAGAAGTTCGGCGCCATGCTCGGAGATTACGTCGAGGTCGGCTGCAACTCGGTTTGTAACCCCGGAACAGTCATAGGGCGCAACTCCAATGTCTATCCGACTTCCTGCGTAAGGGGCGTTGTTCCTGAGAACTCAATCTACAAGAACAGCGGAGAGATCATTCACAAGGAGGAGAGATAAATGGGCAAGTATTTCGGAACAGACGGCTTCAGGGGCGAAGCCAACAAGAACCTGACCTTTGAGCACGCGGTACAGATAGGAAGGTATCTGGGCTGGTACTACGGTGCAAACCACGGCAAAAAAGCCAAGGTCGTCATCGGAAAAGACACAAGAAGGAGCAGCTACATGTTCGAGTACGCCCTCTGTACCGGACTTATGGCTAGCGGAGCTGACGCTTATATCATGCATGTCACCACCACTCCTTCAGTTGCATATATAACAAGGGTTGACGATTTTGACTGTGGTATCATGATCTCCGCGTCCCACAATCCGTTTTACGACAACGGTATCAAGCTTTTTAACGGCAACGGCGAGAAGATGGATGAGGAGACTATCCTCAGGGTCGAGGATTACATCGACGGCAAGATTGACATTCCTGTCGCTGAGAGAGCTGAGATCGGAAGGACCGTCGACTACGTAGCCGGAAGAAACCGCTATGTGGGCTATCTCATCTCCAACTCCAAGTACAGCTTCAAGGACAAGAAGGTTGCTCTCGACTGCGCAAACGGCGCCTCCTGGCAGGTTGCCAAGGCCGTATTCGACGCACTCGGTGCAAAAACATTTGTTATCAATGACAATCCCGATGGTCTTAACATCAACACAGACTGCGGCTCCACCCATATCGAGCATCTTCAGAAATTTGTTGTCGACAAGGGGCTGGATGTCGGATTTGCCTTTGACGGTGATGCTGACAGATGCCTTGCTGTTGACGAGAAGGGCAACGTCATAACCGGAGACCACATCATCTATATATACGGACTCTACTTAAAGGAGAGAGGCGCTCTTGCCAACAACAAGGTCGTTACGACAGTCATGAGTAACTTCGGCCTGTACAAGGCACTCGACAAGGTCGGCATCGAGTATGAGAAGACCAAGGTCGGTGACAAGTACGTGTACGAGAACATGGTTACCTACGGACACCGCGTAGGCGGCGAGCAGTCAGGCCACATCATATTCACCAAGTACGCGACAACAGGCGACGGGATCCTCACTTCCCTCAAGATAATGGAGGTTATGCTGGCCAGGGAGAAGCCTCTTTCAGAGCTCGCAGCTCCTGTCGTATTCTACCCGCAGGTACTCAAGAATGTCCGCGTTAAGTCAAAGCCCGACGCCCAGAACGATCCCGATGTACAGAAGGCAGTCGGGGAAGTTGCCAAATCTCTCGGTGACAAGGGCCGCATTCTCGTAAGAGAGTCAGGAACAGAGCCCGTTATCCGTGTCATGGTAGAGGCAGAGAGCGACGAGATATGCGAGAAATATGTTGATCAGGTAATTGATGTCATTCGCGAAAAAGGACATCTGGAATAATCAGATTTGGAGAAAAAATATGTGCGGAATAGTTGGATATATCGGTCACAGACAGGCTGGCCCGATACTGCTGGATGGTCTTTCAAAGCTCGAGTACAGAGGTTATGACTCTGCCGGCATCGCCGTAAGAAATAACGAGGAGCAGGCAGTAGTTGTCAAGGCTGTGGGTAAGCTTGAGAATCTCTCAAACAAGACCAACGGCGGAAATGCCCTCACGGGTAACTGCGGTATCGGCCATACAAGGTGGGCAACCCATGGCGCTCCCAGCCTCATCAACGCCCATCCTCATGTCAGCGGCAACTGCTCAGGATCTGCTTCAGGAGAGGTCGAGTCTGAGGTTGTCGGCGTTCACAACGGTATCATCGAGAATTTCCAGGAGCTCAAAGAGAAGCTCATCAGACACAACTACAAGTTCTATTCGGACACAGACACAGAGGTCCTGATAAAGCTTGTCGATTACTACTACAAGAAGTACAAGGTTGGACCAATCGATGCCATAGCCAAGACCCTTGTGCGTGTACGCGGCTCCTACGCCCTTGAGGTCATGTTCAGGGATTATCCGGGTGAAATCTATGTCGCAAGACAGCAGTCACCCATGATCATAGGTGTCAAGGAGGACGAGTCCTTCATAGCTTCCGATGTACCTGCCATCCTCAAGTACACAAGGGATGTCTACTACATCGACAACATGGAGATGGCAAGGATCCGCGCCGGTGAAGTCACCTTCTTTAACCTTGACGGCGACGAAGTTGAGAAAGATGTCACAACTGTCACCTTCTCTGCAGAGGCTGCTGAAAAGGGCGGCTTTGAGCACTTCATGATGAAGGAGATCCACGAGCAGCCCAGAGCTATAGCGGACACCATCGGAAAATACGTATCGGGTGATACGATTGACCTTACCGATGTCGGAATAACCGACGAAGAAGCCAAAGAAATCTCCCAGATCTACATAATAGCCTGCGGATCTGCCTGGCATGTCGGAATGGAGCTTCAGTACATCATAGAGGACCTCACTGACATTCCTGTCAGAGTTGAACTGGCATCCGAGTTCAGATACAGAAAGATGCCACGCGATAAAAATGCACTTGCTATTGTAATATCACAGTCCGGAGAGACCGCTGATTCACTCGCAGCCTTACGACTTGCAAAGGAATGTGGTCTCAACACGCTTGCCATGGTCAATGTGGTCGGCTCCTCCATAGCAAGAGAGGCAGACCACGTCATGTACACCCTCGCAGGCCCGGAGATTTCGGTTGCAACGACCAAGGCCTACAGCTGTCAGCTGATCTGCGGATATCTCCTCACACTTAAGCTCGCAGAGGTAAGAGGCTGTCTTGAAGATGCCGACAAATTGCAGTACTACATCAAAGAGATAAAGTCGATTCCCGACAAGATGCAGAAGATCCTCGATGAGAAGGAGCGCATACAGTGGTTCTCAGCCAAGTACGCCAACGCCCACGACATCTTCTTCATCGGAAGAGGTATTGACTATGCCATTTCCCTCGAGGGGAGCCTGAAGATGAAAGAGATCAGCTACATCCACTCGGAGGCTTATGCAGCAGGTGAGTTAAAGCACGGCACCATCTCACTTATCGAGGACGGAACTCTTGTTATCGGCGTTCTCACGCAGCCATCCCTGCTCGAGAAGACAATCTCCAACATGGCTGAGTGCAAGAGCCGCGGCGCCTACCTCATGGGTCTTACAACCTATGGCAGGTACAGCGTTGAGGACCAGGTTGACTTCACTGTCTACATTCCCAAGGTAGATGAGCACTTCGTCGGGAGCCTGGCGATCATACCTCTGCAGCTGCTCGGCTACTACACGAGTGTTGCCAAGGGTCTTGATGTTGACAAACCCAGGAACCTCGCCAAGAGCGTTACCGTGGAATAAAAAGCTGCAGACCGGCATCGGTATTTTGGTGTCTTCCGATTAAAATTTGACATTTCTGCTAATTGTTGCTATAATAATTTTTGTGCTTGTCATTGACACACAAGCTGTTGTAGCACAGTCGGTAGTGCGTCGCATTGGTAGTGCGGAGGTCACGAGTTCGATTCTCGTCAGCAGCTTTACACATTCAAAATCCCCCGACCATATTGAATGGTCGGGGGATTTGTATGTATGATACCAGTGCAAAAAGTCATTCACCACTCATGCTTGCATGAAAGTGGTGAAATGACTTTATTGCACTGGTATCATGTATTCAATCATGTTCCTGTCAGGATCCTTCTCCCTGGTCCGTTTCCTTCTCAGTCATTAGCTTTGAAAAGATGTAACCGTACATCTCCTGGTTTTTGTCATGCCAGTTGCTGACCATATTCTGGGCCATCTCCTCAGTTGGCACCATTATCTCTATTTCCATGAGCTTCTGACCGTTCTCATTTGCAGAGAGGATCACCTTGTACTCGTTCTCTCCGACCTTCCGGTAATCCCCCATGATAGCTGCCTCATTCTTAAGCTTCACGCGGTTTTCCTTCAGATACTCATCTATCTCCTCCCTTATGGAAGGGTTGATCCTGTTGCCGAAGAATTCCAGAGTCTGTTCACCCTCTTTGGTAATCTCCAGATAGGTTCTGTTTGCCACCACCTTCTCCGTCAGAAGGTCCGATGTTGCAAGTTCACTGAACACCTCCTGAAGCGTCAGAAAGGTGGTGTACTCTTTTTCAAGAATGAAATCGTATATCTGTGACTTGGATAGAGGAACATCGCAGCGCCTTAGCATGTACAGGACTATCATCTTGTATAAAGTAAGATATTGCGAACTCAATTTTAATGCTCCGTTTAATCAATAACATGTGCTTTTACAGCGGCGCTCACCACATCTGCCACTCTCGGGTCAAAGGCCGCGGGAAGGATATTCACATCTGTAAGCTCGCTCTCGGGAACAAGTCCGGCGATGGCAGTCGCTGCCGCGAGCTTCATGTCGTCAGTTATCTGTCTCGCTCTGGCTTCAAGGGCGCCCCTGAATATTCCTGGGAACACCAGGACGTTATTTACCTGGTTGGGGAAGTCGCTTCTTCCGGTGCCGATCACTCTGACTCCTGCTTCTTTGGCTAGATCAGGCATTATTTCAGGCACGGGATTTGCCATTGCAAACATGATGGCGTCTGTGTTCATCTTCTGCGCCATCTCTTTTGTAACGATACCTGGTGCGGATACACCGACAAAGATGTCAGCTTTGTCAAGAGCGTCAGAAAGTGACCCTGAAAGGTTATCCGGATTTGTGACATCCATCATTTTTTTCTGCATCCAGTTGAGATTCTCAGTGTTCTTGTTCAGGATACCGACCTTGTCGCACATTGTGACATTCTTAAAACCGTAGGTGAGGAGCAGCCTTGTAATGGCAATTCCGGCACTCCCTGCGCCGTTTACAACAACCTTGCAGGTCTCCTTGTCCTTTTTTACCACCTTGAGGGCATTTATAATGCCCGCGAGAACCACTATCGCTGTTCCGTGCTGGTCATCGTGAAATACAGGGATGTCAAGCATCTCTTTAAGTCTCTCCTCGATCTCAAAGCACCTGGGAGCCGAGATATCCTCGAGGTTGATGCCTCCAAAGCCCGGTGCGAGGTACTTCACGGCCTTTATGATCTCCTCGGTGTCCTGTGTGTCAAGACAGATGGGAACAGCGTTTACGCCGCCAAACTCCTTGAAGAGGACTGCCTTGCCCTCCATGACGGGCATCGCCGCGTATGGACCGATATTTCCAAGTCCCAGTACTGCGCTTCCATCGGAAACAACTGCTATTGTATTCGACTTTATGGTATATTTGTACGCCAGCTCTTTATCCTCTGCTATCAGCTTGCACGGTTCGGCAACACCCGGCGTGTAGGCGAGCGCCAGATCCTCCCTTGACTTAACCGGGGCCTTGGAAGTTATCTCAAGTTTTCCGTTCCATTTTTCGTGAAGCTGAAGTGCTTTTTCTGCATTAGTCATACCTGTTCCTCCTCTTACAATATGTAATGGCACGATTACTTCGTGATTGTTCCGGTCTCAAAAAGTCTTCCCGACGATGTCGTAGGCAAAGGATACATACTCCTCCCTCTTGTCGGTGTCTATATATTTAAAAACATTGTAGATCTGCTTGTGGCCGCCACCCGTGGTCTGAAGCCCGAGAGCAAGCCCCAGCGCCGCTATCTCATCAGCTGCGTCGGTATGCCTTGAGAGCATAAGGGCATCGATGTAGCCGTTTTTCTCCATTATCGTGTAGGCATAGGCAAATGCCGCTGCCTGCAGGGCCTGGCCTGATGTCGAAGAATACCCGATTTCGCTCAGGATGATGCTCCTCACATTTCCCGATGTATCCAGCATCTCGTCGCGCTTCATGTAATCCGTCAGAACCTCGATATTGTCCATGGTTATGCAGGGCGTCGTAGACGTGTGGTTTACGTACTTAGAGGACTTCCAGAAGGCGGTATTGCCATTCGGGAAGGAGTATGGATGGGCAGCAAGACCCCAGTCTATGTTTCCGTACTCGGAAAGAGACGCGGCAAAAATATCCAGTACGTCTTTTGCGTCATAGTCGCCCGTCTTCTCGGTGTTGTAGGTCCATCTCTGGTCTATCGGGATATAAACCTGTGCAGCCGAATTCTGGCTCTTGATGGCGTTGTAGAACACCCTGAAAGCCCTGGTGAAAGCCGCGGTGTAGGTGTTTACATCCGTGTATGTCATGTAGTTGTACTCTCTTCTGGCATTGACCTCGTTGGCAATGATCCACATGCTGACATTGCCGTGGCCTGAGCCTGAATAGCGCCCCGCCAGAAAGCTTCCGATGGCAGCCAGAGCCTTGACTCCGCTGTCATTGGCGGCATTGAACATATAATAGGGGGCTGTTGAGCCACTCCTCGCGCTCGGGTGCGTGATCTCAGGATAGGCAGAGATGCTGGCGTTGTTGAGTATTATGGCAGCAACATCTATGCCCATGTTGTTCAGACGCCTGAACAAATTGTCGTAATCTCCGATTATCTGCGAGTTAAAGTGGTAGGTAACGCCGCCGTATGTGTAGCTGATGCCGCCGCTCGTCACCAGAATATGATTCAGCGGAATATTGTAGGTTGCGTACTCGCAGCCGAGGTCAGAGAGCTCGCTGATGCGAAGAGGATCCGGCAGGATACCCTTAATCGACTTGTGGCTCATGCCCGCATAGCTGTAGCCTGCACACGCCCCGGGGTTGGTTATGTACTTGGGATGGCTTATCGATACATAACTGTCGTCTTTTTTTACCGCCACCCTGAATTTGGAAAAGAGCCTTGTATCAACCGTTCCCTTATTGAGGTCAAGCGTAAAGGAAGTGTCGTCGTCCTTGTAGACCCTGGCAACCGGTTCGCTCTCATCTGAGATTTCCTCATCGTAGGTCGCCTGCTCAAAGAGGTAGTAGTACTTGTCATCGCTCTTTGGTATTCCATCGGACTCAACCGTTATCTTTACCTTGCTGCTGCCTTCTATGCTGCAGACGATATTTGCAAACTCAGCCGTGTTCTCAGCAGTCATCTCGACCGTTTCAGGTCTCTTTGAGAGCGCCTCGGACACGCCCTTACCTGCTGCGACGATACTGTCTATTGTATCTGCGCTGATGTACGCAGCATTCTTTGTCTCTTCCTCCTGCAGCGCTGCCTCAAATATGGTGTCATCGCCTGTCGATGTCCCTGACTCACCAGAAGCTTTTTCTGCGCTCTGCTCCATGTTGTTTGAAGCGATCTCATCAACCTTTTTTCCGCTGATAAAGAGGTATATCAGCATACCAATAACAAGTGCTATCGCAGACACTGCTGCTACGCCCGAAAGCATCACCACTTTTCTGTTGTGCATGGCTTTTTTGCCGGTCCGCATCCTGCGCTTATTGTTCATCGTTACCTCTGTCTTTTAAGTCTCTTTCCTTAAGCTTTTTCATGTGTTCCCTGATTTTTACTTCATAGCCGTTACCTGTGGGAGAGTAAAACTCCCTGCCGCTCAGCTCATAGGGCAGGTACTGCTGTGTGACATAGTGATCGGGATAGTCGTGAGCATATTTGTAGCCGATTCCGTGCCCGAGTTTAGCGGCCGACTTGTAATGTGCATCCTGCAGGTGAGGCGGGATTGGAAGGTTTCCTGTCTCTCTCACAACCTCCGATGCCTCCTCGACGGCAAGATATGCCGCGTTACTCTTAGGCGCGGTTGCTATGTATGTGACCGCCTGTGCAAGCGTTATGCGAGCTTCAGGCATTCCAAGCCTCTCCACCGCAAGCGATGCCGCAACAGCCACCTGAAGCGCCTGAGGATCGGCGTTTCCGACGTCCTCTGAGGCGCAGACCATCATCCTGCGCACTATGAACTTGGGATCCTCCCCGGCATTTAACATCCTCGCAAGATAGTATACAGCTGCGTCCGGATCTGACCCTCTCATACTCTTGATAAAAGCAGAGATGGTATCATAGTGATTGTCGCCGTCCTTGTCGTACCTTGCGACCTTCTTCTGTATACACTCCTCTGCGACCTGCCTCGTAATATGTATGAGCCCGTCGCCGCTGCGCTCTGTGGTCATGATTCCCAGCTCTATGGCGTTTAATGCGTGGCGGGCATCCCCGTCTGCGATATCTGCCAGGAACTCCTCAGCGTCAGGCTCAAGGACAGCCCTGTAGGCGCCCATTCCGCGCTCAGTATCTGTCACTGCCCTGTTAAGGAGCATCTTTATATCATCTGTACTTAGGGGCTTCAATTCAAATATGATCGACCTTGAGATCAGCGCCCCGTTCACTTCAAAATACGGGTTCTCAGTGGTCGCTCCAATGAGGATAACCGTTCCGTCCTCCACAAACGGGAGAAGGTAGTCCTGCTGCCCCTTGTTGAACCTGTGTATCTCATCTATGAAAAGAATAGTCTTTTTCCCGTACATTCCGAGGTTGTCCAGAGCCTTTGCAACAACCTCCTCCATGTCCTTCTTGCCCGCCACGGTCGCGTTTATCTGCATGAACTCAGCCTTTGTAGTCCCTGCGATAACCTTGGCGAGAGTGGTCTTGCCCGTTCCCGGCGGCCCGTAAAGGATGATCGAACTTAACTTATCAGCCTGAATTGCGCGATAAAGAAGCTTGTCCCGGGCAATTATGTGCTGCTGACCCACAACTTCATCTAGGGTCCTGGGGCGCATCCTGGCGGCAAGCGGAGATTCTTTATCCCGATTGTTTTCACGCATATATTCAAAAAGGTCCATAACATTTAGATTGTACTATTTTTGGGTCTAAATTGGAAGTGGTTACACAGAGGACTTCGGTGTGCGGTTACATCTTGAATAAGATATTCAAGATGTCTGCAAATAGGCCATCCTAGAGCGACTTCGTCGCGGGCCTATTTGCTTTTTGTATCATGTTCTCACGAAATCCGCAGTACATGCGGATTTCTGCAACGAAGTTCAAGAATAAATTCTTCATTGACTAACAGCAACCTCTTCTGCTGTCATGGTGATCGTCACGTTGCCTTCCCTTGTGAGGTATGTCTCAGCCCCCTCTTTCTCAAGTATGTCCAGAACCGTCTCATCCTCGGGCTCTGACTTACTGGAGGTGATTATGGCGTATTCCGGTGAGACGTAGTCGATAAACTTTTGGAAATTGACCTTGTACCTTCCATGGTGAGGGACTTTCAGGACTGTGCAGTCAAGACCTTCTGTCTTTAAGAGCTCTTCTATTCGCTCCTCCTCGGCGTCCCCTGCAAAGAGCATGGAATTCTCGCCCACCTTCACCATGATGACGAGGGATGAGTTGTTGCTGGTGCTGTCTGCATACTGCCTGGATTTCGGCGGATAGATTGTAAACTCCACCCCGTCGGCAACATATGTTGTCTTCTGATTAACGACAGTCTCAGACAGCCCTGCATTTCTTAGAGCTTCCATGTACGACGTAATATCATCAGACTCCTTGGACTGATAGGTGGTATATACTGTCCCGACTTCAAAGTTTTCCAGGATATGATCAGCACCGCCGACATGATCCTTGTCATAGTGAGTTATGATGAGCTCGTCAATCCTCTTAACTCCCTGCTCCTTCAAAAAAGAAACCAGCTTGTCAGCCTTTTTCTCAAGTCCCGTGTCTATAACTGCCACATGGTTGTCCGATATGAGGACAAAAGCATCTGCCGCGCCGCCCTTTATGCCGGTTATGGTGAGGGTGGTGTCTGCGGTGGATGCGGTGGACGCTGCGCCTGCGGTGGATGCGGCACCTGCGGTGGACGCGGCGGCTGTGGTGCCTGAAGTCGTGGTGTCAGCACCATTAGCTGCGCCGGCTCCTGCAGTGGCTGTAGTGCCCGCGGTGGCTGTGGTGCCTGAAGTCGTGGAAGCGATGGTGTCAGCAGCATCAGCTTCGCCAGTTCCTGCTGGTATATCAGGTGAGCCCGTACTATCTGAGTCTGGCTGTGCCGTAGTTAAAGCTTTTCCAGTTTTCCCCCCATCACTGGGTGCGACCTGAGATTCTGCCTGCAATTGCTCGTTTTCTGCCGAAATGCCCCTCCCGCAGGCAGTAATCCCGCCCACTGTCAGAATCAGGCAAAGCGTCAGCACAGCGGCTCTTACACGACTTTTTATTCCTTTCACCTCAACTATCGCAATTCTGTTGTTCATTTTGTTGTTATCTTTGTTATTCACTTTGTTGCTCACTTCTCCACTTTCCAACAGTAGAATCCTTTGCCTCATTACTGTTGGAATCTACTCCATCCCACTTTTCAACAGTAGGAGCATCTACTTCTTTACTGTTGGAATCTGCATTTTTCGCTTTCCAACAGTAGGAGCATCTGCCTCATTACTGTTGAAATCTCCATTTCTCACTTTCCAACAGTAAGATTGTCTACTTCTTTACTGTTGGAATCTGCATTTTTCGCTTTCCAACAGTAGGAGCATCTACCTCTTTACTGTTGGAATCTGCATTTTTCACTTTCCAACAGTAAGATTGTCTACCTCTTTACTGTTAGAATCTGTATTTTCGCTTTCCAACAGTAATATTGTCTGCCTCTTTACTGTTGGAATCGAACTTTTTCACTTTTCAACAGTAACAGCGCAACTTACAGGATATCTCTCTGCTGCCTACAGCTCTCTCTGCCGTCTACAACTCTTTGACTTATACCAACTGCGGTATTATTATTGTATGAGTCCATAATAAATTCAACATAAAAAAAGGAACAACAGCATGAAAGTATTAAAGACATTCGCTATAACCCTCATTGTAATACTCGCCCTCGGAGCAGTCTTCCTCCTGGTGCAGAAGAGCAAAACAGACGACGTCTCTGCCCCAGACAGCGCTGAAATTACAGAGAGCGCAGCACAGAGCGCAAGCTCAGAGAGCGGTAATTCCAATTCCTCCAAGGCCAATCCCATAACCAAGGCAATCGTCAGCGAGGCAATTGATACCTACATCGAGAAGTCCGACGGCAAGGTAAAAGAGATCGCTGAGTCAATGAGCGAGGAGGATAAGGACACCGTAACTGAGATCATTGCAAACAATGTGAGTCTGGATGCCATCTCAGATGTGCAGTCTTACATATCTGAAGGCGACACCTCAGCCCTCCTTGACTATGCAACAGAAAACCTCTCCGAGGAAGAGACTGAGAAGCTCTCTGAAATCATGCAGAAATATGTAAATCCGTGACGCAGCCCCGTACACTTAAGTCTCTCGTAAAATAAGAATGACGCTTGCAGCATTCTTAGGAACTGTACCCGCCAGAGCGCGCCCATGTCGCGCATACAAAAAGCCGAATCACCGGTAAATCACCGGTATCCGGCTTTTTTGATCTTTATATTCACTTTCCCTAAATGACCTGAGACTTAATTGTCCCCATATCCGTCCTCCGCTACAGTTCCTAAGATAGACGGTCTTCGCAAATCCCTGCAATCAGTCTTCCTCGCCCAGGTAGATGTGCTGAGGAAGTCCTCCAACATAGATAGGTGTGAGCTCTGCCTGGATGAGAGGATATGCATAATCGATGAACTCCTGCTTCATCTGGGTGAAGTCCTCGTTTACCCACTCGAGAGGAACCTTCTTCTCGAGGTTTGCTATCTCTGAGATAGGATGAAGCTCTGTTGTACACTGGTAAGGTGCATTTGAAATTCTCTTGAGAGCTACCATCTCACCTGTGTGTCCCTCAAAAGCAGCCTTCACTGCAGCTCCGCCAACCTGATATGCCTCTGTTATATCTGTGCGGCTGGTGAGGTGGCCTGCGCAGCGCTGAAGAGTTGCGAGCTCGATACAACGTGTCTTTGTGTCCATCTCCCTTGCGATTGTATTTGCAAGGAATCTCGCTGTGCCTGTGAGGGACTTGTGCCCGAAAGCATCCACTGCATGAACGTCGTCGGCAAGCTCGCAGACATATCTTCCGTCCTCAAGCTTAACACCCTCGGAAACAGCGATGACAATGCTCTTCTTTTTCTCCTGCATCTTGCGAACCTTTTCAACAAAACGTTCAACATTGAAAGGAACCTCGGGCAGGCAGATCATGTCAACGCCCTCGCAGTCATTGTCCTTGGCAAGAGCAGAAGCAGCGGTGAGCCAGCCCGCATTTCTTCCCATTATCTCAACAACTGTAACATACTTTGTCCCGTAAACTGTGGCGTCCCTGATGATCTCCTTCATCACAACGCCGATGTATTTTGCAGCTGAACCATATCCCGGTGTGTGGTCAGTCACTGTAAGATCGTTGTCAATTGTCTTCGGAACACCGATAAACCTGATGTCACTCCCCTTCTCTTTTCCGTAAATAGCAAGCTTATTGATGGTGTCCATGCTGTCATTTCCGCCAATGTAAAAGAAATAACCGATATTGAGGTCAGAGAGCCTCTTAAAGATATCGTCAAATACCTCTTTTGCGCCCTCTGCACCAAGCTCGGGAAGCTTGTATCTGCAGCTTCCAAGGTAGCTTGAAGGTGTGCGCTTTAAGAGTTCGATATCGATGGGCTTTTTGAAGATCTCTGTCATGTCTACATATCTTCCCTCAAGAAAGCCCTGGATTCCGTTGCACATACCATATACGTGCTCAGCTCCCCTGTTCCTGGCAGATTCAAAAACACCTGCAAGTGAAGAGTTGATTACTGAAGTTGGTCCACCAGATTGTCCTACAATTGCGTTTTTCATATTTTTTGCCCTTTCCACATAAGAAAAATGTAACCGTTTACATTTATATAATACTATTCATTTCCCAATAATTCCTAGTCCAAATAAGCAAAAAAATAGAAAATCTTGAAGAACATTTTTCATAGAGCCAAAAATGCCTCTACGCCGCGGTCTTTACTATATTTCTTACCCAGACTCCGCTCTTTACAAGACAGAAACCTATGATGCACTTGATGCTCTCAAGAAGCGATACGCACAGAAAAACGTTCAGCGCAGGCATGCTTGTGAATCTGCTGAGGACGTACGCCGCCGGCACCGATACCGCCCAGGCAAAGCAGCTGTCGAACAAAAAGGTAACAGCCGTTTTCCCACCGGACCTCATGGTGAAATACGAGACATTTGCATAGGAGTTTATCGGCATGCAGATGGCAACTACCCAGATGCATCTCGTAGCAAGCGCCCTTATCTCGGGCTCTGTGTTGTAGATCTGCGGGATGAGCGGCGCCGCAATTGCCAGGAGCGAGCCCATGACAAAGGTGCTCATCACGCTCAGTGACGCCATGCGCCATGCACTTCTCCTTGCGGATATCAGCTTGTCCGCCCCGAGCTCCTGCCCGACGATGATGCCTGTGGAATTTCCTATGGACAAAAACACCTCATTAAAGATCTGCGATATGGTCCCGCTTATGTTCATGGCCGCGATCACCGCTATTCCCCTGACAGAATACGCCTGCAAAAGAGATGCCTGCGCAAGCGACCACAAAAACTCATTTGCAAGAAGCGGCAGAGTCTTGGACATTATAGGCCAGATGAGATTTGCAGGTATCTTAAAGCCCCTGTAAAGCCCCCTGAAAAAGGTGTATTTCGAATTTGCCCGGTGCGCTCCAAACAGTACAATCAAAAACTCCGTGAATCTCGAGATAACCGTCGCAACCGCCGCGCCCAGGACTCCGAGCTTTGGAAAGCCCAAAAGTCCGAAGATGAGAAGAGCATTAAACACGAAGTTTACCAGCATGGCGATCATACTCGCAGCCATGGGAAGAGTTGTCCTGCCGGACTCTCTCATTGCGCTGGCATACACCTGCGTCAGCGAAAACGGCACAAGGCCTATCAGCATGATCTTAAGATAGGAATAGGCGTATCTGAGCGTAGCCTCTGCATCTGACACGGGCGTGTCCGCCGATATGTACAAAGAGATAAGGCTCTGTCCGAAATTGAAGAGGATCAGCACTGCTGCCGAGAGTATCACAAGTGCCGTCAGGAGCTTGAACCTTATGGCATAGCGAACTCCGTCCATATCTCCTTTTCCAAAAAACTGTGTGCTGAAGATGCCCGCTCCGGCGAGCGACCCCCAGATGCACAGATAAAAGATGAAGAGAATCTGGTTTACGATGGCAACAGCTGACATAGGCAGCGTTCCTACCTGACCTACCATGACATTGTCGAGAAGTCCCACGATGTTAGTTAAGGTGTTCTGAACGATCATCGGAACGACCACCATTGCAACCCTCTTGTAGAACACTGAGTCTCCAAACAGACACTCCCTCAGTGTAAACTTATATTTAATTGCTTCCTGTCTGTTTCCTGTTTCATATGCTTTCATTTCTGCACCATTTACATGTATTATATTGTAACTGTCGACATTATTTCAGTCTCGATAACGGAATTGCATTCCGTTATCGGTATAAGCTTATCCATTTTCAGCGTAGTAATACACCGCCTGACAAAAAGCCCGCAATATCGTCCATATCAATCTTTTTGCCGGTCCTTGACTCAAAGAACTCCTCAATGCCCTTCCCCTGGTCGTCGGGATCAAAGTCCACATCCTTCGCCTTAGCTTTCAGGGCACTGCCTTCCTCAAAGTATGCATAACCCATGTTATGCAGCTGCCACTCATACACCATGTCGTCAGCTGTCCTGTAGCTCACCATATCTTTTCCGTGGACGGGATTCTCATCGATCAGCGCCTGACATATGACCTTCATGTCAGCCGGATCCGTGATCCTGTACGAATCCATTATCTTCCAGTTATCAGTTGTGTAGATAGCGGTAAACTCCTCGCCGTTATAGGAAAAGACATAATTCTTCCCGTTGCCGTCAACATCGGTCAGTGCAATATCCTCCGCGGTAAGCGAAGAGGTGCTGTTACCGGAAGAGCCGCTTATCGCTTTCTCAAAATTATCAATCGCCATGCTGCCGGCTGCCGATGCAGCATCTTTCGCCTTTTCCCTGGCAATGTCTGCTGCCTGCGATGCTGCATCCTTCACCTTTTCCTTTGCCAGGCTTCCTGCTGCTGAAGCTGCGTCCTTAGCTTTTTCCTTTGCCATGCTGCCGGCCGCCGAGGCAGCATCTCCGGCTTTTTCTTTGACTATACTGCCTGCGGTAGCTGCCGCGTCCCTTGCATTTTTTTCTGCGGTGCTCCTTGCCGAAGAAGCAGCAGACTCCGCCGCATCCGCTATCTCCCCGAAAGCAGAGCTCTCTTTTGCCGCTTCAATCGTCTCCCTGATTGTGTCTTTGACACTTTCTATGTCCTTGTCATCCATACCGGCGCTTATATCCTCAGCTTCGCACCCAAGCAAAAGAACTGCCAAAAGTGCCGCTATTAAGACCGCCGGCTTTAAACCTTTCTTTTTCATAATCTCCTCCGTAAATCAAGGACAAGCCAAAAGAACCGTCCCTGTTTGGACACGTGCATCCTGACTCGAGGGACAGCCTGTAAATTTTCTCACCGTATTTATTTTTGAGGTAAGGCACTGTGGCATACGCAACGCCCTAAAAAGGTAATTCTGCTACAGTTCCTTACGCATCGACGTCCAGAACTATAGTCACCGGACCGTCGTTTATGGACTCAACCTTCATGTCCGCTCCAAAAGATCCTGTCTGTACCTCAAATCCGCGGTCGCGGCACTCTTTTACTACAAGCTCATAAAGCGGCTCTGATACTTCAGGTCTTGCCGCCTCGGTAAAGCCCGGACGCCTCGAACTGCAATCCGCATAGAGCGTGAACTGGCTTACGATAAGCAGCTGCGCCCCCGCATCCTTAGGATTGATATTCATCTTGCCGTTCTCATCCTCAAATATCCTGAGCCCGCAGATCTTATCCGCAATCTTTTGGGCCTGCGCCTTTGTGTCGCCGTTTCTGACCCCCAGCAGCACCAGAAATCCTTTTCCAATCTCCGCGCACCTGTCACCGTCAATTGTGACCGATGCCGATAAAACTCTCGTAATTACTGCACGCATACTCACTCCTGTTAATTACTTGTTTGCAGTGTCCTGACTTACTCCTCTTGTATCCACTCATCAGCCATGTAATGGATAGAGTATTTCTTATCAAACTCCTGTGGAGTCGTGATGTTTTCTTTTATGACTTTCTTATCGTAGAGTTCTTTTGCCCGTTCAAGATATGCTTTCCTGATAATCGCGCATTCCTCCTTCTTCTTTGCGCTTCTTAAATCAAACATGCCTTTGTTGTCCTGCTTGAAAGCAAGGTAAACATAGTAGTCTATTGCTATACTGTCCCTGTCATACAAATCTTCAAGATATAGTCTTCCTTCTTCACGCACAAAGTCCGCCCTGTCCTCCATCGTCTCAGGATTAAAGGATAGTCTTGGATAATCTTTTAGATGCATGTCTCTGTCTTTGTTTATCTCAATGCCATTATCCTTTTTATCAAGCCTGTCAACTCTCAACAAATGACACTTCTTGAATTTCTTTCCGCTGCCACATGGGCAGGGATCATTACGCCCCACATCCTTAAAAGGATTCTCATACATATCGTATGCTCTTAAAAATACAGACTCAAAATCAATCTTTGAAAAATCCCGTTTTATGTGTCCCGCCTTCTTATCCCAACCTTCGATTTCATACCATTTGTGAAGTCCTCTCTCAAGACTGTAATCCTTATTGACAAATACACCGTCATCGAAACGTTTTTCAAAGACAATATCTACATAATCCGGATAATCTCCCGCTATCATGGGGTCTATAAGATCTTTTTCAAACCACCCGCGAATTTTAGGCAGATATTCGTACAGATGCGCTTTAGCCATACTTAAACACATCTCAGTTACGACAATGTAATCATTTTCTTCCTCGGGAACATTTTCAAACGCTTCCATTGTTTTGAAAATCACATCCTTACTGATTTCACCATCAACGTACATCTGAAAAATAATATCCATGAACAGCGTCCTGGCAAATGACTCCATTGCATCAGGAGAAAAACCTTCTACACCTAATACCGACATCAACACCCTTGATACTATCGTTTCCAAGATCAAGCACAGAGCGGAGGTAACCACAAAGTATATGCAGCAATGGGATAGAGAACGCATTATGAAACGTGAATGGAC
>JAFUYO010000056.1 GCA_017470505.1 Butyrivibrio sp. | reverse complement strand
TTTGGTTTGTTACTTCTGAATAATTCTCTTAGAATTTTTCAGGGTTGCATTACTGTTTATTTGTCAAGGTGCTGTAATTATGAACCTTACTGATTGCGTAAGGCAACGCAGAAGGAGGGATTTGAACCCTCGCGCCGCTATTAACGACCTGCACCCTTTCCAGGGGTGTCTCTTCAACCACTTGAGTACTTCTGCAAAATAGTTGATTCAATAATCATATGTTATTAACAGCGTGTTCATAATTAAGCGGAGCGAAAGGGATTCGAACCCTTGTGGCGTTGCCGCCAAACGGTTTTCAAGACCGCCTCGTTATGACCGCTTCGATATCGCTCCGAGTTATCTTATTCATATCTCAGATAAGATATTACTGCACAAACTTTAAAGCATCTACTTGCGCAGCGCAAGAATTATATTAACAAAGTCGTCCCCACATGTCAATACGATTTTTAAATTTTTTTGACTTTTTTGCAAAAAAAATTAAAAATCCCTTTTTATCGCTATCTTCTCGCACTTTTCAAATCCAAAGATCAGCATAGACTCTTATAAACTTCTACCAGTTCCTCTATGCAGTGTTCAATACTGTACTTATTCCTGACTGTCTCCAGGGCATGTGAAAGAAGCGCGTCAGTATCATACTCACGGCGAATCACCTTTAACAGGGCTTCTTTTAGTGCGTCTGCATCTTTTGGAGGGACAAGTATCCCGTCTCTTCCGTCTTCAACGATCTCGGGAATTCCTCCGACCTTTGTAGCCACAACAACAAGTCCTGAGTTCATCGCTTCAAGAACCGTTACAGGCAGCCCCTCATAATAGGACGGAAGAACCAGTATTCCGCATTCCTCCAGATACTGCTCTTTTTCTTCTCCGGCGATCCAGCCTATATATCTCACATAGTCTGCCCGCGCCACAATCTCTTCCCGGTATGATGGATCTTCATAGATTCCTCCGATGTACAGGCAGACACCGGGTTCTTTTTCATGGATAAAATCCAAAGCTTTGAAGAGCTCATCCATTCCCTTGTCTCTGCAAATGCGGCCCAAAAAAAGTATCTTCCGAACATCATGCACAGCCCCCGGGCCTCCATGGCGCTCATCTTCACCATCAGACCTGTTTTTGACGTTTTTCTTTCGCGTCATGACCCCGTTTGGCAAAACCTTTATCTTGCTTTCATCTGTCAGAGCTCCAAAATACTCTTTCCACGACGGTGTCAGAACCAGCATGATATCTGCCATATCCAGAGTGTCTTTGATATACTTCCTGCTCCTGTCCGTTATCTCATTGGCATAGTAGTTCTTGAAATCTCCGCCGTGCTGGTGAAGAACAATTTTTTTCCCGCGCAGTCTGGCTGCCCTGACAAACAGCGATTTTCTCATAAAGCTGTTGTCCGACGCAGCGTTTACATGAACGACATCGCAGCTATTAAGTGCCATGACAAACTTTAAGTAAGCAGCGACAGCTACCATCAGTTTTCTGCCCCTGCTTCCTTCCTTCATCGTCCCTATGTACTTGAGATTTACCCAGCGGTCAAGTCCGGCCTCGTAGTAACCGTTTACCATTGCCGAAATTCCGCCGTGGACACTGCGGTCGGGCCCGACCATGAGAACCTTTATCCTGTCTGCCTTCATCTTTGAAAAAAACTATTTCCTGGACAATATTGCCTCTGCCACCGCAATATCTTCAGGCGTGGTTATCTTGATATTGTCGTAGGAACCTTCAACAAGCTTCACCTTCGTGTCGGAAAAATACTCCACGACCATGGCATCATCTGTTATATTGATGCCCTTTGCCATGAGTTCCCCCTCTTCCCTGTCCAGGCGCTGATACAGATCAAGAATCATTTTGTATGCAAAAACCTGTGGTGTCTGGATCGTCCAGGTCTTGTTTCTGTCGGGTGTTTCCACCGCAAAGCCCTTATCGTCCGCAATCTTTATGGTATCTTTCGCAGGCATTCCCACAACTGCCGCCTTGTGCTCCTTAACAGCCGAAAGAGCCCGCATGATAATATCCCTGTTCACAAAAGGCCTTGCGCCGTCGTGTATAAAGGCGTAGTCACAATCAGGAGCCGCAGCCTGAAGACCGAGCCGCACGCTGTGGTACCTTGCAAGTCCGCCCTCAACAACAGCTACAACCTTATCAAAACCATATTTCTCAACGATTTCCTTTTTAGTGTATTCTACATCGCCCCTGGAAACCACCAGGACTATATCGTCGATGATACTCTCTTCAAAAGCCTTGAGCGAATAGTAAATAAGCGGCTTTTGTCCCACCTGCATATACTGTTTTTTGACATCTGCGTTCATCCTGCTGCCTGAACCTGCTGCCAGAATAACTGCTACAGTCTTCATAATAACCTCCATGCACCTGTTTTACCCTGATATATTTTGATTATCTGCTGCCCCGTCCATGATATCTTCGCTCCCTGTCGCCAAGCGGCAGGTTTGGCACGGCATTCATATCCAGTGAAAACCTCACGCCCTTTCTGTACTCATAGTAGGCTGCCGCACCTATCATAGCAGCATTGTCTGTACACAGAACGGGAGATGGTCTGTAGAATCTTATGCCGTTTTTTTCACACTCTTTTTCCATAAGCTCGCGCAGGGCTGTATTGGACGCGACTCCTCCGGCTATCGCAAGCTTGTCGTATCCGTATTCCCTGCAGGCCTTTATCGCATGAGACACTAAAACTTCAACAACTGCCTTCTGGAACGACGCCGCAACATCTGCCTGATCCAGCTCTTCTCCCTGCATCCTCGCCTGATTGATCAGGTTGAGAACCGCAGACTTGAGCCCGGAAAAAGAAAAGTCATACTCTGCGCCCGGTATCCTGGCCTGGGGAAAAGAAAAAGCATCAGGATTCCCTTCCCTGGCCGCCCTGTCAATCTTCGGCCCTCCGGGATATCCCAGCCCTATCGCCCTTGCCACCTTGTCAAAAGCTTCACCTGCCGCGTCATCTCTTGTCTGACCTATTATCTCGTATTCGCCGTAGTCCTTCACAACGACGAGATGCGAGTGGCCTCCTGATACGACAAGGCATGCAAAGGGCGGCTCAAGGTCCCTGTTTTCAATGAAGTTGGCACTTATATGCCCTTCGATATGATGCACCCCGACAAGCGGCTTGTCCTTGGCAAACGCTATCGCCTTGGCAGCGGAAACGCCAACGAGCAGCGCTCCGACAAGCCCGGGGCCATAGGTCACGGCAACAACATCTATGTCATCAAGTGTAAGCTTTGCCTCATCAAGAGATGCTTTGATGCACCCGTTTATCTTCTCGACGTGCTTCCTGGAGGCGATCTCAGGCACAACGCCGCCGTAAACTGTATGCAGGGCAATCTGCGAGGAGATGATGTTGGACAATACCTCCCGTCCGTTTTTCACAACAGCTGCTGCCGTCTCATCGCAGGAACTCTCAATGGCAAGGATGATCACATCTTCCGGTGCGCCGTTTTTGCCTTTTTCCTGCAGTTCCCCGTCTGCTGCCTTGCTGCTTTCATCTTTGATGGACATGAAAATAACTCCATCGCCTTCAACATTTTTATCTATCTGCATGCTCAGCGCCTCAATCCTCCGCCAAATTTCCGAAGAGCCTCAGCTTCTCTCCTGCGGTTATCTGCCTCTTTGGTCAAAAATGACAGATCATCAGGGCTTGTCAGCTCTTTTACCTCTTCCTCCTGTGTCACATCTCCGGGGTGAAATAACAGTTCCATATCGTGCAGTCCTCTGTCCGCCTGAATATCTGCCGCAAACGGGAGGCAGGCACTGACATTTTCATGAAACATATGCCCGGACAGCATCACACCCATAAAGAGCTTTTTTTCGATTCCAAGTTCTGCCAAAAAAGCCCCGTGTTTTCTTTCGTTGCGGGAAGAGAGCGTATTGAGGACCAGAGCCTTTACGACGTTTATAGGCTTTATGTCCTTTACCTTCCCCGCTGCCCTTCTGTACACATCGATTTCTTCCCTGGGAAATCTGATATAAGAGACCTCAAGCTTTTTCTCTTTTATCACATCGATCATTGCATCAAAAACAAGAGGCAGCATATGGTAGTGGACATGACCGTCGAGCCTGAACTTTCCGCCGTTCATATAAGGGCGGCACTTCTCAATCTGAGCATCTATTTCTCTCCTGATCTGCTTAAAATAAAACCGCCTAAGTACCGGCACGCATCCGACAAGCAGGATCTTTCCAAAAGAGATGTTAAAATTCCCGTCCCCGTCAGTAAGGCGTCCTGCTTTCTGCCCGGAAAGTGGCTTGCCCTCAACGAAATTAAGGTGCACGGTGACAAAGAGCTTTTCTCTTATATCGGCTATATCCGCCATGCACTCGTCCAGATAAGGGCTGTTTGGCATGATACTGATACCATTTAATGCCCCGTTGTGATATGTCTCAATTATGTGTCTGCTCTGGGTCTTAAAAAGCCCATAATCATCAGCATGATACTCAATCATAGTTTATTCTTCTTCCTTAAGTGTCCACCCGAGGATCTTCCAGTTTCCTGTAGTCTCTTCTCTCCTTAAGATGAACTGATAATAGTTGGCAGTTGTTCCGTTTGTTCCCTGTCTGAGTGAAAAAAGACAGTCAACATCGCACATCCTCCTGCCTTCAACAGTGACCTCATCAGGTTCCCTTGTCTGCACTACAAAGGCAGATATTGAATAGTCATTGCTTTTTCTCTCTTTTACCTCATTCTTTATGGACTGGGCAAAGTTCAGATTATTGGCAAGAAGTTCATCGTCCATGATCCCTGCGAGCACTTCAATCATCTTATCCTGCTGCTCATCCGAGTACGTCTCTCTGTATAGTACCTGCATCGTCCTGGCGTACAGTTCTACCACCTTGCGCGCACTGGCCGGATAGTTCTTTTCCAGATTGGTTGTAGTGATCTCATCCACAACCGTAATCTCGTAGCTCTCCTCCGAACCTGTGGTCCTGCTTCTGGAAAAGACAAAATATATACCGAGGACCACCAGCGCTCCCAGAACAAGAAGAATGACCGATTTTAAAACCGCTGAGCCAACGCTTCCTTTTTCCATCTCTCCTCTTTCCGCCTCATTTTAACGAGGTCTTCTACTGCGTAAACAAAAGCTCTGTGCTCCGTCCATCCTTTGCAGCAACAGACGAAGGGAAAATCTTTTTCACCTCATCCATGTACTCCATGGGATTAACCAGTGACGGACTGTAGTGTGTCAGCCACATCTCCTTTACCCCGGCATCGCGCGCCATTCTTGCCGCCTCGTAGAAGGTCATATGCTTGTTTTCTCTGGCCTTTTGGGCCTTGTCAGGCTCCCCGTACATACCCTCGCAGATAAAGAGATCCGCCCCTCTGGCGTTTGCGACAATGCTGTCAGTCGGTCTTGAATCCGTTACGTATGTGAGCCTGATCCCCTTTCGCTCCTGCCCCAAAACCATATCCGGCGTAAACGTCCTGCCATCGTCCGAGACTATGACCTCGCCCTTCTGAAGGCTGTTCCAGTATTTTCTTTCTATTCCATGAGCCTCGGCAGCCTCCACATCAAACTTGCCCTGGCGCCTCAGGTTCATGGTGTAGCCGAAACATGTGATATTGTGATTGACCTTGAACGCAGTGATGGTAAACTGAGAGTCCCCCTCCAGGGAAAAAGACATCTCATCTGTGGTAATTTCTTTAAACCTGATCTCAAACGGAAGCTCGGGTGCGATTATCCTGAGAGAGCCCACCACCTTCTCAAGGCCCCTGGGGCCGACCATCAGAAGCGGCTCTGTACGCTCTGCATTGCCCATCGTCAAAAGCATCCCCGGAAGTCCCGAAATATGATCTGCGTGGTAATGCGTGAAGCATATCACATCGATGGGCTTTGCGCTGAGGCCTTTCTTTTTCATGGCAATCTGAGTGCCCTCGCCGCAGTCTATGAGCACGCACCTTCCGTTATATCTCACCAGCAGCGATGTGAGAAATCTATTGGGAAGCGGCATCATTCCGCCGGTTCCCAGCAAACAGACATCTATCATGAATCTTTCCTTTTCCAGTAAATTACAGCGTCATCTTTTGGTTCATCGTAAAAGCCGGGGCGCCTCCCCTCGCTCTTAAAGCCAAGCTTTTCGTACAGTCTCACGGCAGGAGTATTAGTAGCTCTGACTTCGAGAGTAAAATCCTGTATTCCTATCCCCGCGCCGCGCTCCAGGAGCTGACGGAGCATCTTGTAGGCAACGCCCTGACGGCGAACGTCACCGGACACCGATACATTTGTGATCTCTCCATCGCCGGAAATGTTCTGAACTCCGCACAGACCCACTATCCTTCCGGCCATCTCAGAGACAAGGTAAATGGTGTCATCCCTCGTCATGGCGTCAAGGAGTTGTTTCTGAGTCCATGCCTCCCTTCCAAGACAGGTGCTCTCAAGGTTCCATGCATCGGGAACATCCTCGGCGGACATGAGCCTTATGCGTATCTTGCCCGGAGTACTGCGGTTAAGCGCCTTCTGCGAAGGCAGAGCCTTTCCTTCTTTCTTTTCACCCGCCTCACGTTCTGCCTGAGAGGGACGCAGATATTCAGGAGCAAAATCGTCCGCATCCGCAAATCGCCCTTCTTGTGCATATACAGCCGCAAGTGCAAGGAGCGCGCCGCTGTTCTGCCTTGAGAGATGAAGAGGTGCTATCGTAAAAGGCACCGAGAGCTTTTCTTCCAACAGGTCCCTGTAGACAGGAACGCCATCCCCCAGAAGGATAACCGGTTTACCAATCTCATTTAATTTATCTGATATGTCATCTACAGAAGTTGCAAACTGTTCATGCAAAATCCGCATTGTGTATTTGCGCTCAGAGTTCTTTTCCTCGAAATCCGTCGGCACAAAGGTGTATATACCGGTGTAGACCTGATTCCTCCGTGCGTCCATCATAGGGCAGATTATCTTCTCATTGCCGTAGAAATTGTAGGCAAGGGCATCGACTGTGGGGACGGGAATTACAGGCTTGTCAAGAGCCAGTGCCAGTCCCTTGGCTGTTGCGCTTCCTATCCTGAGTCCCGTAAACGATCCGGGTCCCTTTGCTATTGCTATGGCATCAATGCTCGAAAGGTCAAGGCCGATCTTTTCCCTGATGTCATTAAGCATTGGCATGAGAATCTCTGAATGTGTCGTCTTATACTGGATCTGAAACTGAGCTGTCAGGGTATCTCCGTCAGACAACGCCACGGTTCCAACCAGTCCTGAAGTATCTATCCCTAATATTTTCATTATACTAATTATTCCCTGTAAGTTTTTAGGAAAAACTGATCATTTCATCGCTTCGTCATGGTTATAAGCCTGTAATTAAGGCCTTTTTCAAGATTCTTTTCTATGACGATCTCTGTGTAATGCTCGGGGAGAAGCTCCTCTATGAGGTTGGCCCACTCAACAAAACACACCCCGGAGCCGTAAAAGTAATCCTCATATCCGATCTCATCCATCTCACTGATATCGCCTATTCTGTAGACGTCAAAATGATAAAAGGGAATGCGGCCCTCGTCATACACCTGAAGAATTGTAAAAGTCGGACTGCTGACAGGTCCCTTAATGCCCAGTCCCGAAGCCACTCCCTGGGTAAGGAGTGTCTTTCCGACGCCAAGATCACCTATAAGGGTATACACCATTCCCGGCTCGGCACTCTGTCCAATCCGCCTCCCGATCTCAAAAGTCTCCTCCGGGGTATTAGTTTCATGTCTTGTCACAATCTCCATTGCCGCATTTCTCCATAAGGAACTGTAGCAGAATTAACTGAACATTTTACGCAGAATGATTTTTCAAAGGCAAGGAAGAAAACGCAGACAATGCGGGCATTGTCGAGGCTTTCTGACGCAGCATTTGGGAAATCAGGCAAGTAAAATGTTCAAGTT
>JAFUYO010000055.1 GCA_017470505.1 Butyrivibrio sp. | reverse complement strand
AGGATCGAACTCTCACGTTTTAGAATTCGTTTCCCGTTCAGAACTAAGCTTGGCTTTTGTTCTGTCCGTTTTACTTTTGGTTTGTTACTTCTGAATAATTCTCTTAGAATTTTTCAGGGTTGCATTACTGTTTATTTGTCAAGGTGCTTGTGTTGCTCTCGATTGCCGCAACTCGTTTATATTATCATGTGCGTTTCAATCTGTCAACAACTTTTTAAACTTTTTTCAAAGTACTGTGAACCGCTCTGTTCTGCGATTCCTGCCCCTCTCAAGCGGGCAAAAGTTATTATAGCAAAGCAAAATACTAAATGCAACAACTTTTTTCAGAAATTTTTGATCACCGAAATCAGCCACCAAATATGGTGTTTCTTCTATTATAATACCTCTACTTATTGTATGATGTCTGGGTATGAGCACAACGCTCGGAACAACCCCCGGCATCTTAGGAACTGTAGCGAAATAACTTGAACAACTTACTTGCCTGATTTTCCAAATGCTGCGTCAAGAGTCTTAACAATGCCCGCGGAGCAATTTCCTATTGAACAAAAAACTCCCGGAAAACTAAGTTCCCGGAAGTCATGTGCTAAACGGAGAAAGCGGGATTTGAACCCGCGCACCGCGTTAACGGTCTACACCCTTAGCAGGGGCGCCTCTTCAGCCACTTGAGTATTTCTCCATGTCTGAATCCTCCTACCAATATGCAGTTTGATTCGTCTGTGTCCACCTATATGTCAGACACAAAGATTATTATACAAATATGTTGCAATTTTGTCAAATACCAAAATTTGCCACTATTTTCACCGCTTTTTTCAACCATTCATCTCCATTTAACTGATAAAGTACTTTTTTATTTTTTCTTCTATCTTCCTCACATCCAGTGGCATTGATCTGGATTCCATTGTCAATATGAGCTCCTCACCAAGACTTATGTTGTTCTTTTCATACTCGCAGATCTTTTCAAGAGATTTTTTACAATATTCTTCGTCCTCTAATCTGCCAAGATGTTCCCAGTAGATAGTTTTCCTTTTTTCGATATTAAGCGCCGCAAAATCAGGATAGACACGCTTGCCGCTTTGAAAGATAACTTTAGGCTCATACCATAGAAAAACACGAAAAATCTATATTTTTCCCGTTGTTTCGTGCTCCAAAACTGCCCTGTGGACATTTGGGGGCACGACTTTTGGTGTGTTTCTGCACTCCTTCGTGCACTAATTTTTCCTCTCGGCCTCTTGGGGGCACGACTTCTTGTCTGTTTCTGTTTTTTTCGTGTTCTCCGTGGTGAAAATCAATTAGAAATGTCTAAGATCAAAAGAATAGTGATATTGTGACCACCCGCCGGTTATATCAACAGCCGGAACAGGCGCTAGACCAAACGGGCGCCGCGGCATGCAGCGCCCTAAACTTCCCGGTTTTCAAAGACTGTACTGCTGAACAGCGCTCTCATAGAGGTTGTTCCCCTCCGAGTCGATGACGACGATTGCCGGGAAATCCTTTACGGTCAGCTTCCTGATGGCCTCAGTTCCAAGGTCGTCGTAGGCTATGACCTCAGAGGCGGTAATTGCCTTTGACAAAAGAGCCCCTGCGCCTCCGATTGCCGCAAAGTAAACCGCGCCGTTTCTGACGATTGCGTCTATGACTTCTCTGCTGCGCTTTCCCTTCCCGATCATTCCAAGGAGCCCTAAATCAAGAAGTTTCGGGGCGTATTTATCCATGCGGCTCGCTGTAGTAGGTCCCGCTGATCCTATGGGCCTTCCTTCTCTTGCAGGAGACGGTCCCATGTAGTAGATGATGTTCCCCTCAAGCTCCAGCGGAAGGACGCCTGTTGAATTCACAGCGGCACCTTCCCCGCTCGCATTGGGGTCCGTCTGCCCAGCCCTCAAAAGCGCCTCGTCCATCCTCTTGTGGGCCGCATCCCTTGCTGTGTATATTGTTCCTGTCAAAAAAACCATGTCCCCGGCCCTGAGAGCCTTAATCTCCTCTTTCCCGACCGGCACATTCAAATGCTTGTCCATACAAACCTCTGTAATTTTTGAAAAAATCGTGATTATGCGTACATCCTCATAAAACCGCCCTGGCGTGCCTGTTGACGTGACAGCAGATGTTCACCGCCACCGGAAGTCCTGCAATGTGCGTCGCGTAGGTGTTGATGTTTACGGCAAGAGCCGTTATCCTGCCGCCTAGCCCCGCTGGTCCTATGCCGGTTCGGTTTATCTTTTCAAGAAGCTCCTCTTCCATGGCGGCAACGTACTCTATGTCAGAGTGCGTCCCTACTTCTCTTGTCAGCGCCTCCTTGGCCATCTCAGCGCACTTCTCAAAGGTTCCGCCTATCCCGACTCCGACAACCATCGGAGGGCACGCGTTCGGCCCTGCGTCCTTTACTGCCTGAAGTATTGCATTCTTCACTCCCTCTTCACCGTCCGCGGGCTTTAACATGAACACACGGCTCATGTTCTCGCTCCCAAATCCCTTGGGGGCAATGGT
This sequence comes from Butyrivibrio sp., assembly GCA_017470505.1. GTDB lineage: Bacteria > Bacillota > Clostridia > Lachnospirales > Lachnospiraceae > Butyrivibrio. The sequence goes on along the minus strand of JAFUYO010000055.1, from coordinate 22,197 downwards.
TATCTCAACCTTATCACCCGACACGATGTCGTAGTGGATTATCGCAGGAGTGTTGTCCCCTGTGTTCTTCCTGATGAGCGGGTCCGAAACCACTGATTTTCTGAGGTATCCTTCTGTATAGCCTCTCCTTACGCCCTCGTTTATGGCGTCCGTAAGACTCCCTCCCTCAAAGTGAACTTCCTGCCCCACTTTTACAAAAAAAACTGCCATCCCCGTGTCCTGACAGATCGGTATCATGTCGCGCCCGGCTATGTCCAGGTTTTCTTTAAGCTGCCCAAGGATCTGCCTGCCAAGCGTGGACTCTTCCTTGTCCTCTGCATCCAAAAGAGCTCTCTCCATGTCCGGAGCGAGCCTGTGATTGGCATCAATGCAGAGATTCTTTACCGCCTCTGTAATTTTGTTTACGTCTATACTTCGCATGTGACCACCTTCTGAAATCTGCTGCAGGATAAGGCACTGTATGCGCAGACTGACTTTTCATGTGCAAGGCGACTGACGACAACGCAGTCACATGGAAAGTCAGACAAGCAGATCAGGAAGTTATTTCGCTACAGTTCCTAAGCACATACAGCACTTCAAGTACACTTTACAAAGCCCTTTTAGCCAACGATCTCGTCCCTGACCTTAGCAAGCTCCTCCGCAGAAGGACTTGTGGGATCCCAGAGAATGTTCTGTATGTCATCGTGGTATCTTGGTATTATGTGGAGATGGAAGTGCATCACGGTCTGTCCTGCCGCCTCGCCGTTGTTCTGAATGAGGTTAAGTCCGTCGGCGCCGAGCTTATCCTTTATGCGGGTCGCAACTTTTTTGGCAACCTTTGCGGCACCTGAGAGTGTGTCCTCGGGGATGTCAAAGAGCCCCTCGTAGTGCTTCTTGGGAAGAACCAGGGCGTGACCCTTTGTGGCAGGGCCGTTGTCCAGTATCACCCTGAAGCTGTCGTCCTCATAAATCGTGTTCGACGGGATCTCCCCGTTTGCTATCATGCAGAAAATACACTTGTCCATTATCCAAGTCCCTCCATATTCTTGTTATTTTTTAGTACTACAATATTTATCACTCCGAGAACAAATCCGGTGAGAAATCCACCCAGATGTGCCGCAGTGTTCGCTCCCTCCTGGAAAAAACAGGCGTGAATCACAAACGCTGACAAGAGCAGCAGCCTGAACACCATGTATCTGTTCTTTATGAAATCTCTCCTGTTTGCCGCTATCCATACCACGACGAAACCGACTGCTCCCATTATGGCGCCGCTTGCGCCGACCGAGACCCACGAAAGGGAATTTCTGATCTCATAGGCCATTGAGAGCATATTGCCAAAAAGTCCGGAGAGCATATACATGAAAAGAAAGAAGGCATGCCCCGTGTAGTTCTCCACTATGGCGCCCACCAGAAAGAGCATCAGCATATTATTGAGAAGATGCTCGTAATCCGCATGTAAAAAAATGGCCGTAAAGAGCCTGTAGTACTGCCCGTAGCGCAGTACCACCTCCGTGTTCATTGCGCCGAGCTCATACATCCTCTCCATCACAGTGCTGCTAAGCAAAAAGACAACTACATTTATAAGTAGCAGCGAAATGGTGATATAGGATTTTTTGTAGAGCATCTCCTGGCGCTCAAAGTAATCCATATTTCCTGTTGCATTATCCTGCATACAGAATCTCCTCTGCACACTGCCGCATCGCTCATTCCGCAAATGAGTCAGCGCCGACCGCATGCCGCACAGCGGCTATATTCCACTTGCTCTCGTGCGCATAATTGTTATACAGTTAGACGGAATATATTTCCGCAAACAAATATAACACTGGTGCGATGCAGCTTTCATCTGATCATTCCGCCATCAGGTCAAAGAGCTGATCCATGTTGCGAAGGAGCTTGAAATCGCCCTTTAACTTGATGTTGCCCGCCATGAAGCCCCTCTGGAAGGTCATGCGCCCGCCGAGAATATCCTCAAAGGAGTGCTGGTCAACAGAAAGAGAAACATTGCACCCCTCTTCATCTCCTGTGCGGCAGTCGCACTTGCTGCCATTAACTTCTATTATCACCGGCTTTAGCTTGGCGTTATCGGAGAACGAAACCTTGTATTTGGCTGCGACCCCGGCCACGGGCGTGAAGCTCTTTAAGAGTTTTTTTACATACTCCTCGGAGTTGCCTGCAGCCTCCTCCCCTCCCATCTTGTCCCTGAAGATGCTGGCGAGTTCCTGAAGGTCTTCCTTCTGCTTGCGGACATATTTATCGTCCGAGGCGTACTCAGAGAGCTGTTCGGACTCCTGGGGAGTTAAGTCAATGCTGCTCGCAACTCCCACCTTGGTGATGACCGCCTGATTGCTGGCAGGGAAAACAGGCATCTTCTGATTGATGGTCCTGTAGATGTTCTCCGTCTTTTTGTCGATTATCCTGGTGTACTCAGAGCTGTTCTCAAGCTTGGTCGTGTCGGCGATATATCCGCACATACCGTCGCAGGGAAGGCCCCCGAGCATCTCCCAGGCTGCTGCCAGGTTCATCATCCCCTCGCGCTCTCCGTGAGTCGTGGACATGACAACCGGCGCCATGTAGATCTGCCTGATCCTGTCCTTGTCGCCGTAGAGCCAGCACGCGTCAAGAAACTGCATCATATATCCGCCAATCCCGAACCACTCAACCGTCGATGCGAGAATGATACCGTCAGCGTCCTTAAGCGTGTTGGGAAGGGCAGTGATGCCGTTTCTCTGCTCATAAAGATTATACTGCTGCACCTTTACGTTCAGCTCCTGTAGCACCGTCGTGATCTGAGATATGACAAAAAGCGTTGGATCGTCGATGATCCCTCTGCCGCCGTAATAGATATTTATCTTCATGGCTACCCCCTACAGTTCTGTGTAACACATTCATTCCAATTAGTATACCATATTGCGACGAGCCGGGCGAGTATCTCATCGGCAGTCAAAGCACACTCTCCCTATCCTGATCTCGTCGCCCTCCTCTATGAATGTCCGCTGCTGCGCCGGAATCCGCAGTCCGTTTCTGTAGGTCCCGTTGGTTGAGCCGAGATCAAGTATTGAAAAACGCTCTCCCTCCTTCTCAATCCTGCAGTGGATCCTTGATACGCTCTCGTCCTTTATGACAGTGTCGACGCACCCGTCCATCTTTCCGATCGTGATGGGGAATTTATCGAGAGCTATCCTGATGGTCTTGTCCAGATTTCTGCTGAAAAGAGCAGGCTCTGCATTTCCGCCGTCATCCAGGACCACGGTCTCAAGGTCTGCTGAGGGCTCAGGTGACTTTAAAGGAATGTTTCTTTTTCTGATCACTCCTGTGTTCCGCTTTGATGCTCCTTCTCTACTTCCAAATCTTTCGCCATAGCCATTTATGACATCGCGGTAATAAGTGCTTTTTGCCTCAGCAAAGTCCCCATTATGAAAAGAACTGTCACCTTCATCAGAAAAATCATCTCCCCAGAAGTCATCCTCACTTACTTTTGCCTTATCCTTATCTTCGCTCCTTCCTTCGTCCTTTCCTCTCCAGGCGCTCTTCATCTCCTTTATCCCTGATATCAGCGCAAAGGCTCCTGTCACCGCAGAGATCAGCATGACGCCTATTGAGAGCATATTCTCTTCGCTCGATAGTCTGTAGTTCATCCTGATGTAGACCATGGCTCCCACGACCGCCGCAAACAAAAGCGAAAGGAGAAGCTGAAGCTTTCCTCCGAGGCGCTGCTTTGCCCTCTTTTTCCTGCCCTCTTCTTCATCCTCTTTTTCCAAAGAGCTATCACTAAAAAGCTCATCCGTATCAGGCAACACCACGCCTTGCTGCGCATTTTCTTCTGCCGGCGCCTCTGCATCCTCATCCACATCATCGCCCTCTGCACTTCCTATCGCCTCCTCGATCGCCTCGTAGACAAAGCCGCCGTTGTCGCTGCTCAGCTCGCACAGTCTGTAGACCAGGGAGAGCGCCCTCTCATCGCTCTCATCCACGAGACCTGTGAGCTCCATCGCAAACTCGGAAAACGTTTTACTCTCATCAAAGGAGGGGCAGTAGATGAATCTGTATTCCCCTGTCGAGAGGTCGGTGTAGATGCTCCCCGAATTGAACACCAGGGCCTCATCCCCCAAAAGAAACTCCGACATCTCCTCCAGAAGATCTTTTGCCGCTTTTAAAAGTCCAAGGAGCTGTGTGATATCCATGCCCCTGGCAGAGTACCTGTCCCTAAGACTCTGCATGGAGCCAATCTCGTAGTATAGGTATTTCCTTCCATTGACGCTCCTTTTGGCACATGGAACGAGCCCCTTTATCCTCCCGCTCTCGGCTATCCTGTAGCCGTAGTCGCTGTTTGAAGTCACCTCCCTCTCATCTTCAAAGACAAGGTAATTGTGCTTTAACTCTCTGTAAAATCTGTACTCCATTATTTTTCTCCTCGATAATTCCTATTTCCCGGAAATCAATGTCTTTCCGATGTCCTTATACCTCGTGATCTTCCTGATGTGCTCAGTGTATTTCCTCTCCTTTGCTTTCGCTCCTCCCTCTATCTCCCAGGCGCCTGCGGGCTTTAAAAAAAAGCTTCCCATCGCCGCGTGGCGGGTAGTTGCGGATGCGCTAACCTTTATTTCTTTTCCCTGCTGTTCCGCTTCAACCCTTGGGTGTGTCGTCCCAAAATACTTTTTCCCGATAACCTCTTCTTTTTTTGCTTCGACATACTCATCCATCCCCATATCCTGGCGCTCAGCCATGGTACTCGCTCTGAAAGCAAGCACATACGCATCGCGCGAGAGCTCACACCGCCCGTAGAGGTAGTAGGTGAAATAGATGATGAGCGCAAATACGCAGATCACCATCGGCATGACCAGAGAGGCCTCCAGCGTCATATATCCCTTATATTTTCGCAAGCATCATCACCCCCAGTCCAATCGCCATGAAGGGGACAAAGGGGATGCTCATCCTCCTGCCCGCCCTCTTAAAAACAATCAGCAGGGCAGATACAATTCCGCTCAAAAAAAGAGCTGCCACGATTCCAAGTCCCAGGTCATAGATCCCAAGCGCAGGTCCCGATGCAAGTGCAAGGAGTCCGTCGCCGTACCCTATCTGCTCACGGCTTATGCGCGATATGAGTATCATGACAAGGCCCGGCACGAGAGAGATGAGTATCCCCAGAATATCCCACTCTCCTGTAAGCGCCGCCCCAGCTGCGCTAACTGCCGACACCGCTGCACATCCCAGAATCTCCCAAAGCGGAACCTCTTTTTTTCTGATGTCCGAAATCGCAGACACGATAAGGACAGCCAGAATACATATTTCAAAAATCATACTCTCCTCCAAACTCTCATGATGTCATGGCCGGAAATCTTAAGTCGTAGCGCAGAAGCTGTCAGTGACATCACTTAATAAAACCTCTCACCCGCAGGCGCTGCACGGCGGCCGCCCGCCTACCTCCGAGATCGGTATCGTGTAAATCCTGCGCTTTAGTCCGGGGCAGTCCACCCTGCTGTGATACCTGTCCCCGTACCCGGTTATGAACACGTTCCCCGCACCCAAATTTCCGCCGCAGTACTCGCAGGCCGTATACCTGCCGCCGTCCCTGTTCCTGAGGCTCCCGATACTGCTAAGGTCAACGCTGTCCACCCTAATATGCAGGTGAGAGCAGTCGATATCCCTGTGGTACACCTCGCCGTGCTCTGTCACGTAGACCATCTCCTCGCCATCGTCATCCGCCTTAAGGCCGTTTGTTAAGTCATAGCCCGTCCACGCGTGGGCAAAAAACCTGTTCTGCACCGGGATTTCTTTAAACCCGATCAGCGGTATCGTCGGGTGTACCCTGTAGTCCACGACAAGGTCGATGTTGTCCCCGACAAGCAGGACATTTGACTCAAGAAAGCTCATTCCGCCCGATCCGCCGCTTACGCAGCTGTTTTCTATTCCATCTCCGAGGTACTCCCTGACCTTCTCCCTGGCGAGGAGTACACCTGCTGCCCCTGCGACCTTTCCAAGCGCCGTCCCCTCAAAGTCAGCTACCACTCCTTCTCCAAAGCGCAGGTCAAAGGCCATGAGGGAGAGGTCACTCCCCGTCTGGTGGAGCGCCGCCTCTATATCCGTCTGCACCTTTACTATGTTGAACAGCGTCAGTATGTTTACAAAAAAGAAGATGAAAAGCGGCAGCGCCATTGACGCCTCAAGCGTAATTGATGCTCCAAAAGCTCTTTTACTAATACTCATAGCCGTAAATCCTCTCAATCTTCGCCTCATAACCAAAACCGGCTCTCACGCTCATCTCCGCCCTGAATATGTCGAGCAGGTGATCCACCTTAAACCCGGAATTACCCGGGGTCTTTTTTATGTCCATCTCGATCACGTCCGCCATGCGCTTTGTCTTGTCGGCGTGCGATGCCATAAACAGACGCGCCCTCAGATAATCCTCGTAGTAAAGCCCCTCTCCGAGATCGCCCCCATTTAGAAAGTCCCTGAAGTGCAGCATGTTAAAAAAGCCAAGCCTCCAGGTGGAGTCGCTCTTAAAAAGCGGAACTCTCCCACCTGAAAAGAGAATGTTAAGGTCCGATATGCTCTCTGCAAAAGTCCAGGCGAATAAAATCGAGTACTTCACGAGGTCAAGAAGCTCGGGCACCATCATCACCGCCGTAAGTATGCTCGCCGCAAGCTCTGCCTGCGCCACCTTCTCCGAGCAGGAAAAGAGATACATCATGTTCGACGCCTCTCTCCAGAAGAGAAGATCGATCGCCATCCTGTTCAGGTTCTCATAGTCGCTCCCCTTGCCGTAAATGAGGTACTCCAGCTGGTACTTTAGATTTGATTTCTCCAGCTCTCCTCCATACCTTGAGCATTTCTCGTAGTAGTACTGATCCAGCAGCAGCTTTTCCGAAGCGGAGATGTCCTCTGTGTCATCGAGCCCCGTGCCGTGGTTCAGCTCCCTGTGCGAGGGAAGGGATGAGAGCGATACTGACGCCGTAGATATCCTCGACTTGTCCTTTATAGCGAGGGCAAGGGGCCCGATCCCCTTCTGAGAGTTTACGCCGTCAGCAGGGTTTCCAAGGGACACCTCTTCCTCCTCGCCGAACTCATTTATGATCGGGGGTATCTCTATCGAATCTATCTGATCCTGGTTCGCCCTTGCCATCTCCTCTACGTCCGTCGTATCAAGCCCCGCGCTCTGTATGGCATGGGCGTTGTCAGATGCATCGGTCAGGATATCTCCCACGACGTCAGATCCCATGTAGGAGAGTATCTGCCTGTTCAGAACAGCTCCCCCGTTGTCCATTGCAAAAGAGCTTCCTGTTATATGAACATCCTTCAGATTCGTGGAAAAGATTGTTCTTGCGCCCGTAATAAACCCTGCCGCCGTCCTCTCAAAGTTCTTTTTCGCGTAGTATCGAAGGTGCTCCTCGGTGTTCACGATAGAGGGATTCCCGCTCCCGTACGACGTGTCAACCATAAGGAGCGAGTACTGCTCGTAGAGCGCCCGCGAGTACTCAGCCAGCACCGAGTTCATTGCAATGTCACAAACCGCCTCGGTCTTCATCTTAACCGCCCCGATCCTGGCGCCCTGAAACAGCACCAGGATGAGCGAGAGCATGATCGTTATCGAGAGCGAGAGATAAACCGTGAGATACCCCTTCTCCTTACGCTGTGATGACACGTGTATCCTCTCTGATGACCTTGAACACATCCTCAACAATTCCCGAAATCTGCTCCTTGAACACAATAACAAGCCCTATCAGCACAACGATAATGAGGATCACCTCAACCGTCCCCATTCCGGATTCATCCCTCCAGAACCTCCTTGCGCCATCCTGTAACTTCTTTCCAACCTTCTTCATTACGTTAATCATTTTCATTTTCTCCTTTTCTTTTTTAAATTGTATTTTCCATATTCAGTTTTTTAGATTTCTTCCCGGGTTAACATGAGCAAAAATTATGCATTTTGCCGAAGTAACCCTCCGGGCGAGGCGCGTCCCTTCTGCCAGGGCGCGTCCCCCTAGAACGCCATATAAGCCGGAATCATTATGATCACCATTACAATGACCAGCATTATTATCATCGGCAGAAGGAGCTTCGTCCCGGCCTCTTCTCCCTTCTTCCTGACTCTGTCCATCCTCTCCTCGAAGGCCTTTGCGGACTCCTCCCGAAGGAGCGATAACAGCTCACTGTTGCCCTTCCTCAGGTTCTGTGACAGGAGCGTTGTCAGCCTAGTGTACTGCGAAACCTGGCACCTCGCCCCGAGCTGCTCATATGCTGCTGCCTCGGATGCACCTGCGCCGAGCTCCCGACCGGTTCTGAGTATCTCCTCATAGAGATAGTTCTTTTCCCTTCCGCTTTTAAGAGAGCCTGCATAGCTCCCTGCGAGCCTTAAGAAGATGTTTCTCATGCTCATGCCGGCTCCCATGTAGAGAACAAGCTTGGACACGAGCTGCGGATAGTCAGATAGCATCGATGCCGAGCGCTTCTCCATGGCGTCCTTTAGCTCCTTATCCTTCAGGACGTAGGACGCAGCGCCGCCGATCAGTGTAATTATCAAAAGCAGTATGCTGTTGTCCCTTGCCCTCTCCGACCAGCTGATCGCAACTCCCCCGTACTCACGCGGAAGCTCGATCACATCGCTCTCCAGAGACTCCTCGTCTGCCCTTTGCAGCTTTTCTTTTATTCCGTTAAAGAACTTTTCGGCTGCTGAAAGCTGCCTCGGCATCACATTGGCGTAGAGAACACTCTGCCACCTTTTTTCGCGGTAGGAAAAATCCGCCGTCAGCATCACGACCGCCCCATCACTGGGAACAGCCTCTGTGATGAGCTTTCCGTCCAGGTGCATGACCTCGTAATTGTCCACTCTCCACCTGATGTCAAAGGGATAACCGGGAAGCTTTTCAACCAGGTCTAGGTCTGTAGTCACTTCATTTAATGACGGATTATCCAGAAGAATCGCGCTCTCGAGCTCGTCCGATGCTCTCTCGTACAGCTCATCTGCTTCATCCTCCGAAAACGCCCTTGTGTTTACCTTAAATTCGTACTCCCCCAGCTCATTTCCCTCATCGTCTGATGCGACAAGCTCCGCCTCATAGCCCCTCTCCCCGAAGGGCTCTCTTCTCAGTATCCCGCCATCCTCAATATGTCCCGAGCGGAGCGATGAGATGCTCATCATGAGCGATAAAAAGCTCCCCGCCGTCGCCATCAGAAGGACTATGCTGATCTTCCTGATAAAATACTCCGTCTCCGCAGCCCTTAGGTCCTTTCTGTGCTCCAGGGTCTCTAAGTAGCTCCTCACCTTCTCTGACGAATGCGGCCTTACCCTTGTAAAAAACTTCTCATAGATAAAAAGTGATATCTTAAGGAAAGCCCGGCTTATGCCCGTCTCCTCGATCCCTGGCGGCAGCTCATAGTCCCTCGATAAGATAAAGAGCACTCCCATCGCCGCCGGGAAAATAAGATATAAAATAAAAAGCTTAGACATCGATATTCACTATCCTTTCCGACATCAGGTACGCGAAGATGTAAAGTCCCATACAGATTGTCATTAAAACTATCCCGAATAGATTGTGATACAGAGGTTCAAAGAACCCGGGGCTCGTGAGCGACACATAGAAAATTATGAAGAACGGCACAATGTTCATTATCCTCGCCTCCATCCTTTTGGCGCTGATGAGGACGTCTATCTCCTTCTCAACATCCATCTTCTGCGAGATGACTGCGGCAGTCCTTCCGATTATCTGCGTCATGTTCCCGCCGCTCTTTTTAGCCACCGCAAAGACCTCCGCAAAGTCCTGTATATCGTCGTTTCCCGACTCCTCCCCGAACTTCAGTATGAGCTTTTCCAGCGGCACATTGTTTCGTATGCCCTTGCCGATACGGCCAAGCTCCCTGCTGATAAGGCTCTTTTTCCCGTATAGAAAGTCCATGTCGCGCCTCGCCTCGATGAAAGCATTTTCTGCCGAGTACCCCGCCTTCATGTTTGTGAGGACTGAACCCAAGGCGTCGCGGAACTGGATACCGATCAGCCTCCTGTCACTTTTTATGCGCATCTTTTTCTGGTGGATGTACCAGGGAAGTGAAACCGGCAAAAGAACTATCACCGCAAAAAGCGAATCGTAGAAGAGCTCACCGAAAATGACGGCTATAAACACTCCCTGCAGAAAAAGCGGCAGATCCTTAAGGGAGGGCCGGAAGCTCAAGACCTGATGATATAAGCTTTTCACGCGCTTTGAGATCATTTTCCTTCCTCCATTTCCCCAGTATTTTGCCTGACTTATCCTCTCCCTCCTCCTCGAACTTAAAGAGAGTATTAACCCTTATCCTCCCGGTTACGTTATCAAGCTCTTTTTCAATCTCGCACACCTCCAGAACCTTCCTGCTCCTGTCGCGCAGCCTCCCGAGGTGGATGATGATGTCTATCCCCGATGCTATCTGCCCCCTCACGGCGCTTAAGGGTATCTCCATCCCCATCAGGACCATAGTCTCTATCCTCGAGAGCATATCCTCCGCGCTGTTTGCGTGGCCTGTCGACATCGACATGTGCCCCGTGTTCATCGCCTGCAGCATGTCCACGCATTCATCGCCCCTGACTTCGCCGATTACCAGCCAGTCAGGCCTCATTCTGAGGGATGACTTTATCAGGTCCCTTATTGTGATCGGTCTGCAGCCTTCCACGTTTGCGTTTCTGGCTTCGAGCCTTACGAGGTTGTCGACGCCCATTATCTGAAGCTCGGCGTTGTCCTCAATCGTGATAAGCCTCTGATCCTTTGGGATGAAGTCGGAGAGCGCATTTAAAAACGTAGTCTTCCCTGACCCCGTCCCGCCTGAGATGAATATGTTGTATCCCGCCTTTACCAGGACCGATAGGTAATCCCTTATGTACTCAGAAATGCTCTTTAGCTCTATGAGCCTGTTCATTGTTATTGGATTGTCCGGAAATCTTCTGATCGTGATCACCGGGCCGGTGAGAGATACCGGCGGCAGAACGATATTTACGCGGCTCCCGTTAAAGAGCCTTGCGTCCACTATTGGTGATGATTCATTTACTACCCTGTTGCATCCTGAGACTATCTGTTGTACAACGTCCTCTAATTTGGAGAGGCTCTCGAAGCGGATACCCGTATCCGTTATGGCCCCATTCTTTTCAACAAAGATGTTGTCGGTGCCGTTTACCATTATCTCCGTGATCTTCGCATCATCCACGAGCTCCTGCAAAACATCCAGGCGCCTTATGGAGTTGTAGACCGCGCTCCGCAGCTTCTTCCGCTCCTCGAGCTTTACTGCCCTGTGTGAGAGGCGCTCTGCCACCTCCCTGTCAATCAGGGAAAAGAGCTCTTTGTCAGTGACCTCTCTCGAGAAGTCGAGGTTTCTCACGACACACTCTCTTATTGAGCTGCGAAGGCTCTCAAGTTCATGCTCCAATTCCCAGTACCTCCATTCCTCGGCCGAGATAGTCACTCACAAAGGATGCGTAGTGTCTGACCTGCCTGACATCCGGAAGAAGACACTTTACAGTCTTTGCAGGCACCGCGTCGTACCCGTTCTCCATAAGAGTCTTGTTATAGAGCGCTATTCTGTACTGGTCCCGCGAGTTGTTCCTTCCGATGGTGTAGATGCAGTCGCACATTGAGAGGATGTCGAAAAAGTCCTCGGGATAATCCTTGAGGTCCAGCAGAATGTACTCATATCCACCCTTCTCGGACAGGAGCCTCAAAAGCTTTTTAAGCCGCTCCGCCGACAGCTCCCTTATCTGCATCGCCATCTTTGGAGGCGGTATCATATCAAGCCCCTCGCGCTTTTGCCTTATCTTTTCGAGATGGATCAGAAACTCCTCCTCGTCGCACTCAGCCAGATACAAAAGATCTGTGATATCGCCGTTCTTACTTCCCTCAAATACCTCTGTTATCGCCGAAAAACTCTCAAATGACAGAAGAAGGCTCCTCCCTTTTTCAGAGAGCTTCTCGCCCATATGCACCGCGAAGGTGGTCTGACCGCTCCTTGAAAGCGGAGTGTAAAACCCGATTACCCTTGTCTTTTTCTCCGCTCCTTTAATCGAAAGTCCCTTAAAGTCCTGGGCTTTTTCCTCGCAGACATCAAGGATCGCATCGACGATCTCCCTTGCGGGCACATACTTTGATATGCTCCTTACGCTCTCTTCATCAAAGCCGGTTTTTAGCCCCTCTCTCAGGATCAGCGTGTTCCTGCTGATATGGCCCGTCTCATCCGTCAGCTCTTTTGCCATGCTCTCGGATATGACAAGGAGAGAAACTTCGTTTTCTTTAGCAAACTCCTTGAGCGCCTCGCAGTCCGTATAGGCCTCGATACCAAACGATAGACTTAAGTTCCTCCTGATGTACTCAGAGAGCCTGATGCAGTACTGCCTGTCGCTGTCGCAGACGACCATAAATGGATTCTCACTCATAGCACACCTCCTACGACAAAGAGTACGCTCGCAAGTACAGGAAGAGCAAAATGTATTGTTCTCTGTTTGGTTCTACTGATGAAAAGTATCGCGATGGAAATAACTCCTGCGATGATGAATGATACAAGAATACAGGAAAGAGTCTCCTGCAATGATAGAAATGACGCTGCCGAAGCAATGAGTTTGACATCACCGGCCGCTATGCCTTTTACAAGATACACGGGAATGAGGATTACGAGTGATAGCGCAACTGCGGATAGCGATGTAAAAAAGCTTCCTGCCCCCTGCAACAGGGCCGCCCCCGTTCCGATCACAAGCCCCGGTATACAATAGGCATTGTAAATCTTGTCTCTTAACAGGTCCGTGAAAACAGCCCCTGTCAAAAACAGTATTAAGATGATAAAAATAAAAATCTACCCCTTTCTCAAAGTTTATTCGAGCTCGTGAATAAAAATCTAACACGTCCGAATTTATTTGTAAAGGGGTAGAATGCAATCTTAAAAAAACATTAATATCTTAAGAAATTCTTAAGATAAGATTCAGGCCATGAGTCCGCGGTTCATTGAGAGCTGTGAGATGTCCTCGTTGAGGGCATATCTTCCGTAGGTAAGTCCCGCGTAAACCTTCTGTGTATTGCCCATGATGGCAGGGGATGCGTCGTATCTCTCGAGCTCCTCATAAGCCGCCTTAAGGCTCTCAAAGTTCTTTCTGACTCTCCACATGCGGTGCATGTTTCCGGAAGCTCCCGACGCTGTCAGCTCCTTTTTGGAAAAGAGATATATCTTGTGAAGGTTCCTTGCAAGCTCGTACTCAAGGTTCAGCGACCTTATGAGCTCGTCGATGCAGCTCTGTGCGTGGGAGAGGGCTTTTGCCGCCTCATCCCTGTCACCAATTGCAAAGCCGTCAATTGCCTCGTTTATGTAATCCGCTACCATCTCGTATAGAATGGTTATCATCTGTGTCTTGTTCGCCTGGGCTATCTTAAGTGTGTACTGCTGTTTCTTTTCCAGTGTCATATGAGCGCCTCCTTACTGTAAGAGCTGAAGGACCTGTGAAGGTCTCTCGTTTGCCTGTGCCATCATGGATATTCCCGCCTGGGAGAGAACCTGCTGTGTTGAGTAGGTTGTCATCTCCTCCGCCATATCCACATCCATGATCCTCGAGTACGCTGCTGTCATGTTCTCCACTGTTATGTCAAGGCTGCTGACGGTGTGCTCAAGTCTGTTCTGGTACGCACCGAGCCTCGATCTGATGCTGCTGATCTCTGAGATGGCGCTCTTTATGGATTCGATCCCCTCTCTCGCGCCCTTTTCATTGGCGACGTCCAGATTGTAAATGCCGAGGGTTGTGAGGTTGACCTTGGGGATCCTGATGTCCATCGTCTGTCCCTCGTTGGCGCCAACCTGCATTGTCATTGCGCCCTTTCCTGTGAGCTCCAGGTTCAGTGTCCCGCTGAAGTTCTCATCTATCTGGACCTGTATCTTTCTTCCGGTATTGTCGGAGAGTGTCAGGACATCCTCCCTGATATCTGCCTTCATCCCGGATGACATGTATTCTACCTTGCTGCCGTCCTCAAGAATCTGCTCAACCTTTATACCGGACTCGCTTCCGTTCTCAAAGAAGATCCCCTTTTTGTCAACTCCCGTCGTTCCCGTCAGGTTCATGTAGCTGACATCTATTCCTGTTATCTGATATTTTCCTGCAAGAACATTGTCCGAGTAGGATACCAGCTTTATATTTGAATCAGTCTCCGCCGTGTCGAAGTTTGATCCGACCGTAGCGTAGCCGCGAAGGTCAAATGATCCGTCCAATATGCTCTGGCCGTTGAACTCTGTGGTCCTGGCCATCCTCTCTATCTCTTCTTTTAAGTTTGTGACCTCTTCCTGTATGGCCTCTCTGTCGCTGTCTGTGAGAGTTCCGTTGCTGGACTGGATCGCAAGCTCGCTCATCCTCTGCAGCACCTCGTGGATCTCAGAGAGAGACCCGTCTGCTACCTGAACGATAGAGATGGCGTCATTGGATGTGTCGTTTGCAACTCCCAGTCCTTCAATCTGTGAATTCATTCTTCTCGACATTGCAAGGCCTGAAGGGTTGTCCTTGGCGTTTGCAATCTTAAGACCGCTTGATAATCTCTCAAGGGATTGTGAAAGAAGGGTATCGTTTTTCTGAAGAGCATTGTTTGCTATCATCGCGGATACATTGTAATTAACCTTCATGCCTACCTCATTTCTTTTACGTGCATTTTTACAGGGCCTCAATAAAGGCCTTTGCCATTGTCAAAAGTGTCACGGTCTCCATCCCGGAGCCCTCACTGCCGTCCCTGGCATCTGTAAGATCAGCACCTGCGTAGGCAGGCCCATACTGTGTGCGGTAGATTATTGCTATGTCTTCCTCTGAGAGGCTAATGTCCTTCATCCTGTCCCTTATCCTCTCACACAGTCCGCTTCTTACTTTCTCCAGATATTCAGCCTCCTCCCGGTTCTCACCGTTCGTTGTGGTGAGCATCCCGCGGATCCCTTCGCCCTCTGTCCTGATCGACAGGGTTACGAGTCCGTACTCAAAGGTCTGAACACTGGCGTCCATCCTTGTTTCCTTCTTATCGTCGCTCCTAAGTGTAACATGCATTGAGACCTTCTCTCCCTCGATCTCAACCGGCACCTCGAAGCTTCCGCTCTCTGCTGCCCTCCCCATTACGGTGAGCTGCTTCTGCATCAGAGAAATTGCTCTGACATCGATATATGAATCGGTGTCCGTCATTAACTCTTCAGTTAATTTATCGGAAACTTTTTCCAAAAGCTTAACATAGTTTTCCTCATAATCTTCTTCTGAGAGATTATCAGACAAAAGAGCTGTTTCAGGGTAGTCCCTTGCCTTTTCCCAGAGGTTAGTGCTCCGCCTCTCTCTCCTTATTGCGATCTGTGCCTCAAGGTTGTTAAAGCTTAGCTCCTCTCCAAGTGCTGTAAGGTCAGAAGAAGCGTCATCCGTTATCTTCTGCCCCGCAACCTGCCTTATCTGGCGAATCTGCTCGGAGACATAGGCCCTGTCAAGCTCTTCGTCTGTATCTTTGCTTTCAAGGTCATCCGCTAGATCCGCAAGGTACGTCTGTCTTGTAATACCTGCATTCATCAGCTTCTCGGGCTCAAGGTTTTCGTATACAACCTCAGCCTTTGCACTGTAATATCTGAAAGATGCGCTTATCTGCTCGTCTATTTTCTGTGTGCTGCTCTCTTTGAGGTCGATCCCTGCAAAGCTCTCGTCTGCCGTCACATCAACTCCGCGCCTTGCTGCCCTCTGATTTCTCGTGGCATTTAAGAGGTTTCCTATGGTCATTTCCTGATCTGTCTTTAAAAGAGATCCTATCGCCTGATAATCCGTCTTTTTAAGCGTGTTAAAGAGCCTGTAGATTCCGATAAAGCTGCTCTTTTCTTCCTTCGTGATCCCGCCCTTTCTCTCGAGCTTGTACAGAAACCTTGAGTACTTATCCTCGTCCTTCCTGCTGCCCCTCTCTCCCTCGGGGTTTTTGTCAAGGCTCTCTGACAGCTCATCTATTGTCATGGATAGCGGGTTTTTGCCATCTCTTATGAGCTCCAAAACGGCTCCTGGCTTCAGCTTTTTAATTGTCACCTTCAGCTTTTCATCCCATGCCCTGACTTTCTCAATATTCTCCGTGCTGATTTCCATCCTGTTGTAGCCAAGTATCCTGACAGCCCTCCGGTTGTCATCGTTTATCTCCATGTCCTGATCTCTCAGGATGTCATCCACATTTCTGAAGGCCTTTTTGATGCTGTCACCAAGGTCAGCTCTGGGGGATGTCATGAGCTTTTCGTATCCCTCGCCGGCCTGCCTGAATCTGGCAGTCATTCTCTCCGAGGTCTGACTGATCTTTAGAAGGCTCGCGCTCTCGAACTCACCCGAAAGCTCTCCCACAACATCTGCAGGTCCCTCTGCGATCACAGCTATCCTCGTCATGGTAAAGTGAAGCGAAGCTCCCCTTCTCATGTCTGATACTCCTGTTATCTCATCCACGGCACCTCCTGCTGCCTCTGCCCCCTGACGGGAAAGAGTCGCCTTAAGGTGCTCTATCAGATCCTCCATGGGAGATGTGTCTATGGAATAACCGCTGTCAAGGAGCTGCTTGTTGGCCTCCACAGTCATGCGGAGCCTCACCTCTTCAAGCTGCAGCCTTGCGCTCACGAGTCTCTCATCGGTTTCGGGTATGCTGGAAGCCGGGCCTGGCACCGCGCCTGCGGTTACGGAAGCTGTGGAAGCCGGGCTTTGTACCGAAGAGGAAGTACCTGACATAGCAGCTGTCAGATTTCTTATGGTCAGTTCCTTCCCTCTTATTATGTTTTCTTTTAGTGCGCTGTCATCTATGCTATTTACCTGCTGCACGAGGTCTGCTGCCTTGTACAGGTTTGACCTCGGGTCAGCAACATTTCCTGCAGTGGCCTTTTTTCCGTCGGCAATTGCCGCAGCGATGGCCTCTGCCCCCTTGCTCTCATCAACCGGGAAGTCGATACTCTTTATGTCATTCAGCTTCTCGAGGTTCTGCGCAGTTAAGGGTATCCCCTGCTGCACCATCCACCTGGCGTTCTCTTTGCTTTTGTTTCTAACTGCACTAAGCCCCGCCTCCTCAATCACCTTGTCAATCTGGGGAGAGAGCTGCTCCCAGTCAAAGCTGTCTGCCTTCTGTGCGTAGTACCCGCCCATCTCCTGAGCGTAGAACCCCCTCCCTGACATGTTCTGTCCGTTTGTGGAGTGGGCAGCAAAATAGATGTTCTCAATTGTCGGCTCCATGTCGTTGAGAACAAGATACTTGACCGCGCTGTCATCGAGACTCTTTATGTCCTCGATCTGCTCATAGGCTGACTTTGCGCTTTTTACATTCTCTGTTGTAAGCGGGATATCATTATCGTGAAAGCTCTTTTCAAGGGAGTTTGCAAAAGCCTCGCTCCCCGTGATCTTTTTGAGCTTATCAAGACTCAAGTCGTCGTTGAAACCTGCGATCTCCTCACCTGACTGAAGAAGTACGCTCTTAATCTTATCGACGATGGTGACCGTCTCTTTAGCATCGGTACTCTTTATGTCAAAGCCGTCCTCCATCGCCTTGGCATAGTCCTCGCCGGACATCGTGTTTGACAAAAGAGCCATATAGTTGTGCCGGTTTCTGACGTCCTCGCCCTGTGCAGCGTTTGTTATTTCATCCATGTTCCTCTTGTGGCCTGCATAGGCATTGTCAGAAAATCCTGTCGCATCTATGTCCAGGTGAAGGCCGGAAGACACATCTGCCACCGCGCCTGTCCTTGTGTATGCCGGAAAAGACCTCTCGCTGATCTCTGCTGCTTTAAGGCTCATGCCCTGCTCGTTCTTCTGACCTGCAATGTTCTGAAAGTTTATGTTCATCTGCACCTCTGTTCAATTTCTGTAGGTTTCGTTCAAAAAAGTTTCAAAAAAAGAAGATGGCGGACTTACCCGTCATCTTCTATTTCGGCTCATGATTTCTTTTTCTTTAGTTTGCGGCTCTGGAAGAGGAATACCTCTGCTCCGTAAGGCGGAAGGTCAAAGGTGATAGAGAAATCCCTGTAGTCGCACAGGCCTGCGATTGCCTTGATCTTGGGCTGGATATTGCTCCCCACTCCTCCAAAGCGCTGCTCGGCGCTGTCGAGAAGGTGCGTGTAGACTCCGTCGTACGGAACTCCTACCATAAAGCCCTTCCTCTCCATAGGTGTCATATTGAGGACAAAGAGCAGGTTGTCCTTGCCGTCGGCAGCCTTTCTGATAAAGCTGTAAGTGCTGCGGTCCTTGTCGTCTGCGTTGATCCACTCAAAGCCGTTCCAGTCGTTGTCGAGCTCGTACATTGCAGGATACTTCCTGTAGAGGTTTAACAGCTCTCCGACATAGTCCTTCATTCCCCTGTTGAGGTCGTTCTCGAGAAGGAACCAGTCGAGCTCTCTCGTCTCGCTCCACTCTCTCTCCTGGCCGAATTCCTGACCCATGAAGAGGAGTTTTTTGCCGGCATGACCGAACATATAGGTGTAGCCAACCCTGAGGTTAGCGTATTTGTCGACCTTGTAACCGGGCATCTTCTCCAGCATTGAGCACTTTAAGTGTACCACCTCGTCATGCGAGAGCGGAAGAATATAGTTCTCAGATGTGTTGTAGCTCATGGCGAACGTCATCATGTAGTGCGCGCCCTGCCTGAAGTAAGGATCCAGTTTCATGTATTCGCAGAAGTCATGCATCCAGCCCATGTTCCACTTGAAGGCAAAGCCGAGGCCGTCCTCCTCCGGCGGAGCCGTGACCTTGGGCCACGCTGTTGACTCCTCTGCGATAGTGAGGATCTGAGGATATGTTCCTCTCACCACGCTGTTGAAATGCTTGAAGAACTCGATCGCCTCGAGGTTCTTGTTGTCGCCGTACTTGTTGGGAACCCACTGGCCGTCTCTCTTGCCGTAGTCGAGATAAAGCATGGAAGCTACAGCATCAACCCTCAGTCCGTCAACGTGGAACTTGCGGATCCAGTAAAGGGCGTTGGCGATCAGGAAATTCCTGACCTCATTCTTTTCCAGATTAAAAATCTTAGTGCCCCAGTCAGGATGCTCCCCCTTCCTCGGGTCCGGATGCTCGTAGATACATGTTCCATCGAAGCAGGCAAGTCCGAACTCGTCGGGACAGAAATGCGCGGGAACCCAGTCGAGGATAACACCGATACCGTGCTTGTGAAGCTTGTTCACGAGGTACATGAAGTCGGTGGGCTCTCCGTATCTGGATGTGGGCGCATAGTAGCCCGTCACCTGGTATCCCCAGGATCCGTCAAAAGGATGCTCCGCTATACCGATGAGCTCGATGTGAGTATATTTCATCTCGGTCAGGTACTCTACTATCCTGTCGGCAAACTGCCTGTAGGTGTAAAAACCGTCTTCTGTCCCGTCAGGATGTTTCATCCAGGAACCGATGTGGCACTCGTAGATGGCAACGGGCATCTTGTTCATGTCCTTGCCCTTTAAAGAATCATACCACTTCTCATCCGACCACTTGAAACCGGACAAATCCGTCGTCCTCGACGCATTTCCGGGACGAAGCTCAGCATAATTGGCATAAGGATCTGCCTTGTAGATCTTCCTTCCGTCCTGCGCCGTGATGAGGAACTTGTAGAGCTCGCCGGTTCCCAATCCCGGGATAAAGAGCTCCCAGATGTTGCCGCTCTTGCTCCTTTGCATCTGATGGGCATTCTCATCCCATCCGTTAAAATCGCCGACAACGTGTACATCAGCCGCATTTGGTGCCCAGACCGCAAAGAAGAACCCCTTCTTGCCATCCTCCTCTGAAGGATGTGCGCCGAGCTTCTCATAAATATCGTAATGCGTTCCCTGGCCGAATAAGTACTCATCGTCCTCAGAAATAAATACCTTATTACCCATTAATTGCCCCCTGATAAGTTGGTTGATTCTTAGATTAATTTTATTCGTGCATAAAATCTTTTTCACGTAATATTATCATATCATTTTCATCATACCTTTTGTGAACCAAAATATCAACAAAATGACCAACAGTTCTTTTTTCTGCGTAATATATAGCATCATCAACAATATCTTTTACCTCTGAGACTGTCACATCGTGGTCCAGAGTCTGTCTCTCGGAAATCCTCGTGTGCAGTGCAAGGATTCCAAGATTGTCGATCGTGTATCCCTTCTCTACCGCATACTGTCTTGCGTAGGCTACCAGTGCATCGTCATCGAGCGCCTCGATGTCGACCCTGACGTTAAAGCTCTGCTTCAGCGACGGGTTCTTGTCGAGGAATCTGTCCATGTCTTCCCTGGCATCCTCCATCACTATGACAAGTCCCTTGTTCTCCTGCTGAAGGATCTTGATGAGCTCTCCCACAGTCTCCTGCGTCATATCCGCCGCGCGCTGGATTATCAGGGCGCCGTTTGCAAGCTTGTCAAAAATGCCCGCCGTGCTCTTCTTGTTGAGAGTGTTGGCTGTGATCTTGGCAACCTTTCCGCTGAAGTTGGCGTCGGATACCTGCATGGCCTTTATGAGTCCCTTGGCAAGGCTAACCGTTCCCGCGCCCTCTTCGCCTGTGACGATGGCGTTTCCGGAGAAAGGATCCATGCTGAGGTTGTCAATGGCGTTGATGATCTGTCGCCTTGACTTCTTGTGGTGGATATATGGTCCAAAGAGCTCCTTCTCCTCGGGAGTCATGGTCCTTACTCTCTCCTCGAGCTCTCTGTTGCCGATGTGCTTTTTGCCTGTCTGGGCAGAAGATGTATCCTGCCCCTCTCCGGCTGCATCCTCATCATCGCTGCCGGTGGCTGCGGCTGCCTGCTCGGTAGGCAGAGTGCCGGTTGCCTGTGCGGCGGCTTCAGCTGTGGGCAGTGTTCCCGTTGAGGTTGTAGCTGCGGCGGCTTTGGCTGTGGGCAGTGTTCCTGTCGCAGTCGTGGCTGCTGCGGTTTCAGCTGTCGGAAGTGTTCCTGTTGCGGTTGTAGCTGCGGCGGCTTCGGCTATTGGCAGTGTTCCTGTCGCCTGTGATGCGACTTCTGATGTGGGCAGCGTGCCTGTTGCCTGTGCTACGACTTCCGCTGTTGGAAGTATTCCTGTGGCGGCCGTTGTTGCCGATTCAGCTTCACCTGTCGGCAGTGTTCCCGTCGCCTGTGATGCAGCTTCTGCTGTAGGCAGCGTTCCTGTCGCCTGTGATGCTACTTCCGCTGTGGAAAGCGTTCCCGTTGCCTGTGCTGCAACTTCCGCTGTTGGAAGTGTTCCTGTTGCCTGCGCTGCTACTTCTGATGATGGAAGCGTTCCTGTTGCGTAGTCAGCTTCTGCCTGCGGCTGCGCCTCTGCTGCATATGCCTCAGGTTCTTCATCCATCATAGGTTCATCTTCAGGTTCATCGTACAAGGGCTCATTTGCGCCCTCGCTCTCTATGACCTCGTCAACCGCTGCATTGATAACATCTTCTTTTCTTAAACTCCAGTTGCCTCTTCCGGAAGCCTTGTTGTAGCTCTCCCTCCGAATGGCCTCTGAAATAGCCTTCTCTATCTTTTCCTGAAGACCGGCCTTGGTCTTCTCGTCAAACATTGCAAACATGTCGCCTGTCTCATCGGCAACACGCTGTTTTACCCTCTCGAACTGTTTTTGCTGTTGTTCCTTCTTGTACTGCTCCCAGTTGCTCAGATACTCGGCTATACTGATCTGTCCGGTTATCTGCTTCTCAACCATAGGCTCCGGCTCGACAGCCATGGTGATCTGTCCGTCGGATTCCTGCGAGAGCATGCTCTCAAAGTGAGAGTGCATCGGGTAGCTTGCATTGGGATGTATAACAGCTCCGGGAACTTCCTCCTCAAGCGGAGCAGGCTGTGCTACAGCCGGCTTTTTCTCCTCGCCGAGGATGGGGCCCATCCCGCCGTACTTTATCTCGATTCCCATTTTGGGGCTGGTATCATATATTGATTCCGAATCTCTTCCGTACTTAGTATAACCGGAATACCTGCTCTGGTAGGAGTGCGTCGTACCGTTCTCCATACGTGCAAGCTGCTCTTTCCTTGCGCGGATTGCAGCTTCAAGGGCTGCCTTCTCATCCTGCGAACCCGGCTCTCCATAATATCCGCCCTGAGCTTCCTGAGTCTCCTCTCCGTAATACTCATCCTGCCGGTACTGCACAGGTTCCTCATAATATGCACTCTGTGCCTGAGGCTCGCTGTACGACTCCCCGTAGTACTCTCCCTGCGTATTCTGCGCAGGTTCCTCATAATATGCGCTCTGCGCCTGAGGCTGTTGCTCTTGGTAATACTCTCCCTGTGACTGCGGAGCCTGTTCCTCGTAGTACGCGCTCT
>JAFUYO010000054.1 GCA_017470505.1 Butyrivibrio sp. | reverse complement strand
CCTTCGCCTTTGCGCTTTCAGGCATCCGCAGGATGCTCATGGAAACATCCGGTGGATGTTTCCCATGCCGGAATGGGGTGTCTACCCCATAACCGGTAGCTCCACGCAGTGGCGAAATATCCAGAGCATAAACCGCCAGGTTTGTGCGATGGGTGTATTTCGCTCTCAATCGCCGAGGGCTCTTATATAAGTTCTTTACCATGCCTTTTTCCATGACCTTCTCCTGCATTTGCCTTTATCTTGCTGCCTTAAACGGCAGCCCTTTTCTTTTCAATGGTTACAAATTGCTACTATTGTTCCGGCTTCCATATCTTCTGTGGTGCCAGATTGCTACCACTTTCAAAACTGACTTAAGAAGTCCAGTGCATCTTCCGACAGGTTCAAATCTTCCTCCGATTCTGTATCCTTCTCCGATGATGCCTTACCCGTTGGAGGTTCCGGCAATATCGGGGATGGCATTACTGCCACCATCCCTTTATCTGCCAACATCATCCTCCGCAGCTCCTCGATCAGAAAAGAGTTGAGCGATATTGTCTGCGACTCTTCTTTCCCATGAAGCCATTCCCAGATTTCCCGGTCTGTTGGTTTAGTCATATTCAGCCTGATGTGAAAGCATTTTTCATTCTTCCTTATCATGCCGGTATCCTGCTCCTTCCTGCATCTTTACCCCGACGAAGGTCATTAAGTGCCAGTGCTTCGTATCCTTTCGCCGTAGCTCTGATATCCTCAATGAAATTCACCTTTGCATCACCAAAGTCCCAGAAGTTTTTAAGTATGCAGATACCTCCACCCATCACATGGAGCTTCATAATATCGGGATTGTACTCATACTCCCGAAGCCTTCCGATAATTCTTTTGGCGTAATCCTTTGCAACTCTCTTCATCATATCCTGGTACTTTTCAGGTAGATCCGATCTGCCCGTCCACAGATAGCTTTCCATCAGCTCGTATGGTGTCTTTGAACCGCCGATGGTCTGGAACTCATTCTGCATCTGTATGATGCACTGCTCTACTCCCAGCTTATCCGTATAACACTCCGATGCACTCGGTCTGCCATTTTTGATATACATAGTGTTCATGGTTCCGTTACCGATATCTGCCAGTATATTTATCCCACCGTATTCATTCAGTCTGGTCGCGATCCCGGCAAAGCCCTGCGGATAGATAAGCACTCCCTTTATACGGACTTTATAGTCTTTTCCTTTGTAGGAAAACTCCACAACATCCCTCTGCATAAGATAATCCTTAAAGTCTTCCTTACCGGTGGTCACCCACTGAAGCGGAAGACCTGCAGCAATGATCACATCAGCATCTCTTAACTGCCTGCTGATCATTTCCTTTGCAAGTGCCGCTACCGTTAAGATATAGTAGTCCTCATCCTGCGTCTTGTTCTGAGCGAAAACCTTATGCTGTTCCCCGATGATGTGATACTTCCCATCAAAGATCAGGATATCACCTCCGACAGGTGGCTCCGTCTCCCTTGTGATCACTCCGGACCGGAATGTGTTATACCTCGTCTTCATCTGTCCAAAACCATGATCGATCCCTATGATCTCCATATTTTTATATGTAAGTCTTTCGTTATTGTTGCTCATAATAATCCTTTCTCCGGCATATCCGGTTATACTTTTTTAGTCTTTTTCATTTTGTTCATTGACATCGTTGACAAGTCCCGTATTCCCTATAAATACTGGATTTCCTTGTCAACCGCTCCATTGACAATTCTGTCAATGTCAACTGTCAATGGAGCTGTAAAAACTTTTTTATTTGAATGGGATCTCCATATCGTCAGGTAAGTCCATAAATCCATCGTTGCATGAGCTGCGCTTCCAGCTGTTCTGCTGACCGTATTTACGGAACCTGTGCTGTTTATATTTCTCCCATCCAACGATTGAGTTGTTCATGATCTCATTGATCTCCTTGGTCTGCCATGGCTTGGGAACTTCTCCCTCTCTGGAGATCACTTCATCGAAGATCATCCTGCTGCATACATACTCCTCGCCACAGTCATCAAGCCATGCCTGGATCACTCCGATATTTGTATCCTCCGGCATAAATTCTTTCTGCATTTCTTTCAGATAATCTTCCATCTGCTTTGGCAGCTTCAGATCATGCTTTTCATCTGCACGGTACAATTCCATAGCCTCTGCCCATACCTGAATAAAATAGGCTCTGGCTTCTGCTTCATCCTCTAATATGTGCTTCTCGACTCTTTCCGGATGTGCAAGGATCGGTGCAAATCTGCGGTTACCTGTCATATCAAACGGCAGAAACTGTAGATCATTGGATGTCCCAACAAATACGCACTGTCTCGGCCTGTCCTCCGGATGGGTTTCATACGGGATCTTATAGGTTTCCTTTGACCGGCTTAAGAAAGACTTGATGTCCTCAATACTCCTGGCATTTACCGTAGCAAGCATCTCTGACATTTCGATGATCCAGTGTCCCATCATCTTACGGAAAACCTGCTCATCATCAATCTTTTTCAGATCATCTGAAAACCATTCATCTTTTACTGCAAGGAAGCGGAAGAATGTGGACTTACCTGCTCCCTGACCGCCGACAATGCAGACCATGATATCGTATTTACATCCCGGCTCATAAATCCGTTTGATCGCAGCCATTAAAAGCAATTTCATAAGAGCTTCTGCATAATCGTCATTGTCCACTCCAAGATACTTGGTCATAGCGTGCTTTATACGCTTAACGCCATCCCACTTAAGTCCTTCCAGAAAATCTTTGATCGGATGATATCCGTTTTCACTTGCCACGATAGCTATCGCCTTATTTATGATCCGGTCATTGCGAAGTCCATAGGTCTCTTCCATATACCGCTGTATCTGAAAGGTATCTACATCCGTGATACTGGGAGTAGGATTACGCTTCCACTTATAATCCCCAACGATATCCGTCTTGCCGGTCAGTTCATTTCTGCGGATCGTACCTTTCAGCATCGGGTCCCGGTAAAGGACGGTCATGCAATTCTTTATGCTCTGCTTAACATTCCCTTTATCTGATTTCTCCAAGTCAGTCCGGATATCATCCACACTGCTGCATTCTGTATCCAGTATCTGTCCGACTTCTTCCCAGGCGTCTTTCGACGGCTCCTTCGACCTTTCTGACATAGCGTTCCACCTCCCCTCTGCCTTTCATGAATAATTCGATTCTCTCCTCATCAGTTCCCATACATAAAATGTCTAACCAGTAACCGATAAGTGGCTCAGCATTGACTGCCGCTACAAACTCCGGCGATCCGAATACTTCATCCGGTGTAGCGTTCCAGAAGCTATCCTTAATGCGTTGTATTCCATTCTCTGCATCGTGAAGGGTATCTATCTGCGCAAAGCACCATTTCTTGAAGCGGTCCTTGATATGAATTATCCTGTCACGCTTTTCCTTTTCCTTTCTCCACTTCATCCTGGCTTTATCCTGCTCTCGTTCATCTGTCGAATGTATTTCTACCGGAAGAGAAAAATCCTCGATCAATTTACATGCGGCATCATACTGTGACAGACCATACATCTGTGCAACATACCCGATGGCATCGCCATGTGCACCGCACCCAAAGCAGTAATAACCGGTATCGATTTTCATGCTCGGATGCTTATCATCATGGAACGGGCAGCAAGCCATCCCGTTTCTGCTGACCTTCAGACCATAGTATTCGGCCACTTGTCTGGCGGTCAGGTGTTCCTTTATTTCTTTAAAAATAGGCATAAATATAGCCCTCCTTTTCATAAAATGGGTGTTCCCATACTGGAGAGCCTTTGCTATAATGAGTTTGCGACGTTCACTAATACAAAGGCTCCGTCCTATGTTGCGGTGACTAATGTCCTTGCTTTATGCAGGGGCATTTTTGTTTTGCGTTACTTCAAGTAATTCCCTGAGTAATGCTTTAAGCTGAATATTCTCTTCCGCATCTTCATCTCCAAGAGCCAGCAGAAGTTTTTCAAGTGCAACTGCCACCCGGTTCGATAAATAATTCCCGGCAACTACGTGTACCTCCTCTCCCAGAATTGCTTTACGGTAATATTCTCCCTTCTGCAATCCCGATAGTATGATCCTTGCCTCGACCTTGGCTTTTTCTTCATCGCTCAGCCAAAAAGCTATGGTATTATGTCTTTTCCTCGCTTCTCTCTTACATGGCATTCTCTTCACCTCTGTCAGCCTTTCCGAGACTTTCCGCTATCCTTTTCTGTGCATCAAGCGAAGGATGACAGTACGTCTCAATAGTTGTTGTAACTTTGCTATGACCTAACCTTCTGGCAATCTCCAACGGGCTATACCC
The DNA here is from genome assembly GCA_017470505.1 of Butyrivibrio sp. GTDB lineage: Bacteria > Bacillota > Clostridia > Lachnospirales > Lachnospiraceae > Butyrivibrio. The sequence goes on along the minus strand of JAFUYO010000054.1, from coordinate 15,733 downwards.
AATCTGCAGACATAAACTTGCCTGACTGTGACGGCATCCGTGGATTGTGATCTTCTTTACCCCTGACAGTTCCACACCTCTTATCAATTCATGTTCAAAGAAGCTCTTTGTACGATTTTCAAATAATCTTGTCGTTGGCTTTGCACGATAAAGGCTGTTAATATATTCCTGCAGTCTGTCCTGAAGTTCCTGATGGATCGTAACGATACGATTGGAGCTTTCCGTTTTAGGCTCTGAAACAATAATCTCACCCCGTACTCTTGTAAGCGATTTGCTGATTTGAATCGTTCCCTCTTCAAAGTCAATGTCTCCAACTGTAAGTGCAAGCATTTCCCCCAGACGCATTCCTGTCCAAAAGAGGATGTTAAAACCAATCCAAGCATCCTGCTTGTCTATAACCGCATCAGAGAATTTCTTAAACTCCTCGACTGTCCAATATTCGCGCTCATCTGCTTTTGACTTTCCCATACTGCCGGCAATATGACATGGATTGATCCGCAAATTATAATATTTCACAGCATAATTAAGTACGCAGCTTAGATGATTATTGATTGTCTTGAGATATGTCGGTTTATATCCCTGCGCAATCATTTTGCTTTGCCATATTCTTATCTTTGGTGCCGTAATCTCGTTAAGCGGCATATTCCCGAAATATGGAAGAATCTTGTCATTCATCACATAATCTTTCTGCATCATCGTTGTCTTACGAAGCCTCGGCTCCATATCGTCACGATAGACTTTCCAGAAATCCGCCAGCGTGATCGTCACATCTGCAGACTGCTGCGAAAGAAAATGAGCGTACCATTCTTCAGCCTCTTTCTTTGTTTGAAAGCCTCGCTTCTGTGACTTTCTGTTCTTTCCCGTCCAATCCACCCAGCGGTACTGAATCCGCCAGGTTCCGTTGGGATCTTTTTTTGCATTGCAGCTCATTAAACTGCCACCTCCTTTTTCTCAATAAGCTTCGTTGCTCCGTACCATTTTTCCCTAAAATACTCTACAGGGATTTTTCCGGCGATTGTAAGATATCCCTTCTTTGCTAGATCACTGTTCATATCCCGCAGGATGTTATATGCCTTTCCACGGCTGATTCCCAGCATTACGGCTACCTCTGTTGCGCTATAGTACATCTTTTCCGCTCCCATGATTAAACACCTCCTTTCCGTCTATATATTTCAAATCGCACCATTTTGTTTCGATTTGTTTTCATCATAATATCGTATCATTTTGGTTCTGTCAATATATTTTTTATAACATTATCGAAACTTTTTGTTCCCATTTTCTCTTTCATGTGGTATAGTCTAATCAGTTCCAATAAACAGCGATATGTGCAGGAGGTATTACAATGACCACAGGAGAAAACATTCGTCGCATCCGCAAGATGCGTGGTCTTACCCAAAAGGATCTTGGTTCCATGTTAGGTGTCAGTGAGGCATTTATCCGCGCCTATGAATCCGGCCGCCGCAACCCCAAAGAAAAGAGTTTACAAGCTATCGCAGATGCCCTCGATGTTAATATTGAAGTTCTCCGGCAGTCTGATTTTGACGGCATTGAGGCAATGCATATGTTGTTTCAGATTGCCCGGCAATACGGTGGTACCCTCTTTGAGATACCTGACGAAAGCGGTGATCCCGATGTTACCACCGTCTGCTTGCGCTTTAATTCACTTTCTCTTATGAGACCGTGGATGGAACGCTATAACCAATACACAGGAGAAGTTGAAAAAGCTAATTCGATTAAAGATGTAAAAGAGAAAATAAGTGCTTTGGAAAAAGCAGAGAATAGTTATGATATGTGGATGGATATGTTCCCGAGTCAGGTTGAACCTTTTTATCTCGGGTTACAAAAGCAATTTGATGATTTCTCCGATTACGTCGGTCTGAATCCCAAAAACGAAGAATAAATGATTTGTACCCAAATTGTACCCAGAGCCAAAATAAAAATCCCTGCAAGCCTTGATTTTACTTAGCTTGCAGGGATTGTCGGTATTACTCCAGTTCCACCGTCCCCGGCGGTTTGCTGGTGAGGTCGTAGAGGACGCGGTTGACGCCTTTGACTTCGTTGATGATGCGGCTCATGACGCGCTGGAGGACGTCGAAGGGGATACGGGAGGCCTCGGCGGTCATGAAGTCGACGGTCTCGACGGCGCGCAGGACTACGGCGTAGTCGTAGGTGCGCTCATCGCCCATGACTCCGACGGAGCGCATATTGGAGAGCGCCGCGAAGTACTGGTCGGGGAGCTTTGAAAGGCCTGCTGCGGCGATCTCTTCGCGGTAGATGAAGTCGGCGTCCTGGACTATGCGCACCTTCTCGGCGGTGACTTCGCCTATGATGCGGATGCCGAGTCCGGGACCGGGGAAGGGCTGGCGGTATACGAGAAACTCGGGAAGTCCCAGCTCAAGGCCTGCCTTTCTGACTTCGTCCTTAAAGAGCGAGCGGAGGGGCTCAATTATCTCCTTGAAGTCGACATAGTCGGGGAGGCCGCCAACGTTGTGGTGTGACTTGATGACTGCGGACTCGCCGCCGAGCCCCGACTCTACCACATCGGGGTAGATGGTTCCCTGCGCGAGGAAGTCCACGGCACCTATCTTTTTAGCTTCCTCCTCGAACACGCGGATGAACTCCTCGCCGATGATCTTTCTCTTTCTCTCGGGCTCCGTCACGCCGGAGAGCTTATTGTAGTAGCGCTCTGCCGCATTCACACGGACAAAGTTTATGTCAAAATCCCCATCGGGGCCAAAGACCTTCTCAACCTCGTCACCCTCGTTCTTGCGAAGAAGACCGTGGTCGACAAAGACGCAGGTCAGCTGCCTTCCGATGGCCTTTGCAAGAAGTGCTGCGAGGACCGACGAATCAACACCGCCTGAGAGCGCAAGGAGCACCTTGCCGCCTCCGACTTTTTCTCTGATCTCTTTTATTGTGTTTTCAACGAACGAATCCATGCGCCAGGTCCCTGCCGTCTCACAGATGCTGCGCACGAAATTGTGGAGTATCTCTTTTCCCTTGACAGTGTGAAGGACCTCAGGGTGGAACTGGATCGCGTATAGCTTTTTGTCCTCATTGGCGGCTGCTGCAACGGGGCAGTCAGCCGTGTGGGCGATTATCTCAAACCCGGGCGCCACAGCGCTGATATAGTCAAAGTGGCTCATCCACACGATGGTCTCACCGGGGATGCCCGCAAAAAGCGTGTCGCCGGCGCCGTCTATGATAGTCTTCGTCTTGCCGTACTCGCGGACGGGTGCCTTCTCAACTTTGCCGCCGAGAACGTGCATCATGAGCTGGGCGCCGTAGCACAGCCCCAGCACAGGAATCCCCAGTTCAAAGAGCTCCCTGGTATATGTCGGCGCCCCTTCCTCATAGCAGGAGTTTGGGCCGCCGGTCAGAATAATGCCCTTGGGGTCAAGTTCTTTTATCTTATCAATGGGGGTGCGGTATGAGTAAATCTCGCAGTAGACGTTGCACTCTCTGACGCGCCTTGCAACCAATTGGTTGTACTGCCCGCCAAAGTCTATGACTATGACCTTCTCCTGTTCTGTCATTTTCCCTCCTCAGATTATATGAATCTTCTGACCGTGATTATCGATCTGTACGTCGCAGAGCTGTACTTGATACCTGTCTTGGCTGTGCTGGCGTGGACTATCTGGCCGCCGCCTATATATATGCCCACATGTCCGCCGTAGTAGATGACGTCGCCGGGCTGTGCGTTTGCGTAGGACACTTCTTTGCCATAAGAGCCCTGTGCCCAGGAGGTTCTGGGAACAGATATTCCAAAGGCCTTGTAGACCGACATTACAAATCCGGAGCAGTCGCAACCGTTCGTGAGCGATGTTCCGCCTGAAACATAGGGATTTCCGACAAACTGGCAGGCGTACTTGGCGATATTGGAGCCTGTTGCGCTCCCTGCAGCCGCGTAGCTCTTGGAGGATGATTTTGAACTCTCTGATGACGAGCTCGAAGAGCCTGAACTCGAATTATCTTCGCGGTCATCATCGTCATCATCCTCATCGTCCGTATCTCCTGATGCCGACTCACGCGATGCCTTCTCGGCAGCATCTGCTGCCGCTCTCTCTGCTTCTCTCGCCGCCTCGGTTGCCTTCTTGGCTGCATCGACTTCCTTCTGCTTGGCCTCAATCTGCTTCTGCAGTGTCGCAATACTCGCCTGCTGGCTCTTTATCTGAGCTGTATAGACCGCTGCGTCCTGACGAGCCTTGGCGAGCTTCACCTCGTAATCTGCGTAGGTAGCCTTGTACTGGGCGAGAAGCTCCTCCATGTAGGCCTCTTCCTCTTCAAGCTCGAACTCCGACGCCTCCAGCTCTGCCTTCTCCTCCTCAAGCTGCTCTCCGAGCGCCTTTGCAGCCTCCTTGGCATCGACGTACTCCGCGAGCTTGATCCTGTCGTACTCGTAGAGCTCCTCGACATAGGATGCCTTGTTCAGCGCATCAGCGTAACTCGTAGCAGTCAAAAGAATCTGTACATAGGAGAAATTCCCCTTCTCGTACATGAACTTGACCCTCTGGACCATCGCCTCATAGAGAGTCTCCTCGTGGAGTTTTGCATCCTCGTACTGAGCCCTGGTCTCCTCGATCTGCTGCTGCTTGTTCGCGATATCCTCCCTGATGAGCTCGATATCCGCCATAAGACCTACGATCTCGGCGTTTGTCGAGTCGATGGCCTCCTTGGTCTCACCGAGAGCCTCGGATGTATCATCAATCTTGTCGTTTGCCTCATTCAGTTTGTTCTGGCTGGCCTGTTTCTGATTCTCCGCCGCACTCTTCTGCTTGTTTAATGCCTTCTCCTCAGCTTCAAGCTTCTTCTGGGCCTCCTCGGCCTCCTCGCGCTTTTTCTGCGTCTCCTCGAGCTCCTCGCTGGCAGTGGCGTACACGGTTAGAGTTTGCGGCGTGACAAAGATAAGAGCAAGGGTAAGTATAACGGCTGTAAACCAATAAATTCTTTTCATACCCCATATACCCCCTTGCCCGGAAAATTCTGTATTCATTATATCATATTAAAGTTCGCAATTACCAACTGTTCTCGGGAACGACTCGACGTCCCTGATGTTGCCCATTCCTGTCAGATACATGACGCATCTCTCGAAGCCGAGGCCGAATCCGGCGTGGCGCACGCTTCCGTACTTGCGAAGGTCAAGGTAGAACTGGTAGTCCTCCTTCTTGAGGCCGAGCTCGTCCATTCTCTTCTCGAGCTTCTCAAGGTCGTCCTCACGCTGGCTTCCGCCCACGATCTCGCCGATACCCGGAACCAGACAGTCCGCAGCTGCGACGGTCTTGCCGTCATCGTTGAGCTTCATATAAAAAGCCTTGATCTCCTTGGGATAATCCGTCACGAATACAGGTTTTTTGAAGATCTCCTCAGTCAGATACCTCTCGTGCTCTGTCTGAAGATCGCATCCCCAGCTCACCTTGTAGTCGAACTTGTCGTTGTGCTCTTTCAAAAGATCTATCGCCTCGGTGTAGGTGATCCTGCCAAACTCGTTGCTCACCACGTTGTTCAGCCTGTCGATGAGGCCCTTGTCGATGAACTCGTTAAAGAACGCCATCTCCTCGGGGCAGTGCCCGAGCACATAGTTGATGACATATTTGAGCATCGCTTCCGCAGTGTCGCAGTCGTCTTTGAGATCGGCAAAACACATCTCGGGCTCTATCATCCAGAACTCAGCCGCGTGCCTTGTGGTGTTGGAGTTCTCAGCCCTGAACGTGGGTCCGAAGGTATATACGTTCTTGAACGCAAAAGCGTAGGTCTCAACATTGAGCTGTCCGCTCACCGTGAGGTTTACGGGCTTTCCAAAAAAGTCCCCGGAATAGTCCACCCTGCCGTCCTCTGTCTTCGGCACATTTCCAAGGTCCATGGTCGTCACCTGGAACATCTCACCTGCGCCCTCGGCGTCACTCGATGTGATGAGCGGCGTGTGAACATATACAAAGCCCCTCTCCTGGAAGAAAGAGTGGATTGCGAATGCCGCGACGCTCCTGACCCTGAAGACAGCTTCAAACGTGTTGGTGCGCGCGCGAAGGTGAGGGATTGTCCTCAAAAACTCCAGTGTGTGTCTCTTTTTCTGGAGAGGATAGTCCGCCGTTGAAGGCCCCTCTATCTCGACAGTCTCTGCCTGCATCTCGAAGGGCTGCTTCGCCCCCGGGGTTGCGACGATCGTTCCTGTTGCGATGATAGCAGCTCCCACGTTTAACTTGCTGATCTGCGCGAAATTGGAAAGTGCATCCGTATATACAACCTGAAGCGGCTTAAAAAAAGTTCCGTCGTTTACAACTATAAATCCGATAGACTTGGAGTCTCTGATGCTCCTGATCCATCCTCCGACTGTCACCTTTTTCCCCGCAAATTCGTCCTGTTTTTCAAAAAGCTCTTTGATATCTGTCAAGTCCATATGTTCATCCCCTTCTATTAAAAAATCAATCTGCAACAGTCTCCGTCGCCTGCACATCTGCATTCTCTACTATAAAATCCGCAACCTTCTCCGTCATGACCTGCTCCCTGTAGTCCTCAGGCTCAAACGTCGCCTTGAAGTCCTCAATCGTTGCGTACTGCTGGCTGTAATAAGCGTCGTAATCCTCTTGTATGTACTGATCTATTATCTCATCTGTTATCTCGATGTTCTCCCTGTTGGCGATTGCCTGGAGAACGAGGCATCTCTTTGCCTGCTGGGTCGCGATGTCACTCAGATAATCCTCGGCAGTTCCTGTCAGGCCGTTGTTCTGCATAACACCCTCAATGTACTGCCCGGCGGTGTACTGCTGTCCTGTGTAGGCCGCCATCTGCTGAACATAGCTGTCAACCGACTGGCGAACCATCTTGTAGTATCTGTTGATAAGGCCCTGTGGCGTCTCATCCACAGTCGCATTGTCAACTGCAATCTCAACTCCCTGCTGCCTGACTGTGTCGTCAAAATCCTGCTGTGCGTCCTTCTCCATCTCCTCTTTGAGGTGAGCCCTGTAGTCATCGAGGGTGCTCACATCATCAAGCGAAAGGCTCTTCGCCCACTCATCCGAGGGCTCCTCTTCAGCGGTCTTGATACTGTTCACCTTGACGGTAAAAATGACGTCCTTGCCCGCGAGATCAGCATTTCCGTAGCTCTCGGGGAATGTGAGGTTTAAGTCCACCGTCTCTCCGACATTCACGCCGATAAGCCCGTCCTCAAACCCGTCTATAAAGGAGTGCGAGCCGATAACAAGGTCGTACCCCTGTGAGGTTCCGCCGTCAAAAGCCTCTTTTGTATCGGCGTATTTTCCCTCAAAATCGATATTGGCGGTATCTCCGTCCTGTACAGGCCTGTCTGTAACTTCCTTCTTGAGAGGGTTTGCCGAGTAGTCACTCTTAAGCGTGGTCTCAACATCCTCGTCGGTAATAGTTTTCCTGGCAACCTCGATAGTTATGCCCTTGTAATCGCCGAGCTTAACAAGGCTGTCCACATCGAGCTCCGAAAGAGACTGAGTCTCAAGATCTGTAACATCTCTAAGCCCTTCACCTGCATCCGCAGAGGTTTCGCTCCCCGAATCCTGCGCCTCTGAGGACGCTTCTGTCCCTGCGGCGCTTCCTGCGGTATCCTGTGAGCCGCACCCTGCCAGAACAGCCGCGCACACTCCTGCAACCGCAATTATTCTGTAAAATTTCTTCATAATATCACTCCTTCAAAACATATTTTTTATACTACCACACCTTTCCTTCTTATTAAAGAGTTTTTATTGCCTGCACGCCTAAACAATGCTAAAATGTAGCTATTAGCGCAACAGGAAACGAATAAATCCGTTTCCTGTAACAGTTACGGAGGGATATATTTTGAGCACTTTTTGGATTGTAATAATCGTTCTTGCTGTGATAGCAGTTGCAGCAGTTGTCGCGCTGATCCTGCTCGGCAGAAGAGCCCAGAAGAAACAGGAGGAGCAGCAGGCACAGCTCGATGCCATGAAGCAGACCGTGACCATGCTGATAATCGACAAGAAGAGAATGAAGCTGAAAGACGCAGGGCTTCCCCAGGCGGTAATGGACCAGACACCCAAGCTCCTTCGCGGATCCAAGCTCCCCATCCTCAAGGTCAGGATCGGCAACAGAGTCATGAGCCTCATCTGTGATGAGAAGATCTTTGATTCCGTTCCCACCAAGAAGGAGGTCAAGGCCTCAGTCAGCGGCATCTACGTCACCGAGGTCAAGGGACTTCGAGGCAGAGCACAGGCAGCGCCCGAGAAGAAGGGCTTCTGGAAGGACCTGATCGCCAAGGCACAGGAGAAGGCCGGCGCGAAGATGGTAAAGTAACTACGGCGAGGCTTTCTGACGCAGCTGTCGGGAAAGCAGACAAGTCAAATGACCAAGTTAATTCGCTACAGTTCCTGAATATTGAAAAAAGCGGAAGCAGTTTAGGCTGTTTCCGCATTTTTTATGTCTATAACTATCATGGAGCGCGATACCAGGTTGTCGTCGATCATAAGGTCGTACTCGGCGACGACTTTAATCTCTGAATCGCCCCGCTCCGAGCAGTCAAAGCTGCTGGTCCTGACCTTCATGTGCATGGAGCCGTAGGGCGTTGAGTACTCAGTGTCGTACACCATATTGTTGCCAAAAGACAGGTGCGAGTTCGTGCTACCCTCTCTCTCAATCTCCATATTCCGCAGGTCTGCCCCTATCTGAACGCGGTTGTGCACCTTCATCCCGGCGCCCATGTCCTGGTTTTCATCGTACTCAACCAGGTGGCTTCCGTCCTCAAGGTGCCTGTAGATACCGAGGTTCGTGCTCTCAACCTTCTCAGTGGGCTCTCCGTCCCTGACATGTATACCTGTGACAAATACATCTACATTTCTGTTCATATGATCACCTAAACTCTAACACGCTGCTGCATCTCACCTGTTCGGATTGATGGGTTCTGTCAAAAAAACTTCCGGCGCAAGTCCGCTCTCCGACACGGCTCTGTACCCCCATCTCGCAGCCTCAAGGTCCTTGTACACCGCATAGACCGTGGGCCCCGACCCCGTCATGAAAGCTCTTATCGCTCCCGCCTCCTCCAGTATTTTTTCAAGCTCCGGTATCACATCATATCCGGATCTCGTCACCCTCTCAAGGACGTTGTCAATAAGGCTGCACATCCTCTCAAGGTCCCCGTCCTCTATCGCCTTTTTTATCCCGTCGATATCGGGATGATCATCTATATCTCTGCTGTCGAGCTCCCTGTAAGCCCAGGCGGTTGACACGTCAATGTCAGGCTTCGCCACTACGAGATGGCACTTTGGCATATCGGGGATAGGAGTCAGTACCTCTCCAATGCCCTCGGAGAGAGCCGTTCCCCCGACTATACAGTAGGGAATGTCCGCTCCGAGCATCACACCTCTTTTGCAGAGTTCGTCCCTTGAAAGCCCCAGGTTCCACAGCTCATTCAGCGCAAGGAAAGCTGCTGCCGCGTCCGTGCTTCCGCCGGCCATCCCCGCCGCAACGGGAATCCTCTTTTCAAGCGTTACAGAAACGCCCTTACTGACGCCAAATTCATCCCGCAGCAGCCTCGCCGCCCTGCAGATGAGGTTCGTCTCATCCAGCGGAACCCTCCCTGATTCTGAAAAAAGAGAAATCTTCCCGTCATCAGTATCCTCAAAGGTGAGCGTATCGAAAATGTTCACGTTCTGCATTATCATGCGGACGAGATGATATCCGTCATCCCGCCTCCCCGTGACATCGAGTCCAAGATTTATCTTCGCATAGGCGTCTCTTTTGATCTGCATCCTCTAAGTCCGCTCCACAGCTGAATTTGCGCCTCTTTTAAAAGCACAATACAATCTTCTCACCCACTCATTGCCAATACAAGAAAAAAAATCCAAAAAAATTCAAAAATTTTTATTTAACCCCTAAAGTTTTTGAAAAATGTGCCGATATGCAGAGTAGGTAAACTATAGTTTCGTTTCAAGTGCGGTATTAGGAACCGGCAGCAGATGCGTGCGAAGGCAAGTCATTTGCGCAAGTGATTTATTACCGGTTTCTTAGTTAACCTGTCGCGGAAAAGGAGTTCAATATGGGCGTAAACGGAGTTACCGAGGTTACTAACAACATCGCAACGGCCTACGCTTCGGCCGTCAACTCTCCTGCAGAGGAGAAAAAGAAGGACGAAGAAGTCAAGGTCAAAACAGAAGCGGCTGCGGTCTACGAGAAATCCGAGGAGTCTGACAAGGCTCCTGCAAAAGCAGGTTCCAAAGAGACTGACAGAACCAAGATCATCCAGCAGCTCAAGGCAGATGATGCCATGCGTCAGCAACAGCTATTGGACATTGTCCACAAGATGATGGGCAAGCAGGCCAAGACCTATGGCATTGCCAACACTGACGAGGATGATTCTATCTGGAAGTTCCTTGCAAAAGGTGATTTCACGGTCGACGCAGCGACCAAGGCGCAGGCGCAGGAGGATATCTCAGAGAACGGATACTGGGGTGTTAATCAGACTTCAGACCGTATTCTGGATTTCGCAAAGGCGCTGGCAGGAGACGACACGGACAAGCTCGAGCAGATGAGGACGGCTTTCGAAAAGGGCTACAAACAGGCTGAGAAGACCTGGGGCGGCGAGCTACCGGAGATATCGAAGCAGACCTTCGATGCTGTCATGAAAGGCTTTGACGAGCTGACCGGCAAAGTAGATACCTAATTGCACTGTTAACTGTTGCTAGTAACAAAAAGAGGAAGGGCCCTGAAAGCTCTTCCTCTTTCTCTTTCTCTTTCTCTTTGCCTTCTGCTATTTTTATCTTATCGGCTGCCATTAAACTACTCCCCGAAGTTCGTTTATGTCTTCCACGCCGTAGTGCTTCATGTATTTCTCGATTCCATCAATAACGTCTGTCGTTGCGTAAGGGTTGTGGAAGTTCATGGCGCCGACCGCAACCGCCGTTGCTCCCGCCATGATAAATTCTATCGCATCATCTCCGTTTGCGATTCCGCCCATTCCGATAACGGGGATATTCACTGCGTGCGAGGCCTCATAGACCATCCTGACTGCAACCGGTTTGATCGCTGGCCCCGAGAGACCTCCCGTTTTGTTGGCGAGGGCGAACTTTCTCCTGTGGACGTCTATCTTCATGCCTGTTATCGTGTTTATCAGGGATATCGCATCCGCGCCTGCTGCCTCTGCCGCCTTTGCCATCTCGGCTATGCTCGTGACATTGGGGCTCAGCTTCATGATGACCGGGTGCTTCGCGTGTTTCTTTATCTCTTTGGTTATCTGCGTCAGGGCGTCCACGTTCTGGCCGAAGGCTATCGCTCCCTCTTTGACATTGGGGCAGGAGACGTTTATCTCCAGCATATCGACTTTCCGGTCAGAGAGGCGCTCCACCACATCCACATAGTCAGAGACGCTCTTTCCGCAGACATTTACGATAACCTTAGTGTCGTATTGTTCGAGGAACTTCAGATCTCTTTCGATAAAGACATCTATCCCCGGGTTCTGAAGCCCGATGGCATTCAGCATCCCTCCGTAAACCTCTGCAACCCTCGGAGTTGGATTCCCCTCCCAGGGGATATTGGCAACGCCCTTTGTGACAACGGCTCCAAGCCTATTCAGGTCAACAAAGTCTGAGTACTCCATCCCCGAGCCGAATGTACCCGACGCTGTCATCACCGGATTTTTAAATTTTACTCCCGCTATCTCAACCTGTGTATTCATATATCAAGATCCTCCGCATCAAAAACAGGGCCGTCAGTGCATATCCTCGCATTGTTCACGTGTGAGTGGGAATCCTTCACCGTGGTTTTGCAGACGCACCCAAGGCAGGCGCCGACTCCGCAGGCCATCCTCTCCTCGAGGGACAGGTACGCCTTTATGCCCTTTTCCTGCGCGTAGGCCTTGATGGCCCTTAGCATCGGCATCGGGCCGCAGGCAAAGATAACGTCTGCTTCTATCCCGTTTTCTTTTACCGCTCCGATCACGTTTCCCTTAGTTCCGACGCTCCCGTCCTCAGTAGCTATTACCACCCCGGAAAAAGAATCAAACTCCGCGGAGAGGAATGTGTCATCATCCCTGTAGCCGAGAACGCTTGTAATTGACTTAGGCGCCGTTAAAGCAGCAGGTTTTGAATTCAGGGTAGATGTAGCTCCTTCCGGCATCTGCAGCTTTTGGGAAAGACCTCCCGCACCCTGCTGCGCGCTTAGCTCCTTTGAGAGCCCTAAAAGTGGCGGTATCCCGATGCCGCCACCCATCAGGCACACTCTCTTGCCGGCAGCTTTTTCAAGCGGAAAACCGTTTCCTAGAGCTCCTATCACGCTGATGTAGTCACCTCTCTGGTAGAGCGCAAACTCAGCTGTCCCCGAGCCCACGACCCTGTAGACAAGCCGCAGCGCGTGCCTTTCTCTGTCAACTTCGCAGATGCTGATGGGTCTTGGAAGGAGCGTAACCTTGTTTGCGGGGTATACTCCCAGAAACTGCCCGGGCCTTGCGCTGTCTGCAAGGTCGGTCTCTATCCACATATCATATATTCCGTCCGCCAGAAGGCTCTGGCTAAGTACGGGTACGTCAGTCTTCTTCTTACTCATCTTCTATCCTCTCTCCGAAATTCAGCGCCGAACGCATGCTGCGCAGCTGCAATTTTCATTATGCGGTCATGTGCAATAAGTTCCTGACCGGTAACAATATGCACACCTGCTCACTCTGCCCGGTACACAACTCTCCCGCTGCTGATAGTGAATTTAACCCTTCCGGGAATCGTCTGCCCTTTAAAGGGCGAGTTGTCTGCCTTCGATGCGAAAGTGTCTATTTTCCTGTCTTCGTTCAGGTTGAAGATAACAAGATCCGCGATCCCGCCCTCGGCTATCCTGCCGGCATCAAGCCCGTAGATGAGCGAGGGCTGTATCGTCATCCTGGATAGCAGTTCCATCAGGGACAGGTATCCCGGCTGCACCAGCTCGCGGATTCCGAGGCCGAGCGACGTCTCAAGTCCTGTTATTCCGCTCGGCGCCTCCCTGAAGGGCTTTTGCTTCTCTGTCTTCGTGTGGGGCGCGTGGTCAGTTGCTATCGTCTCTATCGTGCCGTCCCCGAGCCCTTCGATGATCGCAAGCCTGTCCTCCTCTTTTCGAAGGGGCGGGTTCATCTTGGCAAGGGTTCCGTACTCTGCCACCGCACTGTCAGTCAGCGTAAAGTGATGAGGCGTGGCCTCGGCGTGGATCCTCTTATTGGTCTGCCGCGCCTTCCGTATCATTTCTACCGCTTCCTTTGTGCTGATGTGCTGGATTGTTATATGCGCTCCTGTCTCGTTTGCGATGGCGATATCCCTTTGCACCATGGCTATCTCGGCATCTCTCGGAGATCCTGTAAGGCCCAACGCATCCGCCGCATCACCTGCGTTTACGCCGTTGTCTGTTATGTATGAGGGGTCCTCCTCGTGGAGGCTTAAGACTACTCCGAGCCTTTTTGACTCCTCGCAGGCTCTTCGCATTATCTTTTCATCGGTGATGGGCTTTCCGTCGTCTGTAAAAAGAACTGCTCCGCATGATAAGAGCTCTTCCATATCCGTCAGCTCTTTTCCCTCCATGCCCTTTGTGACATTGCCGCAGGTATAGACGTGGATCCCGGTGGATGCGCCCTTTTCAAGCGCATAGCGGATTGTGTCAGGATTGTCCATGTGAGGACTGGTGTTCCCCATCATGACAACGCTCGTAAAGCCGCCTGCCTTCGCCGCCTCCGCGCCTGTACCTATGTCCTCCTTGTCAGTGAACCCCGGGTCCCTGAAATGAACATGGGCATCGACAAGCCCCGGCGCCACGACGCAGCCCGACGCATCGATCTCTGTGAGGCTCTCGGAGCTCATCAGCGCGCTCTCCGCCGCCATATCTGAAAGGCTCCCGCACATACCGATCTTCGCAATCGTTTCTCCATCTATCAGAATATCGTAGAGCCCGTCCAGCCCCGACGCCGGATCCATGACTCTTCCGTTCTTTATAATAAGCATCGTTTTCTCCTCAGCTTCTTTTTGCCAAACTACTCTAATTGTACCATATGCTTAGAATTGTGGTATACTGTTTCGCTTAGCGAGGTTCTTCCGAGCTTAGCGATAAGGATACCAAAATTCTTAGCGAGGTTCTTTCGAGCTTAGAATTGTGGTATACTGTGTTGTGTTGAGTCCAACATTAATTAAAGGAAGAAAATCCATGATACGAATTATTCTTGCACTTTTATTTGTGATACTTTTTTTGATCGTGAGCATCCCGATACAGCTCATACTCCTCATCTACAGCAAATTTGGCGAACAGCAGGAGGACGCAGCAAGGACGGCTTCGCTGCGGATAGTAGGATGGGCCTTTAACGTGGTGAAGTTCATAAGCGGCATAAAGCTCACCGTCATCGGCGAGGAAAACGTCCCCAGGGACGAGGCCGTTCTCTATGTAGGCAATCACCGCAGCATCTTTGACATAGTACTGACCTACCCGAGAGTCCCGCACCGCACAGGCTTCATCGCCAAGCAGGAAACAAAAAAGATCCCTGTTCTCGGGACCTGGATGGTGTATATGGACTGTCTTTTCCTCGACAGAAAGGATATCAGGAAGGGTCTTGAGATGGTCTTAAACGCCATAGAAAAAGTCAAAAAAGGTGTCTCAATCGCGATTTATCCCGAGGGCACCAGGAACAAGACAGACGCGCCTCTCCTCGATTTCCATAAGGGAAGCTTTAAGATCGCCCAGAAGAGCGGCTGCGCAATTGTCCCCGTAGTCATGAACCACACCCGCGACATCCTCGAAGCCCACATGCCCTTCATCCATGCGACCAAAGTAGTCCTCGAGTACGGCAAGCCCATCTACATGAAGGACCTGCCCAAGGAAGACCAGAAGAACATCGACACCTACGTCAAAAACATAATCGAGGAGATATACCTCAGAAACGAGACGCTGTAACGCGCGCATCCATACGAACGACGTTAAGAAAGAGACTGATGATCTTCAGTGCGTAGCAGCCTTCCTCGTCTCACAGCACAACCTTCCACTCACTTAGGTTTCTCTCTTTTGAGTCGAAGTTCACTCCTATCTTAATGAGCTTTCTTTGGTCTGCGGCATAGGGGAGCGCATACCCTTTTTCTTCTATCTGCAGGAGAGCCTCATCTGCCGTGGAATCCCTCTTGAACTCGAACAGGTAGATGTAGTCGTCCGTCTCAACAATGCAGTCTGCCCGCCCCTTTGCGCTGTGTACCTCCGCCTTGGTAAACTGCCCAAGCAGCATAAATACGATGTAGACCACATTCTGGAAATTCTGCTCCACAATTCTCTCATCATCAGGATACGGCAGTCTCGCAAAAAGAGCTGTGAACCGCTCACGCAGGCTGTCAGTCCTGCAGTTTTCTATATCCAACCCAAAAGAACGTACATCCAGCGGATCCGGCGACTTTTCATCCTGCAGAAACATGGGGGCAAGACTGTCGAGGAATCCATATTTCACTTCATCGTTCGGGTAATCCAGCAGGTAGCTCATATACTTCCTGTCATAGCCCTTGATAGTCAGATACCCTGTCTGGTAAAAGAGCGGAACCGGATTGGGATTGTCATAGCGATAGTCTGTCAGCACATTGGCGTTCGCATACAGCTCACCTTCGGTTATCTTCTTGGCGTCAAACCCCGACTCTTTTAGCTTGTCTATCAAAAAAGTGGGCGTTCCGGTAGCAAACCAGTACATGCCGAATTCTTTCTCAGCCAGGGCATTCAGCAGGCTGAATGGGTTGTAGACACCGGGAGCATTCTGATGAAAATGGTAGCCATCGTACATCTT
>JAFUYO010000053.1 GCA_017470505.1 Butyrivibrio sp. | reverse complement strand
CTTAAATCAAACAAAATTGGCAACGGACGAAGACAGGCTCTACGGTATTGACCGATGGGCAAGACTCTTCAAAGCAAAAACCTGGGAGGAAATCAAGATGATAGTAAAAGAAGATACATCAATGAATTCCACTGCCGAAGCTATTTACAAATCTGTTTCAGATCAGAGGATCCTCGAACAGTGCCGTATCCGTGAGGATTTTATCGCACACGAGAAGTATCAGCTTGAACAGCTTCGGTTGTTCGCAAGCAATAACAAGGTTCTTACATCTGAGAACAAGACTCTTACATCCGAGAACAGGTCTCTTAAATCCGAGAACAAGACTCTTACATCCGAGAACAGGTCACTTACATCTGAGAACCAGTCACTTAGGGATCAGTTAAACGACAAAGATTCTACAATAGCGAATCTCTTGGAACGACTCGCCCAATACGAGAACAGTTGATTAATTAACATAATTACATAGGTTTCTATTATATTGCGCGCGGCTGACATTTAGTTCAGCCGCGCTTTTAATATGCTATGAGGGGATACGTGCACTCCGGCACTGCATCCCCTCAAAAATGTTCGCCTATTTGAGTTGGTGTTTGTGTTGTGAAAGCCAAATAGGTTAGAACCACTATTAATTTGCAGCCTGGCTGCTAAAAATAGTCTGATTATCAATTTCTTATACGTCTGCACTGTTTGTGAAATTTAACGTAAGCGTTATCAACCGACGTATAGTTACGTTCTTACAAATTGATAGACCTACCTCTTACAGTTAAACGATGCGCAGACGTTTCATGTGCGGCAGCGCCGCACATCTGACATGAAGCCTTGTGATCTGCCTGTGCAATCACTTATGGCTCTCCTGTCATTATCATGGTTCCCGGAGCTTCCCGAAGGAAGCCCGAGGACCATGTTCTGATTAATTTATCCTAGTATAAAATGTTAAAAAATTACTTACCGGAGAACTTATCAATCTTGAAGCTGATAGTAGCGGTCTTGCCGTACTTGCCAAGACCCTTTACTATAACTTTCGCTGTACCTGACTTGATGTTGTTCTTGTATCCAACGATTGCAAAGTCCTCACCAAGTTTCAGGCCACCTCCAAAGTCATCAGCGTCAAGTGAAATAGGCATACCTGTGTAGCTGTGTGCTGTCTTCACTGACAGGATCTTGCTTGAAATTGCTGTCTGGTATACATGATATCCATCAAATGCAAGTCCATCTTCTCCGAAGTCGTACGTGTTATCTGAACCATTCTTGAGGATAACAGGCATCTCTCCTGTCTCAGTATCAACTTCTCCGTATGTCCATGTGAAGTCCTTCTTAGCTGTAAGCTTCTTGCCGGATAAGCTGTCATAAACAACAGGTGTCTTCTTGCCATCCATCTTGCTCGCAGCAGCAACTTCTACAGGTACTGTGTAAAGAAGCTCTGTGTCACCCTGTGCTACTTCGAAGTCAACAGCAATCTTACCGTAGTTGCCCTTACCGTTGATAGTAACTGTTGCCCTTGATCCAACTGTCTTGTTGTTCTTGTAAGACAATGTGTAATCAACGCCTTCTCTCAACATATATCCGTCAAGAGCATAAACCTGAAGGTTCTCAATGATTGCTCCACCGGCTGTGTAAGGAACCTTAATGAGTTCGTCAGCACTTGCACTGTACTCGGTACTGTTGATGAAAATGTCGTACTCTCCAGCAACTGCCTGGTTGAGTGCTCTAATCTTGACACTCTCACTTACTGTTCCGGTGTAAATTCCTCTACCTGTAAAGGTAATTGTCATTGTACCCTTCTTGAGGCTATTCTTGTAAGTTACGCTATAATCTTCATACTCTACAAGAGGTGATGCAAAATCATCAATCTTAAGGTATTCAAGAACATTTTCAAGGGTCCAGTAATCACCGGTGTAAGGAACTTCTGCCTTCTTAAGTACGTCAAATGCTGACTTAACTGTTGAAAGCTTTGTGCCTGCGATTGTAAACTTCTGAGTCTTCTCGCCGACTACCTTCTTACCACCGATTGTGCAGTCTTCCTTAGGTACAATGTAGATATATCCTGTTCCTGCGTTGTGGTTTGACCAATATACTTCAAACTTATCGCTGAAGCTCTCATCTGTAGAAAGAACTGTCTCACTACCATACTTAACTGAGAACTTAGGTGTAGGTGCTACAATCTCGCCGGACTCATCCTTTGATATTGTTGCTTTCTCAAGTACAGATACCTTGAGGCTGTCAGCCTTGATTGTGTCAGCCTTGTTACCTACTACATAGTAGAACATTACTGATCCTGTGAAGTTAGGATCTGTTGCCTTTGCTGTTGCTTCAAATGTACCAGCGGTCTGTGCCTTCTGGTTAAGTGCAATTGCACTGTCATCGAATGTTACAGTTGCAATTTTGCTAAGCTGTTTTCCTGCAAACTTGACATTAGGTACTGTTACCTTAGTATCTGTAAGAATGTACTGTGCAGGAACATATACGTCATCAAGATCATAAGGCTCAATTGTGAAGTCATAAGTTGCAGTAAACAGATTTGCATACTGTCCCTTACCTGTAAGAGTTACAGACGCCTTACCTGCATTTGTGTTGTTAGCATACTTAACTGTGTAGTCAGTACCCTGAACAAGAAGAACCTGCTCATCTCCTGTGAACCAGTAAGCCTTAAGGTTACCAAATGTTCTTGCAGATCCATTGTAGGTTAAGTCATCGATACCCTCTACATAGAGACCTTTCTCTTTAACACTCTTTGACTGTTCCTCATCTTCAATCGGAATTACTGTTTCTCCCTTTTTGATGATTGATTTGGTGTCTGAGAAATCTTTTGTCTTAGCTTCACCCTTCTCAGTCCATGTGTATGTCTTTGAAACTGTGTAGGTGTGGAGCGTTCCACTGATTGTTTCTACAGAATCAACCGTGAACTCTCTTACCTCAGGCTTTGAGCCCTCTGTACATGTGATAGTAAGAGTTGCCTTGGAATAATCTGATGTCCAAGCCCAGTCTCCGGTCCATACATGTGCATGATTGGTGTAAGAAACTGAATAATATTCACCTGTCTCAGCTATAGGAGCTTTATAACCATATGTTCCATCTTCGTTCTTCGTGAACTGAAGGTTTGTTCCCTCAAAGAGAACTTCGTTGCAATCAGGGCATGTAAGAGTAAGCTTTCCGGCAATTAGCTTATCCTCGTCAAAATCGCTCACTTCTGCAAGAAGCTCTTTTGCGTGACCCTTAGCCTTAAGTATTGTAACTTCCTTATAATCCTTTGATACATTTGAACCGGTCTTACCGTCTTCTGTAACCTCTGTATAAGTGATCACATACTGAACATATCCGTCCTCTGTACATGTGGGCTCTTTTCTGCCTTCCTCAGACACGCTCACAATAGTGAGTGCAACCGGTTCGCCACATCTTGTACATGTCCTCGTTACTGCTACCTCATCTGCTGTCATCAATCCGTCTGAATTCTTATCTGTCCAATTGATATTAGCATCAACCTTAAGATTGAACTGGTGACCAAGAGGCTCACCCTCTTCTTCATCAATCTTGTTGTTCTTGTAGATTTTGCCTAAATACATTGCGTGTGCAGGGTACTCATATCTAGCTCCATGTTCACAATCAGCATCCTTACCCGTTCTTTCTTCATAGCCGACTAGACGAATATTGGGTGAGTTATCCGCGTACCCCGTAGCATTATATCCAGGAAGTTTTGTAACATCCGTCACGTCTTCGTTATCTGTTATTACAATTTCGCTTCCTGCAACGTCAGGACAGTTGTCGTTTACACAATACAAGTGAAGAACTGCTGAGAGATTTCCTTTTTCGTCTTCCGACCATACCCACTTCACATGTGCTTCATCCTTGTCATTCGCCGCTGCATATTCATGCTCATGCATACCATTATTTGTTGTCGTTGCATTAACGTTCAAATCTCCAATTATTACTCTATTTGCTGTAATAATCGAATTCCCACTGTACCATGCAACCATCACCTGACCAGCCGCAATTGCTGTAGGAAGATCTCCGCTTGTAAATACTGACCCCAGCTTTTCGCCATAAGGAACAAGTGCGGTTATTGTTCCTATAGCCTTGTCTTTTGAATTTGTAATCGTCGACTTGAACTGAGGAGTTACGTACTCATTTACAAGATCATCATAATTTTCGGCATATTGTGTACCAGCATCTAATTTATTTGCACTCGTAGCACCAGTTCCAAATGTCACAGTTCCATAGAAGTTAAATGATACCGTTGTAAAGAACTTAGCATCATGGGCATCAGTTCCTGACACATACGTGTCGCCATGTCCACTGACGGCCTTGGTTTGCTCTGTTGTTTTGAGCGTTATTGATTTCGAAGCTGTTGAAACATTGGTGCCTGAAATGATTTTAGCCTTAACGCTTTCAATGTTCTTATTCTTTGTTGAGTCAAGATTGGTCACGTTTTCACTAAATGTAAATACAAGTGAAACATCCTCAGAACCATCATCATCTACATCAACTTTTACCGTCTTTGTAGTTTCAGATTTCTTGCTATCTTCCAACGAGATCGCTTTTCCATAGGCAAATGTATTCCACAGCTTTTCCGCAATTGCCGCATCGTCAACAATCACCCCTGTTGTTGTTGCCTTAATTGTATATTCTTCAGCTTCTGTAACTACAAGAGTTATGTCTCTCTCTATAGCAGTCTTGATGTTGCCACCCGATACGCTGAGCTTTGTTGTGTACTCACCAGCTGAAAGCATTTTTCCAGCTTTGGGAATAATCTTGTATGTAGCACTCTGTCCAGCCGCTAGGTCAGCTACTGTTGAAGGTGTAACTTCAAAATTTAAATTAGTGGAGTCAACAACGAATCCTGTTAACGTGTTCTCTGCACCTGTCGCTGTATTTTTAATTACGAATTCAGCGGACGCATTCTTGCGGTTATAGTTTTCAGCTACAGTTATAGTTGTCTTTGTTTCAGGAGATACTGTAATGGTATCCATATCTTTAGTATAAACCGTATATGTTATAGGGAACCACACATCTTTCTCTGTTGCTGTTCCTGATGTTCCCTCTGTATAGTGGAGGTTTACATATGATGTATACACTCCTGCTACATTCTTCTTTGCCGTCACACTAAATGCTTTTGTTGCACCAGCCTCTATGGATGTAGCAATAACTCCAACAGAGAGCATTGTCTCTGATGAACCGGTTGCATACTTGGTCCCGTCTTCCTTGACCTCATAAACAGATACATTGCTTATCGCAGTATTCCCGACATTCTTCACTGTCAGGGAAGTATTTGACTTCGTCCCATCAACTATATAATTATTAAGTATAACTGTCTTTCCACTTACCTTTACGCTGTTTTCAACGAACTTTACGTCTTCCTCGTCTACTGTACCAATAACATCAGCAAGGTATGTACTATCCTCTACCGTAAATGACACGTCAAATGTCACCGACTCAAATTCGTTCCCAGATAGAGTAAGCGTATCTGTATACGTGCCTTTTGCAAGTTTAGCCTTAGGCCTGATTGTAAACGCTCCCGTTCCAGAAGCTGCAATTGTCGCTTCACTTGAGCCTACCACCTCAAAGTTGCTGTTTTCACCAAACGCAGCTTTCACCTTAGCTGAAACTCCAGCCATCTCATTTGAAACCGTCAGAGATATTTCTTTAGAAGTATTTGTATATGAAGCGGTCACAGGATTGTAGGTAAATCCAGTCCTCGTCACATATACAGTTCCGTTCTTAAATCCTTCTATTGTTCCTGAATTTGTTGCTCCGGTCACGCCAGTTATTTTCACATCATCTGACTTTCCTGATGTTATAACGAAAGTAACAGGTGCTGCCTCCTGAGCAGGGAACGCCTTGGTATTGGCTGCCTTTACAATCGTGTTGCTCAGAGAAATAGCTTTGCTCATCTTATCAGCAACGGTTGTGTTTACGTCCGTTGCTTCGATCTTAGCTTTAAGAGTTACGCTGTAATTTCCCGATGCCCCCACAGCTGTAGCAGTAAGGTATGCCTTTGAGCCTGTCAAAGCAGCAGGTGTTACCTCTGCATTAGCAGTACTTGTTGTTGCTTTTCCATCGATTCGTCCCCTCGAACCAACAAGTTTAAACCCTGTTACGCTGCTCGTTCCATTCGCTGTTCCGTTTGAAGTCACATAATACCTGGTGGTTTCTGTTGTTCCCGACGCCTCCTTTGTGCCAGCTTCGCTCCATACAATCGTCTGAGCACCGGCCCCACCAGTAGCTGAAATCTCAAGATCGCCATCTGTCACATATGATGCAGAGTTCGTCTCGCGTACAGTGTAGGCCTTTCCGATCTTTGTTGTGATATTCCCAGGCTGTGTAATAGCAAATTTCTCAACAACAGCCATAATTGCATAAAATACTATCTCATTTGCGTTATCCGCTGTTATCGTAATTTTAACTTTGTAAACCCCAGGTGCAACAGAGCTCTTTGTAACGATACTGAAATTCTCTGTCCCTGTAGTTGTGATCTCAGAGAATCCGGTCTTATTTACACCAATATAATTAGTGCTGCCAGAATAAGGATTACTCGGATCAGCCGCAATCTCACTCGCGTCCTTCCTGTCATCAGGAGCATCCTCTACAGTAATCTTTACATTCTTGGCCGTATCAGATTCAGATTTGATGTTGAATGTCTCTGCTGTTTTATTAACGCTATCCCCAACAACGATACCAGGTAACAGAACATATTTACCCGCCGGATCACCCACCGCAGTCGTAGAAGCCACATTCAGTACAGCATCACCAGCCACTGTTATGATGTGTGTCAGAACTCCTTTTACGGATCCATCATTTTTATTTGTTGCTTCAACCGTAACCTCAAATTCGCCTGCCTTTGTTGCTTTTCCATAAATCCTCCCGTCTGTCGTAAGTGAAAGACCAGGAACAGACCCTCCAGTCCATGCAAAGGTGTAGTCTGATGTCTTAGTTACTCCACCCATTGATACTTCATACTTTTTGGTGGATTCATTTTCCTTAATTTCGCTTCCTACCGTAAGACCTGTTATCAGCGAAGCATCGATTATCGGCGCGTCTGTCACTTTTAATTTTGCAACAAATTTCGCGATTCCGTTCGCCGCATCAGATTCATCCGTTACATTCACTTCAATCCAATACGTCCCCGCATTACCTGTTACTTTTTGAAGTTGACCCGCAGCACTTCCTTCATTGACCTCCAAAGTTATTTCTCTTGACGCTCCCTTTGTAAGCTCAAATCCCTTCGATAATTCACTATCTAAATTGCTGTTCTCAGAATCAAATACTAATTTAAAGAAGGTATCAGTAGACGCCACAGCTGAATTCAGTGTTTCACCCTTCTTTACTCCATTTGAAGGAATAACAGCTTTTGTTTTACTTATATCAAGGCTCGATGCATTTTTTACTGAAAAGATTCTTGAAATTGTGTCTATCTTATCAATTGATATTGTCCCAAGATCAAGAATATTCTCGTCATCATCAATAACGTTGCCATCAGATGTGAGTTCGAACTCATCGGGAGATCCTTTAATTACAAAATCTATAATCCTTTTCTTAGTTGCTTTGTTCCCGTTTGTAAGTTCCGCAGTTGCTTTAAATGTTATTTGTAAGGATGCTATATCATCTTTAGGCATTCCCACAACTATTCCTGTATTTTCATTTATAGAAATACCGTATTTGGTCAATTGTGTTCTTATTGCCCCAACACTATTGTAATCAGTATCACCAATCTTTACATTGCTCACTGACCATTTTATATCCTTGACCAAGCTGCTCTTAGTCACGCCAAGTTCATAGGTAAACGGTATTCCTATGTATACTCCCTTCTGGGTAGAATCCCTCGCGGGATTTGTAATTTCTAACTCGTCGCTGTTGACTGTAAATGTCAGGTTAATAGAGGTATCAGAAATCACGCCCGACTCACTGCTTAGTTTTAATATGGTACTGTTTTCTGACGTAAGCCCTGCCTTAGGCGTTATATTAATTGTTCCCGATCCGCCACTACTAATTACTAACTCTCCATTTGTATTTAAACCAGACAACACAAATGTCCCACTTGCATCTTCCTGGTTCATATAATTTTCCGCATTATTCGAACCTGATGCTTTTAACTCGGCTTTTATTGTTATTGATTCCTCACTATTATTACTGATGATAAGGGATTTCGCTGCACCAGCAGGTGTATAGTCTTTTGCTCCATACCAGTTAAAAATGTTACCATCCTTGGTCGCAGTCCCAACAGTTATACTTTCACCGTCGATGCTATATGTTACATCAGGCCCCTCAACAGTCAGCTTGTAGCCCTGAACCATTGTTGAATTATTATGCGCATCCTTTGCGCGAAGATAGAATTTTATTACCCCTTGTTTTGTGGGCGTCCCGGATACCCTATAGGTCGCTTTACCAGTATCGCTATTAGGAAGTCCGGTCACTCCCGTTTCATTGAAAGCACTCTCCTCGTTAATCTCAACCATTTCGAGCTTGTCGACACCACCGGCCGCTGTAATAAGTACGTCTGAGAAATATGTTCCGACCTTAACTTTTCCAAGGTCATAAACATCAACATAACCTGTTCGATCAGCACTTTGTTTAGATAACGTCGTTTCCCCGCTCGTCCCGCTATAGTAATAAATTGCATCAGGGTCATCCGTCGCAACAGTTACTTCTGTCCTATTAACCTCTTTTGTTGCAGCCTTTCCTCCATGAGCCGTTGCAGATTCGAATTCAACATTAGTCGTAACTGTTAATTTTACTTCAACTATTTTTACTTTTTCTATAAAGCCTTTTGATTTTGCATATAATGTAGCTTCATATATTCCGTCATGATCAGAATCATAGTAATTATCCAAGTCTTCAACAGGACTTATCGTTAAAGTCTCATTCTCTCCGATGTATACTCCGTTATGATCAGTTACATAATCGAAAGCCTTGGTATCCTTCCCGTCCCACTCATATGTGAGGTCATCAAGCTTGTATGAGCTGCTTATAGCTGAATCTGAAATTGTGACCTTCTGTTTGGCTACATAAGGTGTTTCCTTAGTTTTTCCAAACTCGGTCACATCATAGCCCATTTTCACTGATCCAAAGTTGATTATTTTGTCGTTTATATTGCCACCACTGGACTCATCAGTGTCAGTCACCGTTACTTTCGCGCCGTTTACAATGATCTTCACTTCCAATACAGCAGCCTTTGTTCCGCTATTATTTGTTATTTTTATAAGGAAGTTTCCGTCCAGCGCTTTCTTTGGTCCTGTCGTACCAAATACAAATTGGGATTTGTCCGTAACGCTTTGTGAAAATGTGATCCCGTAATCCGATAAGGATGTTATTTCTTCAAGATTTTCGCTTGAATACCTGGGATCGTCCACACCGCCCCCATCAATCCCAGGTGCGCTGTCCTTAATTTTGTACAAAGACCACGTAGCTTCGGTGTATTTCTTCCACGTTGAGTCATACTCATTTGCAGTAAACACAACCTTATTGCCAGTCTCAACGCCGTAATCAAATTCAACATTCTCATCCCCGGCAATTTTCAGGTCGCCACCTTCTGAGGTGTCTTTGATATACTTTGCGTACACATTTATTGTTACTCCGTTAGTCGCTCCATCCATTACTGACTGGATTTCCTGCTTTTCCGTCGTATTTTCAGCCCTTGTACAATTCTCATTAAAATACCATGCATCAAAATCATATCCGTCAATATCTGGGGCAGGATTTATGTTCCAGTCCTCATCATAGCAAGTTGTTGTGGGGTATATACCGGTGTTCTCAAAAATATTCCCACTGGGCTGAGGATCAACGAGTTCACTCCCGTTATAAAACTTAGCATTCCAACTTACGTTATAAGTGTCCTTATCATATAATGCATAGAAGGTCCCACCCGATATAATTGTTGTATTATTGTCTATCTCATAATACACATTGCCATCTTTTAGGAACCAATTCGTCCCAGTTCCCCGTTTATGATATCTTTCATTAGGTTCGGGAGCACTCGCTAACTGCGTTCTTTCATTATCAATCTTATTTTCGGCCGTTGTCTTTACAACCACCGTTTTCCCATCCACAGTGTGATCTACCGCTCCATCGCCCACTGAATACACAAACGCGTAAGTACCCGCATCCGTTAATTCAATACCTTCCTCCTTCTCAGAGTTTTCAGATGTATTTCCTAACATCCTTGCTCCCTTTTTAGGAGCTCCCTTCTGGGCATCCCCGGTTTTTTCTTCGGTCACGTCGCCTTCGGTCAAAGATTCTTCTTTTTCTTCGACCTCGTTCTCTGTGTCCGAACCTTCTGTTACATCATCAGGTTGCTCTGCCGGAGTCTCTTCCGCCAGATCAGTATCCACTGCAGCGTATGCAGGGACTGCTGATGTAACAGCCATTGTCGCTGATAAGGCTACGCTTAACAGCTTTCCAAACAGCTTCTTTCTCATAAAACTTCTCCTTTCACAACACATATTTCTTAGCCTTTGGCTAAAGATTCGCGCTTTGCCGCGCGTTCATGGGTGCAAAATGACACCACTGAACGCGGCGACTACAATAATTATACGATATTTTCAATATCGTGCAAGCACATTTTGATATTTAATCGATATTTTATAAAAATCGACTATTTTATGAACATGGCCTGTACAATACCTTGTATCGCATAATTATGCGCTTTTTATATTTTGTCTTGTAATTTATCGGCAGATTGGTGTATGATATTTATACCATCTTAAAGAACTTTTTGGATATATATAGACTCTTTTTGTAGCGGAATGCTACCAAAAGCTTTATAGTATATGTGTGTTGTGAAAGCCAAATGGTTTTTTAGGAGGTAAAATTTATGAATGATTCTCCTCTTTCTCAATACTTGAGACTTCTACGGACCGACTCGGGTCACACGCAGGATGAGGTCGCCAAGTATCTGGGAATTACGAGGGCTACATACTCTCATTACGAGACCGCAAGGCTGATGCCACCTACAGATGCACTGTACAAGCTCTCAGCTTATTACAAGGTGTCGCTTTCGAGACTGATCAAGTTGTCGGTGGCCAGCTCCAGCAAGGAGAACGGCGATATCAAGGCTGTAGACTATGTTGTTACGGATGATGACATCAAGGAAGGACAGGATGCGCTGTATCAGAAGTTTTTGTCAGAGTGCTCTGATTTTTCGGCACAGCAGCTCATCAAGTGGATGTCGGTGGACGACCGGGAGCTGATCTTCTATTATCACCAGCTGTCAGGTCGGGAGAAGAGATTGGTTAATTATTATATGAAGTTACTCGTTCTGGACAGGACCAGCACAGTGATTGACTAACAGGGATTTCGCGATAGATGATGCGGGGTCCTTTTTTTGTTGCCCTTTTTGAGGGTTTTGGGGCATAAAAGTGCCCCTGCGCGGCATGGAGGCTGGGCAGGGGGTAGGTGTTACGTTGTCACTGTTGAATTGGCAATGATTTCTTTTACTTTTTCAACTGATATCTTACACTTTGCTGCTATATCCTCGATGGACATCCCGTCTTCGTAGCGAGCAAGGACGCGGCCCTCAATACGTCCTTTTGTTATTCCAATGGTCACACCTTCTGTTCGTATATCTTCCATCAACTCCTGCATTCCTGTACTGATCATAATGTTTCCTCCTGCTTTCTTTTGTACAAGGTTTGTCCTACAAATGTCCTGATCATATCAGCTGTTCTGTCACTTGGTTGAAAAACCCCTGCTATGCCTTTCGGTAGAGCAGGGGAAAATATTTTAGAGCTGGATTGCTGTCTTTAGGGCGATCTCCATCATGTCGGTGAAGCTCGTCTGGCGCTCGGCGGCGGAGAGCTCCTCGGTCTTGAAGAGATGGTCGGAGACGGTTAGGATGGTGAGCGCGTTCTTACCGGCCTCCGCGGCGTTCATGTAGAGAGCTACAGTCTCCATCTCAACTGCCAGCGCGCCCATGTTACGGTAGAGCTCGCTCTCGTTGCACTTCTTGTAGAAGGCGTCGGAGGCGAGGACATTGCCTACGTGGAAAGGAACGTTCTTTTCTCTGGCGATTGCAACGGCCTTTTCGAGGATCTCGAAGGTAGCTGTCGGGCAGAATGTCCCGGGGAGTCCGAACTGGAACCCATAGTTGGAGTCTGTGTGCGCACCCATGGCAAAGATGATATCGCGGACATTTACGTTGTCCTGAAGTCCGCCGGCACTGCCAACTCTTATGATATTGTCTACGTCATAGAAGTTGTAGAGCTCGTAGGTGTAGATTCCGATTGAGGGAATTCCCATTCCGTGACCCATGACGGATACTTCCTTGCCCTCGTACTTACCGGTAAAGCCAAGCATTCCCCTGACTTCGTTGAAGCACTTTACGTCAGTTAAAAAATTCTCTGCGATGAACTTCGCGCGCAGCGGGTCTCCCGGCATCAGGACGGTCTTTGCAATATCGCCTTTCTCGGCGCTGTTATGTGGTGTTGACATCTTTGTCTCCTTTCTTCTTACTTATGTTTTTTCATAACTACTTAGGGAAATACTGACTACATGTTTCATTTACGAAACACATAGACATTCAGTGCGGAAAGTTTATGACTCCCTGCATCCAGATATTTCCCTTGAATCGTCTGCCGATTTCGGGCTCTCCGAGGAGGTCCGCCTCGTTGATGCAGACGTCGAACTCTATCTCGTTGCAGATTATCTTTAATATGTGCACTTTTTCGCCTGTGAGGAAATTGGTGACCATTCTCTTCTCCCTGATCTCACCCAGGACCGTGTACTGGTCGCACTCAACGCCGTAGGGCATGAAGCTCGTGTCAACCAGCGTGTAGATGTCCTGCTTCCTGATCTTCTTGGAGATTGTGGAGTACAGGTCCATGTCGTCGAGCGTCAGTGACTCGATGGCATTCTCATCGCCGCGCCGCGCGCTGTTGATGAGCTTGTTGCGGTAGCCGTTCTTTCTCCTGGCGGCCTCTTTCTCCTCCTCGGTCTTGGCGATCGGCATCATGATCTGCCCCTTTATGGACAGAGCAGAGAGTGAGAGACTTATTCCCCTCACGGGAAATCGTCCCTCGTTCTCAAACTTGATATAGGGGATTATGTTCTGCAGGTAAAAGATAAGTGTCACTCCGAACCTGGGCTCGTTGCACACGCCCGCGTAGGAAAAAAGCGCAGCGTGCCGCTCCACGGTTATGTCCTCCTCAGTGCTGACTGCAGACGGAGTCAGGTACGGGTAGTAGTATTCGTAGAGAAACTTATCCTCGTCGTCGAACTCTCCACATACGCAGATCCCCATGTCGTCGGCAAAATCTCTGAAAAACTCAGCGAGCATAACCCCCTCTTTGTTGATGACATAGCCGCTTCTGTCCGAGTGCTGTATGGAGTTTGCGATGATCCGCTGAAGATCTTTTCTGTCTTTAATTTTTGAAAACCCGACTGCTCTCAAAAATCTGTGCAACGAGATTTCACCTCTCTTCCTGGTTTTATTTGTTCGGGATCAGTACTTCTTTTCCTCCCATGTATGGGCGGAGAACTTCAGGAATCCTGACGCTTCCGTCTGCCTGAAGGTTGTTTTCCAAAAATGCGATGAGCATTCTTGGCGGAGCAACGACCGTATTGTTGAGTGTGTGTGCGAGGTAGTTGCCGTCCTTGCCCTTTATCCTGATCTTGAGACGCCTTGCCTGTGCATCGCCCAGGTTCGAGCAGCTGCCGACTTCGAAGTACTTCTTCTGTCTGGGTGACCAGGCCTCGACGTCGCATGACTTGCACTTGAGGTCAGCAAGGTCTCCTGAACAGCACTCCAGTGTCCTTACGGGAATATCGAGAGTTCTGAAAAGATCTACCGTATTCTGCCAGAGCTTGTCATACCAGGTCTTGGAATCCTCGGGCTTACAGATGACTACCATCTCCTGTTTCTCAAACTGATGTATCCTGTAAACACCTCTCTCCTCTATGCCGTGCGCACCCTTCTCTTTTCTGAAACAGGGTGAGTAGCTGGTGAGTGAGAGCGGCATCTGTTCCTCGGGGATGATCTGGTCGATGAACTTGCCGATCATTGAGTGCTCGCTGGTTCCGATGAGGTAGAGGTCCTCGCCCTCGATCTTGTACATCATGGCCTCCATCTCGGGGAAGCTCATGACACCTGCAACCACATTGCCATGGATCATGAAAGGAGGAACGCAGTAGGTGAAGCCCCTGTCGATCATGAAGTCTCTCGCGTAGCTGATGACAGCCGAGTGGAGTCTTGCGATGTCACCCATTAAATAGTAGAAACCGTTTCCTGCAACTCTTCTGGCTGCGTCGAGGTCTATGCCGTTAAAGTTCTCCATAATATCTGTGTGATAAGGGATCTCAAAATCGGGAACAACGGGCTCGCCGTACTTCTGGATCTCGACGTTCTCAGAGTCATCTTTTCCGATCGGCACTGACTCGTCGATTATCTGAGGGATGATCATCATCTTGCCTGTGACCTGATCGTCGAGCTCCTTCTGCTTTGCCTCGAGCTCCTCAAGACGCTTTGCCTCCTTGGCAACCTCGTCCTTGAGTGCCATGCCCTCTTCCTTCTTGCCCTGAGCCATGAGCGCGCCGATTTCCTTGGAAATCTTGTTCCTGTGCGCTCTTATCTCGTCGGCCTCCTGCTGGGTCTTCCTTCTCTCCTCGTCGAGCTTTATCACCTCGTCAACGAGGGGAAGCTTCTCATCCTGGAATTTCTTTTTGATGTTCTCCCTGACTGCGTCCGGGTTCTCTCTTAAAAATTTAATGTCGATCATTTTGATCTCCTCCAACTATATTTTTTATAGATTTGATGAATTATATTTCGTCTTATTCAATTATATCTTGCCTGTTCATATGGACGCTAATTCTGTAAGACATGTTCTTACTTGTCTCTGCCACCAAGCGCAATTTCCAGCGCCTTCTTCTCGTCCTTGCTCATCTCAGTGTCTGCAATTCCTGCGTTAATCTCCTTGGCATAGGAGTAGTTGATACCGTCTGTTCCGTGAACTGAGTTGAGCAAAAATCCGTTGTCGTTCTCATCGAGCATACACAGCGCGAAGCTGAGTCCTCCGCCGCTCGAGTTGAAAGCGTCGTACCTCGAAAGCCCGACCTTCTGGACGCTCCTTGCAAGGCGCTTGTTGATACTTAATATGTCCTTCCTGTTCTTTTCGTTTTCATCCCTTATCAGCCTGTTGTCCTCGAAGAGACCGATTATCTCATCCTCGAGCGAATCCGCTTCCTTGCCTTTCATGAACCTTGAGTATTTCTTCTCAAGTTTTTTTATCCGACTGCCTGTCAGGATGAGCAGTATGAAAAGAACTATTATAAGAAGGATCAGTATAATAAAAATGATTGCCGGATCAAGTGAGCCTAATCCGATGGCGCTTAATATGTTACTGTTCATGTTTAATCTGACCTTTTCTTTTGATGTCCATCATGTGCTCTGCTGTCATTCATAATTTACTTGAATTTTCTATCTCATCTAAAGCTACGTTTGTCATCGTTCGGCGTACCACTCATGTACCTTGACAGTACTTATTCTCTGCAAAGCCTTCCAATGATTTTCTCAAGGTCGTCGTTGTTGTAAAATTCAATCTCGATGACTCCGACTCCGTCGCCCTTGGACGTAATTTCAACCTTGGTTCCAAGTGCCTGCTTGCACTTCTCGGACTCATCCCTGTATACTGCGTCGACACTTGAGTTGCCTTTGCTGGAAGATTTTTTCTTTCCCGTCTTACCGAGATTCTTCACCATCTTCTCAGTCTCACGAACGCTCATCTTCTCATCGAAGATCTTCTGTGCGAGCTGGAACTGCTCCTCAGGATCGTCTACTGAGATGAGTGATCTGCCGTGACCGCTTGTGATCTGACCGTCGATGATCATCTGTCTGACAGACTCGGTGAGCTTAAGGAGCCTTAATGAGTTTGTGATATAAACTCTGCTCTTTGACATCTTCTCAGCCACCTGGTCCTGGGTGTAATCAAACTCATCGATGAGCCTCTTAAAAGCAAGCGACTCTTCTATCGGATTGATGTCCTCTCTCTGCAGGTTGTCGATGAGCGCAATCTCAGCGATCTGCTGCTCGGTGAGATTCCTGATGATAACCGGAACTTCCTTGAGGTCGAGTTTCTTGGCTGCTCGCCACCTTCTCTCACCTCCGACTATCTCATAGTGGTCACCCCTGTCAACTACTGTCAGGGGCTCAAGTATTCCGTGCTGTTTTATAGAGTCGGCAAGCTCTAAGAGCTTGTCCTCATCAAAAGTTTTCCTGGGCTGATTCCTGTTGGGCTCGACCTTGGTTATGTTGACGATCGTTACCTGTCCCTCAACCGGTGTCTTCTCCTCAGAAACTGCTTGTGCTGCTGCAGCTTTCTTTGGAGAAGAAACCTTGGCGGGGATCATTGCGTCAAGTCCCTTTCCCAGTCCTCTCTTTGTACTCTTTGGTGCCATTTATTTCCTCCGATAATTCTTTTATTTTTTCGCGCTGATTTTTAGTAGCTAACTGCAGCAGCCTATTTTCATTCTGAATCATCTCTAACGAAATCCGCTGTACATGCAGATTTCTGAAATATAATTCAATTCATAATTTGTTGCAGTTGTTCGCATATTGTACTGTAGTATTATTGCCAGATGACTTGTCTTTAATGCAATGTGTACATGGTAGTTCAGGCGAATTTTCTCTCAATCACTTCCTTGGCAAGAAGACGATACGCCTCTGCGCCGGCTGACTTGGGTTCATAGATATTGATGGGCTGACCGTAACTTGGTGCCTCCGCAAGTCGAATGTTTCTCGGAATTATTGTCTTGTAGACATTCTCATCTATGTTCTCTTTTACGTTCTCGACAACCTGAAGCGAGAGATTTGTTCTGGCGTCAAACATCGTGAACACAACTCCTTCCATCTCGAGTTCAGGGTTAAGTCTGTCCTTCACGAGGTTGACTGTGTGAACGAGCTGGCTGAGTCCTTCAAGTGCGTAGTACTCACACTGGATCGGTACGAGAACCGTGTTGGCAGTTGTCATCGCATTGACCGTGAGCATACTAAGTGACGGAGGGCAGTCGATGATGATGAAATCGTAGTTGTCTCTCACTTCGCTGAGTGAATTTCTCAATATGAACTCTTTGTCTTCGGAATCGATGAGCTCGATCTCAACGGCTGCGAGATTTACATTAGAAGGTATGATGTCCACGCCCGGACATACATCCTTGTAGATTGCTTCATCGGTTGTGATTTCTCCGATGAGCAGCTCATAAATTGTTTTATCAAGTTCGTTCTTGTCAAGGCCGAGTCCGCTCGTCGTATTGCCCTGCGGATCTGTATCGATGACGAGAACCTTTTTCCCCTCCGCACCCAAAGCGGCAGAGAGATTGATAGAGGTGGTAGTCTTACCTACTCCACCCTTCTGGTTAGCTATTGCAATAACTCTTCCCATAATTCCTCCACTATTTTTTCAAAACGCTATACTGATTGTACCACAAAAATACCTCTATAGATACTCAATAAAAAAGAGCTGTCAACAGCTCTTTTTATTAAATGTTTAGTTTAGTTTTGTTTGTCATGGAACGTTGCTTTTACCTTAAAGTATAAGTTGCGACCCATTATCACTTAGTTCAACTTTTCCATTACTTAATATCCAGAACTTAGTTGCATTTTTTGAGGGAATTCCTTTTGATACATGGATATGTACAGGTTCTAAAGGTTTGCCTTCGTTAGACCATATGAATACTTTAAATCCTAATAAACTTGGAAAACTAGGCATAGGCTTCTTCCTTTGAAAATTCCAAAGCTGTGTGACCACTTCGATCTACATACTCCCTGAATTTTTTTAAATCCTCTTCAGTAAATCCTTTTATATTTTTAAAATCTGAACCAGGAAAGTCTATACTTGCTGTATCGAAAAAACCTTTTGAATTAGGTTTTTCAAAATATATCGTGATAAACACATTTCCATTATCACGTTTTTTTAAATCTGAATATGTTACTTCCAGACCATCTTCAAAAGATAAAAGTGGATTATGCTCCATGATTAACTCCTTTCAAAGATTAGATTTTTAATATTCATATTATAAATACTAATATTATAAATCCTTATACTTTAAATATATCAAATATTACCTTCCTGTCAATTTTCAAAATTCTATTTTTTAATCTATATATTTCATTATTACTACATCTTGTTGTTTAAATTGTTTTCCTGGGTTCTACAATTTATTATGATTAAGAAATGTTTCACGTGAAACTTTACTAAATCTTGTAGCAAAATGTTTCACGTGAAACAATTATTTGTGTTATTTGATAGATTTGAATTGTAATGTTTCACGTGGAACATTCAAATTTAATATCTAAATATAGTGGTATGTAACTCAAGATAACAAACTATTTACTAATGTATGATGATGACAGAATAAAAAGTTCAAATCATCATGTATAATTTAAAAATTCAGCTTACTTGAGTGGCTTCTTCGCAGGAGTTCCTGCTTTGCGAGGATATTTTTTTGAGGTAGGTTCTCTCTTGTATATGAAGCAGAGGCTTCGACCTACATCTGTATCGGGGAGAAGAAACTCCTCACAGGATTCCAGCTTACCACCGAGTAGATGAATTGCTCCTTTCGCACGCTCTAATTCTTCCAAAGCCTTTTCACTCTTGTAAGCGATGAACTGTCCTCCGACCTTTACATAGGGAAGGCACAATTCTGATAGTGTTGACATATTTGCGACTGCTCTTGAGACTGCAAGATCAAAACTCTCACGCAAGGAGCCTTCCTTTGGCATCGAGTAGTCCTCAGCTCTTCCATGTAAAGTCTCAATAGAACCTTCGTCATTCAAACCCAGCTTTTCAATTACCTCATCAAGGAACTTAAGTCTCTTGTTAAGAGAATCAAGAAGAACAATATTTAGATTTGGAAAGGCAATCTTTAATGGAATTCCCGGAAAGCCGGCGCCGGTTCCTACATCAATCACCTTAAGGTTACCTGACATATCAACATACTTAGCAATAGAAAGTGAGTCGACAAAGTGAAGTTTACACACCTCATCAAACTCAGTAATCCCGGTCAGGTTCATGACCTTGTTCGTCTCAACCAGCATATTATAAAAATCATCGAACTGCTTCAGCTTATGACCACTTAGTTTTATATTCATCGACTCCAGGCTACTTAACATATATGAATATTTTTCTCTCATATCCATTCCTCTAACTACGATTTCCCTACTCTAACAAAGCTGTTCAAGTTATTTCGCTACAGTTCCTTAGTACAGTACCAGAATTACAGAGATTGATTCTCGGGTCTTTATCTTGCAAACTTAGAAAACCTCAGTCATTCCTATATTTGAGTGAGTCCAGATATATTATCAGAACCGAGATATCAGCCGGATTGACTCCGCCGATTCTTGAGGCCTGACCTATATTGACGGGGCGGAACTTCTCAAGCTTCTGCCTTGCTTCTATTCTGAGACTCCCCACATCATTGTAATCAATGTCAGCTGGAATCAGTTTCTTCTCAAGCTTCTTGAACTGCTCAACCTGTCGCTCCTGTCTCTTGATGTAACCCTCGTAGCGGATTGATATCTCAACCTGTTCAATCACATCATACGGAAGGAGTCTTCTCTCAGGATCAAGTTCCATAATACCCCAATAAGAAAGCTCAGGTCTGCATATGAGTTCAGCAAGAGAGGTCGCTGTCTTTAGAGGCGCACTTCCATGCTCCTCCATAAATTTCTGAATCTCAGCACTTGCTCCTACGGTAGTATTCTTTAGTCTCTCAATCTCACGATTGATTAATTCTATTTTTTCAAGCACATGTTCATACTGCTCTTTATTAATTAGTCCGGCTTCATAGCCTTTTGCCCTAAGTCTTATATCAGCGTTGTCCTGTCTTAAGAGCAGCCTGTACTCAGCGCGCGAAGTCATCATCCTGTAGGGCTCGAGATTTTCTTTTGTGACAAGGTCATCGATGAGGACTCCTATATAGCCCTCAGACCTGTCGATAGTCATATACTCTTTTCCCAGAATCTGGTTGGTCGCATTGATTCCGGCATAAAGACCCTGGGCTGCAGCTTCCTCATATCCGCTGCTCCCATTGAACTGCCCCGCCGAAAAAAGTCCGCGCAGATGCTTGATCTCCAGAGTAGGCCGCAGCTGTCCGGGACAGAGGCAGTCGTACTCGATTGCATAGGCAGCCTTAACTATCCTGCAGTTTTCGAGCCCGGGAACTGTCCTGTACATCTGAATCTGAACATCCTCAGGAAGTGACGATGACATACCATCTATATACATCTCGTTTGTGTACGTCCCCTCGGGCTCAACGAAAACCTGGTGCCTTGTGTGATCGGGGAACTTCACGACCTTGTCCTCAATCGAGGGGCAGTACCTCGGGCCGACACCTTCAATGACACCGGCATAAATGGGCGACCTGTGAATATTGTTTCTGATTATCTCATGCGTCCTTTCATTTGTATAAGTCAGATAACATGAGACCTGTTTTTTCTGGATAGACTCAGGATCTGTGTCAAAAGAAAACGGGATTATCGGGTTGTCACCAAACTGCTCACTCATCTTGGAAAAGTCAATGCTGTTACCATCCATCCTCGCAGGTGTCCCTGTCTTGAAACGCCTGAGTTCAATCCCGGAATCGACCAGGGACACTGAGAGATTATTAGAAGGCAAAAGACCATTGGGCCCGCTGTAGGTTATCGACTCTCCGGTGAGGCATCTGCTCTTTAAGTAAGTTCCGGTGCAGAGAATAACGGCTTTAGCCTCATATATAATACCAGATGTTATTTTAACACCACAGACTTTCCTCTTGTACCCTTCAGCCGCAAGGCAATCATCGACATCGTCAAAAAGAATTTCGCTGACCTCAGCCTGTTTGATGGTGAGATTATCCTGCTTCTCTAAAACTCTACGCATCTCTTTGGAGTATTCCATCTTGTCGGCCTGGCACCTGAGAGAATGGACAGCAGGACCTTTTGAGGTGTTTAGCATCTTGGACTGAAGGAAAGTTTTGTCGATGACCTTCCCCATCATCCCGCCGAGCGCATCAATCTCTCTTACAAGATGTCCCTTCGAAGATCCACCAATGTGCGGATTACAGGGCATGAACGCTATGTTGTCCGCACTCATAGTAAATATAATTGTTGAAAGCCCGTTCTTTGCGGCGGCAAGCGCAGCTTCACACCCTGCGTGACCTGCCCCGACAACAACTACATCTGTTTTTTCTCTAAAATCACTCATATTATTTTCCCATACAGAATTTGGAGAAGATCTCTTCAACCAGATCATCTCCAACTTCTTCACCGATTATCTCACCCAAAAAGGTATAAGCATTTGTAAGGTCAACTGTATAAAAATCTTCGCTCATCCCATCCTCAATGCTCTTAAGGACAAGCTTCAAGCTCTCGCATGCTTTAGACAGAAGCTCCTTGTGCCTTATGTTCGTGATATAGACTTCCTGCTTTGGAACAAGCTCCCCACCGAGGAAAAGATCAGATATTTTCTGTTTCAGATCATCGAGACCCTCTCCCTTCAAAAGAGAAATACTGATAACAGGAAAACTTACGTCCAACTCTTCTGAAAACATCATAGGAAGGATATCACCTGATATCTTAATATCATCTTTCAGGTCATTCTTGTTGAGGATAATGATTGTCTTTTTCCCTCTGCAGAGATTCAGGATTTCTCTGTCCTCTTCATTTACATCAGAGGTTGAATCAAGGATATAGAGGCATAGCTGCGCCTCTTCAATTTTTTCTTTTGCCCTGTAAACTCCAATCTTTTCAATGACATCATCGGTCGCTCTGATACCTGCAGTGTCAATGAGATGAAGAACAATATCTCCGAGCCTGACTGTTTCCTCGATGACATCTCTTGTCGTACCCGCGATGTCAGTAACTATTGCTCTCTCATTTCCGGAAAGCGCGTTTAAAAGAGATGACTTCCCTGCATTCGGGCGGCCGACAATTACAGTTTTAATTCCGTCTTTCCTTATCAGTCCCTCATCGGCAGTCTGCAAAAGAGATTCAATCCTGCCGGTTTCTTTATATACAATCTCTCTTACCTTTTCAGGGTATCCGTCGAGGTCATAGTTCTCAGGATCATCGAGAGCAGACTCAATAAAAGCCATCTGATAGAGGATCTCTTTTCTGAGCGAAATAACTTCATTAGAAATACTTCCCTGAAGCTGCCTCCTAGATGAATCCAGCGCAAAATCATTCTGCGCAGAGATAATATCCATAACTGCCTCTGCTTTTGCAAGGTCAATCCTTCCATTTAGAAATGCCCTCTTTGTGAACTCTCCCGGCTCCGCAAGCCGGGATCCTCCCTTTAGTAGCAGTTCCAGAATCCTGTTCATGACAAGCATTCCGCCATGGGAATTTATCTCAACCACATCTTCTCTCGTATAACTGTGCGGTCCCTTCATATATGAAACCATGACTTCATCAATGATCTCATCATCATTTTCAGGGTCACAGACATATCCGAACTTTATAGTATTCGGCTCATGACTAATAAGATTCTTTTCTTTCCTTGCCGACAGATAAATCTTTGAAACTATATTAAGTGCCTCTCTACCACTGACCCTAATTATCCCAATCCCGGCATCACTCATGGCAGTGGCAATCGCACAAATTGTATCATCACTGAAATCATTCAACATCTGATTTTCTCTTTCTCTATAACATATAAAATCAGAAGAATAACCCTTATATCCTCCTGATCAAAACAGCATTCGCATGATAAAAGCAGGTGGGCACAGAGACAAAATTTGTGCATTTTGTCTCTGGGCCCACCGTACCTTCACCAATACCCGGTTTTTTTATTTTTTGAGCGTCACAACCACCCTGCGGAAGGGCTCGTCGCCTTCACTGTGTGTTGTAACATATCTGTCGTTCTGAAGCGCTGAGTGTATGATCCTTCTCTCATAAGGGTTCATGGGCTCAAGTGCTACAGCCTGTCTTGTCTTCTTGACCTTGACTCCGATGTTCTTGGCGAGGTTCTCAAGTGTTGCCTTTCTTCTCTCGCGGTAGTTCTCTGTGTCGACCTTGACGTGGATGTAATCCTCTGTGTCCCTGTTGACTACGAGTGAAATAAGGTACTGAAGTGAATCAAGTGTCTGTCCTCTCTTGCCGATGAGAACTCCCATCTCATCTCCTGAGAGCTCAACATCCAGGACATTGTCATCTGCGTTGAACCTGGTGTTAAGGTTAACCTCCATATTCATCGCTCCGAATACGTCCTTCAAAAATGCATTTGCTTTTGTGACAAGTTCATCCCCGTTGACATTTGATACCTTCTTAGTTTCCTTAGCTTCGGGCTGACCCTTGGATGAATCCTGGCTCACAGCTGCATGGTCATATGTCTTTGCCTGTTTTCCGGAAGAGTCTTTCTTGTTTTCCTTTTTGACCTCAGGCTTTGAATAAGAACCTGCTTCATTCTTGTGATCAGAATTATCCTCTGACTTAACAGGGCTCTTAACTTCCGGGACTGCAACTGCAGGTTTCTCAACTACCTCCTCAACAGGCTTCTCCTCCCTGATCCTGGCCTTGATGATTGCAGGTCTTGAAGCAATGCCAAGAAATCCTGCCGAACCCTGTGAAATAACTTCGTAATCAAGTCTGTCGCTTGTGACCATAAGAGTTTCACAAGCCTCTGTTATGGCATCATCCACATTTTTTGCGGTAAACTCTCTATACTCCATGCAAATAAACCTCCACTACATATTATTTATTGTTTTTCTCGTTGAATTCCTTGACCATGTTGGCCTTGGCAAGAAGTGAATCCTTGCGAATCTCCTTGCCGTTATAAATCTCGCTTACCTTCTTTAAGCTCTCTTCCTTCTCTGCTTCATTTACAGCACTCTTGGAAGCAGCTGAAAGAGAATTGTTTCTGGTGGAAAGATTGGCATATCTGTTCATCTGCTGAACTGACTTGTTCTTATCCATCTTCTCCTTGTATTTGGCTGTGTTCCTGGCAATCTCCGCATCGATGTCGATCTTGTCGATGTGCTTGTTGATGACAACCTGCTGGATTGATCTGATGACAGCACCTGCGATCCAGTAAATTCCCATACCTGCGGGGAGACTAAGGCAGAAGAAAGCAGACATGAGAGGCATCATGAGATTCATGGTCTTCATGGACTGCTGCATCTGTGCTGACGGATCATTGGGATCGATCTTGGCATCCTGCGAAGGCTGCGGCATGAGCTTGACGTTGATCCACTGCGTAAGAGCTGCAAGGACAGGAACGATAACACCTGCAAAGAGCATTATGAAATTCCTGTCTGAAAAAGCTGTCCTGATCATATACATCGGAGTATCGCCGATGTTGAGACCAAGAAAAAAGTTAAATCTGTTAAGAAGATTATGTGTGTTCTCGATGGACGTTGACAGATCAGGAAACTGCGCTATTAAGCTGTTCCAATCAGGTGTTGATGCTCTGTTCAGGACATCTATAAAAGTATTCCTGATATACTCGGAATCACCTGAAGTAAAAGATGCATTTGTAAACTGACCTTTGTACTGAGAAGCGCTTGAGAGAGTCTGCAGAAACTCTGAACCTCCGCTTGTCTCCATGAGTTCATCAACAAGCGGTGAAAAAGCATTTTTAACTGTTGTAACGTAAGCAGGAATTGAATAGATAACCCTGTAAAGAGCAAAGAGGATGGGCATCTGGATGATGAGCTGCAGACAGCTCCCCGTCTGGGATACGCCGTATTTGGCATACACCTCTTTGGTCTCCTCCTGCATTGCCAGCATGGAGTCGTTGTCCTTTTTGCCCTTGTACTTGTCCTGAATTGCCTTGAGCTCAGGACTCATCTTGCTCTGAAGCTTGGAAAACTTCTGCTGTTTGTATGTCAAAGGTAAGAGACATAAATAAATAACAATTGTAAAGATGATGATGGCAAGACCTATGTTCGGAAGTCCTATGGAATTCAGAACATTGAAGATGCCGTTCATCAGGTGCCCTAGTAGCCATGCTACAGGACCGACGATTTTACCGCTGTACTGGGTAAGTAGCACTCCCGTCAAAACAAACCTCCTCTGATTTTGAATTACGGAACAGGATCATATCCGCCGCTGGAAAAAGGATTACACCTGAGTATCCGCCATGCGGCAAGAAGTCCCCCTTTTATTGCTCCGTATTTTTCTATTGCCTGTAGTCCATACTGTGAACAGGTCGGTATGTATGGACATTTTGTTCTCTTTAATGGAGAGATGTACTTTCTGTAAAGCCTAATTAAAAAGATAAGTACGTGTTTCATTTTTCACCGCCATCTTGTATTATGCGGGCCTTCCCTGCCAGGCTGATGAGTGACCTCTCAATATCATGGAAGGTTGCATCAATCGCACAGGCTCTGGCAACGATTACTATGTCCAAACCACTATTGAACATATCTTCATGTAACCGGTAAGCTTCCCGGACCAGTCTTGCAAATCTGTGCCTTACAACACTGTTCCCAATTTTTTTGCTGCAAGAAATTCCAATGCTATTAGAAGAAGTGCCGTTTTTCCACACATACATAACAACAAACTTATCAGCACAACTTTTGCCGTTCTTGTAAACGTTCTGGAACTGTCTTGTCTTTTTCATTGAATCTGAAAAAAGCATATCGATCTTCCTTTATCAGACAGATGAAAAAAGGCCACATCTGTTTATGTGACCTTTAAACTCAAGCTGATAATCTCTTTCTTCCTTTTGCTCTTCTTGCTGCGAGCACTTTTCTGCCGCCCTTTGTAGCCATTCTCGCTCTGAAGCCGTGAACTCTCTTCCTCTGGAGCTTATGAGGCTGGAATGTCATCTTCATAAGTAAACACCTCCTTCTTTAATGAAATGCAATGAGAAATTATTCTCAAAATTGTCAACTACACAAACTGTGTGGAAAAAATCTTTATCATTATAAGTCATAAAAATAGCTTGGTCAAGCCATTTCCAAGCTTTTTTTAACCAAAATAGTTTTCAACAAATTTTGTGAAAAGAGATTTCAACATTTAGTGCTAAAGATTTTTTTCCACACCTAAATGTTGATTTTGTGGATAAGATGTGAATAGAAAATTAACTTATCCACAGAAAAAACAAAGTTATCCACAAATTGACTGATTTGATATTTAAATCCTTTTAATATACAATAGGAAAAGTCTAAAAATATGTTTTTGTTGGGGAAAACTTTTATGGAATCAAATGAAATAACCGAAAGCTTAAAAGAAAACTGGGACTCGATCAAGAACACGATCAAGAATGAGACGGGAATAACTGACATATCCTACACTACATGGGTTGAGCCGCTTACAGTCCACAGCTTTGATAACAATACAGTCACCATAGTTATCAAGTCCGATAACTCTTTTACACAGACCTATATAACCAATCACTACGCAGAGTTCTTCAAGGT
This sequence comes from Butyrivibrio sp., assembly GCA_017470505.1. Taxonomy (GTDB): domain Bacteria; phylum Bacillota; class Clostridia; order Lachnospirales; family Lachnospiraceae; genus Butyrivibrio. The sequence continues at coordinate 47,088 of JAFUYO010000053.1, read as the reverse complement.
TAAGATATCTGAGTTTTTGAACAGGATGGTCGAGGTCAACTTCGTCCTGAGTAAAGATATTATTAATAATGAAGAAACAGCTTCGGATAAGGATGCAGAAATGTCTGAAGATGCTGTAAATACCGGGCTTGTGTTGGAACAGGCAAACTTAAATCCGAAGTACCGTTTTGACACCTTCGTTGTAGGTAACAACAATAACCTCGCTCACTCGGCATCTCTTGCAGTCGCCGAGTCTCCCGGTAGCAGCTACAATCCGCTCTTTTTATACGGAGGTCCCGGACTTGGCAAGACGCACCTCATGCACTCGATAGGCCACTATATAATAGAACATAATCCTCAGGCGAAGGTCCTCTACGTCACATCTGAGGATTTCACGAATGAGGTTATCGAGACCATCAGGAGCAATCAGGCCGAGAACATGTCGAAGCTCCGTGAGAAATACAGGACTGTGGATGTCCTCATGATCGACGATGTGCAGTTTATAATAGGAAAGGACAGAACTCAGGAGGAATTTTTCCACACCTTCAACGCCCTTCACCAGGCGGGCAAGCAGATCATATTATCATCCGATAAGCCGCCAAAGGATATGGAAATCCTCGAGGAGAGGTTAAGGTCCAGGTTCGAGATGGGACTTATCGCTGATATCCAGTCTCCCGACTATGAGACAAGGGTCGCTATCCTTCGCAAAAATGCTGAGAACTACGGAAGAGTCATCGGCGATGACATCATGGACTACATCGCAACCAACATCAAGTCCAACATCAGGGAACTCGAGGGAGCTCTCACCAAGATAATCGCTTTCTCAAGACTTAAAAATGTGGAAATCACACTTGAGAATGCGATGGAAGCTCTGAAAGACTTAATTTACCCCGATAAGTCCAAGATAATTACTCCACAGCTGATTGTGGATACCGTCTGTGAACAGTACGGAGCCAAGAAGGAGGACATCACATCCAAGAAGAGAAACGCTGAGATCGTACTCCCAAGGCAGGTCATCATGTATCTGTGCAGAGAATACACGGATGCTTCGCTCGAAGAGATCGGCAAACTCCTCGGCAAAAAAGATCACACAACCGTCATGAGCGGAATCAGCAAGATAAAGAGCATGATTGTGTACGATGAGGATTTAAACAAGAATCTGGACATCATCGTCAAGAAACTAAATCCCGCTATATGATGAGTCATTGAAATAAAATTTTTGGCCACAGGTTGTGGATAATAGATTTTCTAAAAAGTGTAAACAGGGTGGATAAGTTTTTCCACCCTGTTTTGTGCAAATTTGCCGTGTTTATAACTTTAATTTTTTGCACATGACTTTTTTTGTTTTCAACACTTAAAAATTTGTAAAAAAGGCTCATAAATTGTATAATAGAATAGGTTTTACACAAATCAACAGCTATTAATACTATGTTTATTAGTTATTAATATATTTTTTATATTTATATATCGCGAAGGGAGATACACCTAAATGAAATTCGTATGCTCGAAATCTGATCTCGTAAGTGGATTACAGATTGTATCGAAAGCAGTTCCTTCCAAGACTACAATGTCTATACTGGAATGTATCCTTGTCGATGCTACGGAAGGGATCATCAAGTTCATGGCTAACGACATGGAGCTTGGTATCCAGACAGTTGTCGATGGAGATATCATAGAGAGAGGATACATTGCTCTGGATGCAAAGTTCTTTGTAGATATCGTCAGGAAGCTCCCTGAGAATAATGTCACAATAGAGTCGGATGCATCCAACAAGGTTACGATCAGCTGCGAAAAGGCCAAGTTCAATCTGATAGGGAGAAAGGGCGACGACTTTACCAAGATTCCCCTTATAGAGAAGATAGACGGTGTATCAGTTTCGCAGTTTACATTAAGATCAGTTATCCAGCAGACTATTTTTTCAATTGCTGCAAACGATACCAACAAGATGATGGGCGGTGAGCTCTTTGAGGTTGACGGCGAGAATCTAAAGCTTGTATCTCTCGACGGCCACAGAATTTCCATCAGGAAGGTTAAGCTCGGAGGCAGTTATCCCTACAAGAAGGTTATCGTTCCGGGCAAGACCCTGAGCGAGATCAGCAAGATCCTCGGCGACAGTACAGATAATAAAGTCGACATTTTCTTTACAGACAAGCACGTCCTCTTTGAGTTCGACAGGACAACCGTCGTTTCAAGACTTATTGAGGGCGAGTACTTCAGCATAGATCAGATGCTCTCAAGCGACTACGAGACCAAGATGTCCATCAACAGGAAGGAATTTTTGGACTGTATCGACAGAGCAACCCTCCTCGTAAAAGAGGGAGACAAGAAGCCTGTCATCATTTCAGTCACTGACGGCAAGATGGAACTCAAGATAAACTCCGCGATCGGAAGCATGGATGAGGAGATTGACATCGACAAGCAGGGCAAGGATCTCATGATCGGATTTAACCCCAAGTTCCTCATTGACGCACTCAGGGTAATCGAGGATGAGACAGTTGACATCTATCTTGTTAACCCCAAGGCCCCGTGCTTTATCAGGGACAAGGATTCCACATACATCTATCTCGTTCTTCCTGTTAACTTCACGACAGTTGACTGATGATGACGTAGTTGCATGGAATTTCAGACATGCAGATCAGGGAGTTATTTGTTTACACTGCCTTAGATCTGCGGTAGTGTACTTTTACTTGGAGTGATATGGAAATTGTTAAACTTCGCGAAGGCGATGACTTTATAAAACTGGGACAGGCCCTCAAAAAGGCAGGTCTTGAGGGAAGCGGCGTGGATGCCAAGATGGATATTCAGGCCGGGCTTGTTCTTGTCAACGGCGAGAAGGAAGAAAGAAGAGGGCGCAAGCTCTACGATGGGGATATACTTGAATTCAAAGGTGTTCAGGTAAAAATTGAAAAATGATAATAAAATCATTAGAATTATCCGGCTTTAGGAACTATGAGAATCTGAAGATAGATTTCAGCAGTGGTACAAATATCCTCTACGGGGATAACGCCCAGGGCAAGACCAACATCCTTGAGGCAATCTTTGTATCAGCTACAACCAAGTCACACAAAGGAAGTAAAGACAAGGAAATAATAAATTTCGGCAGGGACGAGGCGCATATCAGGACGATTTTGGACAAGAACGGAGCAGAGTACCGTGTTGACATGCATCTTCGTTCATCCAGATCCAAGGGAATCGCTATCGATGGTCAGAGGCTTAAGAGGGCATCTGATCTTATTGGGATGCTCAATGTCGTGTTTTTTTCACCCGAGGATCTCAGTATCATAAAAAATGGTCCCTCTGAGAGGCGCAGGTTCATGGACATGGAGCTGAGCCAGTTGGACAGTATTTATCTGAATAGTCTTTCTAAGTACAACAAGCTTGTAGTCGAGAGAAACAAGGTTCTTAAGGACCTGTACGAACACCCTGAAAACAATGTACTTTTAGATGTTCAGGACAAGCAGCTGATTGAGTACGGGTCTGTCATTATCAAAGCCAGGGAAAAATTCTTAAGAGACCTCAATGAAATAATCAGTCCGATCCACGAGAAGCTAACGGGAGGAAAAGAACTCCTGTCTGTTTACTATGAGCCAAATGTGGAAGTAAAGGATTTTGAAAAGAGACTGGCTTCGGCGAGGAAAAAAGATATCTACGTAAAGCAGACAACGGTTGGACCTCACAAGGATGATTTTTCTTTTATCATCAAAAGGGGAGCTGACGAAGAGGGGATAGATATCAGGAAGTACGGATCGCAGGGTCAGCAGAGGACCGCATCTCTATCTCTCAAGCTGTCTGAGATTGAGATTGTAAAAAGATCCAAGAAGGAAAATCCGGTGCTTCTGTTGGATGATGTTCTTTCGGAGCTTGACTCAAACAGGCAGAACTACCTGCTCAGCACGATCGGGGATATACAGACCATCATCACCTGCACGGGACTTGATGAATTCGTAAATAACAGATTTGAAATAGACAAACTGTTCCGGGTTACGGAAGGAACAGTTACAAGCGAAAACTAAGGTTACTATTAAGGAGCAAAAGTATGGGGAACGAAGAAGTACAATACGGAGCCGACCAGATACAGATACTTGAAGGGCTTGAGGCCGTCAGAAAGAGACCCGGAATGTACATAGGTACAACAGCCAGCAGGGGACTTCATCACCTTGTCTACGAGATAGTGGACAACTCTGTCGATGAGGCGCTGGCGGGGTACTGCGATCACATCGAGGTTACCATAAACGAGGACAACACAATAGTTGTTCAGGACAACGGCCGCGGTATCCCGGTTGATGTGAACCACAAGTCAGGACTGACCGGTGTTGAGGTTGTATTTACTATCCTTCATGCCGGCGGTAAGTTCGGCGGTGGAGGATACAAGGTTTCCGGCGGACTTCACGGCGTTGGCGCATCTGTAGTAAACGCTCTCTCAGAGTGGCTCGAGGTCCAGGTTACAAGGGACGGCAAGGTCTACCAGCAGAGATATGAGAGGGGCAAGGTATGCTACTCGCTGAAAGAAATCGGAGATGCTCCCGAGGGCGCAAGCGGAACAAGGGTCTTCTTTAAGCCCGACGCTGAGATTTTCAGAGAGACGACGGTCTTTGAGTACAATATCCTAAAGCAGAGGCTAAGGGAGATGGCGTTCCTCACAAAGGGACTTAGGATAACCCTTACAGACCTTCGAGTAGCTGAAGGGGAAGAGCCCGTAAAGCAGACCTTCCACTACGAGGGCGGGATCAAGGAATTTGTCCAGTACCTGAATAAGTCGAAGACAGCTCTTTATGCGGATATCATGTACTTCGAGGGAAACAGGAACAGCGTTCAGGTCGAGGTTTCGCTCCAGCACAACGATTCATACACGGAGAGTATCTATACTTTCGTAAACAATATAAATACTCCTGAGGGAGGAACACATCTTGAGGGCTTCAAGGCGGCGCTGACCAAGACTTTCAACGACTACGCAAGAGCCAACAAGATGCTCAAAGAGAGTGAGGAGAACCTCTCAGGTGAGGACATCAGAGAGGGGCTCACCGCAATCATAAGTGTTAAGATAGAGGACCCGCAGTTCGAGGGTCAGACCAAGCAGAAGCTCGGAAACTCAGAGGCGAGGGGAGCTGTCGCGGGAATTGTCGCAGAGCAGCTGACCTATTACCTCGAGCAGAACCCCCAGGTTGCCAAGCTAATCCTCGATAAGGCTATCCTTGCACAGAGGGCGAGGGATGCAGCGAGGAAAGCGCGCGACCTCACAAGGCGCAAGTCTGCACTTGACGGACTTGGGCTTCCCGGTAAGCTCGCTGACTGCTCCGACAAGGATCCCAAGAACTGCGAGATATTCATAGTTGAGGGAGATTCCGCCGGCGGCTCTGCCAAGACAGCAAGGAGCAGGGCGACCCAGGCGATCCTGCCTCTTCGCGGAAAAATCCTCAATGTAGAAAAGGCGAGAGTCGACAGGATATACGGAAATGCCGAGATAAAGGCCATGATAACCGCCTTCGGAACAGGTATTCACGACGATTTTGATATAAGCAAGCTCCGCTATGACAAGATAATCATCATGACCGATGCGGACGTTGACGGTGCGCATATCGCAACGCTTATGCTCACCTTCCTCTACAGGTTTATGCCGCAGCTCATCAAAGAGGGTCATGTTTACCTCGCGCAGCCACCTCTTTACAAGCTCGAAAAGAACAAGAAGGTGTGGTATGCCTACAGCGACGAGGAGCTGAACAAGATCCTCTTGGATGTCGGGAGAGATCAGAACAACAAGATACAGCGCTACAAGGGACTTGGTGAGATGGACCCCGAGCAGCTCTGGGAGACAACCATGGACCCTGCAAGGAGAGTGCTGCTGCGCGTCAACATGAACGAGGAGTCGGAGTCCGACATAGATGTGACCTTCACGACTCTCATGGGTGACAAGGTAGAGCCGAGGCGTGAGTTTATCGAGAAAAACGCGAAATTTGTAAAGAATTTGGATATATAAGGAATTCAAAGTTCCAAACTGCTGTGTCTGCACAAAGCAGTTTGTGTAAAGGGGAAAGAAATGCCTGATAATTCTAATAACAACAACAACGAACTGCCGGAGGATGTCTTTGACAAGACGACCACTGACAGGATTAAGGAAGTTGACCTGCAAAAGACCATGGAGTCGGACTACATCGACTACGCCATGAGCGTTATCGCGTCGCGTGCGCTTCCTGACGTCAGGGACGGACTTAAGCCCGTTCAGAGAAGAATACTCTACTCCATGATAGAGCTCAACAACGGTCCCGACAAGCCGCACCGTAAGTGTGCGCGCATCGTCGGCGATACGATGGGTAAATATCACCCTCACGGTGACAGCTCTATTTACGGAGCCCTGGTAAATATGGCGCAGCCCTGGTCAATGAGGTACTGCCTCGTAGATGGACACGGCAACTTCGGTTCTGTCGACGGCGACGGCGCAGCTGCCATGAGGTACACAGAGGCGAGACTTACCAAAATATCGATGGAGATGATTGCCGACATCGGCAAGGATACCGTCGACTTCACTCCAAACTTCGATGAGACAGAAAAAGAGCCGGTTGTTCTTCCGAGCAGATACCCTAACCTTCTCGTGAACGGAACCACGGGTATCGCCGTTGGTATGGCTACAAACATCCCTCCGCACAACCTCCGCGAAGTTGTGAGAGCTGTTGTCAAGATGATAGACAACAAGATCTTAGAGGACAGGGACACAGAGATTGAGGAAGTTCTCGAGATATTGAAGGCACCTGATTTTCCAACAGGCGGGATCATCCTTGGAACAAGGGGAGCAGAGGAAGCCTACAGGACAGGCCGCGGCAAGGTTGTTGTAAGGGCCGTGACAGACATAGAGCCCATGCCAAACGGCAAGAACAGGATCGTTGTCACAGAGCTTCCCTACCTTGTAAACAAGGCAAACATGATAGCGAAGATCGCTGAGCTCGTTAAACTCAAAAAGCTTGACGGCATCACGGCTCTGCGCGATGAGTCCGACAGAGAGGGTATGAGGGTTGTAATTGAACTTCGCGCGGATATCAATCCCAATATCATGCTCAACAAGCTCTACAAGCACACCCAGATGCAGGACTCTTTTGGCATCATAATGCTTGCACTTGTAAACAACGAGCCCAAGATCATGAGCATCACCGAGATGCTCACTCATTACATAAAACACCAGGAAGAAGTTGTAACCAGAAGGACGCAGTATGACTTAAGCAAGGCTGAGGAGAGAAACCACATCTTAGAAGGTCTTCTCATTGCCCTGGACAACATCGACGAAGTTATTAACATCATCCGAAGCAGCCAGACGCCTGCGATTGCAAAAGAGCAGCTGATGGGAAGGTTCGGACTCTCCGATGTGCAGGCACAGGCCATCATCGATATGAGGCTTCGTACTCTCACAGGCTTGGAGAGAGACAAGCTTGAGCAGGAGCACGCCGAGCTCTTAAAGAGGATCGAGGAGTTAAAGGCAATCCTCGCTGACAAGAAGGTGCTGCTCGGCGTCATCAAGACTGAGATTTCAGAGATTGCCGACAAGTACGGCGACGACAGAAAATCAAAGATAGGGCACGACGATTCCGATATCGACACTGAGGATCTCATCCCCAATGTCAACACGGTTATCGCGATGACGAACCTTGGCTACATCAAGAGGATGTCAATTGACAACTTCAAGTCGCAGAACAGAGGCGGCAAGGGCATCAAGGGAATAACAACGATTGAGAACGACTTTGTGGAGGATATCCTGATGACATCCACCCACAACCATGTCATGTTCTTTACCAATACGGGGCGTGTGTACAGGCTGAAGGCTTACCAGATTCCGGAGGGGTCAAGGACTTCACGCGGCATGGCTATCGTGAACCTGCTTCAGCTCGCACCTGGTGAGAAGATTTCTGCGATGATCCCCGTGACCGGAGGGTTCGAGGATGAGCAGAAGGAGAGAGCTCTTTTCATGGTGACCAAGAAGGGCACTGTCAAAAAGACTCCGATAAGCGATTTCTCAAATGTGAGAAAGTCAGGCCTTACCGCGATAATTCTCCGCGATGACGACGAGCTCATCGAGGTTAAGACCGTAAGAAGAAACAACGAGATCTTCCTCGTCACCAAAAACGGAATGTGCATCCACTTTAATGAGTCTGATGTCCGCATCACCGGAAGGTCGTCAATCGGCGTTCGCGGAATGATGCTCGACGACACGGATGAGATCGTCGGCATGCAGATAAACACTCAGGGCGGCTCACTTCTCATCGTTTCTGAGAACGGCTACGGAAAGAGGACAGACCTCTCCGAGTTCAATACCCAGTTCAGAGGCGGCAAGGGAGTCAAGTGCTACAAGATCACCGAGAAGACCGGAAATGTCATCGGTGTCAAGGCGGTCAACGACGAGAACGAGATCATGATGATAACAAATGCCGGCATCATCATCCAGCTGAGAATGACTGAGATGCCCGTTCACGGAAGAGTTACCTCGGGCGTCAAGATGATCAACCTCGACAAGGGAGTTACCGTCGCCAAGATCGCCAAGGTCAGGGAAAAGATATCTGACGGAGAGAAGGATATTGACGATATCGACGAGATCTCTGACGAGGAGATATCTGAGGATGGAGACATCACAGATGCAGAAGAAACATCAGAGGATACAGGAAACTGAAAAGTTCCTTAGGAGACAGACATACCTATGAATATAGGATTACTTGTAACTGAACTGGAAGATCAGGAAGTTAAGAGAATCTGCCGGGGTGCCGCAAAGGCAGCAGCAGGCAATAATGTGACGCTTTGCATCATCCCGGGCAAGTACCTTCCAAAGACAGGAAGCAGTGACATAGATGAATTTGACTATCAGTTTACTGCGCTGTTTGACTATGCCACTTCAGATGAGTTTGATGCGCTTATCATAGATGCGGAGAGGATATGTTCAAGGACAACGATCCTGAAGAAGGAAGCTTTTTTAAAGAAGTTTGAGGAAAAGCCTTTACTGACACTCACGCCGCAGGATGGCTACAGTCACGTAAATCAGGTCCTTGATGATGAGTTTTACTTTGAGCAGCTCGGATACGAGGCGGTGTGCGATATTATCTTTTACAAAAAAAATCAGGTTCTGCCGCCTGAGTGCGAAAAGCAGCTGTTTGAAGAGAGAGTGTCAGACAGTGAAAAGGCGATGGCTGCTCTTGGAGAGATGAGCTATCTGATCTTTACCAAAAAATATGATGCCGGAGAGGCCTTTAGCTTTTTTAACAGGATTGGGCTTAAAAACGGCGTTAAGACAAGCGCTATCCTTCTCTATGACGAGATGACAAAGAACACGGTGAAGTACCCCTGGAAGATACCCGCACAGATATGCATAAAGAGCGGAGTTATCGACGGGGATGAGCTTGATGCATCGCAGGGAACCATGCTCATAGGAACCGACAGGATTCTGAGCACGTTTACAAGAGGGACGAACAGGACCCTTATAATGGGGGACCTCTTTATATCAGAGTATCAGCTTGGGATTTATATCCACGAGTTTATGGACAGCGACCTTTCGCCTTTCTTTTCCACGAATCTGATGAGTATTATCACAGGTATGTGCAGGGTTGCGCATCTTGAGAGGCAGCTCAAAAAAACGACCGACGAGCTCTACGAGGTTCAGGAGGAGCTTGCGAGGGACGACTCTGTGCTCGACCACATCGGGGATGTGGATTATCTGACAGGCGGACTCAACAGGAGAGGTTTTTTTGCGAAGGCATACGACCTGTTAAAGGAGAATTTCACAGAGGGGCGCTATGCAGTTGTCGCCTACATTCACATGGAGTCGCTTAAACGGATAAACCAGATGTTTGGCCACGATGAGGGCGACAGGGCGGTGAAAAAGGTTGCTGAGATCCTCGGGGAGATTTTTGCGGGGAGCGTATGCGGCAGGATAAGAGGGGACGAGTTTGCCGTCATCGAGATTGCAGACGATGAGGGGACATCAGATACTTTAAGAGAGAGGATGTCCATGCAGAACTCCAAGCTCCTCGCAGAATCGGGAAGATATATAAACCATCTCCAGTACGCGATCTGCGAGTTCTCGTATGAGGATAACTTATCTCTGAGGGAGATGCTCAAGGAGACGGATAAGAACCTCAGGAAGTTAAAGGGCAATATTTGATATGCAATTAAAACACTGAGACGCTCCGGGAGGATGCGTAATCAGATGAGACATAGAGGATAGAGGATTATATGGCTAAAAAGCTGGTTTCATGGAATGTAAACGGACTTAGGGCATGTGTATCCAAGGGGTGTTTTCAGGATTTTATGGAAAAAGAAGACCCCGATGTGATCTGCCTTCAGGAGACAAAGCTTCAGGAGGGGCAGATAGAGCTGGAGCTTGCAGGATATGAGCAGTACTGGAACTATGCAGAGAAAAAGGGATATTCGGGGACAGCAATTTTCACAAAGGAAAAGCCGATTTCCGTGACATACGGACTTGGAATTGAGGAGCACGACCACGAGGGAAGAGTCATAACAGCGGAGTATGAGAAATACTATCTCGTGACCGTGTATGTGCCAAATGCCAAGGATGACTTATCGCGCCTTGAGTACAGGCAGGTGTGGGAGGACGATTTCCTCGCCTACATAAAGGGGCTTGAGAAGAAAAAGCCCGTGATCTACTGCGGGGATCTGAATGTTGCTCACAGGGAGATAGACCTCAAAAACCCCAAGTCCAACAGGGGACATGCGGGATTTACGGACGAGGAGAGAGGAAAGTTCGACAATGTATTGTCATCCGGACTTGTGGACACCTTCCGCCACTTCTATCCTGACCTCGAGGGAGCATATTCCTGGTGGTCCTACAGGTTCAAGGCGCGCGAGAAGAACGCAGGGTGGCGCATCGACTACTTTGTGGTGTCTAAGGCGCTTGTACCGGAGCTTGAGGATGCGAAGATCTACGCAGAAGCACTTGGCTCCGACCACTGCCCGGTGGGACTGATACTCAGGTAAGACTGAGTAAGAATAGACGAAGGTACGGGGAGGGGGCTGCGGAAGTATAAATGGCTGCTACTCTTTGTCGTGATTTGCATAAATTCAAAAACAGAAGTTTGCCAGCTTTCATGTTATTCAGAGCAGCTGTCAAACTTCTGTTTTTTCATTTTTGGTTTAAATATTTGGCGACAAATTTGTCAACCTTTTTCCAGTAGCTGTTTGGGTCGGTGACGACGCCACGGACGTGGTCGGCGCCGAGGATAATGCAGTACTGCCTGGGGCAGGAGGCCGCTTCGTAGAGACGCGAGCACATGTGCGGATCGATGAAGGTGTCGGCGTCCCCATGCATAAAGAGTGTCGGCGTCCCGGAGTTGGCAACAGCCTTTATCGGTGCGACATCGCTTATGTCGTAGTCGGCGCGCAGCTTTATCATGATCCTGGCAAGAGCAAGTGCAAGAGGCTTTGGTATTATTGAGCCTTTGAATTTTTTGTAGGATGAGAGGAACTGCTCAGGAAGCGTTGTGAAGGAGCTGTCGGAAATTGCGCAGACAACGTTTTTCGGGAGAGTCTCGCCTGTTGTCATAAGGACGGTTGCTGCACCCATGCTCTTTCCGTGGAGGATAATCGTGGCGTCAGGGTCTTTTCTGATGATCCAGTCTATCCATTCTTTGATATCAAGCCTGTCGTCGAGACCGTATCCGATGTAGTGCCCCTCGCTCTCTCCAAAGCCGCGAAGGTCCGGAAGCAGGCAGCTATAGCCTTTTTCAATGTAGTGCTTTGCGAAGTTTCCGACTGACTCGTGGTTGTCCCAGATGCCGTGTAAGATGATGACATAGGTGTGAGACTCCTCTTTTGCCGGGATGAAGGAGGCGTGGAGCTTTAAGCTGTCGTAGGAATTAATGTATATGTCCTTCTTTGATCCGTGGTTTCTGACAAAAAGCCTGCCCTCTGTTATCGACTCGTCAAAGTCCCCCTCGTCATCTGTGTGCTCGTGCGGCTTTGCGGAAACCTTGTAGATATAGTCGCCAAGAGCCCAGGTTCCGCCGAGAACGGCGCCAATTGCTGAAATGATGATAAGACCGTTTGTTTTGCTCATATTTTTCCCTTCTTTAGTCTTATTTTTTTCTGATAAACAGCCTACATATAGTATATATGATACCGGTGCAAAAAGTCATTAAATACTCATGCCCTCATGAAAGTGGTGATATGACTTTATTGCACGTAGGTATCATTTTGCAATATAATATGACATAACGTTACAGGCTGACTGATGTACTTTTTTTGCGTGCGGATTTGATCTTACCTTTTACGCTTACATTTATCGTAAGGGGAGGTCATGCAAATGCAGATAACCGGGGAGAAATATGGGTTTTAATTCCTTTAATTTTATAACGATTTTCATGCCCATACTTCTTGTGGTATGGCATTTATTGAACAGTGCAAAAAAATATCTTATAGCTGACATATTCCTCATCGGAATGTCGCTTTACTACTACTACTCTTTTGGCGCATCCTTTATGCTGACGCTTGTAGGGAGCTGCGCAGTTAATTACGTCCTGAGTTTTTTTATGGAAAAAGCGCCGGGAAAGCGAAAGTTGCTGGGCGCGCTCGGAGTAGTGTTTAATCTTGGACTTCTTTTTTATTTCAAGTATCTTGGGTTTTTTGTGGACAATATAAATGCCCTGACGGGCGGGAGTTTTTCGGTCAAAGAGATACTCATGCCGATCGGTATCAGCTTTTTTACCTTCGGACAGATCTCATTTATTGTGGACAGGTCGAGGAGCGAGGCACCGCACTATGGGCTCTCTGATTATGCGCTGTACATGACGTATTTTCCAAAGCTCATCCAGGGACCAATCGCGTTCCACAAGGAGATGATTGACCAGTTCAGGGACCGCACGAAAAGAGCTTTTAACTCCGATATGTTCGCGAGGGGCATGATGAGCTTTACTATCGGCCTCGGAAAAAAGGTGCTTCTTGCGGATACGCTCTCAAAGTCGGTAAACTACGGCTTTCAGTACACTTACTTCCTGGACACGATAACAGTAATCGTGGTGATGCTCGCTTATACCTTCCAGATCTATCTGGATTTTTCGGGTTACTGCGACATGGCTCAGGGTATCAGCATGATGCTGGGCTTTGGGCTCCCTGATAACTTCAACTCGCCCTACAAGGCTGAGAGCGCAAAGCAGCTCTGGCAGAGATGGCACATGACGCTCTCCCGCTTTTTTATAAAATACGTGTACATCCCGCTTGGCGGCAGCAGGAGGGGCAAAGTGCGCACAATTATAAATGTGCTCATCGTGTTTGTCCTCTCGGGCCTCTGGCACGGCGCGGGCTGGACCTACATATGCTGGGGGCTGATTCAGGGACTTCTTGTTGTCTGGGACGACCTTGGGATTGTCGGGATAAAGGACAGCACAGACAAAAAGCTAAGATATCTACTCTTTGAAAAGCCTCTTTTAATGGTGCCGAAAGCTTTGTCAAATGCCATGACTTTTATCATGTTTGTGGTTTCGCTCGTGTTCTTCAGGTCACAAAATCTTACATATGCTTTTCAGATGTTTAAGAGGCTCTTTTTCTGGACTTACCCGGGATTTTTGTACAGGACGGTAAACCAGCTGGAGATTGCGGAGAACTATGTGCTGCGGCAGATTGTTTCGCGCCTTGGGATTGCAAACGGCGAGACATATGTGTGTCTGGTAACGATGATGATTCTCCTTGCGGTTTCGGGATTTATCATGACACGGAAGAACACAAGGCAGATAGTTGAGGAGACAGATTTTAGCAGAGGCAGGGTTATCGCGCTTGCAGTGCTATTTGTCTGGTCGTTTATATCTCTGTCAAACGTGAGCACATTTATATATTTTCAGTACTGATGCGGGCATTGTTAAGGGTTTATGATAACACTAATTTCATGGAGTTTGGGATGCGGTCACAAAACAATTCTAAAAAGTTCATAATAAAGCTCCTGGCTGCGACGCTCATATGTCTTTTGCTTATAGCATTTGTCGTTTTCTTGTTTGACCCCTTTTACCACTACCACAAGCCGTGGTTTGGCTTAAAGGCCGTGCTCTCGGACAAGGAGTACCAGTGCGTCGGGAGCCTTAAGAACTTCGACTACGACACGCTTCTTGTGGGGTCGTCGGTCATGGAGAACAACGACAATTCATGGTACGACAGTGCCTACGGAGTAAAGAGCATAAAGGCCATCAGGAGCTACGGTGCAACTGCGGATTTGTGCTATCTTATGGACGTCGCGTTTAAAGGTCACGACATCAGGTATGTCTTTTACAATATCGACCCGTCGTCTCTCTACGGAGAAACTAAGACGACCTTTGAGTCGACGGGGTGCCCGATGTATCTCTACGATGACAACCCTTTTAACGACACGCCGTATCTGTTTAACAAGGATGTTCTCCTTGAAAAAATTCCCTACGAGGTTGCAAATTCTTTTGTAGGGGACTATGATGAGAATCTGTCCTACAACTGGGCAAAGTGGAAGAGCTTTGGCGCATCCGACGCGCTAGGGCTCTACTTCAGATCACCTGAGATAAAAGATATGCTGCCATCAGACTCCTTTGACGATGCGCTTGAGGGAAATATTGATCTTTTGACAAGTGAAATCGAGGCTCACCCTGATACGCAGTTCATATTTTTTTATCCGCCCTACTCGATGCTCTGGTGGGACATGACCTTCAGGGAGGGCGAGACGGAGGCAATCCTTCACTGCGAGGAGGAGATGTCGAAGACTCTTTTGAAATATGATAATGTGAAGCTCTTCTGTTTCCAGTCGGAGAGGGATGTCGTGACGAATCTTGACAACTACATGGACACGATCCACTTCTCGCCAGAGATAAACCACCTGATGCTCGAGCACATGATTTCGGGCGAGTACGAGGTGACGATGGATGGCGTGGAAGGAGTGATAGCGGATGTCAGGGCGTTTTCGGACGAGGTGCAGCGCGATCACATGCCGTACTACGAAGAGAACGAGCTGCTCAATTACGCTTATGAGGACGATTAACCGAATTGTAATTGTTCCCTGTCGTTAAATAATGGAATGATTTATGTTATGATGGATAGAGATATTTTCATGCTATGATGTGAACGAAAAGTGATGTCACGGATTGTTCCGTAACATTCAGAATATAAGAAGAAGGAAAAAATCTTGAGCGAGAAACCAGATAAAAAAATAGTTCTGACCGGCGGCGGAAGTGCCGGCCATGTGACACCGAATATTGCACTTATACCGGCTCTCAAAAATGCGGGCTTTGAGATATATTACATCGGTTCCTACAACGGGATCGAGAAAAAGCTCATCGAGGATTACAACATCCCCTATTTTGGGATTGCCACGGGAAAACTCAGAAGATACTTCGATCCAAAGAATTTCACGGACCCGTTCAGGGTTTTAAAGGGATTTTCTGAGGCGTCCAAGCTCCTCAGAAGGATACAGCCGGACATAGTTTTTTCAAAGGGCGGCTATGTGAGCGTCCCTGTTGTGAGAGCAGCAGGGCTCTTGAAGATCCCGTATATCGTCCACGAGTCCGACATGACGCCGGGGCTTGCGAACAAGCTGAGCATGGCAGGAGCGAGGAAAATATGCTGCAATTTCCCGGAGACCTTGAGGTCACTCCCTGCTGACAAGGCGGTCCTCACGGGAACCCCAATCAGGGAGGAGCTCGGAATGGGCTCAAGGGAGGCAGGTAAAGCACTCTGTGGTTTTGAGGACGACAAACCTGTGCTCATGATAATAGGAGGCTCTCTTGGCGCCCAATCTGTCAACGAGACCGTGCGCTATGCGCTTCCAAGGCTTCTTCCGCACTTCAACATCGTGCATATCTGCGGAAAAGAGAAGATGGACAACTTAAAGCTCACTGTTCCCGGCTACAAGCAGTTCGAGTATGTAAAGAACGAGCTCAAGGACATTTTTGCCATGGCTGATATCGTGGTCTCAAGGGCAGGAGCAAACTCAATCTGCGAGCTACTTGCGCTAAAAAAGCCCAATATCCTGATACCGCTCTCGACCAAGTCAAGCCGCGGGGACCAGATGCTTAACGCCAGGAGTTTCGAGCAGCAGGGCTTTTCCATGGTTATTGACAACGACGAGCTTGACGAGGATATCCTTGTGGAGACAATCGCCGATCTTTACAGCAACAGAGAGAAATACGCGGAGGCCATGAGTAAGAGCAATCTCCACTCAGCGACCAACACGATAGTTCAGATCATTCTGGATGAGATAAAGTGATGTCCGTTGTTTTTTGACAGGGCAGTCCGGGTTTAATTTCGGACAAAGAGGAGGCAGTATGGTTTATAAGACACATGGAACATGCTCGACACAGATAGATGTCGAGGTTGATGATGGTATAGTTAAGTCGGTTCAGTTCACAAAGGGCTGCAACGGAAACACGCAGGGAGTTGCGAGACTCGTCGAGGGGATGAAGGCAGAGGATGCGATTAAAAAGCTCCGAGGAATACGCTGCGGAATGCGGCCAACGTCCTGCCCTGACCAGCTCTCCTATGCGATTGAGGCAGCGATGAACGGATAATATGATGTTTATAAGACTGGTGTGTCCGTAAAGTAAGGCACTGTAAAGAAGTAACTTCGCAGAGATTAACAGGCTTGGAAGTTCATTATTTACAGTGCCTTACATAATAGAGTGCAGTGAAATAGAAAAGTGGGGAAGAGAGTATGAAAAAAAGATTGCTGGCATCAGTGATGAGTCTGGTGATGATATTGTCGGGACCGGTGGCCGGTGCTGAAGGAATAGAAAAGAGTGCAGGCGAGACCGAATCCGAAGGAGCAGGATCTGAACAGGATACAACCGGAGCTGAGAGCGAGGTTGCGGAGGGGACTGAAGCTGCAACAGAACAGGGATCTGAAACAGGTGATTTAGAAAAAACTGCCGCAGAATCAGAAACAGCAACAGAACAGGGACCAGAAACAAGTGATTCAGTAACAAATGCCGCAGAAGCTGTAGCAGAAACAGCAACAGAAGCAGAATCAGAAACATTAACAGAAGCAGGGCCTGAGAGCGGAGTAAACTTAGCTGATGATGAGTGGCTTATAGATCACAACATGACCATAAACGAAGATGGCATGTATGAAGAAGTGGGCGCGGATGGAGAAGTGTACATCTATGACCCGGAGGATCCCGAATTCTGGAAGTATTTTAAAGAGCGCACGGAAGAAGAGATAGGTCTGTCTGAAATAGCGGGGGAAGAAGGGGTTGACCTGATGTCGGTATATGGAGAGACTTCTGATCCTTATACCTGTACGCTCACAGGATATCAGTACAAATACCCGTCCTATATCAAGAATAACTCAGATACACTTCCGCCTGTCAGGTACGGCATGGATATCTCGAAGTATCAGAAGAGCATATCTGTCGCAAGCTTCAGGGAGATGAAGGAGCAGTACGGAATTGAGTTTGTCTTTGTGAGAGCGGGTTTCAGAGGCTATGGTACTTCCGGGTCTCTCAACAAGGACGACTATTTTGGGAGCAACATCAAAAATGCCTCAAATGCAGGACTCTACACAGGAGTGTACTTCTTTTCCCAGGCGATCAGCGAGGATGAGGGCGCGGAAGAAGCTGAGTACTGTAACAGCCTCATCTCGGGATACAGGGATTACATAAACCTGCCGGTGGTAATAGACTTCGAGTACGCCTGGAATTCAGACGGAACTGCCGGGAGGATGAAGGCTGCAGATTTGTCGGCGTCTGCGCAGACCGGGATTGTCAATGCTTTCTGTGAAAAAATAAGCTCATACGGCTACATGCCCGGCGTTTACGCCAACAAGAGCATGCTTGAGAGCGACATGAAGGTAACATCAATCCCGGCGGCAAATTATATCTGGATGGCGAACTTTGTAAAACCAAGTGACGGAGTATGCAAGACCTCCTACTCATCGAGGCTCGAGGCATGGCAGTTCACGGACGCTTTTACCGGCTTTGGGACAAAGGGCAAAAACTACATGGGAAACGATGTCCTCGACCTGGACTTCTGGTACGGATATTTTCCGGGAGAGGAGGTAGAGGTTACATTTGATTATATGGATGGCAACAGCGAAGCTGTTTTAGTAAAAGCAGGCACAAAGCTTGCAGAGCCGGATACACCGACGAGAGAAGAATATGTTTTTGGCGGCTGGTATCGGGATGAAGAGTTTACTCAAAAGTGGGATTTCAGGAAGGATACTGTATCATGGGCGTTAACGCTCTATGCGCTCTGGAACGAACCGTCGAAGATACCAGTCAGCAAACTGAAAGTAGGAGCGATAAAGACCCAGCAGCTGTATTACGATGAGGATGGAAATCCTCTCGCCAGACCCGAAATATCAGTATTTTATGACAACGAGCGCCTTGAAGACGGCGATGATGGAGAGTACGATGTTGAGTACGTAAACAACACCGCGCCCGGTACCGGCTCAGTTATCATAACAGGAAAGGGCCGCTTTAGCGGAAGCAGGAAGGTCGACTTCAAGATCAGCGCTTCGCCGCTCTCCAAGGCAAAAGTAAGCTTTAGCAGAACGGATCTTTCTTTTATCTACACGGGAAATGAGATTGAGCCACTTTCTAAGAGGGATAGCAGCTCTGACTTATCAGAGGAGCTCAACGCTTCTCTGACAATCTCGCAGAAAAATGCAGTAACCGGTGAGACGGAGACAGAGACCCTGAAAGAGGGAAGAGACTACGTCATTTCCTACACAAATAATGTAAATGCCGGGAAAAAGGCTACCATTATCTTTACCGGAAGCGGAATTTATACAGGCACGCTTAAAAAGACCTTTGCCATAACTCAGGTGCCTTTTACTGTTGGGACCGTTCAGAATGATAACATTAATGTCACCGTAAGCGACCTGGTTTCTTACACCAAAGGAGGCGCAAAGCCCAAGGTTACAATAGAGTACGAAACAGATGATGGGCCCCTGACTCTTTCAGAGGGAGTTGACTACACACTTAAGTTCTCAAACAACACGAAAGTTAACACAAACCCTTTAAAGAAGCCGTCTGTGACCATAACAGGAAAGGGCAATTTTAAGGGAAAGCTTACTGAAAACTTTGATATTGCCCCGGCGGACATCGGCAGTGCCACTGCGTTTGCCGAAGACATTGTCTTCAAAAACAAGGCAAATATCTGTAAGCCCAGGATCACGATTACAGATGTAAACGGCAAAAACCTCTCGGCGGGGACGGAGTACGACAAAAATATCGAGTACAGCTACGTAGAAAATGGTGAGACTGTTCCCGTAGACCGCACTACAGTCGTTCCTCTCGGAGCAACAGTTACTGCCACGATCAGAGGGAAGGGCAATTATGAGGGGACAGCTGTTGCTACCTTCAGATTTGTTTCAAGGAGCATCTCGACAGCATCCGTGAAGGTTGCAAATAAGACTTTCGAAGGAGATGAAGTTACCCTGACACAGGATGATTTTACCTATGTCCGCGTCGCAGGAATTTACCTGTCAGATGACGACTATGAGATACTGCCGGGGACCTATGTAAATAACACAAAGGCGGGAACAGCAAAAGTGACCATAAGGGGACTTGGAGATTACGGCGGAACAAAGGTCGTATCCTTTAAGATAGTAAAAAACTCTATACAAAAATAAATCAATTCAATAGATAAAGGAGAGAATAAGACTATGAAAAAGAAAAGTTCTATACTAATTTGTCTGACGGCGTCTTTACTACTGACTGCATGTCAGAGTACCTCGAACACAGCGAATACAGTGAACACTACGGATGTGTCAGATGCCGCAGATCAGAAAGAACAGGAACAGGTTACTGCTGTGCCTGAAACTACGGAAGAGGCTCCTGATGCTGAGAAGGAGGAAGAGGAGCCAATGGAAGTTTCAGAGACTGAAGAGCTATTTGAGGCGCCTTTAGTCTGGGCGGAGAGGCTTGATCTTCCCACGGCCGAGGAGATAGAAGCCTGCAACAGCACAAGTACTGAGCGGTCCCCCTATATCGCCGGCTGGTTAAAAAACGATGAAGCTGTGCGGTTTACACAGTATACCGCGGATATTAAAGCTGATTACCTTCCTACTGCCACTTACTTAAGCCCCGCAAATCTCACCATGGATTATTCCTCTTTGAAAGACAGGTACGTCAATGTCTGGAACGAGGACGGTATCGGTATGTATGCCGGTCTTCAGCGGAGGGAAGATGATGAGACCAAGGTTGGAATAATGGCATTTTGGGATATTTATTGTGAAGATAAGGACGGCAACGTCACAAAGTTCACACCTGAGAGGGTTTATCCCGTTTCTGATGAGGACACTCAATTCGGAGGAGAAGGAGAAGGCGCCCAT
Organism: Butyrivibrio sp.; assembly: GCA_017470505.1. Classification (GTDB taxonomy): domain Bacteria; phylum Bacillota; class Clostridia; order Lachnospirales; family Lachnospiraceae; genus Butyrivibrio. The sequence continues at coordinate 26,849 of JAFUYO010000053.1, read as the reverse complement.
ACACTTGTCGACTATGACTGGAAGGCCGGAAAATGGTACAGGATACTGATCAAATGCGATACTTCTGAAACTACCGGAAACACAACAGTGGAACAGTGGGTGGAGGATCTGGAAACCGGGGAAAACATATGCCTAAGTAAGTACGATCTTGGATTTAAGGATATCGCATTTACAGGAGATATAGCTTTGTTTTTGGAAAACTTCAACCCGGAAACCGCAGGCGAAATCAGGACGATGGAAATGAGAAATGCCCGCATCTGCCTAGAGGGGAGTGATGAATGGATTTCATTAAACGAAGGCGTCTTTTTACAGAATTTCGACTATCCGGGCAGCTACAATTATGGAACGGATGGGGACACCTTCTGGATCATCACAACGGGCGTAAGCGGAAAGGACGGAGGAATCTCTGAAGAAAAAAACCTGACGGTGACAGACGGAAAGGCCGGGAAATGAACAAAAGGAAAAATCAGGAGTGGTTATCATTTATTTTTATAATTACAGGAGCAGTGATGGCGAGCTTTGCAGTTGCCCTCATTATTCTCCCCAATGATGCGATCGATTACGGAACTGCGGGTGTCGCGATCATTATCAGCAAGCTGACAAAGATCCAGCTGTCAATCTGCGTGATAGCAGTCTTTATACCGTTCCTGATCGCAGGCTACATATTCATGGGAAAGAAGTTCACCTTAAAGGCAGCAGTCGGCTCAGTCGTCTACACCGCAGGACTTGATTTCTTTGAGAAGATTCCGTTTGAGTTAAACACAGAGCACTTCCTGGCGGTTGCTTTCGGCGGAGCGCTATTGGGCGCAGGGCTCTCCCTCATCCTCAGAAACGGCGGCTGCATCGACGGCTCGGAGATCCTGGCCAACATCATTGTAAAAAAACTGTCCGACATAACCGGCAGGAACTACAGCATGACGCCGATCCTGCTGGTGTTCAACGCGCTTGTCTATCTGACGGTGTTTTTTGTCATAGACGTTACGGCGGCTCTCTTAAGCCTTCTGGTATACTTCGTGGCAACGATGGTGATCGACCACTTTACAGATCATTTCGAGGCAATCAAGCAGGTTACGATAATAACCCAGGATCCCGACGGCATAATAAGCGACTTGAAGGAAAGGCTCAACAAGACCTGCACTATCATGAACAGCAGGGGCGCCATCGCCGGCGAGAACAACACTCTGATCTGCTATATCAGTTACTTCGAACTCCCGGTCATGAAAGAGATCATATCATCCCACCCCGGCAGTTTCAGCACAGTGTCCACAATAGAAGAGATACTCAGATAATCTGTTTTATGCCTGTTCCGGGCGGCCTGATTGTAAAGACCACCAATTAATTGTAAACTGAAGCTATTCCTAACAATAGACATAACAAATATTGGAGAATATGATGAAGAAAATCGGAATAGGCTATGAGTTTTTCAAGGACTTTACCAACGAGAACCTTTATTATGTTGATAAAACTCTGCTCATTAAGGACCTTATAGATAAAGGAGGGAAGGTCACCTTGTTTACCCGCCCGAGGCGGTTCGGTAAGACCCTTGCCCTGTCTATGCTCCGTACCTTCTTCGAGCTTGAATATGATCGTGATGGAAATGTTGTTGACAACAGCAGGTATTTTGCCGGAATGAAGATAATGGCTGAGGGAGATGAGATATTGTCAATGATGGGACAGTATCCCGTTATAAATATGTCCCTTAAGTCAGCTAAACAGGGGGATTTTTACGGATCATTCATTAGACTGAGAGAAGAGATAATAGGAGAATTTTCGCGCCATTCTTATGTTCTTAAATCCGATAAGCTTCCGGATGAGAGTAAAGAAAAGTACATGGAATTACTCAATGGGCTGTCCATCTGGAACGAGAAAGAGAAAAAATTTGCAGACAGGGATGATTGGAATAAGGGCTTTAAACAGGAGTGTGCAAAATACGCCTCAGCGATAAAGACGTTATCGGAATGCCTGAAGCTCTATCATGATAGAGATGTTATAATCCTCATCGACGAATATGACGTGCCTCTTGAGAACGCATACCTAAGGGGATTCTACGAGACAATGGCCGATTTTATCAGAGCGCTCTTCGAGTCTGCCCTTAAGACGAATGATTCACTTAAGATAGCTGTAGTGACCGGCTGTCTGAGGATAAGCAAAGAAAGCATCTTTACGGGGCTTAATAATCTTGTTATCAATTCCATAAACAGTATAAATTTCGGAGAATACTTCGGATTCACACAGGAAGAAACACTGGATATGCTTGGGGCATACGGACTGGATAAAGATGTTGATACAGTAATGAAATGGTATGACGGATACCTGTTTGGAGGATCAGAGGTTTACAATCCATGGAGCGTAACTTACTACGTCTATGACCATGTAAGTGCACCTGATTGTTTTGCCAAACCATATTGGGCAAATACGTCATCGAACTCAATAATAAAAGAGCTTATTGAAGGCGCCGGCGATCATATGAAAGCAGAGCTTGAAAATCTGATAAGCGGGGGGACGATTGAAAAGAAGATACATGAAGATATCACCTACGAAGATATCCATGACAGTGAGGATAATCTTTGGAACTTTCTGTTTTTTACAGGGTACCTGAAGAAAGTATCCGAGAGGCAGGAAGGGAAGGATATATACCTCACAATGAGGATTCCCAATTATGAGATTGGGTATATCTATGAGAATCAGATAGCTGCATGGTTTGATAGGGTAGTAAGATTGGCAGATCGCAGCGACCTGTACAAGTCAGTTGTAAAAAAGGATATCGAAGAAATTGCACGTATTCTGAGCATGACACTGAGAAAATCTATAAGTACTTTTGATAATGCGGAGAGTTTTTATCATGGGTTTCTTCTGTCAATGCTGATAGGTATTCCGGATTATGAAGCAAAATCCAACCGTGAGGAAGGGGATGGACGGCCTGATATAGTTCTTTATCCGCTTAATCCCGGCGATCCGGCTTACATATTCGAAATTAAGACACGCAGGAAATACAATGAGATGGATGACGGAATACAGGAGGCTTTCGGACAGATAAGGGAAAAGAAGTATGAGGAAGGTATACTTGATGACGGTTATGCGGGGGTGATATCCTACGGGGTGTGCTTCTGCAAAAAAAGCTGCGCTGTGGGACTGCATCAAAGATAAGATACGGAAATGTAAAAAAGAAACCGGTAAAGATCGCATAAAAAATGAGGAGCCTAAGCAGGCTCCTCACAGCGTTCCCGAGAGGATTTGAACCTCCGACCTCACGCTTAGGAGGCGCGCGCTCTATCCAGCTGAGCTACGAGAACAAGCGTTTATTATAGTATCATAAAGTTAATATAAAATCAAGCCTGTAAGGGTGCACAGTATAATTACTCTATGGTAGAATCATTACAAGATTTCGTATGCGGGAGCGGTAGAGTGCAGATGGAAAAAGACAAGCTTAACGGGCAGGAAATTCTTACAAACAAAAAAACCGACAGTCTGATTTTTAAATTTGGCGCTATATTTGCGGTCTTTACGCTGGCTGCACTGGTTCTGTGCGGTGTGGCGACATATTTTTTCCAGTCGCTCAGCTACAAGAACCTTATACAGGATCAGACCAGAAATGCTGCGGATTATCTCTCTGTCCTTATCTCTGAGGAAGCTCTCAATATCGAGAGTCACCAGAAGTACCTGATCGAGCACAGGGATGAGATCAATGTCCCGATCGACTATGACGGCAACTACGAGCCAGCCAGGCAGCGCTTTCAGAGCCTGTTTGAGAAAACATACCCGAACATGGCATACGGAGTGGATATCAAGTTCGACGAGATGACCGACGAGCTGAAAAATGCCAGGGCAGTGTATGTTCAGGAGAAGTGTCTGACTATCTTTGAAAATGCGAGGGACAGCTTTAACGCGGTATACACCTACTACATCGTTCCGGGCTCCGAACCCTACTATATGTACTACGTGATAGACGCTGTGCGTGAGGGAAGAGAGAACGACGAGAAAAATATAGATCTTGGGTATTATATTTACGAGGATCCCGCAAGGCTTCCCGTGATGTGGAAGGTCTGGGAGGCAGGAAAGTCCATAAACGAATTTGAGAAGTTTGACAATGAGTTTGGACAGACCTACGGCTATTACCGGCCTCTTATCAAGGACGGGAAAAAGCTTGGGCTGATTGCGATAGACTTTGATATCGCAACGGTCAACAGAAGGATTTTAAGTAACGCGATCAGATTATCGCTTGGTATAGGTGTGATCCTGATCATTGGTGTTATCATTCTCCTTATTTTTATCGAAAGAAAATATATCAAGAAGCTCGAAAATCTCGTGTCGAGCGTCAAGCAGTACACCGTCAGCAAGAATCCTGAGATTGCTGAGGTCATCGAATATGACGTCAACACAAGAGATGAGATATCCTCACTGGCGAACCAGACGGCGGCAATGATACTCGAGCTCGACCATTACATGAAGAACCTTGTGAACACCACAAGAGAGCTGACTGAGACCAGGCAGTACGCCAAAGACCTTCATGACCTGGCCAACAGGGATTCACTGACGGGCATAAGGAACAAGACCGCCTACGACAATGAGATAGAAAGACTGGGAGGTGAGCTGTCTTCCGGCCTTGACAGGTTCGGCATCGCGATGATAGATCTCAACTTCCTCAAAAAGACCAATGACAGGTACGGCCATGACAAGGGCAATATCTCTATTAAAAAGCTCTGTGACCTGGTTTGTGATATCTATGTACACTCGCCTGTATACAGGATCGGCGGCGATGAGTTCGCGGTAATCCTGAAGAACGTTGATTACGAAAACGCTTCTGAGCTTGAAAAAACTTTTAACGCTGAGATAGACAGAATCTACAACGACACGACCTTAGAGCCGTGGGAGAGGATCTCTGCAGCCATAGGAGTTGCGCTCTTTGACCGTTCCAAAGACCACACTGTGGATGACGTGTTCAGGAGAGCGGACGAAGCCATGTACAGAAGAAAGCAGGAGATGAAGGCTGCCAGAGAGTGATACCTGATAAAAATGACTTTCCCTGTCATGTGCGGGCCGGATCATATGATGACAAAGAGATTCAGGAGAGATATATACAGAAGAATACTGACGATTATTATGGCAGGAGCAGTGATGCTTCTGCTTTCATCGTGCCGGGGGTCGGCAAGGCAGCAGGATATAGAGAGTTTATCTGAAAAGTATGCTGTCCCAGGCGATCGCCAGCTCATCGTCTACACCTCCCACAAGGAGGAGGTGTACATGCCCATTATCCGCGAGTTTGAGGAGAGAACCGGCATCTGGGTCGAGCTCCACACAGGAGGAACGACGCAGATGTTTGACGAGGTGAGGCAGGTGATGCCTGACTCGGGGTGCGACATCATGTTCGGTGGCGGTATCGAGAGCTACGAGGCTTCAAAAGATCTTTTCATGCCGTTTGAAGCCAAGGAGAAGGATGTGATCGACGCAGCCTATGTCGATCCTGACAACCTCTTTACTGCGTTCACCGAGCTTCCGATCGTATTTGTCTACAACAAAAAGCTCGTGTCCTACTCTGAGGTTCCAAAGAGCTGGGAGGAGCTGTTCGACGAGAGGTGGAAGGGGCAGATTGCCTTTGCAGACATCCACAACTCGGGGACCAGCTACACGATATTATCGACCATGAGCCAGCTCTTTGACGAGACGCCGGATACTCTTGTTGAAAGGTTTGTCGCGCAGCTTGGTGGCCGCATCCTCACATCATCTGGAAACGTCATACCAAAGGTATCGGACGGCGAATTTCTCATCGGGATCACCCTGGAGGAGACGGCCAGAAAGGCAATGGAGCAGGGGGGAGACATATCGATGCTCTACCCCTCAGACGGGACCAGCGCAGTGCCAGACGGCGTCGCCATAGTAAAAAACGCGCCCCACAGCTACAATGCAGGCAGATTCATAGATTTTGTTGTCGGCTATGACACCCAGAGATACGTGGAGGAAAATTTCTACAGAAGGTCAGTGAGGACAGATATCGCGCACACAGGATACGGAGTGATGAAGCGGATGGACTTTGACCTGAAGGAGTCCTCTTCTTCGATGGAAGAAGTCTTTCTCATCTGGGATGAAAAGACTGGCAGGGAGGGGGAGTGAAGATGCATTTTGTCAGACAGTCCTTCAAGAGACAGATGTTCATCGCCTTTCTTGCGGTAACTCTCTTTCTGGTCATTGTCGGAGGAATAATAACCGTGCGCGGCTTTCAGGCGAGAGTGAAGGCCGACTACGAGAGGCAGGACGCCTATCAGGAGGCGCAGGTAAAAGAAATGCTTTTATCCCTCCTTGGCAGCGTCGACGATGCGCTCCTTGGAATATCTGAAAATGAAGTGCTCCGGGATGTCTTTTCCGGAGGAAGGAAGAACTCACTTAATATATATTCGGCGCTGTACGAGGAAACCCAGGGAATCAGGGAGTTTGCGGTGGTCGACATATACAGCGGCGGGCAGTGCATTTACAGCACGAGGAGCGGCTATAAGTCATCGTCGCTTCCTGAGTACTACTCTGTCCTTTGGAGCGCCGCGGAAAATGAGGGCAGAACAGTCTTTTCCCCGGACCCGGGCGTGAGAGGGGACAAGGCGCCCCTCCTCGCGGCCAGGCAGATAAAGGGAGATGAGGGCGTGGGCTATGCGGTCGTCCGTATCGAGCAGGACAGATTAAAGAGTCAGCTCGAGCCCCTCATAAACGCAAAGGACGCCTTCATGATCACAGGAAAGTACTTCAGACCGTTCTTTGTGCTGGGGAGTACAAACATGAGCGGGTACCTTGACGGGATAAGGGAAAATCTCTTTTCCGGAAGGCCCTATAACGAGGACCTAAAGGGGAATATCTATATAAGCGAATTAGGGGATACCGGACTTTTGTCGATCTACATAACGCCTCCCGCAATCGATGAGACGAGTGTGAGGGCGGGATATCAGATTATAATTCCCCTCGCCATATTCAGCGCAATTGTGTGCCTGATCGTTGCAAACGCGATGAGTAACTATGTGTTCAGACCCTTAAAGAGGCTCGCCGAGGGCATGAGGCGTTTCAGGAAGGGCGATTTTGATGCCAAGATTGAGCTAGGCAGGGAGGATGAGTTCGAGCAGCTTGCGGTGGGCTTTAACAAGATGACTTCGCAATTGAAAGCGACAATGGAGGAACAGGTCCAGGCGGAGAGGACACTCAACGAGACCAGGATAGAGATGATGCAGGCGCAGTTGAACCCGCACTTTCTATACAACACGCTCGATACCATCAAGTGGGCTGCCAAGGCAGGCGGCGTCCCGGAGGTTGCTACGATGTCGGCATCCCTTGCGGGGATTTTGAGGACCAGCATCTCAGAGAAGCAGTTCTGCAAGCTCAAAAAGGAGCTTGAGCTTGTGCAGAACTACTGCGAGATACAGAAAATAAGGTTCGACGACAGGTTTGACCTCACAGTAGATGTTCCGGATGAAGTGAGGGAAGCGGTGATACCAAAGCTCATCCTGCAGCCTATCGTTGAGAACGCCATAATCCATGGAATGAACGAGTCCGAGAGCGGGCACATCTATATCGCCGCAGTCAGGGAGAGGTCGGATGGAAAAGATCTTTTGAAAATATCCATACAGGACGATGGCAAGGGCATCAGCGATGAGATGATGAATGCCCTGAATAACGACGATGTGGCGACGCTGAAGGGACACCTTGGGCTGAACAATGTGAACACGATAATCCGCATCTACTATGGCCGCGAGTACGGGGTCATGGCCTTCCGACCGACGACAGGCGGCACGGTCATGATAGTTACTCTGCCCTACTCCGAGGAGAGCAGTGCGGAAGCTAATTCTATAAGGATGAGTGCTGATGAGATGCAGCTAAAGCGTCTCACATAATTGGGGGATTTATATGACATCTGTTCTGATAGTCGATGATGAAAAATATGTACGCATGGGAATAAGGTCGGAGACCGACTGGGCGCTGATCGGGTGCGAGGTTGTCGGTGAGGCATCAAACGGCGTGGAAGCTCTGGAGATTGCTGAGAGCGTGCGGCCGGACCTTGTGATCTCAGACATCCGTATGCCGAAGATGGACGGGATAGAGCTCGCCGAGAAACTCATAGAGAAGTACCCGGGGACAAAGGTTATTTTTCTGACAGCCTATAACGAGTTTGAGTACGCGAGGAAGGCGGTGCGCATAGGTGTCTCGGACTATCTCCTAAAGCCCTTCAGGGACGGCGAGCTCGAGGGAGCGATACAGAGGCTCCTTCACCTTCACCCCAATGCCTCCGCGCAAAACAGCAGGCTCGAGGAGGAGCTGATCCCTCTGAAGAAAAAAGAGGAAGTGGAGAACAGGTACATACAGAGCGCGATTGCATTTATCGAGGAGCACTACAACGACCCGGGCTTTTCTGTGGGGAGCCTTGCTGAGTCGATGGCTGTCAGCGAGGGGCACATCTCGAGGCTCTTTAAGTCCGAGACGGGCCTGAGCATTAACAACTACCTGACGCGCTACCGCGTAAGGCGTGCGATGGACTTTCTGAAGGACATCAACGTCAAGGTCTACGAGGTGGCAGACAAGGTGGGATACCAGGATATAGCATACTTCTCAAACACGTTTAAAAAACTCGCCGGCAGAACACCGTCCGAGTACCAGGCGAAGGGGCTGGAGTGAAAGGGGAGTTGGGACGTTGGACGAACCAAGACGAGGAAACGCGAGGATTTGGTTATGTATTTATCAAAATATTACAAATAAAGTCAGAATTACCATCTCAAAAAATTTATAAAATAAAAATAAAATGTACTCATACAGCAAAGAACTGCCCGTGAGTACATTTTTCTTTTGCCCGCGGGCGAATGTAAAAAGGAGGAAACAACGTGAAAAAGAAAGTTTTATCGACAGTATTGGCATTCACAATGGTAGTTACTGCTCTTGCAGGGTGTGGCGGCAGCGCAGGGACAGGAACAACACAGACGGCAGGGACACAGAGCGCAGGGACAGATTCAGCACAGGCCGAGGCTCCCGCAGCAGAAAGCGCAGCTCCTGCAGAAAACCTCACAGGGATCGACGCCATCATCGCAGAGGCTGAGACCATGACAATGGAGGAGCTCGCAGCCAAGGCAATCGAGGAGTCAAACGGAAAGACCTTCTACGGCGTAGGAAACAGTAGCCGCGGCAAGTCAGCTCTCCCCGTATTTATCGAGTATCTGCAGACAATCGACCCTTCATATTCAATGGAGTTTGAGTGGCAGCAGCCCAAGAACAACAAGATCTTCGAGCAGCTCACATCAGACTCACTTAAGAGCGAGGGAACTTTTGCAATGACCCTCATCCAGGACGGAAATCAGATCCAGTCAAAGATGGTCGACACAGACATTTTGAAGACCTTCGTTCCCAAGGAGTGGGCAGATGCCAACGGAACAACAGCTGATGCCTACACAGGCTTCCTTCCTCTGCAGACCCTGAACAAGGTGTTCATGTACAACAACACAGGAAGCGCAACATACACAAACTGCTGGGATTTCGTATATGACGGTGCACATCCTCTTTTCATGGGCGTTGATTCCGAGATCGTAGGAAAGAACTTCCTGATGATGCTAACAGAGGACAAGTACGCAACATGGCTCAAGGAAGCGTATGACAAGCTAGACGATACAAAGAAGGCATACTTCGAGCCTACTATTCAGGCTATGCAGTCCGATGCTACAGACCTTGGACTTAGCGCAAACGGCGCATATGCACTTGCATGGATCAAGCTCTGGGTCAACAACTACAACGAGCAGACCGATGACGGCCCTATCTGCAACACTCTTGTAGATGCTTCAGCCAAGGATCAGGCAGGCCTCCTTGTTTACTCCAAGCTCCGCTCGGTTGAGGAGTCAGCTTCCGTTTCTGTCAATAATATCAACGTAGCAGCTTACACAGACGGCTACACAGGAATCGGCGGATACGGCTACTGCCATTACCTGTTCCTGACCAAGAACAGTCCTCTTCCCTGGACAGCCTGCGCATTCATCGCATACATGACCTGCACAGAGCAGGGATTTGATGCATGGGGCAAGGACATGGGCGGATATTCATCCAACCCTAAAGTTGCTGAGGCAATCGAGGCAACCTACCACCACTCACAGGGCGGCGGAGATGAGTTCCCCGCAAAGAACGACCGCGGCTATGAATGGTGGACAACAGACGGCGAGCTCGTGCTCGAGGATCCCGTATACTGCTCGGAGGTATCCTTCTCCGTAGGCAGCTGGATCGACGTGCTCGACCACTACACCCCCGGCGAGTAAAGGTATAATTCAGGGGTTAGTCCGGGGCTGAAAAAGCGTCCATCTTCTTGGGACGCTCTCGCTCCATGGTGCTTCGTAGCGGTACTAATGTTGCAAAAACGCAGCATAAGTACCGACGAGCACCAAGGCCCTGCGAGAGATGGACATCTTTTTTCAGCCCCTCTCTCATCCCCTGGGGATTAGCGGGTTTGAAGTAGTGTAACGTTTTCAAAATAAAAATATGGCGGACACCACCACACAAGAGGAGATAACATGCAGACAATCGCAAAACCAGACAAAAGTGCGATTTTCAAGAACAAGGTAAAGACATGGTTTTCCCAACCTCAGAATATTATACTTTTGCTGTTTGGGATTGTTCTGACCTTCAGTACTGTCGCACCGATAGTCGCAATCGTAGAAGATACCTTCAAGATACACCCCGGAACCATTGACCAGCACTTAACGGGGAGGGTTACGGGCTACACAATAGTAAACTACATAGACCTTTTTACCAGCAGACTTGCGCGCACCAACCTCTGGATACCGCTACTTAATACGGTGATCCTCTCAGTTTTGACCTGCGCCATATCCATTCTCTTCGGAGGACTCTTTGCTTTCCTCGTGACCAGAACGGACATGAAGTTCAAAAAGTACTTAAGTTCAATCTTTATTTTCCCTTATATCATGCCGCAGTGGACACTGGCTGTTGTATGGCAGCACATGTTCTACTCAAACAAGGTGACGGGAACGAGCGACGGACTCCTCGCAGCCATCTTTCACGTGTACTTCCCTCACTGGTGGTGCCAGGGAGTATTCCCGAGCGCCATGGTTCTGGGCCTTCACTATGCGCCATTTGCCTACATCCTCATCGGCGGAATCTTCAAGAACATGGATGCCAACCTTGAGGAGGCGGCAACGATCCTTGATACGCCTAAGTGGAAGATAATGTTCAAGGTTACTCTTCCTATGATAAAGCCGGCAATCCTCTCAACTATTCTTCTGGTATTCGGAAGCGCGATGGGAAGCTACCCGGTTCCGCACTACTTAAACCTTACAACTCTCTCAACCAAGTACATCTCAATGAACAGCACCTACACAGGTGAAGCTTCGATCCTGGCGATCATCATGATGGTATTCGGGGTCCTGATCCTGGGTATGAACCAGATGAGCCTAAAGAGCCGCAAGAATTACACCACGGTAACGGGTAAGTCCGGTCAGCTCACAAAGCTCTCAATAGGAAAAGCCGGGAAATACATCGTTGGTATCATCTTTATACTGATCACCTTCTTTACAAGTATCTGGCCGATCCTGTTGTTCGCACTTGAGACGTTCCTTCCAAATCCGGGTGACTACAGCTTCCTCTACACCGGAAACCTCGCGCACCTGACGACAAAGTGGTGGGTGACAAACGAGAACATCACAGAAAACGGCATGTACGGCCAGTCCGGAATCCTGTACAACAAGACAATCTGGCACGCGTTCTTTGGAACTCTTTTCCTGGCAGTTGTCTGCGCACTGATCGCAGGAACCATCGGAACACTTATCGGCTACGCCGTTGCCAAAAAGAGAAGAAACAAGTGGGCAAACTACGTAAACAACGTGGCATTCCTTCCATACCTGATGCCGTCTATCGCTGTCGGCGCAGCCTTTTTCATCCTCTTCTCGAACGAGCACATAAATCTGTTTAACACATATACGCTTCTGATAATTGCAGGTGTTGTGAAATACATACCTTTCGCCTCTAGAAGTTCACTTAACTCAATGCTCCAGATATCAAATGAGCTCGAGGAGGCTGCAATCATCATGAACACCCCGTGGATAAAGAGAATGACGAGGATCATTATCCCGATCCAGAAGTCATCAATCATAAGCGGATATCTACTCCCGTTTATGACGTGCCTGCGCGAACTCTCTCTTTTCCTGCTTCTGTGCACGCAGGGATTTATCCTCTCAACAACACTTGACTATTTCGATGAGATGGGTCTGTACGCATTCTCAAGTGCGATCAACCTGATACTCATCGTGACGATACTGATATTCAACACACTTGTAAACAAGCTGACAGGCGCAAGCCTCGACAGTGGCATAGGAGGAAAATGATCATGCCGGAAATAAAATTAGAAAATATAACAAAGCGCTGGGGCAAGTTCTTCGGCGTTGACAATGTTAGCCTCGATATCCCCGACAACTCTTTTATAACCCTTCTGGGACCTTCGGGCTGCGGCAAGACCACGATCCTTCGTATGATTGCCGGGCTCGAGACCCCGACCGAGGGGCGCATCACCATCGGCGATAAGGTTGTCTTTGACTCAAACGCAGGTATCAACGTGCCTGCAAACAAGCGAAAGGTTGGATTTCTTTTCCAGAACTACGCGCTCTGGCCCAACATGACGGTCTATGAGAACATCTCTTTTGGCCTTAAGAACATAAACGAGGAGATGCCCGTCATCGACATTGCTGCCAAGCAGGCTTCGGATATGGCAAGGGCTCTTACAAACGGCAACAAGATAAAGGAAGTTGTTGAGGAGTGCCGCGACAAGAACGGAAAGCTCGATGAAAACAAAGCCTATGTCAAGCTCATTGACAACTACAACCTCTCAATCTATACGGCCAAAGAGCTCTACGGCCTCGGGATCCACACATCGAATGACCCCGCGACTTATGCAAAAGCTAAGCTATCCGAGTACGAGAACAGGTTATCCGATATAAAGAAAAAGTACCAGGGTGAGGGGAAGAGCCTGAACGATAAGTTTGAAGTGATAAAGAACGGAAAACCCGTTATGGAAAAAAGAAAGCTCTCCAAGGAGGAGATAGACTCAAGGGTCCGCGCCTGCTCCAGGATCGTCAAGATAGGAATGTTCATGGACAGATACCCGGCAGAGTTATCAGGCGGACAGCAGCAGAGAGTTGCGATTGCAAGGACACTGGCTCCGGAGCCGCAGGTTCTTTTTATGGATGAGCCGCTCTCAAACCTCGATGCAAAGCTGCGCCTCGAGATGAGATACGAGCTGCAGAGGCTCCACGTCGAGACCGGCAGCACCTTCGTGTATGTGACGCACGATCAGATGGAGGCCATGACCCTTGCGACCAGGATCTGCCTTGTAAGTAACGGCGTTCTTCAGCAGTACGCGGCACCACTTAATGTCTACAACCGCCCTGCAAATCTCTTTGTTGCAGACTTCGTGGGAAACCCTTCGATGAACTTTGTGGACGGCAAGGGCAGACAGGAGAGCGACGGAAGTCTCTCACTCGACATCCTCGGCGGAATAAAGGCAAGATTTGTGCCTTCAGAAAAAACAGATCTCTCTGCGTGGAGAGAGGGCAGGGACAAGGAAGCAGCAGACAAGGCTGAGTTCGAGAGGCAGCGCCTCCTTCAGAAGGGAGCTGTTGAGAAGACCAACAAGGACGAAGTCTTCAAGTACCACATCCAGAAGGTTGAGGAGGAGGACGACTCCCTCGCAGATGAGCCCGTCATCACCGACGAAGACTTTGTACTCGGCATAAGACCTGAAGCCATCGACATCGATAATAACGGCAGGGTCGATACCACAATCTACGGCGCGATGCCCACCGGAATGGAGTCGACACTTAAGCTCCGCGTCGGCGAGTTCCTGTTGACCAGCGTTATCTTCGGCGGCGTGATCTACCAGATCGGGCAGGAGGAGAAGATCAACATACACGGAAACGACATCCTGCTCTTCGACAGAAGGAGCGGCAAGCTCATCTGCGCAGGAAGCCTGGAACTATAAGAGACACAACTTTATGTGGAAGCACCTTCAGAATTAGCCGACTCGACAAGAGGATATTTCGGAGATAAGACAATTGTAGATGTGGATACCCGCCCCGGCAGGAACAGTTGTGGATGCGAATCATTCTGACGAGTTGATGAAACAGTTAATGAAAAAAACCGGAAAAGCCGATTTCTCTGAATAACATGAAATGAGGCTTTTCCGGTTTTTTGAATTTACTGTTTCGCAACGCAGGAGGTGTGAGCAGACACAACTGTTCCTGCCGGGGCGGGACTCACTGTATCAACCGAAGTATCTCTTTAAAAGTCCTGCGAAGGCTTTGCCGTGTCTTGCTTCGTCGCGGCCGATCTCGTGAACGATGTCGTGGATGGCGTCGAGATTGAGCTCCTTTGCCTTCTTTGCGAGGTCGGCTCTGCCCTGTGTTGCGCCGTACTCGGCGTCTGCACGGAGCTCGAGGTTCTTCCTGGTTGAGTCTGTGAGAACTTCGCCGAGGAGCTCTGCAAAGTGCGCAGCGTGCTCAGCCTCTTCCCAGGCAGCCTTCTCGTAGAAAGCACCGATCTCGGGATATCCCTCGCGGATAGCTACCCTTGCCATAGCCAGATACATTCCGACTTCTGAGCACTCGCCGTTGAACATCTCTCTGAGGCCGTTCTTGATCTCTTCGGGAGCGTCGCTCGCTACACCGAGAACATGCTCGCATGCCCAAACCTTCTCGCCCTCCTGTTTGGTGAACTTCTCAGCAGGTGCCTTACAAACAGGACAGGACTGAGGCGGCTGATCTCCCTCATGAACGTAACCACATACCTGACATACCCATTTCATAAAAAATGTCTCCTTTCAACTAATAATGTAAACCCCTGTTTATTTGCCAATTGCTCTTATCAGAATATCATATCCGACACTTTTTGGTCCTGATTTTTAGAATAATTTAATAAAAAACACACGAATTGTTTGAAAATTTATTTCATTCAGGCAAGAAAATTGAGATATACTTAATATTAGGGTGAAAAAACTGACGGAGGCTATTAGATGAACATTATAAGTGAAAAGATCAGGAGCCACTACGATGCGCTACCTTCATCCGAAAAGGCGGTTGCGGACTTCGTTCTTAATAACAGGGACGCGCTTTTCCGCTATCCGATAAAAGAGCTGGCGACCCGCTCGGGAACAACTCAGGCAGCATGGACCAGATTTGCACAGGCCATTGGATACAACGGACTAAAGGATTTAAAGAATGCATATTACGCTGAGGCAAATGAAACAATAGAGCAGTCCGACAAGGGCGGACCAAAGGTCTCGTTCAAGGACGTAAACGAGTATACATCTCTTCAGGCAATCGCCGACAACATCTGCGCTACGAGCGTACAGGCCGTTCAGACAACCTACAGGCTCTTCGACGTGGGAACCTTCAACGAGGCTGTCGTGGATGTCATAAATGCCAGACAGATCCAGGTATTCGGTGTCGGGGCAGCAGGCATAGCGGCGTACGATCTGTACTGTAAGCTTCAGAGGATCCATTACAATGTCATTTTCAACAGGGATTATCATATGAGTCTGATGACTGCATCCCAGATAAGTGAGGGTGACGTCGCATTCTTTTTCTCAGATAACGGCAAAAACGCCGAGATACTGCAGCTCCTTGAGATCTGCAGGAGCAAAAAAGCTGTCACAATAGCTGTGACAAAGCTCGGGAACAACGCACTCACTACGGGGTGTGACCACGTACTATTTGCTACATCTCCCGAGATTGACAAAAAGAGCGGAATCACAAGCTCGAGATTTGCGCAGCTCTACATCGTTGATACGCTCTACACAGCCATCGCCAATCGCGACTACGACAAAATAAGTAAATATCTAAAGGATTCATATGATGTTTTTCATGATACACTAAGAGAGTAGGGAATTGCTGCACAGGCAGCGCACGGGTAGCAGAGAACTGCTGCCCGAATTATCGCTATATGGATGAAAGGAGATTTAATGCTATGGAATTGATTGCCAGTTTTTCAGTTGACCACACAAAGATCATACCGGGGATTTTCTTAAGCCGCCAGGATCAGGTGGGCGACTCAGCAGTTACAACATACGATATAAGGCTGACAAGACCCAACAGGGAGCCTGCTGTCGATGTCGGAGCAATGCACTCTCTTGAGCACATCATCGCAACTTACCTGCGGAACGACCCCGAGTGGAAGGACGAGATCATCTACTGGGGACCAATGGGGTGCCTTACAGGTTTTTACCTGATATTAAAGGGAGCACGCGCGCCGAAGGAGATCTATGATCTGGTGCTTCGCGCCTTTAAATCTGTTGAGGGAAATGATTCTGTTCCCGGCACCAATCCCGAGAACTGCGGGCATTACCTTATGCACAACTTAGGGATGGCAAAGTGGTACGCGGAGCGATTTGCCGCGTATCTTGAGGATAATGCCGATGACGACGCAATCTTTGAGTATCCCAAGTCTGAGCGCCTTGTGACCGAAAAGGGTGAGCAGTTCTTCGATTCATGATGTTTTGCAGCTCGAGAGTTCACAGGCAGGAGGTTTTGTTTAAATTTTGACCCTTTTTAGCCGAAAAAGAGGTGAATTTCAGAGGCAAAATTCACTATTTGCACGTTCAGAAATTTTTTGACCCCTAAAAAAGGACTTTCGAGGGTCAAAATAAAAACAGAACATGAAATAGTGAAAAAATACAAAGTTGCACACTCAGAATAGAGAGGTTTAGAGATGAAGATAGGAATTATCGGAGCGATGGAGGTTGAAATCGCATCCCTTAAGAGCAGTATGGATATAAAAAGAACCGTGGAGAAGGCGTCGATGGAGTTCTGCGAGGGAACCATAGGCGGGATTGACGTAGTTGTAGTTAAGAGCGGAGTCGCCAAGGTTAACGCGGGAATCTGCGTGCAGATCCTATGCGACATTTTCGAGGTGACGCACGTCATCAACACAGGTGTTGCGGGATCACTCGATGCCAGGATCAATATAGGAGATATCGTCCTGTCCACCGATGCCTGCTATCACGACGTCGACGCAACAGTATTTGGATACAAGAAGGGCGAGGTTCCGCAGCTGGGTGTTCATGCATTTCCTGCAGACAAAGAGCTGATCCAAAAGGCCTCTGCCGCCATCAAAAAAGCTGCTCCCGACATCGGTGTTTTCGAGGGGCGGGTATGCAGCGGAGACCAGTTCATCTCATCGCCTGATGTCAAGAAAGCTATCATAGATGAGCAGGGCGGGATGTGCGCGGAAATGGAGGGCGCAGCGATTGCTCAGGCATGTTACCTCAACAAAATCCCGTTCATCATCATCCGTGCAATCTCTGACAAGGCGGACGGAAGCGACATCGTGGACTACCCTGTCTTTGAGGAGAAGGCCGCACGCGACTGCGCCGCAGTGGTAACTGAGCTAATAAAGAGCCTGTGATTGATGAAATTTTGAATTGGGCTGCTCTACAGATTACTTTTCTGTAAAAAACTATTACGGACATAAATGTATTATATCCACATTTATGTCCGTAATTTTTATGACTTTCGATTAGTATGATGTCCGAGCCGTACTCTTGAACCGCTCATCATTTTACATTATCACCAATCCGTAATCAGATATTGAGGAGCTTTGCGTACTCAGAAAGGGCTCCGTCTGTCTCGTGTGCGAGAACCTTCTTTGCGAGGACCTTGCCGAGCTGTACGCCCTCCTGGTCGAAGCTGTTGATGTTCCATACAAAGCCCTGGAACATAACCTTGTTCTCGAAGTGTGAGAGGAGTGCACCAAGTGCCTCGGGTGTCAGCTCATCTCCGATGATGATGCTTGAAGGACGTCCGCCCTTGAAGTTCTTGTTGAGGTTTTCATCCTTTTTGCCGCAGGCAAATGCTACGATCTGGGCTGCAACGTTTGCGCAGAGCTTCTGCTGGGATGTGCTGCCCTGGATGTCAACATCATTTCCGATCTGGCTGTTCTTAAAGCCGATGAACTGAAGCGGAACGATGTCGGTTCCCTGGTGAAGGAGCTGGTAGAAGGAGTGCTGGCCGTTGGTGCCGGGCTCGCCGAAGATGATGGGGCCGGTCACGTAGTCTATAGGCTCTCCGAAGCGGTTTACGCTCTTTCCGTTTGACTCCATATCCAGCTGCTGCAGGTGCGCAGGGAAGCGGGAGAGCGCCTGTGAGTAAGGCAGAACCGCGGTTGCATCGTATCCGAGAACGTTTCTCTCATATACGCCGATGAGTGCATCGAGCATCGCGGGGTTCTTAGAAACATCACTCTCTGCTGCGAGCTTGTCCTCTGCTGCGGCTCCGTCAAGGAAGCGGGCAAAGATATCGGGGCCGAAGGCAAGTGAGAGAACTGCTCCGCCAACTCCTGATGTTGAAGAATATCTTCCGCCGATGTAGTCGTCCATGAAGAAAGCCTGAAGGTAGCTGTCTGACTTTGCAAGAGGCGATGTCTGCGATGTAACGGCGATCATGTGCTTTGAAGGATTAAGCCCTGCCTTTTTAAGTGCGTCTGTAACAAAGGACTCATTTGTCAGAGTCTCCAGTGTTGTGCCTGACTTTGAAACCAGGATGAAGATCGAATGAGAGACGTCGATTGACCCAAGTACTGCTGAGGCATCATCGGGGTCTACGTTGCTGATGAATTTGGCTTCCATCTTGAAGCACCCGTTCTTTTTAGCCCAGTTCTCGAGTGCGAGGTACATGGCTCTGGGTCCTAAGTCGGATCCGCCGATACCTATCTGAACAACGGTTGTGAATTTCTCGCCGTTTTCGTTTGTGATCTCTCCTGCGTGTACTTTATCTGCGAAGGCAGCAATCTTTTTCTGCTCGCTCAAATAGAACTCTCTCTTGTCCACACCGTCAGAGACGACCTTATTTCCGAGCTGTCCTCTTGTGAGCTGGTGAAGCACAAGTCTCTTTTCCCCGGTATTGATGACCTCTCCGTTATAGAGGGCCTCGAACTTCTCAGACAGCTGCGCCTCTTTTGCAAGCTCTGAAAGAGCTTTTAAGGTTTCGTCGTCAACTTCCCTGGATGCGTAGTTAAAAGAAAGACCCGCTGCCATGGGAACCTGGTACTTTTTTACCCTCTCTGCGCCGGACTCGCCGGACATAACAGAAACAAGATCCACCCTGGAAACCTTTGTGAGGGCTTCGTAGGATTTAAGTGTGTCGAGATTGTTCCAATTTACCATTTTCAAAACCTCCGTATACTGTTTTAATTCAAAAAACTTGTTAAATCCGCCTAAAAGTATAGCAGTAGACATTGTTCATATCAAGCAAAAGAACTATAAAAAATGTCTTAAGTTCGTGAAAGTATGGTATACTGTAAAAAGCAGGGGGCAGCACAATGCGATTTCGTACAAAACTTTTAATTACGTCATTGGCTATTGTGGTCATTCCGGTTATTCTGGCCATAGGAACCTATCTGGCTCTGGGGCGTTATCTGATACACAAGCAGCAGGCTCAGGAGTATACAACAGCCATTGACTATGGTATGATCTCGGACCCCGGAGGAACCTTTGCAGAGATGACGGATGAGCTCGTCACAGAGATATCCGGCGACATGGTGGCAAAGCCATTTATTCTCGAGGATGAGGAGTATCTTGAGGAGCTGGATCGCAGGATCGCATCGAAGTATTCTTTTATCCTGGTGGAGAGGAACGGGGAGCTGTACTACGCGGCGAACAGGGACAAGGCAGTCGAGGCCGCACAGGTACTTCCGGGCTACGGAAGCGCGCTGGAGGGGGTGTACTACACAACTTCAAGGCAGCTGGTCAGACAGATTGACTTCGGATTCTCTGACGGATCAAACGGATCTCTTTATATTATTTCCGGTATTCGGACGGCACTCACCAATTCGCTTATCATATATATGAGTATCGCCATCATCGCGATACTGGCCCTGACTTCGATACTGCTTGCCATGTGGATAGGGCGCAGTTTTTTCAAGCCCATATCAGAACTCAACGTGGCGATGGAGCATATCAAGGATGGCAATTTTGACTACATACTTCCGACGGACATCAAGGAAAAGGGCGAGATAGAAGCTCTTTACAGAAACTATGAGGACATGAGACTGCGCCTCAAGGAGTCCGCCGAGGAAAAGATAGAGAGGGAGAAGCAGAACAAGGAGCTTATCAGCAATATCTCCCACGACTTAAAGACACCGATAACTGCGATAAAGGGCTACTCCCAGGGGCTTTTGGAGGGGGTTGCAGCAAGCCCTGAGAAGCAGATGAAATACATTAAGATCATTAATAACAAGGCCAACGACATGAACAACCTTATTAATGAGCTTACTCTGTATTCGAGCATCGACAACAACAGGATTCCCTACAACTTCGTCAAGATCAACGTGGCGGACTACTTTGGGGATTGCATAGACGAGATAGGAGCGGACCTTGAGAGCAAGTCGATCAAGCTCAACTACTCCAATCTCACGACACCTGATACTGTTATTGTGGCTGATCCCGAGCAGATTAAGAGGGTTATCAACAACATTGTCGGGAACTCGGTCAAGTATCTTGGCAGGGACGACGGGTCGGGGCAGGTCGACATCAGGCTCCTCGATGAGATCGACTCCGTCAGGGTTGAGATCGAGGACAACGGCAAGGGGATTGCGCAGAAGGATATACCGAATATCTTCGACAGGTTCTACAGGACGGACTCATCCCGCAACTCCAGGCAGGGAGGGAGCGGAATTGGTCTTTCCATAGTGAAAAAGATCATCGAGGACCACGGCGGATATATCTGGGCGACCAGTCACGAGGAAGAGGGCACCTGCATGCATTTCGTTTTGAGGAAATACGTGGAGTTTGCGGATGCTCCGGACACGGTGACGGTGTGAACATTTGGGGAAAATATCAAAAAACAAAGAAAGGCGAGAGGGAGTATGAGCAGAATACTTATTGTTGAGGACGAAGAGGCGATCGCTGACCTTGAGAAGGATTATCTGGAACTGAGTGACTTTGAGGTCGTGATTGAGAATACAGGTGATGCGGGGCTTAACACTGCGCTTTCGGAGGAGTTTGATCTTGTGATACTGGATCTGATGCTCCCCGGAATGGACGGGTTCGAGGTCTGCAAGCACATCAGGGAAAAGAAAGACGTGCCAATCCTCATGGTTTCAGCCAAGAAGGACGACATTGACAAGATAAGGGGACTCGGACTTGGAGCGGATGACTATATCACCAAGCCGTTCTCACCATCAGAGCTGGTTGCAAGAGTCAAGGCGCACATGGCAAGGTACTCAAGGCTTGTAGGCTCGGGTCATGACAACAACGACTTTGTCGAGATCCGCGGGCTCAAGATCGACAAGACTGCCAGAAGAGTCTATGTCGATGATGTAGAAAAGAGCTTTACCACCAAGGAGTTCGACCTCCTCACCTTCCTTGCGGAGAACCCCAACCACGTATTTACCAAGGAAGAGCTCTTCAGGAAGATATGGAACATGGATTCAATCGGAGATATCGCAACGGTGACCGTGCATATCAAGAAGATCAGGGAGAAGATTGAATACGACACTTCGAACCCACAGTACATCGAGACTATCTGGGGTGTGGGCTATCGCTTCAAGGTGTGAGATATGACACGTGACCTTAGGATTGTCTATGAGGATGAGGACTTACTGGTCTGCCACAAGATGGCCGGCATGGCGACAGAGGGCGCAAGGGCAGGCAAGATGGACCTTATAAGCGCCGCCAGGAACCATCTGGCATGCCGTATGAGAGAGGATTCCATGCGCCGGCAGGGCGGGAAGAGCTTTTGTGGCATCCGGGATGAGAGCGCAGATTTTAAGAGGCAGAATAGTGATGATAGCAAGGGGCGGCAAAGGAATTTGCCGCCCTGTGTTGCGGGTGCGGAGAATCAGGGAAAGAGCAGCTCTGTGGACAGAGTGGCAAAGAGGCGCGGCAGTTCTGCGCCATATGTTGCGACCGTGAACAGGCTCGATCAGCCTGTCGAGGGTGTTTTGGTGCTTGCAAAGAACAAGAAGGCTGCGACACATCTCTCAGAGCAGATAAAGGACAGGACAGCAGGGAAGTACTACTATGCGCTGTGCTACAGGGGACCAGCTGATGAGAGCGGAGTTTTGGAGGATGACCTCATCCGCATTGTGGACGATAACAGGGCAGCAGTGCTTCACCCGGACGATCGCGAGAAGGCGAAAAAGGAAACTGCCGCCTTAGATAGCAATATGAAGGCAGACAAAGGGAAAGCCCCTGCCCCGGCGGGAGATGGAAATGTTGACGTGAGAGCGCAGGAGATAAAAAAGCGCCGGGCGCCGAGTGGCGATGTCAAACATGCGAAGCTCTCATATGAAGTCATATCGAGGGATGGCGACAAGGCACTTCTTCGGATAAAGCTCGATACGGGGCGCTTCCACCAGATAAGGGTTCAGCTAAGTGACAGGGGATGGCCGATTCTGGGCGATGAGAAGTACGGCTCAGATGAGAGCCGGCAAATGTCAGAAAACCTGGGCATTCAAAATGTCTGTCTTGTCGCCTATAAGACGGTGATCACACATCCCTCGAGCGGAAAGAGGATGGAATTTGAGATCACCCCTGACAACGAGGCGATCAGAGAGGCGCTTAGAGACTGCAGCGATATAACCTGAACAACAGGTACAAAGTATGTTTCAAAAAGGAGCGGGAGTGCAAAAATACTTAAAAGCAGGCTATCTGATACTTATGTGCAGCGCTCTTGCGCTCTATATGAAGGACGGTTACTTTGAGCTGGGGGAGGCGAAGGGAATCCTCTACCTTGTTTTGAGCGGAGGATTTGCGGCTGCATTTGCAATCTGCAAAGTACTTGGGGCCATCTTGAAGGCGCGCCAAAGTGCCGGGAGTTCTTTCTTCGGAGAAAAAAGGAGTACGCGCCACGGGCAGAATCGCTCTGAAAATGCGCAAAATGCCGGGGAAGATAATGAAAGCAGAAGGCAGAAGGTACGGCGCATGCCGTTTGTTACTGCCGCAGGAGCATTTCTTTTGACCAATATCCTTACTCTTGTCTTTGCTGTGGATAAAAAGGTCGCGTTCTTCGGACTTGAGGGCTGGAGGACGGGGTTTTTGACAGTAGCGCTCATGCTGTTTTTCATGTGGATCTATGGAGAAAAGGTAACTGCAGGCGGAACTGATGCGCAGTCCGTAAATACAGCTGCAGATAGTAAAGGAAAAGCCTTTGGGGAAGGCGAAATTTTTGAATCTCCACTATTTTTGGCAGCCCTGCTCATCACACCGTCACTTGAGTTTATTCTGGCCATACTCGGCAGGTTCGGTATCTACCCGATAGATATCTACGCTCAGAACGACTCATTTTTAGCCACAATCGGTAACATAAACTGGTATGTCTCTTATCTCTCTGTGTTTGTGCCACTCGGAGCAGGTCTGTCCGCCTGTGCAAAACCCTTTGGCAGAAGATTTTTTCTGCTCTCAATCTACACATTTCTCGGGCTTTTGGCGCTGCTTCTACAGGGGAGCGAGTCGGGAGGCCTGGTTTTACTGGGGACATATGGAGCTATGCTCCTCATGAGTCTGTATGAGAGAAAGGACTTCAAGAGATTTGTCATGCAGCTCTTTATCCTGGGGCTTTCCATGGAAACTGCCGCGTGCCTTATGATGGTTTTAGGCGGGCGCTACACCTACGATGCCAACGCTCTTACAGATATCTGCAGCAAACATGTCGGGCTCGTTCTGATGGCGCTTTCTCTTTTCCTGTACAGGCTGTCGAGGTTTTTTGAAGAGGTGAAGGGAGAGTGGAGAGGAGCTCTCTATCTGAAGATATGTCTTATTGCTGCGGCGGTTTTTATTGCTGCGTCAGCGCTTATCGCCGCAGGCAGGTTCAATTACGATTTCGGGAACGGGCGCGGGATGATCTGGGCAATATCGCTCGATATCTACAAAGAGCTCCCCTTTATGCAAAAAATATTTGGTGTCGGGCAGGACTGCTTCTCAGCCTGGGCGTACCGGGATCCATCGATCGCTGATTCACTCATGAGTATTTTTGAGGGGAACACGCTGACAAATGCCCACAGCGAGGTGATAACAATACTCATAGAGAGAGGCCTTTTGGGGCTCCTGTCATATCTTTTCCTCGTGGGATCGGCTCTTTTTGTGATGCTCCAAAATAAAAGGAAGCCTGCAGCTAAAGTCTGCATGCTCCCTGTAATCGCATATTTTCTAAATTCGCTTGTATCATTCACACTGCCCGTATCGACGCCCTTTATGTTCATACTGCTGGGGCTGGGCGCATCTGGCGAATACCCACCTGACTGATTTCTGCGCTCTGCGGCAACTCCTAAAATCTTCAAAACTCAGGCACCGGAATTGAATTGTCAAGCTCGTGGAAAAAGGTCCTGGTCCTGACAATCCCTGCCAGGGCATCCTTGTACTCATAGAGAAATCTCTCGCTGATGTTGTCCTCACCGTACATCTGAACACGGCCATCGTAGGCGTTGAGCACCGAGACATAGTGCTTGTCCTGGTTGAAGATGGAGAATATCTCATCCTTGCGGCGGCGCGGGTGCTTAGAGGCGAACTTCCTTATATCTATCTGCAGATCAACTGCTACTCTCTTCTCTCTTTTACGGACATTGTGAAGGAGAGCCTCATATTTCTGATCATCGATCTTCTCGAACCGATTTGTGAACTCCATGCAGCAGGCGTTGTCAGGAAGACGGAGCCTGACGCGGTCTGCGCCGATTATATCCTCCACAACCGCAACCACAGCAGGATCCAGCGGCTTGTTGTTGTAATCCAAGATGATAACCTTATCCCCAGATTTATACATTAAAACCTCCCTATAAAATATCTGTTTTTTCCCAAAATCTAAAAACCTTCTACTAATAATCATATCATTAAAGCCCCCTTAAAAAAAGATTTTGATTGTTTAAGTTATTTTTAGGTAAGCAAATTATTATGGGTTCATAAGATAAAACAACACGCACAGAAACGGAGTAAAAAAATGGCTGGATTTAAGGATGTATTTCAGAGAATCGAAGTCAAATATCTTTTGGACGATAAGCAGTACAACGGGCTGATGAAGAGGCTGGAAAATATGGCGGCGATAGACAGCTACGGAAAGACATCCATATTAAACATATATTTTGACACTCCCGACTTCAAGCTCATCGAGAGGTCACTCGAAAAGCCGGTTTATAAAGAGAAGCTCAGGCTCCGCACCTACGGAACGGCTACGGATGACACCAACGCTTTTATCGAGATAAAGAAAAAGTACAAGGGCGTTGTCTACAAGAGAAGGATCTCAATGCCCTACAGCGAGGCGATCGGATATCTGGTCGATGGAAAAGAGCTTAAGAATAAGTCGCAGATATCAGGCGAGATCGATTACTTCAAGCAGTACTACAAGGGACTTAGGCCCGCGATGGCGATCTCCTACGACCGCATAGCAATGGCAGGGATTGAGGACCCGGATCTTAGGATCACCTTTGACACCAACATCAGGTGGAGGACAGAGAACCTCAGTCTCAAGGAGGGCAACAAGGGAAAAGACATCCTCCTTCCCGGGCAGCATCTGATGGAGCTCAAGATTGCAGGCGCTATGTCGATTGAACTTGCAAGGATCCTGGATGAGCTGAACATCAGGAAGACTTCTTTTTCCAAATACGGAAGAGGATACATGGACTACATGTACGGCGAGACAAACGAGATGATGGCAAAGGGCATAAACGCCAGGGAGCTTAAGAAGGCAGAAGATAGCAGGAAGATTGCTCAGTTCCGCAGGGCAGTGTGAGGAACTGCGGCGAAATCCCAAAGGCTGCGTCACATATCAGGCACTATTCAAAGTAAAGAAAACAACAGTAGATGATAAAAGGAAAAGGAGATAGGAACAATGTCTACAACAACAGACTTAATTTTTGGAAGCATCATGGCAAACGGCACGATCACAGGGGCGTCATTTCTCATCGCAACCCTGTGCTCACTGGCAATCGGGGTATTCATCGCCTTTATGTACACGATAAAGAGCAGCTACTCAAAGAGCTACATAATCACTTTGGCTCTCCTGCCAGCGATAGTGCAGATAGTTATCATGCTGGTAAACGGCAACATCGGCGCAGGCGTGGCAGTTGCGGGAGCTTTCTCACTTGTCAGATTCCGCTCGGCACCCGGCTCGGGAAAAGAGATAACCAGCATCTTCCTTGCGATGGCTGTGGGCCTTGCGACAGGAATGGGATATATCGGAATAGCGGCAATCTTCTCGGTTATCATCACGCTCGCCAACCTCATCCTTAACAGCTGCGGCTTTGGTGACGGGGCAAGCGAGGAGAAGACAGTCAAGATCACGGTTCCCGAGGGCCTTGATTTCGAGGGGATCTTCGACGATATCTTCGAGAGATACACGACAAAGGCAGAGCTTCAGGAGGTAAAGACATCAGGAATGGGAAGCCTGTATAAGTTAAGCTACAAGGTAGTCCTTCGCGCAAAGGCGTCAACCAAGGGCATGATCGACGAGATGAGGCAGAGAAACGGAAATCTCGAGATCAGCTGTTCAAGACCTGTCGCAGTAAAGTCCGAAGAGCTGTAAGGCCTGAGCCAGAAAGTCACGGGGACGGTTCTTTTGATTTATTTTGGAAAAAATAAGTCAGAAGAACCGTCCCCGTAACTTTCCCTTGTGATAAAATTATACTTGATAACGTACTTACATTCCGTTATCGGTATAAACTTATGCACACGACCGCATGATGAAATATGAAGCTACGCTGCATGCGGACTAAGCTGACTCATTAAGGAACTGTAGCGAAATAACTTGAACATTTTACTTGCCTGATTTCCCAAATGCTGCGTCAGAAAGCCTCGACAATGCCCGCATTGTCTGCGTTTTCTTCCTTGCCTTTGAAAAATCATTCTGCGTAAAATGTTCAGT
>JAFUYO010000052.1 GCA_017470505.1 Butyrivibrio sp. | reverse complement strand
CTATAACGTAAGATTTACCCACTAACTCAGCAATCGGAAGGAGGTGATTGAACCGCTCATCACCATATAAAACCATATTTTAAAATCCCGCTAAAAGCACCAAGGGGCAAGTGCGGCCTTTTTTAGGAGTTCATTCACCACCCTCGCAAGCCCATCATTCATCCACATCAGATTACGCCTGCTTTATACCACTAAACACTACTGGGTTGTTAACATTGCTTTCCAAAGATGTGCTTGACACTATGGAAGGTCTTTCCGAGGGCGATAATTACGCTTTTGATGAAGTGATCTGTCTCGCAGATTCCAAGGAGGAGGCGGAAAGAACAGCCTACGCCTACTCAGGAGAACTCATGGAGTACGCATACGGCGTTGCGACCATTTCACTTAAGGACAGCCCACTGTCGGTAAAAGAGGCGTATGAGTATGCCCTCGACAAAGACCTGGAACTTCCTTATGTTGAGCCCAACTATATAACTGAAATTGATGATCCTGATTACAGTGAGGAGAGCGGTGAGCTCTTTTCCACAGGAAGTGATGTCCCTGCTGGAAACGGCTTTACCGACTTTTGGGGAGACGGCGAAGGCAAGGACCCCTACCTCAGCCCTTCGAGCGATATGTTCCAGTGGCATCACACCATGATAAACACCTATGCTGCCTGGGGAGTGACGACAGGAAGTAAGGATATTACAGTCGCAGTTATTGACAGCGGCACCTGGCCTGACCACGAGGACCTCAAGGATAATATTTCCGAAGATGCTATAGATGTGGCATCATACGGTCCGATAAAAGATGAAGACGGACACGGAACTCATGTTGCGGGGATAATTGCAGCTGAGCTCAACGGTATTCTCGGCGCGGGAGTAGCACCGGGAGTAACCATTCTTCCCGTAAAGACGCAAGAGGATGGTGAGAAAGAGCTTGATGATGACGCGATAGTCAGAGGCATAAATTATGTTGCGGGTGTCGGTAAAGACGGCTCAAAGACAGGAAGAAGAGCGGATATTGCCAATATGAGCATTGGAAGCCCTGTGTACAGCGCTGCTCAGGAAGAAGCTATTAATGCTGCATATGAAGCCGGTGTTACGCTTGTGGCTGCAATGGGAAATGAAAAGGCCAACAACCTGAGTTATCCCGCGGCGCTCGACCATGTTATAGGTGTGGCGTCAGTCAACAAGGCAGGACTGAGAGCAGACTATTCGACATTCGGTTCATGGGCTGATATCTCGGCTCCGGGATGCGATATGTATTCAGCGTCAGTTAAGGACACAAGAGGATATGTTCCTGCGGACGGAACATCGATGGCAGCGCCTGTTATTGCGGGCGCATGCGCGCTGTACATGAGTGCTGTAGGTCATGTTGACCCCGACACCATGGAAGAAGTCCTGTTAAGATCCGTATGGGGCGATGCGGGCGAAGGAACGGGAGCAGGAATAATAGATCTTGCAAAGATGTTTGACGGCGACACAAGGGCTCCGAAGATAACGCTCACATGCGATAACGGCGACAAAAAGGAAACAGTGGAAAACGGTGAAACCTGCACTGTCTCAGGGAAAGTTTCTGAGAATGCCACAATTTCTTTTGCGGCGCAGAATTTCGGCGGTGCTGAGAATGCCAATAATAACACAAAAATCGTATATACTCTTGATGGAAGCACTCCTACAGTATATGACGGAAACATTACTAATGAGAACGCGAAGGTATATGACAACAAACCGCTCAAGGTTTCTGATATAGCAGAGGGCGAAGCGGGCGAAAATACCTTCACCGTTAAAGCAATAGCAGTGACCGGAATGGGAGTTGTAAGCGCTCTCAGCACCCTTGAATTTACAGTTGACACAGACAGTGAGTCAGAAAAAATCGAGACCGGCTACTCAGTAGAGATCAGGAATAACCCGGCAAGGCTTGTTGCCGGAAGGTCACTTAAGCTCGAGGCGGAAGTTTTATCGGAGACTGCCGGAAATGTATCACAGAAGGTTACATGGAGCATAGACGGATACACCGATGGCGACCTGTCGGGGGCAAAGATAAATGCTTCTAACGGAAATCTCACGACAGCTCCGGATCAGACGGGCAAACTAACCGTTAGGTGTGAGTCGAATGCTACGGCTGCCTACGCTACTGCAGAGATTACCGTGACACAAGACATTTATCCCATAAGCACAATGACAATCGGGGACGTTGCGCCGATCAGTTTTGGCAAGGACGGCAAGACATCAGGCCCCTTATATGCATATCTCACAACTCTGACAGATACGCGGGAGAAGGATAACGATCTTTTAAAGAACAATGGATACAAGGATTATGACTTTATCTGGACGTCATCAAATCCGGATGTTCTCCTTGTCAGATCAGTAGATGAAAAAGTATCTGATGAAAAGAAGGCTCCGACTATAGAGCTGATACCTGTCGGCGTCGGCACGTCGACACTTACCTGCAAGGCTCTTGACGGCTCTTCAAAGACTGCAAAGACTACAGTCACTGTTACATCTGCCATGAAGGCAGATTCCATCAGCATTACGGAAGACGGGAAAGAACTCACCGCAAAGACCATTTATGCAGGTGATGCCCTCACACTGACTGCTGTTCAGAAGTATTCAGACTCTGACAGCACCGGTACAGTCTACCCGGCCTGGAAGAGCAGCAACACCAAGGTGGTGAGCCTCAGCGTCGATGAGCAGGATGAAAACAAAGTAACGATAAAGGCAGAAAGTAAGGGCACAGCGACCATTACCTGCACTGCAACTGACGGCTCAAATAAGAAGGCGAGCATAAAGGTCACTGTAAAACAGCCTGTGACAGATATAGACGTTGTCGGGCAGTGGTACATCGCTCAGGGTGCAAGCGCTAAATACACAGCGAAACTTCTTCCTGCAAATGCGGACAACAAAAAGTATGAGATCGGAATTCGCGGGTATGGTGGCAAACCGCTCCCTGAGGGGATCACCGTCAGGAACGGGACGGTCTCGGTAGCTGCTTCGGTTCCGGAAGACTCAATGTTTGAAGTGTATGCAAAGTCAGCTGATACCGGAAAAGAGGCGGGACAGTTAGTTGCCGTTATGGGAAAGGCAACCAAAGTTGAGGCTGAGGTGGCAGATGGGCAATTGGCGACAATTGCTGCAAATACCGCGGCCAATACAACAGTGATAGAGGCAACAGCTTCAAACGGGACTCTGCTGTCATTTAAGACAAGTAATCCTAAAGTTGCAACAGTCAGTAAGACGGATGGCAACAAGGCGACAATTACTGCTGTCGGCAAAGGGACGTGTTTCATCACGGCAACTGCCCAGGATGGCTCAAAGAAATCTGCAAAGGTCAAGATAACCGTTGTAAACATGGTGAAATCTATTGAGGTCACCGGGCAGAGCAGCATCGCAAAAGGCAGCAGGGCAAAGTTTAAGGCAGCGGTAGAGCCCTCAAATGCATCAAACAAGAAGGTAGAGTGGGAGCTTGACGGAACATATACGGGAGTTTCCATAAATCAGTCGACAGGACAGGTTACCGTAAGTGCAGACGCCAAGCCGGGGCAGGAGGTTAAGGTCAAGGCTACAGCTCTTGACGGAAGTAAAGTCAGCAAGACAATATCTTTTTACACCACAGGTGCAAAAATAAAGGGATTATCAATCGTGGCTGATCCTGGATCTGTCATCGAGAAGGTCCACAATATAGCAACTGATAAGAGCGGTGCCATCAAGGCGCTTCGCCTCTACGATGTGGACATTCCCGCAAAGGTTGGTGTAACCAATGTTAAAGAAAACCAGATTGTTCTGACAACCGCTGTCAGTAACGCAGAAGCTGTAGCGGATGGCATGGTAGTTTCCTGGAAGAGCAGTGATGAGAAGGTTGCAGAAGTAAGTATAAATGAAGACGGAAGCGCAACCGTCATCGGCAATGCGCCCGGAACAGCGACTCTGACATGCACTGCAATGGACGGCTCAGGCAAGAAAGCTTCCGTGAAGGTCACTGTTATAACACCGGCGGCAGGAATCGTCCTTACTCCTTCATCCAACACGAAAACAACGGTTTCAATTGACGGGCTTTATAACTATGCAGTAAGTCCGGATGGAAGCGTAACAACATCAGTTACACTCAGCGATACATACGGAAGGGTATCTGTTTCCGAAGTTGAGTGGGAATATGATTACGGATATGTAGAGGACGGCGTTTTTATATTTAAGAGCTACAGTGAGGCACAGCAGAATCTGATCAAAAAGAATAAAATGTTTTTCACTCTTTCAGCCGGTGATATAAAGGCTAAAAGCTATGATAAGCTTGAGGCGGATAAAAAGAAACTCTATGGAGATGATACTGAGGCAGATCTTGAAAAAATCTGGCCTTCTGTAAAGATCAGGTGCAAGACCACGGATGGGACCGACTACTATCATGATCTGGCATATACGGTTCCATACAACCATGAATACAGAGGTACGACAGAGATCCTGGTAGACAATGATGTGGATGAACCTAATACCTCATTTTGTTTAGAGCTCGATGAGAAGACGACGAGTACAACACTTTATATTTCCAATGATTCGGTCATTTGTAATTCGTATTTGGTAGAGAGCTCTGATCCTGACATTCTGACTGCTTATGCAGGCTCTCAGGAGGAGTACGAAGACTACCATAAGGATAATCCTGATAAGTATAAAATGCTTTTGCATCTCTACGCGAACACAAAGACTAATAAAAAAGGAAAGGTACAGCTCACCATCACCGCACTGGACGGATCAAACGTATACACGACAATTGAGGTGGAAGTTAAGTGACACCGGTGGTGAATGGTCATTAGGAACTGTTCAGAAATAAATTGTAAATTTATTATGTAACAGTTCCTTAGTGCCTTTTGGCTTCTGCGGGGAAATGATATGAACATGAGAAAGATATTGTTACATGCTAAATTCCTGTGCATCACAGGTGCACTCTTACTCGTTACCGGGTGCATGGCGCACCCCGGCGCCGTGGAGAGCGCATCCGTTGGAGATGAGACGCAGTCCGGGAGTGCGGCTCCCGTCATGCCGCTCGAAGAGGACATTGTCGATGGCGAAGAGCTTTTGTGCCTTGCAGACTCCAAAGAGGAGGCACAGAAAATAGCTGATATGTACGGGATAGAGCTCGTTAATTTCAGCTACGGTGTTGCCACGTTCCACGCCGATGACCCAAAGAGTGTTATCAACATGGGACTGGAAAAGGGCTACCCCGAGCTGGAGCTCAACGGTGTTATGGAGATGTACTGAGATTTCCGGGCATTGCACAAAAATGCACTGCCCTCTTACAAGGAGGTTTAAATGTCTGAAGCTGTGGCTTTCAAAAGAGTATCAGTGTCTGAAGAGATGCTGGTAAAGCTTTTTTCAAAGGAAAGGGCGAAATCATTTTTAAAAAAAGGCATATATGCCTATGGTCTTCTTGGCCCGGAGCAGGAAGATCTGATGGGTGTATGCCTTTTTACGCTCTCAGGTGATATGCCGGTGACTGCGTGTCTCGAGGAAACCTACGTACTGACACGGTACCGCGGCAGCGGGTATGGGAAAATGCTCCTTGATAATACGGCAAAAGAGCTTGAAAGGATCGGGATCAAATATATCCTGTACAGGACAGCCTCAGAGGATCCCGGAGAGGTTCATGATAAGTATAGCTTTGCTGTTCAAAACGATTTCGTTCCATTTGTGAGCGAAGAGAAGATTTTTTACTACGACATCGTAAATCTCCTGGGAAAGAACTTTGAAAACAAGGAGAAGGGGATGGATGAGGAGCTTAAAAAGGTCCGCGATTTCGCTTCCCTGACAGGTGTTGAGCTGGTGAAGTTCAACGAAAGTGACGATCACGGGTTTTATAAGCTAAAGCTTAAGACGTTTGATGAAAAGCTTACCTTTTTTTATATGGATAAAGATGAAATCCGGGGAGTTGCCAAGGCTGTGAGAGAAGGGAACAAGGTCAGGCTAAATGACGTTTTTCTTTTGCCAGAGAGCGACAGGATAGAATGTTACAGGGCGCTTATCCTGAAATTCGTAATGGCGGCAGTGCACGACAAAAGCATTGAGACGCTGGTCATACAGACAATCGGGAAAGAGAGAAGCATGACCGTTAAAAAGATTTGCGGAAAGCCCTTTACGGAAGTTACAGCGACAGAACTGGTGAGATATTTATAGGAAGGAGCCAACATGAAAGAAAAACTAGACGACGAGTATTTGGAAAAATTCAAACAGGAATACCAGAAGAACCAGAAAAATATCAGCCAAAACAATGAAGAAATAATAGTCGAGGCTCCGAAATACAAGGAAAAATCGGTAGAGAGCCTCCTGAAAAGTGAAGATATCAGCACATCCAAATCACTGCTTGATGAGGAGATAGAAGAGAAGAACGAGCGGAGCGAAATAATCACAACCGATTACAGCAAGATGGATGTTCAGGTTGGCAAAATAGAAGAGTCAAAGCCGGGCGACGCTTTGGAAAGGGCCAAAAAAGAGCAGGAAATTCTCTCCAATGAAGCGGTTATGGCTCAGTTTAGAGCACTGGAGAGCTATTTAAACGATGAGTTCTTCAGAAGAGTTGTGGAAACAGACTCTCCGCAGTATACCCGGCTGGTGGATGCGATTGCCAAGACCAGGAATTGCCTGAATTCTGAGGATGCTACCCTGGATGATAAGATTGATTCATTACTTTACCTCTCTGAATCGGCAAACGCCTACTACGATTCGCACAGAGGGCACAGGTGGACGGGTGATTCACAGTATAGAAAGGACGTCTCGAAGAAGGTAATTGCAAGGCTCAGAATAGTTTTTAATAACCTTTCAGTTGCTGTTGACAGAGGGGGAGAAGCCAGGAAGAGGCGGGAAGTTCCGGGTAAAGCCGAGGCCAAAAAAATAGATTCAAGGATAAACGATCTTGAAAAGACTTATGTAAACTGGTGCACTAATTTCTCCAAGGATGAAATAATTGACGAGAGGTCCCGGGTCAGAGATAAGTTTGC
This sequence comes from Butyrivibrio sp., assembly GCA_017470505.1. Classification (GTDB taxonomy): domain Bacteria; phylum Bacillota; class Clostridia; order Lachnospirales; family Lachnospiraceae; genus Butyrivibrio. The sequence continues at coordinate 11,237 of JAFUYO010000052.1, read as the reverse complement.
TCTCTTAAAGGGCTACGAGGAAGATATCCAGAAGTACCGACTGATCCATCAGGATGTGGCCGTTGAAAAACTGCCCTATGTGGTCAGGCAGTTCTTCAGCCTCGTCAATCAGGTAAGGCTTCTGGACAAGATAGAACGTAAGGTTGGCAAAAAGGACAATGACGAGATCCTTACAAAAATAAGGAACCACGCCGAGCAGGATGAAGATATCAAGGAAAAGAAGCTCATCTTCAAGGAGAAGAATGAAGGACTGGATGCGGAAACCATAAAAGCCTTAGAGGAGGTCGATGGCTGGTTTATCGCTAACATCAATGGCTCAGGTCTTAATAATAATTCCGAGATCGTAAAGTCACTCCTTAGAAAGAGCATGAGAGAGAGGCTCTATATCTATTACCTGATTGAGACAGATGAGAGAAAAGATCCATCAATGATGAGCATCTACAACTCTCAGGCATATAAGCCGGATCTTAAGAAAATCAGAGGAAAGATGGTCAGGACCAGGCTAAAGGTATTCGGCAGACTTTCAGGTGACGACATCTGTATGCATAAGCTCTCCGATGCGATGAGGCTGAACAGGGGAAACAAGCATTTGATCGCAAAATTCCGGGAGCTTGAGACGGGAACAGAGGAAGATGAGGAGATTCAAAAAGCTCTTAAGGACTTAGATGAGGAGAAACTGAGCGATGAAGAAAAGGTGCAGGTAGCAGCCCTTAAACGCGATCAGGCGCTCAAAACGGCCTATAGAACGTTTGCAAGAATCAGGGAAGAAGGCGATAAGCTTCAAAAAGCAAAGACTGAGGCGGAAAAGCATGAAATAGAGGATAATATATATGCACTTCGCATGCAGTCAGATTTAGAGCTGAAAGATCTCATCAAAAAAGACAAACAGGTTGGAGAAGCCAATGAAAAACTTGGCCTGACAAAGAAAAAAGAAGATATCCGCATTCAGCAGCAGGACGGTGATATGAATGTCCTCAGCAGAGTCCAGCTGACTTCAAAGACCCTGTCTAGCCTGGCATCAGGCGTGACCCAGATACCATGGGGTCTGACAGGAGAAGCGCTTGACCAGTTTAAGTCCATATCAGTTGATGGTGTTGGAACTACACTGGCTTTTGCAAGTAATATGATGGCATTTTGCGCTGCGGTTGTAGCGCTTAGCACGCAGACGTCAAATATGCATGTCGCAGACATAATTAATACTGTATTTACGGCGGCACATGCCCTGTCAGGATCTGCAGTCAATGTATGGACTGTGACAGAGAAGATGCTGAGTACCAATGCAACATTTGTGCCGAGTCAGGGACTTCAGATAGCAGGCGCCGTTACCGGCGGAGCTACAATTATATTTGGCGGATATAAAGTCATATCCGGAGCGGCTGATAAGGGGAATATCACTAAGGCCAAAAGATATCTCAGGGATAAACATAATCCGTTACAGCGAATAAATAATGAAGGCGATGAAGAGGAGAATAAGAGCAAAGAACAGATAGAAAAAGAGCGCAGGGAGAAGATTCAGAAGGAAAGGGAGATAAGATATGAAAAGAACATGTTAAACCTCTCTCACAGACTTGCCTCAAAGAAGCAGACTGCAGGTGCCTGTACCGCGGTAGCCGGAGGATTCGGCCTTGCTGCATCTTTAGTTGGAGGAACTTTACTGGGCATCGCAATGCCCGGAGTTGGAACTGTACTTGCAGTAGTGGGGCTGGCGGTCATAATAGCTCACAAGATAGCAGATAACAAGTTAATGGGGTCTATAAGAGAGAAGACTTTTGATGAGTTCTTTGGTTTTGAAAACCTCTTTACATCGATCAGGGACAGGATGGAGACACTTGGAAAGAGAATATACGATGAGAAAGGCTTTAAGAACACGATCAGAAGAAAGCTTGCAGCTGCCGCAGGCTATGCTGACCTTGTTTCGGCGCAGATAGGAATTTCTGCAAACTATGCTGAGCTCATATACGACAAGCTCTTTTCGCCAAACAGGCTGGAAGAAGGTGATGAAAAACAGGCTTATATACAGATAGTGAAGAGCCTTGGACTTCCCTACAACGAAAAGAAGAAAAAACCCGATAAAAAGCTGCTTGTAAGAAAAATGTGCGGCAAGTAAATAATCTGAAGAGGAGAATAAACATGAATATAAGTGAAAAGAAACAGGAGAGGCACGAACTACTTGAGAGGATAGAGAGCGAGCTTCAGCAGGATCTCGTGGCAGCAAAGCTTAGCACATCAGAGGACGGGACAGGGCCTGAAATACTGAGCGTCATGTATGATGCGCTCGGGCTTGAAGGAGATCAGGTCTTCGGAGAGTTCTATTTTCTTGAAATCCCGGATGATGAGGCACAGATCCAGCACTTCTGTGCGACTCTGACACTGGCGGAGGATGTTGAAAGTGAGCATTTTCCTGAGCTGTTTGAGGCCATGAGCTATTTAAATGCAGCGATACCCTGCGGGGCATACAGACTTGATATGGACAAAAGATTTCTCACCTTCCACCTGGGAGTTCCTCTTGATATGAACCTGGGTAAAGAAGAGCTCTATGAGGAGATGAATATCGTAATGTCAAATGCTGTCGCTATCTGTGATACCCATATGGACCTTGTCCTGAAAGTTCTGGACGGAGAGGAAACAATAGAGTATGTAAAGGATGTAATAAATCCTATGAGGGATGAGTGAAACGATGGAAGTGATCAGTATCACAAATGAAAACGCAATAGATTTTGCTGACTACATCAGTGAGGATATTCAGAGCTTTCTTGGGCGCGAGTTTTTCAGAGGGATCGGCATTGTTGAGAACTACTCGGATGCCGTGGGTGCTCTTGTCTATGAGCTTATGGACTATGACAGCGAAAAGGATGTCAAGAGCCATATATATTCACTGGGCGTAAAGAGTGACAAGGCGACAGACTTTATCATGTCAGAATACCAAAAGCATGCAGGAGAGGAAGAGGTAGTTCAGAGCATCTATGAGTCTGAAGATAAGGATACGGACAATCGCTTTGTATCGCACGGCTTTGTCTCAGATAAGGCTGAGTCCCCTGAGCTTGTGATCTGCGTTGGTGAGCTTGAAAAAATATTAAAAAGCGCCGGCAAAAGGAACCTTCCGCCGTATATACACACGCTAAAGGATGTGTCGCGCCTGCAGTACAGGGAGTTTCTGAAAAAACTCCTGATACACCGGCAGTTCGGTATCCTGGAGGATCTCTCCTACCTTCCGATGAGCTGGTTTGAGGCGGAAGCATCAGTCTGTTCAGTGGCAGATAACAAAATCGACGGTATATTTCTGATACACGCCCTTCCGTCCGGCACTCTTTTGCCGTGTGTATTTACTGCCTTTGGACCGGATTCCAAAAAGAATCTGGGATTTCTTTTGCTTGCGGCGATGCAAAGGGCCGTGCAGTTGTATGAGGATGATACCAAAATCGTGATACGGCGTCACGATGACAAGGTGAAAAGCCTTACGGACAAGCTGTTTCCAGACAAAAAAGGAAATCAGGTGTTCATTGGAAAAAGGGCAGAAGGGAAAGTGAACGGCTAATGATAAATCTGAATGTTGCTATCTGTCTGACAGCTACGCTGCTGATGCTGTGCATAATGACAGTGTCACTTATTAAGGGACGAAAGGTGAATAAAGCAGGCAGGGCCTTTAGGTATCTTGTGATTGCGGCGTTTGTCGCCTCTATTTCCGGACTCATTTTAGAGTTCATTGAAGGCCCGGTAAATCCCGGACCATACCTTCTGGCGGTGCTCTTGGAGTTCATTTTCGAGGTATGCCTGGATCTGTCTCTGGTAATCTGGTTTGTATTCTCATTTTTTTCACTCTATGACAGTATGGATTATTTCAGGCGCAAGTATGTCTTCTATATGACACCGTTCGCGGTCAGCGTGCTATTTGAGATAGTGAATTTGTTTACCGGAATATTCTGGTACTATGACGAAAACGTGGTATATCATGAGCATGAGCTCTATTACCTGTGGGATATAGTCCGCTATTTCTATCTGTTTTTGTCAATCACAAACTACTCAAAGTTCCAAAAGGAAAATGGCAAAAAAGACTTCTTTTCCATATGGATATATGTGGTACCGCTGCTCTTGGGGACCATTTTTGAGATGCTGACGGGATATGTGTACTTTAATCTGGGAATTGCGGTGGGAACTACGCTTCTGTATATACTCTACCTGACAGAATACTATTACACGGATGAGGAAAGCGGCTTTTTCAACGCCAGGTACCTGACCCGTATCAGGAAGCAGATAGATGAAGGAAAGCGTGAGGCGCACATCGCAATAAGGTATGTGCTGCAAAAAGGGTGCGACTCCCCGGCCTTTTTTGGGGAACTTAAGAAGGTAGTTCCTAAGGAGTGTGATACGGTCAGGACGGGAGAAAGGTCTTTTCTCACCCTTATCTACAGTGATGCCAGAGGGCTTAAAAACCTTCTTGCGGAAGATATACAGATGATCGCAGAGGATTTAAATACGGATGTTGTTATTGAAACCTTTGCCAAAAACAAAGACGAGTCAGCGGCAGATTTTTTTACAAGAAGTACAGGGAGGAAATGAAATAAGACTATGAAAAGAGTATTAGCATCGATTTTATGTGCAGCAGTTACTATTTCTTCAGGCAGCTTTTCGCCATCTGTAATGGCGGCAGAAACCCGGGAAGTATCTTCAGGAGAGGGAGAGAGCCTTCAGGGAGATGACAGCGGGAAAGAGAGCGAATCAGATGAAACCGACAGCGACGAAGAGGTGGCAGAGGACGGCACCGTAAAAGATGCAGCAGAGGGCGGCACCGGGAAAGAGCCGGGAGATGTGCCTGAGAGCGAAGATGAGGATATGGCTGAGGCAGAGCTGTTATCTGCAGATGAAGCAGAGGGCAGCGCTGACGGAGAACTTACGGAGAAAACCGGGAATTCTTCAAAGGCCGGCACAGAAAAGCTCCCCGAGGGCATAAACGGCATGCCCGATGGCTACAAACTCTCATCAGATGAGCGCAGGATGAAGAGGAATGCTGCATCCCACGATGCGCTGGATGCCATGGAGGAACTTGATGAAGGCTCTGATTATGTCGCAGGCGAAGTCATCTGCCTTGCAGATTCCAGAGAAGAGGCAGAGAGAGTTGCATACGCATACTCGGGAGAACTGCTTGAGTATTCGTACGGAGTTGCAACTATTTCCCTGAAGGAAAGCCCTCTTTCTGTAAGGGAGGCATTTGAGTACTCCCTGGATGAAAACCTTGAGCTTCCCTTTGTTGAGCCCAACTATATAACGGAGATTGAAAAGCCGGAGGTGGTTTCTGAAGAAGAGGCGGCTGAAACCTTCTCGCTCGGAGAGGACGAGGTATATACGGGGAACGGTTTTTCTGACAGATGGTGGACAGACTGGCTGGATTCTGAAAACCTCAGGGATCCGTATATCAACCCTGAAAATGATGTTTTCCAGTGGCATCATCAGATGGTGGGATCATACTCGGCATGGGGCGTTACGATGGGCAGCAGTGACGTAACTGTTGCGGTTATCGATTCCGGAGTAAATGCAGAGCACGAGGATTTGAAAAATAACGTTATTACGGAAAATGTGCCTAATTTTTATGAGGGTGAGGTAGATGCCCCGGGATATCAGGATGCTGACCACCACGGAACACATGTGGCAGGTATCATTGCAGCTGAGATGAACGGATCTCTCGGAGCAGGAATAGCACCGAATGTGAAGATACTTCCGCTGAGAGTGGCAAACAAAAAAAATGTGTTCACCGATGCTGTAATAATAAGTGCAATCCTGTATGCGGCGGGATATGACGATGATTCAAAATCAGAAAAAATAAGAGCAGATATCATAAACATGAGCCTGGGCGGTCCTTGCTATTCCGCCTCTGAACAGGAGGCGGTCAACCGCGCTCACGATGCAGGGGTTACTGTTGTTGTGTCAATGGGAAATGATGACCAGTCGAATCTGATCAATTACCCTGCCTGTTATGACAATGTTATTGCGGTCTGCTCTGTTAATGAGAGCGGTGATCTCTCGCCGTTTTCTTCGGTCGGGTCCTGGGCAGATGTCTCAGCTCCCGGAAGCAATATTTATTCGACTTACAGCGAGGATAAGGATGGTAACGGCAGGCTTGACGACTATGTGTATCTGGACGGAACATCCATGGCCGCTCCTGTGATATCCGGCGCGTGCGCGTTATATATGAGTGCAGTAGGACATGTTGATCCGGACACCATGGAGAGCGTTATAAAGTCGTCGGTTTCAGGCTATGCAGGAGAGGGAACAGGCAGCGGAATAATCGACCTTGTTAAGATGTTTGACGGAGATATAACAGGACCTGAGATATCGGTAAATGCAGGTGATAATACTCTGATAGGCAAAGCGCGCGACGGAGAAAATCTGTCAATTTCATACAGCGTATCGCCGTCATCGACTGTTACGATAAAGCCGCTTACATTTAAGGGCGATGAGAGCGGAAATGCAAACACATCTATTATCTATACAACAGACGGGACAACTCCGTATGTCTCAGGCGGAAAAATAGAAAACGGCAAAAAGTACACTGATCCTCTGGAAATAGGAACTATTGTCGGTGATACAGATGAAACTAAAAGCGTTACGATAAAGGCGATGGCTGTGACCGGGATGGGCATCGCCGGCCGTGTCAGCACTCTTACATTTGACGTGGACCCGGAGCTTGAATCAAAGGAAAGTATCGGCAAGTACAGCATTGAGATACTGAATAACCCGGGGCACCTTTCAGCCGGGAAATCACTTAAGCTTGAGGCTTTGGTAACTTCTGATGACCCTGATGAAGAGGTGTCACAGAATGTCAGATGGCGCATCGAAGACTACAAAGGCGGCTCACTTTCTTTTGCTACAATCGATGGAAAGACAGGGCTCCTCAAGACCGATGCTCTGCAGACAGGAACGCTTATAATCAGCTGCACGTCAGAAAATTCTCTTGCAACGAAGGAGATAGAGATTGAGGTTGTGGACAGAAGCCCTGTAGGTCAGATGGTAATCAATTCAGGGAAAAATGTCGATTTGGAATTTGACGAAACAGGAGTAGCGGCGTCAAAGATTATCTCACTCACAACACTGACGGATTCTTCTTCAAAGAAAAATGACCTGTTAAAGGATGACAGCTGGAAAGACTACGAATTTCTCTGGACATCATCAAATACAGATGTGCTTGAGCTGGATCAGCCTAAGGGCAATATAAGCGCTCCTTCAGTTGAACTTTTTGCAAGGGGACAGGGAAAGTCAGTCCTTACGTGCAAGGCTCTTGACGGTTCGGGGAAGAGTACAAAGATTACCGTAAACGTATCTTCAAAGGTTGCGGTCACGGATATTGCTGTCTATGAAAAGACCGGCGATGGAGAAGAGAAAGTTTCGTCAAAGACGCTTTACTCTGACAGCGGCAGCTTTGAAGTGTACGCCAAATACACCCTTCCCGAGGGAACGGATGCAGGCAGCTACAAGGTGATTGCGCCCATCTGGAGCAGCAGCAATTCCAAAGTCGCCAGGGTGGAGGTTTTAAGTGATAACGCACTGGGGGCAGTGATCACACCTCTTTCAAAGGGATCAGCAAATATCACCTGTGCTGCAATGGACGGCTCGGGAAAGAAAGCTGTCCTGAAGATCACTGTTTTGCAGCGTGCAAAAGAGATAAGTGTGAGCGGTCAGAAATATATCGCTCCCGGAGCAAGCGCCAAATACACAGCAAAAGTCCTGCCTGAAAATGCAGACGATAAGAATGTGGTATGGAGTATAGACCCTGCGACGGAGGGCGTATCAGTCACAAAGGGAGTCGTTAAGGTTGACAAGAGTGCAGACCCATCCAAAACCGGGGCGTTTAAGGTTGTTGCAGCCTTATCTGACGGAACCAAAGGCTCTGTGGAAGTCCGGGTAATGGACAAAGCCGCCGGAGTATCTATAGAGGTTTTGGATGGAACAGGTGCAGCCTCCAAAAAGAAGTACAAAAATGAGATTGCAACAGCTCCGCTTGGAGAATATCTGGACTATACATATGTCACCTCCAGGGCGTTTGACAGTTCGAAAAATGATCTTGGGAGTGAAGTCAGCTTTTCTTCAAGTAATGAAAAGGTCGCCACAGTAGAGGCGACCGGGGATAAAAATGTGGCTTTCGTGCGGGCAGTCGCAAAAGGCACCTGCTACATAACGGCAACTGCTCAGGATGGGTCAAAGAAGTCAGCTAAGATTAAGATCACAGTAAAGCAGCCGGTAGATAGCATCTCTGTCACTGGACAGGGAAATATCGCAGTGGGAAATAAGGCGACCTTCAAAGCTGCCGTTTATCCTAATGCCGCTTCGAACAGGAAAGTGACGTGGGCTGTGTATGCTGCAAATGAAAAAGGCGAGCCTGACTTTGATAAAGAGAATCCGACAGGCGTAACCGTGAGCAGCAGGGGAGTTGTATCTGTAGATAAAGCATCTCCCATAAAAAAGGATGTGGCTGTTGTTGCAAGCGCCTCTGACGGCAGCGGAACTTATGGATACATTACTTTTACCGTATCGAAGGCAAAGGTTTCGGGAGTCGGAATCGAAGCGGATGAAAGCTTTGTGATTGAAAAGGTACATAACATTACCAAAAAATCTGATTCGGTATCAGCGCTGAGGCTCTATGATACAAATCTTCCGGATCCGGATACGGAGAATGGCGCAGCATCTGAACCAAAGGATGAAAGGAAGATAAGACTCACATGCTTTTTTGCAAACGGACAGGACCTCTCAGATGTTCCGGTTGAAGTTGAGTGGGTCAGCAGCAATGACAGGGTTGTATCAGTTTCCGTAAATGAAGACGGGAGCGCCATCCTGACAGGTTTAAAGCCGGGAAGCGCCACGGTTACATGCTATGCCCTTGACGGTTCGGGCAAGAAAACTTCAGTGAAGGTCACTGTCATTACGCCGGCTTCAGGTATTGAAATCACTTCCGCTGCGGGGATTATGAGCTTTTCAGAAGGCGCATCAAGCGTTATCGCGATGGGGAAGAGCGTTGTTCCGAATGCGGTTTTGGGAAATGTATACGGAAAGCCCACCATCACAAAGGTTAAGTGGGATTACGAGGTTGGTTACTACAAAGAGAAAAGCGAAGATGACGACACTTATGTTTTTGAAGCTCTTTCAGATGGCGCTGCAAAGATCATAAAGGATAAAAAACTGTTCTTTAGTTTCTCTTCTTCAAACGGGAAATTAACAGTAAAGAGTAAGAAGCAGGTTGACAAGGATATTGATATATTTAATGGGCTCTCATCCGAAAAACTATCTGACCTGGACTATCTTTCTGTAAATGTCAAGGCTTCAACTACGGATGGTACAGAAAGAAGCGCTTCTGAAGTGATAGAGATGATCAGCCCGACAACCTATATCAAAGTCGATCATGACGAGAAGAACAGCAAAGTAATTGAACTGACCCTCGCTGAGTGCAGGTCGGAAGACGGAAGCATGGGAGGGATGACCTATATCATTGATTCAGACTCTACGTATGGCACCTTTAAAGTGACGAGCAGCGATGTAAATGTGGCGTCAGCATATGCCAAGCTGAGTGAAGAAAAAGTCGACGGCGAGAAGAAATATGTCAGAAGGCTTGTGATCTATCCCAACCGCACAGGAAGGACAAAGATAACAATACAGGCACTTGACGGCACAAACGTAAAGGCGACCTATACAGTTGACGTCTCGGAAGGAGCCGCAGATGATGCTTTATCAGGTAGTTAAGCTGCCGGCACAAAGTCCTTTTGACAGAAAAAAGGAAACCACCCCGGAAGGGTGACGATCCGCGGCATGGGTGACTACGGCGGAACAAGGACGGTAAACTTATAAAATAAGGGCAAAAAAGAGAGCTGCCATACTAAAAAAGTGTGACAGCTCTCTTTGCGAACTTAGTGTGGGCCACAAAGTCAAACTAGCGAGGTGGTTTCGAGCCTGGTTGAGTTTGGCTGAGCAGCGAACTTAGTGCCTGGCTGTGGCGACGAGCTCGCCATCCGTTACATTAAACTCTATCGTGTCATGTGGCTGAACCCGGTCCTCAAGAATTAGCTTAGCCGAGAGGGTCTCGACATGTTTCTGCACAAATCTCTTAAGCGGCCTTGCTCCGTAGATCGGATCGTAGGCGTTATCTATTATGTAATCTCTGGCCTTGGGAGTTAAGGATACACTTATCTCTCTGTCGGAGAGTCTCCTGTTAAGGTCATCGACGATGAGGTTTACTATGCTTCCGATATTCTCTTTGGTGAGAGGCTTGAACATGATGGTCTCATCGAGCCTGTTGAGAAACTCAGGCCTGAAGTGGGCACGCAGATCCTCCATTGTCTCTTTTTCAGCCTCGTCTGATATCGTGCCGTCTTCCCTTATGCCATCCAAGAGGTACTGCGCCCCGATGTTGGAGGTCATGATGAGGATCGTGTTCTTGAAGTCGACGGTCCTCCCCTGTGAGTCCGTGATCCTGCCGTCATCGAGAACCTGCAGCAGCACATTGAACACATCGGGGTGTGCCTTCTCAATCTCATCGAAAAGAACTACCGCGTAGGGCTTTCTCCTGACAGCCTCTGTCAGCTGGCCGCCCTCCTCATAACCGACATATCCGGGAGGTGCACCGATGAGCCTTGAGACGGAGTACTTCTCCATATATTCACTCATATCAATCCTGACCATGTTGTTCTCGTCGTCAAAGAGCGCCTGGGCGAGGCTCTTTGCGAGCTCTGTCTTGCCGACACCTGTAGGGCCGAGGAAGAGGAAAGAACCTATGGGCTTACCCGGATCCTTGATGCCTGCCTTGGATCTCATGATGGCTTCGGACACCTTGGTGACTGCATCGTCCTGACCTACGACACGCTGGTGGAGCTCATCTGCAAGGTGCAGAGTCTTGTTCCTCTCACTCTCGGTCAGCTTGCTCACGGGGATACCGGTCCATCTGCTGATGATGCCTGCAATCTCCTCGTCGGAGACTCTCTCGTGAACGAGGCTTTCGCCGTTATCTTTGTTCCGGGCTTGTTCCTCGGCTTCCTCGAGTTGCTTCTTGAGGGCGGGGAGCTTGCCGTACTGGAGCTCTCCGGCCTTCTCATAGTCGCCGTTTCTCTGGGCTATGGCAATCTCGGAATTTATGGTATCTATCTGCTCACGCATGGCAGCCAGCTTGTCGACTGCTTCCTTCTCATTGGACCACTGGGCCTTTCTGGTATCGAAGTCCTCTTGGAGTTCCGCGAGCTCTTTTTGCAGGTTGGACAGCCTCT
>JAFUYO010000051.1 GCA_017470505.1 Butyrivibrio sp. | reverse complement strand
TTTAAAATCCCGCTAAAAGCACCAAGGGGCAAGTGCGGCCTTTTTTAGGAGTTCATTCACCAACCTCGCAAGCCCATCATTCATCCACATCAGATTACGCCTGCTTTATACCACTAAACACTACTGGGTTGTTAACATTGACTCCAAAAGAGCTGATGTTGCTGTATCAGACAACGGATCCGACGAATCAAAAGATGCGAGCATCGCGCAAAGGACATTTAGTCCTGTAGAAGATGTATAAGGATTGGTATAAGCAAATGTAAGGTCGCCGGCATTTGCTGCCTTAAGGACATTGGCTACCGTAGCCTCACCGTATTGTTCTACGAACTTGTCATAGACGTCCTTCTTGATAAGAATTCCGGCCGTGTTCCCTGCAATCCTGTCAGTGATCTTTGTCGTGGTATATCCAGATGCGTCAAGCATTTTGCCCCATGCATCGTTACTTGGTATAAAGACCTCCGGCTGATATCCACCAGAAACTATGTAAGTTACTACTTCTCCGGAAGTTATCTTTCTTACAGAAACCGATACGCTTTTTCCATCAATCTCTGCTCCGGAGCTGTTAAACTTCTGTGCCACAATGTTGATCCAGTCATCGGGTGCAGAGGCAGAAAGTTCTGTTGCAGCCGCTATTTCAATATTGATGCTTCCACTCCCCTTTACAGCTATCGGAAAAGTATCGATATCAGCCAATGTATCAGCCTCAGATACATCCTCTGAATAAATATCAAGTGTCGGATTATTATTAACTGAAACATCAACTTTTTTCATAAGGGAAGTCAGCTCTTTCTGAGCCTCTTCTTCGGTAAGCTTACTTACATTTCCTTCTGTATAAACATTTCCGCAGCCTGCAAGAAAAGTGGCTGCCGTGATCAAAGCCGTAAATCCAGCTAAAATTCTGTTTTTCCTCATCTGTATATGCCTCCCTCCTGTATCTGATCGGTAAGAATCCTTTTGTAACTCTCAACTTCATGTATCGTGCCGCTGTCATCACCCTGGCTGTTTAGGAACTGACTGACCGCCATCATGAAGTTTCTGGTGGATTCAAGAAGTTTTTTATTATCATCGGTGCAGTTCTTTGCTGTTGTAAGCATCAGCTCTCTGTCATTAACACTCCTATAGTCGAGCACGATCATGATGTTTATGAGCTTTCGGACATTGCGGCAGATGTGTTGTTCCACCTTATTAAGAACATCTTCTGTATCCCTGAGTGCCTCAGCGCCGTTGCTGTCCAAAAGTATTTTCAGCTTGGTCTGATAGCCATCCATGTCGTCCATGTTCCTGTATATAGCTTCCATGGCCGATTTTACATATGTGTCATTTTCCCACCCTTTGGATGTTTCCTTGAGGTTTTCCCTGACCCTGTCAGGATCAAGCTCACCCTTCATCTTAAGATCCGGGCCTTTGTCATCTAGAGCTTCACGTATCATCTCTTCCTTTTTCTTTTTGGCATCAGATGTCAAAAGATTGATCAGAGCGATCACAAACAAGGCTGCGGCAACTATAAGCACCACTGTGGTTATGGATGAAAGTGCTGTAAATATCCTTATTCCGAAGTAAACTATTATTGTGTCATTGAAAATCCCCACAACGAGCTTAAGTACACAGGCTATGGCCAGCACTATTACGGAGATTTTCAACGCTCCTGATATTTTATTTGTTCCTGCTATCTGTGTGCTCATCGTAACTCCTTTACTGAAAGTTCCAGCGCCTTGCATCTCTCCAGGATTTCTCCTGTTAATCTCATTTGTTCGGACTTCTCTATTAGCCTGGAAGAGAGCGATACATCATCCCGTATCTTTTCAATTATACTACGCTCATTTGATAAAAGAGCCTTCTGCTGTAATAACAAGTCCCGTGTTAAATCTGCATTTTTTTCACCCTCCAATGTACTGATGCACTCATCAATCTCTTTTGACTGAGCATCTATCTTTGAGATCAGATTCATGAGTCTTGGTAAAAGAAGTCTTAACTGCATGAAATCTTTTTCGCCGGTCCACCTTAAGATTCCATCAAGTATTCTCCGGGTCTCATTCCGGATTGCAACAATATTATCAGGTATTTGAATTATCCTGTTCTCCAACGCTTTATTCATATTGCCCCTTTATGAAATCTGATCTTAAAGGTATTATACCTTTTATCATCCCCATAATATATGGATGTTTTGGCGAAAAAAAGTGAATTATTCCTCCAAATGTATGGAAAAACAGACATTGTTTCTTCAGCTATACATAATTTCAATGGATTGTTCCTATATATACATTTTTAGTTTATGTAGGTATATATTCTTGTACTTTGTTTCAGAAATCCGCATGTACTGCGGATTTCGTGAGAATATGATACAATAGGCAAACAGGCCCGCGACGAAGTCGCTCTAGGATGGCCTATTTGCAGACATCTTGAATGTTTCATTCAAGATGTCATACTACTGAGGGAGGCGATTTGAGAGAATGAAAGATTTTTCGAGTGTCAGTAGTAAATCTAAAGGAATCATATGCATATTGTTCGCGGCCTTTGGCTTTTCGCTCATGACGTTTTTTGTCAGGATATCAGGCGATATTCCCACCATGGAAAAGGCGTTCTTTCGAAATGCTGTTGCCATCATCACTTCTATGATCCTGCTGCTTCGGTCCGGGGAAAAGATCAGCATCAGGAAAGGTTGCGCTGGCGACATCTTTTTCAGATGCCTGTTTGGGACAAGCGGACTCATCGCAAATTTCTATGCGATAGACAAGCTGAACATTGCAGACGCCAATATGCTCAACAAGCTGTCACCCTTCTTTGCAATCCTGATCTCAATCCCGATCTTAAAAGAAAAGCCCAAAAAGACCGATATTCTGGCAGTAGTAATTGCCTTTCTCGGAGCGATGCTTATTGTCAGACCATCCGGAAGCAATATGCAGCTTGTTCCTGCACTCATTGGGCTGTACGGAGGATTCGGAGCCGGAACTGCCTATGTTTTTGTCAGAAGACTCGGCAAAAAGGGAGAACGGACGCCTATAATAGTCCTGTGTTTCTCGGTATTCTCAACAGTTGTGACAATCCCGTTTATTGCAATAAACTTTGTCCCTCTAAAACCTCTTCAGCTCCTGTGCCTTATTATGGCCGGAGTGTCTGCAACTATCGGCCAGTTCGGGATCACCTCCGCATACAAATATGCCCCGGCAAAAGAAATATCAGTCTTCGACTACACTCAGGTTATATTTGCAGCAATCCTTGGCATACTGTTCCTTGGAGAGATGCCAACACTCTTGTCTTTCATCGGGTATGCGATCATCATCGGAGTCGCAGTACTGAGATGGAGATATAACTTAAAGAGCGACGAAATCTATACTCGATAACGGAATTGCATTCCGTTATCGGTACAAACTTATGCACAGAAGATCCTCAGTTCTGACGCCTAAGGAACTGGTACAAAATAAAAAGCGGTTTACTTTCTCAGTTTAAAGTGCTATAGTAAAGCAGATATCAACTGACTCATAAATATGATAGCCGCTATGCGGCAGGCACCGCTCATTAATGAAAAGTAAAAGAACTTCGTTAATGAGTATATATTAAGCTCCGGCAACGCCGGAAGGGAGGATTGTATGTCATTTGAATATATCCAGAAGCTCCCCACACCTGAGGAGATAAGAGCGGAATTTCCGCTTGGAAAGAAACTTACCGAATTAAAAAAAGAGCGCGACGCCATGATAACTGACGTCTTCACGGGAAAGAGCGACAAGTTCCTCGTGGTTGTAGGCCCCTGCTCTGCTGACAATGAGGACGCTGTATGCGACTATGTATCGCGCCTTGGAAAGCTGAACGACAAGGTCAGGGACAAGCTCATACTCATCCCGAGAATATACACCAACAAGCCCAGGACAACAGGTGACGGCTACAAAGGTATCACATCCCAGCCGGACCCCGAGGGCAAAACTGATTTCAGGGCAGGTCTTGTTGCCATGAGACACATGCAGATCCGCGCGATCGAGGAGTCAGGACTGACTGCAGCAGACGAGATGCTCTATCCCGAGAACTGGGGATATATTGCTGATATCCTCTCCTACGTCGCTATCGGCGCGCGCTCCGTTGAGGACCAGGAACACCGCATGACTGCCAGCGGCTTTGACGTTCCCGCCGGAATGAAAAACCCGACGAGCGGCACCTTCTCTGTCATGCTCAACTCAGTATATGCAGCCCAGCAGCCCCACACCTTCGTCTACAGGGGGTACGAGGTCAACACCAACGGAAATCCCCTCGCCCACTGCGTACTCAGGGGCTCCTCCAACAAGCACGGACAGTCACTTCCAAACTACCACTACGAGGATTTAAGCCTCCTTTTGAGGCTCTACGAGCAGCGCGAGATCATCAATCCCGCCGCCATAATTGACGCCAACCACAACAACTCCAACAAGCAGTTCAAGGAGCAGATCCGCATCGTCAAAGAGGTGCTCCACTCAAGGAACCTCAACCCCGACATCAAAAAGCTGGTCAAGGGCGTGATGATAGAGAGCTACATCGAGGAGGGCTGCCAGAAGATAGGCGACGGCATCTACGGTAAATCCATAACAGACCCCTGCCTTGGCTGGGAGGACACAGAGAGGCTGCTGTTAGAGATAGCCGATCTCACCTGAATAAAAATTATTTTGCCCCTTAGACCTTCCCCCGGTCCGAGAGGCTTTTTAATCGGAGGTAAACATGGCCAAATACATTCTTTCACCCGACACCGCGCTCAGAACATGGCACGAAAACCTGCATACCTTCATAAAAAGATACACCGCTCTCCCCGTGCGTCTCAGCCGCGAAGAATTTGATATTGCCCTAAAATGCGACGGCACGAAAGATATTCCACAATCCGATGCCCTTTACAGCCTTGTGAAAAGAAAAATCGTTGAAAAATGTAATGAACAAGGCAGTACAAAAAAGCTCTCCCCCTGGCAGCTTCACCGATCCTTCACCGGAAAAGTCATGCCATGGCTCTCTCTCGAGATCACCCAGCAGTGCAATTACAACTGTCTGCACTGCTTTAATGCAGCAGACAATGACAGACCCTGCAAGGAGCTGTCCTTTGACATGCTGTGCAAAGTCCTGGATGAAGCTGAAAGGAACGGCATTTTGGCTGTCCTCATAACAGGAGGGGAGCCTCTTCTTCACAGGGACTTTTACAAAATAATAGACGCCATTTACTCCCGTGACATGTTTGTCCATGAGATCAATACCAACGGAAGCTTACTTACTCCCGAAGTTCTTTGCTTTTTAAGTTCAAAGGGAAATAAACCGGAGATCAAGATTTCTTTCGATGGGCTTTCTTACCACGACAGGATGCGTGGAAAAAAGGGCGCGGAAAAAGCGACTTTGTCATCAATTGAGCTCTGCCTGAGTGAAGACTTTCCCGTGCGCATTCAAATGAATTTTAACAGAGAAAACACAGACACGATTCAACCAACACTTGAGCTTTTTTCAAAGATGGGTGTTCCAAGGATACGCATCATCAGAACAACGGAAACCCCCAGGTGGATATCCAATGCCCCTGACTGCTCCTACTCATGGGAGGAGTATTATGAAGAAGCGCTAAATGTGGCTGTCCGTTACTCAGAGAGCGGTTTAACACCGGAGCTGTGCTTTTGGAATTTCCTGACAGTCCATCCCAAGGACAAAACCTACAGCCTTGAGCGTGTACAGTACTACACTCACACCTTCAAAAAATCCTGTCCTCTGTGTAAAACCATAAACGGCATGCCCGCAATAGGTGCCAACTGCCGTATTTATCCATGTCTTCAGTACTCAGGAACCCTTGATGCCTACGGGATTGTTTTAGGAGATATACGAGAGAGCGGACTTACAGCTCTTTTACAGAGAGGCAGATACTATGACTTTGCCCATGCGACACAGTCAGACCGCATAAAAAGCGGCGCAAAATGCGCCGCCTGTAAGTATCTGACCTGGTGTGCCGGAGGATGCCCCGCCATTGGCTGCCTAGAGAGCCGGGACAAAAATTTCTACGCCCACGACCCTTCAGCCTGCATTTTCTTCGAGAACAACTGGCCGGAAAAAATCGAAGCAGCACTCCCCGGATGGACAAACAGAACGCCTCTTAGCTGAAGCTGAAGCCCTCTGCTGCTATTCCGTTTACAAAATATACGTTGAGTCCGTCTACTGCAAAATCATAAACGGTCTCTGTCCTGCCTGTGTTCTCACAGCTCTTTAGCCCGGCAGAAGACTCGTCTTTTGTGACAGCCTTTTTACCTGCTGCATCAACTACTTTTGCGTAATCATTACCTCCACAGTAGAACCACTGGGTATCAGTCGTAAGCCATTTGCTGCCATTATCAAAGACAGCCTCAACTACAGGCATCTGCTTTGGATCAAATACGTCTGTCACCTTTGCCGTCCGCTTATTTCCATTCTCATCAAGGGATATGACTTCGTCTCCCACCTTGATGTCCTTTATCATTTTATCTCCCGAAGGAGTAGCTACAAGTGATTCCCCGACAAAGCACTTTATCCTGAGCCAGTGGGTTATTGCCGGACCATAGGGCTCATTTCCGCCGCATCCGCCGCTTACAACATCGAGCTCATCGACCTCAAGCTCCTCGTCGTCTGCAGAATCAATAAAGTGTCCGATGTCTGCTTCTGTGATAGTATAACCAAGCTCATTTGCCAGGGCTATAACCTTTGGTGCAAACTCAAGCTCATCTCCTTCGGCAAATCCGTTGATCTTATCAATCAGCTCTTTGTCCTGCTTTACCTTTCCGATAAAATCCAATACTTCCTGCCTAACCTCTGCCATGATTGTTACCTCCTTTTTTAATCATTGATCATCTGTTTCTTTATACGAAGAACTGTAAAAAAATGGAAAAAATGTTCAGGCAATCTGCCTTATCGCAAGCTTGTAGAAGATTCCTTTCCTTTCCATAAGTTCTCTGTAGTTTCCCTCTTCCGCAACCTTTCCGTTATCTAACACAATTATTCTGTCACAGTGAAGGACCGTGGAGAGCCTGTGGGCGATGACTATCCTTGTAGATTCTGCTTTCTCTATAGTGTCCATGACCTGCGCCTGGGTCACATTGTCAAGAGCACTTGTGGCTTCGTCAAAGAACATCACCTTTGGTCTTCCTGCAATCGCCCTTGCTATGAGGATCCTTTGTGCCTGTCCGCCTGATATTGTATTGCCGGACTCGCTGACGACTGTGTAGAGTCCCATGGGCATCGCATCTATATCTTTTTTGAGCCCTACCTGCTCTATTACCTCCGACACTCTTTTGGTGCTGCATCCGGGAGTGGACAGGGTTATATTGTCAAAGATATTTCCTGTGACCAGACCGCCTTCCTGCAGGACGACGCCAAACTTTTTCCTCAGTTCAATCTTGTCCAGCTCATCTATATCCCTGCCGTCATAATATATCTTCCCCACCTGAGGTTTTTCAAATCCCATGAGGAGCTTTAAGAGAGTAGACTTGCCGCTCCCCGATGTACCTACGATTCCTACATATTCACCCGGTGCAATGCGAAGGGACAGTCCGTTTATGACCGGTTGCTCCTTGCTGCTATATCCAAAGGTTATGTTGTCAAGCTCGATCTCCCCGCTATTATCTCCCGGAAGCGCTGCTCCCTGCAGGTTCTCAGGAAGAGTCTCCAGTATCGGCTTTGACATTTCAAACATCGGTATCACCTGATTGGCAGATATCAGCCCTTTTGCCATATCCAGAATTGCCATGAACAACATGGAAAATGCGGAGGTAAAGCCCATAAACCGTCCAATACTGATATTGAGGCCCCCTGCTGCGACCATATAGTAAAAGATCATGGATGTAAAGATTTCAAGAGCCTGTATAAAAGTATCGGCAGAAAGCGATAGCCTTTCCTTGCTGATATTGATCCGCCTGGATCTTGAAAAATCGACGTAGTAGTTTAAGAGTGCCCTGTCACAGGATGCCGTGCTCCTTAGCTTTTCTATTCCACTTATATACTGATACATCAAAGCAGCTGCGCTGTTATCAGAGATGAGCTTTTGTTTTTCGTATTTAAGCTGTCTTGAACCGATATAGATGACTACATTAAAGCCAATGGCGATCACTATCACTGCTATAAGCGTCAGTTTCCCCGAGTAGCCTGCCATCCTGACAATGTAGAACAGTGAGAAAAGCGCTGAAAGAAGGCTCCCTGACACACTCGTTGCCAAAACATTGAACATCTGACAGATACTCATAAGTCTTAGCCCCAGATCAGCTGCATCAAACTTCCTGAAAAAACTCTCCGGCAGGTTAAAAAGCCTGTCAATGGCTGCGCTCTGAACCGCATATTCCATTGTATTCATCGCCCTGAATGCCGAGAGATTCTTTACAACATTGAATGCTATATTTCCGATCGAACAGGCAAGAATCACAAGGCCGGCTCCCAGCAGCCCCGATCTGTTCCCCAGAGTGATGAAATTGTCATACACCTGCTCGTTCAGGTACGGAAGAAGCAATCCCACTAAAATCCCTAGTAATGTCATCAGAATCAGCCTGACTATATCAGACCGGTACACCTTCTCCATGCCAAACAGGATCATTTTGACCGGTGTTATGACCTCATCGGGAAAAGGTCTGTAGAGCATAACCGCGCTGTTATCAAGACCTTCTGCGAACCTGCCATCCAGCGAAAAGACCATGTCTTTCACAGGGTCATAAATCCTGTATCTGCCAAAAGCTCCGGGAAATGCACAGAATACTCCGGATTCTTTGCCTGAAACGATGAGGGCTCCGCAGTCCTTTTTGTACCACCCATTCTCAAGAGTGATCTTTCTCACATTAAAATGAGAGATTCTGGCAATATCGTTTATGTCATACCCATTACCTGCGCTGCGCTTTATACTTTCAAACGGGGCTATATTAATCTTCTCCCTCCCGCAGAGAAATGTAACGCAGTCATAAAGAGGTTTGCCTGCAAAAGAGTTTTCGCTCCCCCTCTGTGCTCTGCCGCCTTTCAGCACATTCTCTATCAGCTTAAGTGAGCGCTCTTTTGTGCGGGCAGCTTCCTCCCTGTATCTGTAGATATATCCCTCATCAACAATAAGGCTCATATTGTAGAACTCTATGAGCGTCCTGTCAAAGCTGCTTTCTTTTGGGATAGTTAATTCGGCCACCCGGGCAAAGTAATCTCTTGCCTCACTCACCTGCACCTTTTTATCTTCAACAAATTCCGCATCAGACAGTGCTACAAAGCCAAACCTGTACTCCACGTTATCCTCTGCCCTGAAGTTAAAACCCGGGAGTATGCTGTCCTCACCCATTTCCGCAAGAAACAACCGCTTTTTACTGACACTGTCCTCAAATGCAATGAGATATACAAGTACCCTGCCACTTATGACCCTGTACACCTTTTGTGAGTCTTCTGTGATAAAGAGTTCTCCGCCTGCTATATGAAATTTTCCAGCGTTTTCTGTGCTATGACTCAATTCGCATTCTCCACAAGACTCTTATACAGGCCTTCCTGTTTTATCAGTTCATCGTGCCTTCCTCGCTGCACTATCCTGCCCCTGTCCATGACCAGGATCTCATCGCAGTCCCTGATGGCCGAAAGCCTGTGGGCTACCACAATGCAGGTGCAGCCGCGTCGCTTTATATTGTCCATAATCTCTTTTTCAGTTACCGGGTCAAGTGCGCTGGTAGCCTCATCCAGGATCAGTATGGATGGATTGATGGCAAGAGCCCTGGCTATTTCAAGTCGCTGCCTCTGCCCACCTGATAAATTGGCTCCGTTTTCGGAGACCATAAAGTCATAAGCCCCCGGTCTTGCCGTGATGAAGTCATGAATACAGGCATCCTTGGCTGCCTTTATCACATCGTTCCACAAGATACTGCTGTTCCACATGGTCAGGTTATCTCTTATGGTCCCTGAAAACAGGGTTATATCCTGGCTCACAGTGGCAATACTGGCAGCAGCAACTTCTTCGGGCAGCCTGTCAAAAGAAATATCATCAAACAGTATCTCCCCCTTCATGGGCCTGTAAAGGCCGCTACAAAGCCTGGCCACTGTCGTTTTTCCGCTTCCTGAAGCTCCAACAAGTGCTATGGACGATCCGCTCTTTAAATCAAATTCAAAGTCCTCTATGACAGGAGGAGTTAATGGTCCATATCCAAAAGCTACGCCCCTCATACTTATATTTCCACTAAGCTTGTGATCAATGTCCTCTTTTTTGGCGCAGTCAAATCTCTGATCCTGCCTGTATTTGTAGATGTCCTCAACTCTTCTGAGATCCGCCTGGGCTGTCTTGATCTTTTCAATAAACGTGGCCAGAGAATCTATGGGCTCCATAAAGCACGCAAGAAGACTGATAAACGCTACCAGCATGCCCTCAGTGAGCTCTCCACTTATAACCAGAAGTCCACCCACAATCAGGATCACAATATTAGTGACCTGCCGGGCCACATCCGGTATAACATCAAGAGCCTGCTGTCTGCGCCCCATCTTTTGGTCCATTTCTATGGTCTTGGCATAATAGCCCTGTATTCTCTTTGCAAACTCATTTTCCGTACCCGAGGCCTTGAGCGAAGCTGAAGCAGATATCCCGGCGTAGAGAGCGCCAAACATTCTGCCTATGTCCTGCTGCGCCTTGATTGTCATATCGCCTATCGCTGCTGCGCCAAATTTCATTATGAGAAGGTTTACGGCGATGATCAAAAGTCCTATCAGAGTAAGGAGCGGACTGTATGCAAACAGTATCACCAGGTAAAAAAGTGCAGCCATTATATCAAGCGCCGTCTGAGCCAGGTCAGATGTCATGAATATTGACAGATCATTGTTGTTATCCACTCTCCGGGAGAGATCTCCGGAGGATCTCTGTGTAAAAAAGCTGATCGGAAGCTTGAAAAAATGTGTCAGAAAGCTGTGGGCTGAGATAAGGGATACCTTGTTCTGGAAACGCAGAAGAAGTGTCCCCCGATAAAAACGGACAGCAGCCTGAAAAACAAGTGTGAAGAGCATGACAATCAGAAGTCCCCACAGCCACCCGGTATTACGCTCCACCAGAATCCCGTCGATAAAGACTCTTGAAAAGGCCGGTATCACAATTCCGGGGAATATCATCAGAAGTCCCGAAAAGACAAGACTTAACATATCCTTCTCCTGTGATACACTCTTTAAAAAGAATTGCAGGAATGAATCAGTCTTTTTGGAGGGGCTGAAATCGGAAGTCTTATTAAATGTGAGGACAACGCCTGTATACGAATCATCAAGTTCCTTATATGTAATCCTCCGTCTTCCGCTGACCGGGTCGTTGATATAAAAATATTTCCCCTTTTGTCCTTCAAAGACAACAAAATGATTAAAATTCCAGTGAATTATACAGGGAGGTGTGAGTTTTATGAGCTTTTCCAGGCTCTTTCTGTATCCGTGGGTTTCAAGGCCAATTTTACGGGCAGCAAGAAGTATATTTTTGGCGCTGCTTCCATCTCTCGAAACACCGCACTCAATGCGCATCTGCTCTAAGGGCATGAATCTCCCGTAGTACCCCAGGATCATGGAAAGAGCAGCTGCCCCACATTCTGAAGCCTCCATCTGATATACGGTAGGTGTTTTGGCGTACTCTTTTCCCATGGACCTAGTCCCCCATGTTTTCGGCGATAAGGACCGACTCTGAAAAGAATGGTATGACAAGTGAGATGGGTGTCACCTCCTTGACAACTATGTCAACAGAAATAATGGTGCCGCTCTCAAGATCAATCTCACGTCCCCTCTTGCTTGACCACCAGTAGCCGTTTGCCGAGTTTTCATCCCTGTCTAATAGGAATCTGACCTCTATGACAGGTCCGTCTGAAAGGAAGGACTCAGCCAGTGACACAACGCCAACCTGTTTGACTATCTCCGCTCTGCTGGTGACGTACTCATCCACATAGGTGACTGTGCCCTTCATATGTCCATACTCCTGCTTGTTGGCAGTACTGGGATAGATGGACGCTGTCATTCCGTTTTTGATCTTACGCCCTTCTGCCACAGGCACATAGCATACAGCGACTGTATTTTCTTTATTGTTCCGGGATATTCTTGCAACATAATCTCCGGAAGCTATGACCTGACCTTCTGCCACTGAAAACTCAGTTATGACTCCGTCATAAGGCGCCCTGATGGTAGCGGCTTCCAGCTTTCTCTCGTACTCATCAATTTCCATATCAAGACTCATGAGAGCAATTGTTGTATATGCATTCGATTCATCAGCAGTCTTTTCGAGTTCGCTGCGTCTTGCCATGAGGTCTGAGATTTTTTTTTCATAGGCGGTGCTCGACAACTTCATGATTTCGTCACCGCGCTCTACATGGTCTCCGATTTCGCAGCAAAAGCTCTCTATTGTTCCATCTGCTTCCGAGTAAACGGTGTGAACGCCGTCCTTATCTATCAGTATCCCGTTTGCAGTTACATTCTGTGGGATTCTTCCAAAGACAGACCATATAAAAGCAGCCGCGATAATAAGTGCTGCTCCGAGCATGGCAAACCAGGTTGCAGGCGACGTGATAACGACAGCCTTATCAAGCTGCTCCATTGATGAAAGTTGTTCCATAGAGGACTTACGATATATATCAGACATATTGATCCCTGTCACTAATAATTATGCAAATAATCTACATGACTATTTTATCATTTTTTCGCTGATTTTAATTATAAAAAAAGAATAAGATTTTCAGTTACGTATCCTGGCCCACTCGTATGGGTCCTTTGTCTTTTTCCTGCCGGACAGATACCTTGTAGTTGAACTTTCTCCGGTATATCCCATCATCTCCTGGAGTGATGGCGCGTCAGCTCCGTTCTCCACGAGGTGAGCGGCAAAGGAGTGCCTTAGGGTAAAAGGCGTGATGTCCGCATCTATCCCTGCTTTTTTGACGTAATTCTTTATCAGCTTCCACAGTCCCTGCCTGCTAATTGGCGTGCCATTGCAGTTTAAAAAAACCGTTCCGTCGTCCTCGTTATCTCGAAGGAGCTCATCCCTTCCTCTTTGCAGGTATATGTTCAGGGCTTCCCTGGCTTTTTTCCCGTAGGGTATCATCCTGTCAGCTCCGTCACCTGCTCTGCCGGCAAGCTTGATGCACGATATGGCGATATCGATATTGTCCATCCCAAGTCCCGTCACCTCAGATGCCTTAAGCCCGGTGGCATACATGAGCTCGAGTATCGCCTTGTCCCTTACCCCCTTGGCGCTTGTGCCAAAGTCCTGTGACAGAAGGCTTTCAACCTCAGCTTCCGACAGAACTCTCATGCCCTTCTTTTCAAGCCTCGGACTCTTTATGTTCTCGGCGGGATTGTCGTCTATGTTGCCGTTCTCCAACAGATAGCGAAAAAAAGCCTTTATCGACGTGTTATGTCTTGCGATGCTGGACGTGGCAAACTGCTCCTCCATAAGGCTCCTCACATAGTCGAGTACCCTGTCCTCGGAGATGTCGCGTACATCCGTAATGCCTCTCCTCTTCATGTAATCGGTCATTCTGAGAAGATCCCTTCTGTATGACAAAAGAGTATTTTCCGAAGTATCTTTCACACCCTTAAGATAATCTATAAATTCATTGATCATTTCTTCCACTGATTTTCCTGCTTTCCAACATAATGTATAACGAAATTCTTTTCGAGTTATTTGGTGACAGCACCTGATACTACCCACAGCGGGAACGAAAGGACCATCGCGTAGGCGTACCGAAAGTCCATCACGGGCGCGGCTACAAGGAGTGTCCCCACTATCAGCAGCATCAGCACATGAACAAGTACAAAGCACCTCTTTTTGAGTGCAAAACAAAGGCTTATGACAAGTGCCCAGGTATAAGCACCGATACTGAAAAACATTCCGTAGATCGGCATGAAGTCAGAGAGCTTTAAGAGTATCTCCTTGACCTTGATAAACTTTCCTCCGATGATGGGCGATGAATACAGCCCCATGTCGTTTGCCATGACTCCGTCCACATCGCCCACGCTGTAAGCCACATCCGGGTAGATATATCCGCCCTCAAGGTCGTACCAGGCGCGCAGATACAAAAGCGGATTGCTGAGGCCAATCCTCGCCCAGAGCCTTAGGTATTCTCCCTTATTATTTTCAAGAACCTCGGGGTGTCCTGCCCTTACCAGCTCCTTCATGTTGTCTGCGTAGTTTGCGACGTAGAGCTCTTTTACATAGGTTCTGTCTATGACAGCATCGATAAGTGCAAGGTCGTCGTCAGTAACAGTGCCGCCATCTGCAAGGACCCTTGCAACCTGCTGGATCGGGAGCGAGAGTGACTCGGTAAAGTCAGGCCCCTTTACTCCACACATATCAAACACAGGCCCTTTCACAATCAGTACGATTATGACTGGCACCAGAGCGAAAGCCGCGACAGCTGCAATCTTCTTTCTGAAAAAATAGATAAGAAACGGTATCAGAACAACACTTGCATAAAAGGCATTTGACCTGAAAAGAGAAAACAATATCAAAAGGAAAGATAAAATAACAAAGTGCCTGACCTTGAGATCATCCCTTTTTCTGTACATTTCAGACAGGTGGCAGGACAGCAATACCGCTATCCCCGCAAAAGGCACATCCTTCCAGATTGTCACAGCAAACACAGCGTTAAACGGCATAAGCGCAAGGAAGACGATAGTAAGAGCAGCTATAGTCCTGTCAAAGTATCCCAAAACTCTCATCACTTCCCTCACAAGGAAAGCGCCGCACAGCGACATGAATACCATCTGGAAAAACGTATAGAAGGCGATTGCCTTTACAGGGTCATGCGTTATACCCATCCCGATCATATAGAAATACTTTATCAGCATCGTATGGATTATCGGATGATGATTTGAAAGGGGCTCCTTCCCTATGATTTGGCCGTACTGAACAAGTGAATCCGCAGTCATTATACCAGGGAACTCATACAGAAAATAAGGGAGGTAACAGATAAAGCAGACAAGTGCCGTGATCACAAAGAGTCTTCTCTCTGGTTTAGGAGTCAGCCGCATCATGCCATCAGATGTTCGCGCGGCAGTGTTGTTCATGTCACCTGCATTATCATCCGAAGCCTTTTCATAGCCATCTCTCTTAATAAGACGCAGGAAGGCTCTTACTCCAAACAGGATCAGGACATAGTACCCTGCAAAGAGTATTGCATAGGTAAGCGCCTTAAAAAGAGAACTATTAAATGAAGCTGAAGCTCTGTTTCCAAGAAAAAGAGCAAGGCCGGCTGCCGGCAAAACAGAAAGGCCAAACAATAAAACCTTCTTTACCGCGCCCACTTCTTTCCTTGAGCCATAGCCACTTACCCACTCCATCCCCATAAAAAGGCAGACAAAAAGAACTACCGTAAGCGGATTTCTTACGGTAATTCCAAGACTTAATTGTATTGCCCAGAGCCCCAAAAAGGCTCCGAGGAAATTTGTAATTCTAATAAAACGAGGATTCATAAAAGATCAGACACCTTTTTTCTTCATAATCCTGTCAAGGTCATCATAAACTCCGATGCAGTCAAAGGTCGCGAAGTAGTCCCTTGCTGTCTCAGCCCTTCTGATGAGCTCACACCCTCCGTCCTCACACAGAAGAAGCTCTGCGCACTTGAGCTTTCCGTTGTAATTATAGCCCATGGAAAAGCCGTGTGCGCCTGCATCGTGGATAAAGAGATAGTCGCCGTTGTTTATCTCGGGGAGATTCCTCTCCACTGCAAATTTGTCGTTGTTCTCACACAGTGACCCGGTCACATCGTAGATGTGATCTAGGGGCGCATCCTCTTTTCCGAGGACGGTTATGTGGTGGTAAGCCCCGTACATTGCAGGCCTCATCAGATTGACCGCGCAGGCGTCCACTCCGATGTACTCCTTGTAGATGTGCTTCTCATGGATGGCC
The DNA here is from genome assembly GCA_017470505.1 of Butyrivibrio sp. Taxonomy (GTDB): domain Bacteria; phylum Bacillota; class Clostridia; order Lachnospirales; family Lachnospiraceae; genus Butyrivibrio. The sequence continues at coordinate 7,788 of JAFUYO010000051.1, read as the reverse complement.
TTTGTAACAAGTCCGCCGTAGGGTCCCATCATGAACCTTCCCATCTCGGTGTAGATTGCCACGTCTCCCATGCCTGCCGGAACAAGGATCTTCTCAAACTGCTCCCTTACGCCGTTCCCTATCGCCTCAATGTCGTTGCCCTCCTGGTCAGGCTTGTATGGGATTCCCACGCCGCCCGAGAGATTTATAAATCCAACCTTCGCTCCTGTCTTTTCCTGAAGGTCTCTGGCAAGCTCAAAGAGCTGTCCCGCAAGAGTCGGATAATACTCATTGGTCACGGTGTTGCTTGCAAGGAAGGCGTGGATACCAAATCTCTTTGCGCCCTTCTCCTTCAATATCTTAAAAGCTTCAAAGAGCTGCTCCCTGGTCATTCCGTACTTGGAATCCCCGGGATTGTCCATGATACCGTTGCTCATCTTAAACACTCCGCCGGGGTTGAACCTGCAGGATATCGTCTCGGGAATCTTCCCGATTGCCTTCTCGAGAAACTCGACATGGGTAAAATCATCGAGATTTATCGTGGCCCCGAGTTTGTTTGCATAGACAAACTCTCCTGCCGGGGTGTCGTTGGATGAAAACATGATGTCTTCGCCCTTTGCGCCAATTGCCTCGCTGAGCATCAGCTCCGTCTCAGAGGAGCAGTCAAAGCCGCAGCCCTCCTCCATGAGTATCTGCATCAGTCGCGGGTTGGGAGTTGCCTTTACCGCAAAAAACTCCTTGAAGTTCTTATTCCATGAAAACGCGCTGTAGACGCGTCTCGCATTTTCCCTTATCGCCTTTTCATCGTAGATATAAAACGGTGTGGGGTACTTACCTGCAATCTCCTGAACCTGCTTTTTTGTGACAAACGGTTTTTTCATATATTTCCTCCTTAAACTGCAAATAAACTATCTTACTTTAACATGGTGGTGCAGTAAATTGCAAGACTAAGGAACTGTAGCAGAATTATTTAGTTATTTGACGCAGGATGCTTTTTCCGAGAGCAAGGAAGAAAACGTAGCCGTAGCGGGCTACGGCGAGGCTTTCTGACGCAGCTGTCGGGAAAGCAGACAAGTCAAATGACTAAGTTAATTCGCTACAGTTCCTAAACGTTCTCTATCTGCCAGTCAATAGGTTCTGCGCCGTTTGCCTTGAGGAACTCGTTGGCCTTACTGAAATGGCGGCAGCCAAAAAAACCCCTGTATGCCGATAAAGGGCTCGGGTGAGGCGCCTTCAGTACAAGGTGCCTTGGGTTATCCAGCATAGCTGCCTTCATTCCCGCAGGCCTTCCCCAGAGCATGTAGACAATCGGCCTGTCCTGCTCATTGACCTTCCTGATGATGGCGTCCGTGAACTGCTCCCATCCCTTCCCCTGGTGGGAAGCAGCCTGGTGCGCCCTTACTGTCAGCACCGTGTTCAAAAGAAGTACTCCCTGATCCGCCCATTTCTTGAGATACCCGTTGTTCGGGATATAGCACCCGATATCGTCCGCAAGCTCCTTGTAGATATTCTGAAGTGACGGCGGCGTGTCAGCCCTTCCCGGCAGGACCGAGAACGAAAGCCCGTGGGCCTGTCCAGGCTCATGATAGGGGTCCTGTCCCAGTATCAGAACCCTGACATCCTGAAGTGGCGTTAAGTGCAGAGCGTTAAAGATATCCTCCGAAGGCGGATATATCACGTGTTTGCTGTATTCGTCCTTCACAAACGAAAATAATTCTTTGTAGTATTCTTTACCAAACTCATCCTTGAGCGCCGGCAGCCAGTCGTTTGAAATCATTGCCATTTTCTCAAAATCACCTTCGCTTCCTGTTCATATCAGAGCCTTACACTGACGTTTCTTGATGCGAGATATCTCTTTACCTCGCTGATTTCAAGCTCCTTGTAATGGAAAAGAGATGCAGCCAGCGCGGCATCAGCTCCTCCCTCTGTAAGCGCATCATAAAAATGAGGCAGCTCTCCCGCTCCGCCGGAAGCTATCACAGGAACGCCGACAGCCTCCGACACAGCCTTTGTGAGCTCTATGTCATATCCGGCCTTGGTCCCGTCGCAGTCCATGCTGGTCAGAAGAATCTCCCCTGCGCCGAGCAAAACTCCTTTTCTGGCCCACTCAACGGCGTCAATCCCCATGTCAATCCTGCCTCCGTGCTTGTAGATATTCCATCCGCTTCCGTCAGCGCGCCTCTTTGCGTCAATCGCCAGAACAACGCACTGGCTCCCGAATTTCTCAGCGGCCTCGGAAATCAGCTCAGGCCTGTCAATCGCAGCAGAATTAACCGACACCTTGTCGGCTCCTTCCCTGAGTATGTCTTTTACGTCACTGACAGTCCGGATGCCTCCTCCTACAGTGAAGGGGATGAAAACCTTTTTGGCCACCTCCCTCACCATGTCAGCAACCGTAGAGCGCCTCTCATTGGAGGCAGTTATATCAAGGAACACCAGCTCATCAGCCCCTGCCTTTGAGTAGGCTTCGCCGACTTCCACCGGGTCGCCGGCATCCCTTAAGTTGACGAAATTTATTCCCTTTACAACCCTGCCGTTGTTGACGTCAAGGCAGGGGATTATCCTCTTTGTTAGCATTTATAAATCTCCTTATACAGCCAGGAAGTTCCTTAGTATCTGCATTCCAACCTCAGAGCTCTTCTCCGGATGGAACTGGCAGGCAAAGACATTGCCGCTCTCAACTGATGCGTCAATCCTGACCGAGTAGTCACATGTTGCCTTCACAATACTTCTGTTCTCTGCCTTCAGATAATAGGAGTGGACAAAGTACACGTAGGGCTCACCCTCTATCCCTTTAAAGAGCCTTCCATCGCCCGACAGCTTCAGGTTGTTCCAGCCGATCTGAGGCACCTTGTATCTGTTTGAATCCTCATCCTCGTCCGGGATCCTCACTATCCCTCCACGCAAAATGCCCAGGCCGCTGACGTTGTCCGATTCCTCACTGTAATCAAACAACAGCTGCTGGCCCAGGCATATTCCCAGAAAAGGGACTTCCCTTCTTGCAACTTCCTTAATAACATCTTCAAGGCCATAGGACCTGATGCGCTTCATGGCATCGCCAAAAGCACCAACTCCCGGAAGAACCACATGGTCTCCGCGATAAATTTCCTGAGTATCCCTGGTGATCAGAACTCTCTCACCAAGGTACTCAAAGGCTTTCTCAACGCTCTTAATATTTCCGGCATCATAGTCGATTATTACAACCACAGGCATCTACTTCCTTTCAACAGATTCGGATGCCCGGAAAACTAGAGCGTACCAACAATTTCCATAAGTCGGATAGTGTAGTCTCTGTCCTTTTTGATCGAATTGATCTCGACAATGTCAGCCTCTGACAGGCCATAGCTTTCTAAAAGCACCGATTCTATACTATCGTACACTTCTATAACGTCATTTTCAACACTATACTTCGCTGCTTCATTCAAAAGATCGTCGCGGTTGCGCATTGCCATGAGAAGCATATCAAGGGCTTCTTCCTTCATGTTCATCGCGACGTAATTCTGATAGCCCTCAAAGTATCTCTCTGCCCACGCGATAACTCTTGACTGCTCATATATGGTGCTCTCTTCCTCGGTCATATCCTTGCCGTAGAGCATCTTGTATGAGGTTACGTACTCCTTGTGTTCAAACGCAGTTGATGCTCTCTCGGACGCAATCCTGTCAGGGAGTATAAGCGAGGGTATCAGTATCAGTATTCCAAGGCTCGCCGCAAATATACCTGAAACGGCTATCTTCTTGGGAGAAATAGCCTTCTCCGGCTCGCCCGGATCCTTGGGAGGCTTGGGCTTCTTCTCCTTCTTGGGCTTTGGAGGCTTTTTCTCCTTCGGCGGCTTTTCCTTCTTGGGCTTTTTCTCCTTGGGCTTCTTATCCTTCTTTTTCTTTTCCTTCTTTTTCTTGCCGCCCTCTTCGCCGAGCTCGTCGAGAACCTTCTGGTTTTCATCGGTCAGTGAAGCAAGTCCCTCACCCTCAGGTTCCTCGTCCTCTTTTACAAGTGCTGCGAAGAGTCTCGCAAAAAAGCCGGGCTTTTTCTTCTTTTTCCCGCCTTTGCCGTCCTCTTCATCGTCATCTCCTTCAGAAGAGCCAGATTTCCTGGAGCCCTTTTCGGGGATTGAGGCAAGCTCATCCAGAGACGGCTCCTGTGCCGGTTCATCAAAGCCCTCTTCCGTCAGCGCTCCCATGAAATCATCTGATGACGAATCCTCCTGTTTATCGGCGTGGCCCGTCTGCTCATCCTTTGCCTTGGTGCTCTCTGCATTCTCAATCTCGTCGTTTGCTAGTGAGTCCATGAGGGCATCCAGCTCCTGCATCGACATTGCTTCATCACCGGAGGTGTCAGAAGAAGCATCTGTACCCTCAGGCGCAGAAACAGTCTCAGCAACCTCCCCTTCTGTCGAGGAAGAATCAGACTGCTCTGAGTCCAGAAGATTGTCAAGGCTGGCCTCGAGCTCATCGAGGTTGAAATCATCTTCTGTCAGTGCATCTAAATCAGGCGCGGAACTTCCGCCTTCAGATTCCCCTTCTGAAGGAGCTTCAGGAGCCGGCTCTTCCACGCTCCCGTCATCAGAAGGAGGCGGTGCATCGCTCCCCTCTGCCGGCGGCACTTCGCCATCAGAGATTCCAAGTCCGTCCATCCCGTCCAGTGTAAAGCCTCCCAGATCAAGGTCGGCCAGATTTGTATCGTCACCCGGTGAATCTGTGCCCTTATCGTCTGCCTCAGGGGCAGGGGGGCTTTCCGGTTCATCTGATGCTGCAATGGACTCATCCATTGCCTTCTCAAGATCCTCCAGTGAAAAATCATCAAGTGAAAGATCATCTATATCAGAAGATGAGCCGGAGGGCTTAAGTCCATCCTCCTCTTCATCCTCTCTGCTCATGTTGTCAAGAACATCACTGAGACTGTCCTTCGCAGTATCCTCCCGGGGTACCGTGAGGTCCTCAGATCCGACATCATCCAAAAGGTCTGTCAGGATCTCCTCAGGAGTCTCGTTCGCATCAGAATCCGGTTCTTTGTCAAATACTACCTGATTCTCCTCCGGAAGCGAAACCTCCGGAGCTACCTCTAAAAGAGTGTCATCACCCCCGGATGTATCGACCAGAGGAGGTGCTTCGGGGGCAGGCTCTGCCTCGGCGCTCTCCCTGCCGTCTGCTGAAGATTTATTCAGCATCCCTGCAAGAAGCTCTGCCTCCTTGCGCTCTGCATCGGCAATAGCCTCATCAAGCGCTATCTCCTCAGCATCTCTCGCATCGACGTTCTGATCACCTATGGTGAGTCTCCTGACTCTCGGATCTATAGGCTTTTCAATATCGCTCAAAAGACCTGACATTCTATCATCAACAAGCTCATCCCTGTCGAGCCTGTTCAAAAGACTTCCAATCTCATTGAGGTCATTGTTGCTGCCACCGGAATTATTTACAAGCGCACCAATATCCCCTGCCCCACCACTTCCCGGTGCAGAGGAATTTCTTGCAGATATCCTGCTGAGCGCTGACTGTGCACTGTTGTTATTCGATTTTTGGGCTGAATCAAGCAGACTGTCGAGATATTCTTCGTTATTCGACTTCATTGCCCTTACTCTCCTCCAAAATAAGCTTAACCGAATTCATCTGGATGGAATCAGTCTTATCTTCTATTTCAGGGGTATGATGATAAAGCCTCTCGTGTACTCTTATCAGATGTGCCTTCTTATTAATAAAGGCCACCTTCTCAAAAGGCCAACGTATAACTGTTGGATAATCCAGTGATACCCCAAGCTCCAATATCAGCAGCCTGTTCCCCATGGTACCGGACAGATACTTCATATATCGGTCCCAATTATCCAGATATGAACCCTCGTTATATTTTATATTACTATATTCCTGGCGTTTTTGGTTAAGATAAAGTAATTTTCCGTCAAAAAAAGGTTTGTAAAAGCTCTCACCCTCCCTCATGGATCCGTCTCTCTCTGTGACAATCCTGTGGATCCTGCCGACGATACCCATAAAATCCTCTGATTTCGTAGCTTCCATAAGCTCGTCATCCGTATCGGGCGTCTGAAGGTAGCGATAATTTCCACATGGAAAGACGCAGTTTTCTTCCGCAAAGCCGTTCATGAGCGCATCCTGAAGGAAGTTCTCGGAAATAAGGAAATATTTCTTTTCCCCGATAAGGCTCCTGAGAGCTCTGAAAGCCTCATCAATTTCAGGGTCAGAGTTGTAATAGCCATACTCAAACTCAATTATCGGAAGGAGCCACTTGTTTTCTTCCTTCCCTGCATACTCAAGAATCTGTCTGTATCGGTGATCATCCTTAAGTCCCTGCCTTATCCAGTTCCACTCACTTCCTATTCCGACTATCACAAGATCGCTGTCGTTTATATATTCTGAAAGTTTCTTTTCCATGAAAAGAGCACCTGATTTCTCTGTTTTTTATAAAGATGTATTGAATAAAAAAATACTCCCTTTACTGCTATCGGCAACAAAGGGAGCATAAATCACTTCGTATTAACCTTGCTGTGCATTGACAAGTTCATCGATCACAGATACAAGATTGCCAATCTCGGGTTTTGAAAGCTGCCTGTCTGCTCCAAGGGCTTCTCCCTTTCTTCTCATTTCCTCATTAACGAGTGAGGAGAAGATGATAAGCGGTATGTCCTTGGTCGCATCATCGCCCTTGATGAGCTTGGTCAGTCTGTGACCGTCCATGATAGGCATCTCGATATCGGTGATGATACACTTAACCTTGTCAAGTTCGTTCCTGTCCTTGCACGCCTTGATATAATCATATGCAAGCTTGCCGTTCTCAAAATGACGTACATTGTTGTAGCCCGCCTTGTTGAGGGAGTCAACGATCAGCCTGTTAAGAAGCTGTGAGTCCTCTGCAAGAACGATAGGCACTTCATTCCTCGGGCGTGATCCGATGTCGCCGAGTGAATCCATATTAAGACCTGTATTGGGATTGATATCCGATACGATCTTCTCAAAGTCAAGAATGATAATGAGCTGATTTTCAAACTTGATAATACCGGTTGAAATGCTCTCCTCAGCCTTGGAAATAGTTGCGTTCGGCTTGATGATATCTGCCCATGAAACCCTGTGGATACCAACAACGGCATCAACATGGAAAGCAATATCCAGCTTGTTGAAATTTGTAATGATAAACAGCCCGCCAGGCTTGCTGGCACCGCGCTGCAGACAGTTTCTCAAATCTATCGCGGTGATCATGGTATCACGCGGCATAAATATACCCTCTATACTGGGATGCGCGTTGGGTACAGGCGTAACCTCCTGATATACTATAATTTCCTTGATCTTCGCCACATTGATTCCGTAACAGTGGTCATCAATCTTAAATTCAAGGACTTCCAGTTCGTTAGTACCATTTTCAAGCAGGATCTTTGATTCCATTCTCTCACCTCTCGTAGATATATTGAAAAAACTAACATAAAACCGATTGAAAATTTATTAAATTTCCTTTTTTAGTATAGCATAGTTTTCTGAAAATAAATATAAAAAAACTAAAAAGACGGGCAGTTGTCCGTCTTTTTAGAATTGATTTATAAGTTTTTTATAAATTATCATAATTTAGTATTATTGCACTCACGAAACGAATACTGAAAATACAAATTCCTATTGCTCCTATCTTGGATAAGCCCTCGACCTATTAGTACACATCAGCTGAACACGTTACCGTGCTTACACCTTGTGCCTATCTAACCTCGTACTCTACAAGGGGTCTTACTGCTAAATGCAGGGATATCTCATCTTGAGGGGGGCTTCACGCTTAGATGCCTTCAGCGTTTATCCCTTCCGGACGTGGCTACCCAGCCTTAT
>JAFUYO010000050.1 GCA_017470505.1 Butyrivibrio sp. | reverse complement strand
TTAACTGAACATTTTACGCAGAATGATTTTTCAAAGGCAAGGAAGAAAACGCAGACAATGCGGGCATTGTTAAGGCTCTTGACGCAGCATTTGGGAAATCAGGCAAGTAAAATGTTCAAGTTATTTCGCTACAGTTCCTAAAGACTGTCCTAAGGGATAAATGACATCAGGACTTCTCACATGTCGAATTACCGCAGGCGGTACACATTAGGACCAATACAAGGGGGAATAAAAAATGAGCAGACTTTTAGTAATAGGGTGCGGCGGAGTTGCGCAGGTTGCAATCCAGAAGTGCGCACTAAACAGCAAGGTCTTTTCGGAGATGCGCCTTGCAAGCCGCACGGTTAGTAAGTGCGAGGCTATGAAGGAGAAGATTGAAAAGAGCGGGGCGCCGGTAAAAATCACGACGGCTACTGTCAACGCAGACGATGTGGCGGACGTTGTCAGGCTGATAAAAGAGTACAAGCCGGATGCGGTTTTGAACGTTGCGCTTCCCTATCAGGATCTTGCCATCATGGACGCATGTCTTGAGTGCCGGGTGGACTATATCGATACCGCCAACTATGAGCCGGAGGATACAGATGAGCCCAAGTGGCGCGCTGCCTACGAGAAGAGGTGCAAAGAGAAGGGCTTCACAGCCTACTTCGACTACAGCTATCAGTGGGCTTACATGGACAGGTTTAAGGAAGCGGGCATAACAGGCCTTCTCGGAACAGGGTTTGACCCCGGTGTTACCAGCGTGTTCACAGCCTACGCCAAAAAGCATTTCTTTGATGAGATTCACACTATCGATATTCTTGACTGCAACGGCGGAGACCACGGCTACGCATTTGCGACGAACTTTAATCCCGAGATCAATCTCCGCGAGGTGTCGGCAAACGGCAGCTACTGGGAGAATGGACACTGGATTGAGACAAAGCCGATGGAGATAAAGAGGGAGTACGATTTCCCTCAGGTTGGAAAGAAGGATATGTATCTTCTGCACCACGAGGAGATCGAAGCACTTGGAAGGAACTTCCCCGAGGTTAAGAGAATCAGGTTTTTCATGACTTTTGGTCAGAGCTATCTGGACCATATGAGGTGTCTTGAGGATGTCGGGATGCTCTCAACCACACCGATCAAATTCGAAGGAAAGGATATCGTTCCAATTCAGTTTTTGAAGGCGCTTCTTCCTGACCCCGCAAGTCTCGGTCCCAGGACTGTCGGAAAGACAAACATTGGCTGCATCTTCACAGGCATCAAGGACGGACAGGAGAAAAAAGTCTACATCTACAATGTCTGCGACCACCAGGAGTGCTACAAAGAGCTCGGCAGCCAGGCCATCAGCTACACGACAGGCGTACCTGCGATGATCGGAACAGCCCTCGTTCTCACCGGCGCCTGGAAGAAGCCCGGCGTATATACAACCGACGAGTTCGACCCCGACCCCTACATGGAGATGCTGAATGAGTACGGCCTCCCCTGGGTTGTGGACGAGAACCCGACGCTTGTTGAGTGAGAGAGAGCATGCCTTGTGTGGCGTGAGTGTTGAAATTTTGACCCTTTTGCCATGAAAAATCACTATTTTTTATGAGCACTTTTCACTATTTAGAAAAATTATTATTTTTTTGACCCTTAAAAACGCATTTCAAGGATCAAAATTTTCGTGAAAAGCGATATAATGAAAATCGTCTCAAAAAGTTACTCGAAAAACACAGCAAAAGGGTCAAAGTTTCAACGGAGCCTGCCTATAGTGAACTTTCCCCAAAAACGCCAATGTTTAATACCAGATCAATCAACAGCGAAAAACTATGACATCTTGAATGAAACATTCAAGATGTCTGCAAACAGGCCATTTAAGTCGGCTTCGCCGAAGGGCCTGTTTGCCTGCCTAATCATGTTCTCACGAAATCCGAAGTACATGCGGATTTCTGAAATATAATTCAAGAAGTCATAGCTAATCTAGAAAGTACATGGTTGCAATTTCTCTGACACGTTCGTAATTTAGTGGATGGGTATCAGTTTCAGACGTGATGATAAAAGAATCTCCCGGAAGATAGCCGGCAGAAATATAGAGAGACGTCTTATAAAGAGAACTCTGGACGTAACTGTTTTTATGAAGCAGTCCCCAATGCCAACAAGCTCTGCTTCGAGCTCACGTTTTTTGTAGGTGAAATAAGTCTTATGAACGAGGTCATCAATTCTTGAACTGTCAGTTCTTTTTGACAGATAGTGCCTTTGGCGCTTTCCGTTCTCAGTTCTCTCCTCATACCACCGCACTTTTCCGTTTCTGTAATTACATACAAGCAGTCCTTCGGGGAGTTTATTCAGTTTGTTTTCAAGCTTTTTCAGCTCCTTAGTGATGCGTTCTTCACGCTCAGTTAATAGATTCTTAATAGACATAATCCTCCTTTAATCTTAAAATAATTATGTATGTGTTTTTAGATTGTGATTTGTTCTAATGTGTGAAAATAATGATTCATTAAGAATGTACAGATATTTCAGACAATTAGATCAGAGGTTAAATATAGCATACATGACTGCATTTGTAAACAATGACTTGTAATCAAAAAACAAGCAGTAGCACAATTGACCTTGCAATATTGCCAGGCATAAAACCAAGCTTATAATGACACATTGCAGACCAAACAGCAAAATGTCATGCACAATAAACTAAGGATAGAGGACAACTAACATGAAAATCAGTGAAGTACAGACGCCTGCATATGTTATCGATGAAAAGAAACTGCGGGATAATCTGGAAATACTCAGGGATGTACAGGACAAGTCCGGGGCGAAGATCCTTCTGGCGCAGAAGGCTTACTCCGCGTACCAGACCTATCCGATAATCGCAGAATACCTTGCGGGAGCGACGGCTTCCGGGATTTATGAGGCGAGGCTTGCACATGAAGAATTCAAGGCGATAGCCTATGGCGGAGTCGAGAGGGAGAATCACGTTTACGAGCCCGCCTACAAAGATGATGAGATGGAAGAGATCTGTCAGATCTGTGATCACATCGTATTCAATTCGCTCACCCAGCTTGAGCACCACAGACCCGTCTGGGAAAAATATGCAGCCGATGGCAAGATTTCCGTTGGCATCAGAGTGAATCCTGAGATCAGCGCAGAGGACGCCCATGAGATCTATGATCCCTGTGCCCCGGGCTCGCGCCTTGGCATCAGAAATGAGCACCTGCCGGACATGCTTCCCGATGGTGTTGACGGAATCCATATTCACAACCTGTGCGAGCAGGGCTTTGAGCCGCTCGAGGAGACTTTTCTGAAGGTTGAGCAGGTTTTTTCCAGATTCTTTCCGAATCCTGTTATTGAGGATGACTATGACAGCTTCGTGTTCAGGGACATGGGCTATGAGGAGAGCGCCGGCAGCGAGTACAGCGATGATTTTGATGAGATTGAGAGCCTCGATGGAATTGAAGATGATACCGACGACCTGAACGCCGAGTTCGGACTCACAGGCTTTGAGGGAAAAATCAGGTGGATCAACTTAGGCGGCGGCCATCACATAACAAGAGAGGACTATGACAGGGATGCCCTTGTGAGACTGATCCGCTACATCAGGGAGAAGTACGGAATCGAGGTTTATCTTGAGCCCGGTGAAGCGATTGCGCTTAATGCGGGATACCTCGTAACTACGGTAATGGATGTGGTGCAGACCGACAGGATGCCTGTTCTCATCCTTGACACCTCTGCATCCTGCCACATGCCGGATGTCATCGAGATGCCTTACAGACCTCCGCTCATGGATTCGGAGCAGCCGGGCGAGATGAATTTCACCTACAGGCTATCATCCAGAACCTGCCTTGCAGGTGATGTGATTGGAGATTACAGCTTCGCCGAGGAAAAAAAGATCGGCGACAAGCTCTATTTTGAAGACATGGCAATCTACAGCTTTGTAAAGAACAATACCTTTAACGGAATGCCTCTGCCGGATATAGATATAAGGCACCTCGACGGAGAGGTCGAAGTTCTGAAGACATTTGACTACAGCGATTTCAAGTCGAGATTGTAAGAGGAAAAATAATCTTCTATAGTTTCGCACTGGCAGGAGTCGTTAATGGCGATGCGAGTTCACTATAAAGGGTGTTCGTTTAAAATTTGACCCTTTTTTGCTGTTTTTTTACCTGTTTTCGCAGCCTGATTTCACTATAGCTGATTTTGTTTGAAATTTGACCCCTAAAATATGGTTTCAAGGGTCAAAAAAATAATGAAACATCATATAGTGAAAAACAAGCTTTTGAGAAAGCCTTTTTAGAGGTGAAAAGGGTCAAAAAAATAATGAAACGTTCATATACAGAAAAATGTGCTGTAAGAAAAGTATACAAGGTAAGAAGGGGCACAAATCCCACATTATAAGGAGCAATATTGTCAGAAATCATAACTTCAACACCCAAGAAAGATGGATATATGATGCCTGCGGAGTTTTGGGCACACGACGGAACAATCATGATCTATCCCACGCGTCCCGGCAGCTGGGGAAAAGAGCGCTCGGCTGCGCTTAGTGCGTTCGCTGAGATCTTCAGAGAGATTGCAAGGCGCGAAAATCTCTATCTGCTGGTTGATGCTGCTCACATGGATGAGGCAAAAGAGCTGATCGCAGGGCTTCCGGACATACAACAAAGCAGAATCCACATCCTGCAGATTGAGTCGGATGATGCCTGGGCGAGAGATGTCGGACCCATTTTCGTGACAGCATCACATTATCCTAAAAGCCTCCGCGCCGTGAAATTCGGCTTCAATGCGTGGGGCGGGGAGTATGACGGACTCTACAAGAGCTGGGAGCGGGACGACAAGGTGGCGGCGACCTTCTGCAACATGATGGGAATTGACTACTACGAGGCGCTCGCAAGGCCACAGCCCGCGGAGGACAACGATTGCACCGCCATCTCCATCAACGCCGCGGCAGACAACGATTGCACCGCCATCTCCACCAACGCTGCACCGGACAACGATAGCACCGCCATCTCCACCAATACTGCGACAGATAACGATAGCACCCCAGATCAGCCGCCGGCTACGAGTATCCTTCCCTTCATCCTCGAGGGCGGCAGCATAAACTGTGACGGCGAGGGGACAGTCATGGTGACGGAGAGCTGTCTTCTCAGCAGAGGACGAAACCCAAATCTTACAAAGGCAGAGATTGAGGAGAACCTCAAAACCTACCTCGGGGCAGAGAAAGTTCTCTGGCTCCCGAGAGGAATATATGGCGATGAGACCAATGAGCACGTCGACAATGTCTGCGCATTCATAGGGCCAGCTGAGGTGGTCCTCGCCTGGACCGACAATACGGGCGATCCTCAGTATGAGCTATCACGCGCAGACCTCGAGTTTTTTGAGAGCGCGACTGATGCGAAGGGCCGCAGGATAAAGGTTCACAAGCTCCCTATACCAGACCATCCGGTTCTTGTCACTGGTAAGGACCTTGCCAATTACGAATTTGAGGAGGGTGAGGATCAGCGAAGCGAAGGCGAGCGGCTTGCGGCAAGCTACGTCAATTTTTATTTCATAAACGGCGCGGCGCTCGTTCCGCAGTTTGGGGGAGATAACAGTGAGAGCGATGCAAGAGCTCTTTCCATATTAAAAAAGCTTATGCCGGACAGGGAAATCATAGGAATAGACGCGAGAGCAATACTCTTAGGCGGCGGGAACATCCACTGCATAACGCAGCAGATTCCGCTGGGTAGATACGCATAAACTTGCAGCACAATGATGCGAAGGTCAATATCCAAAAGCTTTTTTGCCAAAAGCTTACGGTTTTCGTATAAAATAATTGTATAAAAATGCATATAAAATGACTTTAACAAAGGAGAGAAACCCATGGCAGATTTTGAGTTTAAGAAAACAAAATCAAATTTTGAGCAGTACAAAGAGCAGGGGCAGAATCAGGATGCCTTCAGAAACGCAGTCAGGAACAAGGCGCTGCCGGGTCTTTTGGACCACAGGGAGTTTGACTACGACGCCAACCAGCTTGAAGAGCACTTCAACCAAAAGCTCAAGGATTCGGATTTTGCCATGCGCACTAAGTACTATTTCAGGGATTCGGATCGTGTCGCCCAAAAAGCAATGCACTACCACGACCTCAAGGAGGGTCAGGCTAAGGTGCATCTGACGGAGCAGTATGCGGCTCTTTACACAAACCATAATGCCAGAAAGCGTAAAGGAAGCGCCAGAAAAGCAGAGGACAATTACAACCTCATGAGCTCAAAGATGGCACAGTTTGCGAATGACCAGGATCAGGATTCCTACACTCAGTATCTCCACAGGGAAACGATAATGGAATACCGCCTCAATGCCATGCTCAACGCCGCTGAATATAAGAGTAAGAGCAAGAAGAACGAGGCGTACTTAAAGGCAAGGGCGAGGCTCTCCTGCGCCCTTATTCTGCAGGACCAGCTCGAGCATTTCATCGATGATGAGATTGCAAGTGGGAACAAGCGCCTGGAAAGAAAACTGAATTCAAAGCTCTCAGGGATAAAGGACAAGATCAAGAGCGCCAAAAAAGACATCATTGCAAACGTGCCCAGATCCATTGATGCCTGGAGGGAAGGCAATAAGCTTAACAGCACGACTTATTCAACTCTCAAAAAGGAGTACAGGGAGGAGAGCCCGCTGTTTAGTGAAACCGATACCAGGATTTTTGCGAATCTGGAATACTACCAGTATCAGCTCAGAGACAGCAAATGGCCTGAAAAGGCTGTACTGCGCGACATGAATGGCGCGGCTGTCATGAAGTCTGAGGAGGAGAACCATGAGTGGAACAAGGCATATAAGGCTGCCAATGGCGATGAGAAGGCAGCCATGGAGATGGAGGCTGTAAAGAGGTTTGAGAGCATTCCCCTTCCTTCGGCAAAAGATCTTTTGCATGATGGCGCAAGACACTATGTAATGGAGCACTTAAGGGACTACTATGACCTCACGAAGAGAGCGCTTCCGTACTACAAGGAGATGGTGAAAAAAGAGGGATCCGTTGCGGATTATTTCAGGGAGAACAAGGAGATAAGGGCGAGGCTTGCCTATGTTGAAGCCATCGATAAGTATATAGATTTCAAACTTCGCTGCGACCACAACATTGAGTTTTCACAAAAGCGCGGAAGGTTTGTTATTGAGAGTGATCCAAATTTCAAGTTTTACAGAGATAAGACCGGAGCGGTTAAGCGCAAGGATGCCTTTGGAGTTACACAAAATGGCCGAAGGACTCATCAGCAGGAAGCCGAGGATACGAATATCGAGAAGGCATTCAAAAAGTACACAAGTGTTCTGGATGGAAGCGATATTCTGCTCGCAGAGGGCGAGCTGCTCCACAATATAGGACCTGTCGACCTCTATGGAAATGACATCATCAATGTGGATGTGTCCGAGGAAAAGCAGGTTAAAAAGGCGAGTGCCAAGAAGGAAGCTGACGGTGAAAAGGCAGACGCAAAGAAGAAAGCTGCCGGAAAGAAAGCTGCCGGCAAAAAAGCTGACGCCAAAAAGAATGCTGCCAAGAAAGAAATCATTGCCAAGAATGCAGAAGCTATTGAAAAAGCCGGCAATGTTATTGGAGGTATGGAGAATCTTCTGAAGAAGGAAGATAAGAAGGACGAGGCTGTAAAACAGAACAAGGCCGGAGAGCAGAAGGCAGAAGAGAACAAGGTTGCACAGGAACAGCCTAAGGTTGAGGAGAACCGTATCGTTTTAGTTAATGCCGAAATTAATAACAACGAGCAGAAAAAGGCAGAGAACAAAGAAGAAAACAAGGCAGAGAACAAAAACGTTGAGGAGCAGCCTAAGGAAGAGAACAAGGATGCTCAGCAGAATAATCAGGATGAGAATAACGCTCAGGAGGATAACCTCAACAAGATTGCTGAAGATCTCAAGGGAGATCTGTTCGATGATGGCGAAGAAGAGCCTGTAAATCAGGAAGAGAACAAGGAAGAGAATAAGAACGTAGAGCAGCCTAAGGAAGAGAATAAAGAAGAAAACAAGAATCAGAACGAAATCAAAGAAGAAAACAAAGAAGAGAACAAAAACCAGAACGAGATCAAGGTTGAGCAGCCCAAGGAAGAGAATCTTGTGCAGAACAAGATTGGCGGAGGTATGCTCGAAAAGGTTGAGCCAGGTCTTCTTGGGGACTTCAAGGAAGGAGAAATTGAAAAACTCTTACAGTCTCCGGAGAAGCCTACTTTGGTTGCGCTTAAAGCTTATGAGATGCATGGTAACACAATAGGTGCATACAATGCATGCCCTGCGTACAAGGAGGCAATTGACAAAGCATGTGATAAGTTCAGAAAGGCAAGCTTTACAGTTGATTCTGTCGATAGAATTGCAGCTACAGTGATGCGTCCTGTCAAGTTTGACAGAGCATATAAACCCATAGATGAGCCTGAAAATATGAAGAATTTCAACTGGAACATGAAGTGGCTCAGAGCCTGGGAAGAGAAGGGAAAAGAGGGTGAAAACAAGGTAGATGAAAAGACCATCAATGAGATGATATCCGAAGAGATGGATCATTTATTTGACGGATATGAAATGCCTCCATTTCCTGAGAAGGCAGTACTTAGTAAAGAGGAGACAGAGGCGTATAACAAGCAGCTTGAGGCCTGGTTTGAGAGGACTCTTGAGCACGGGATGGAGAAATGGAATGAACTGAATGCAAAGTTTCTTTCTTGGGATGGTCTCAGAAGAGCATGGGAGCCGTTTAATGAATTTGACAAACAGAATAAATTCTACAATAAGTATGCTTTTGCACATTCTGTTATATTCCAGGTATTTGGCTCTTACGTAAAGCTCAAGCATAACGTAGACTTTAATGGTGGGAAAACTATCGTTGTCAACGAGGCGAATAAGAAAGGCGCCAAAGAGGTTTATGATGCATATTATCCTGCTTTGCCCGGCCTGCTCTATGAACTTAGGCAGCTTCAGAACACACAGGTATCCTATGCAGAGGTGCTTGACGACTACAAGGAGGGCGTAGAGTCTGTTTATGAAGACAGGATCAAGTATGTACCTCTTACCGATAAAAAGAAGAAAGCAGGATACGGTCAGGCTATAGATGGAGTAACAGCCAAAAAGTGCGGCAAGAAAGGGACGACAAAGGTTATTGACGGAAAGACGTTCTACTACTATGCAGAGGATGGGATTGTATATAAGCTCAGTGAAAATGAGGACACTGAGTACAATGTGCTGGTAGATAAGCAGTGCGATTATCTTAAAGCCAAAAAGCCAAAGATCACCAGATGGGCTTATGATAAGTATCTGAAGTCTAAGAAAGCGTCAGACTGGAAATTTGGAAATACAGATGAATATATGGTAGACCGGGGGAGGCTCACCAGATTTTACGTATTTCCGCTTAAATCCTTTAACACCGATGGAAATGGAAAACCGCTTACAAACAAAGACAGAGAAAAATTTGAATGGAATAAGGAGTATCTCAAGGCTGTAACAGGAAATGAAAAAGATGAAAAGAAAAAGGAGTTTATGACCAAGTCGACTATAAGTAAGTCGCTTGAGGTGCTTGATTCAATTCAGATTCCGGAGGAACTTTTGAATTTTGATGACCCGACAGCAGAACTTGATAGAAAGACAGAGCAGAAGGTAATTAACTTTGTTGAAGCTCTCGTCGATAAGATGCCGGGATCAATCTGGGATGAGATTGCAAAAACTCATACAAGCAAAGAGTTCAGTGAGCAGGAAGTGCCGTGGGCAGCAGAATTTATGAAGAACAATAAGCGATTTGATTTTTTGTGCGACTTTGGCCCTCAGCTTAAGGCTGTAATAGATGCGGTTATAGTTCAGAAATACGGCATCAGGATTGATTTTAATCCGGATATGGATATCGTGGAAGAAAGTAATGCACGAATGGATATGGCAAAGGAAATCGGTTCAGAAGGTTCAATAATCAGTTTTCTTATATTCCTGTCACAGCACAAAAATGAGATCAAAGCTGCCAACAGGGGCAAAGTCCTCGTAAGAAGACCCGTTGCCAAGGAGACTGAAGACAATAACGCGGACAAAGATGTAAAGAAAGATACAAAGAAAGTAGCCGCAAAAAAAGCTACAAAGGAAACCGCAAAGAAAGATACAAAGAAAGACAAAAAGAAAGAAGTAAAGGAAGAAGTAAAGAAAGAATCAAAGAAAGCTACTAAGAAAGATTCAAAGAAAGCTGCGAAGAAGGAAAATAACAAGAACAGCATAAACGTAACTAACGACAAGAAGGAATCCAATAAAGAAGAGAACAAGAATGCCGCAAACGTAATTAACGAGGTCAAGGAATCCAATAAAGAAGAAAACAAGAACAGCATAAACGTAATTAACGACAAGAAGACATCCGAGAAGAAGGAGGATGCCAAGGCCAAGGCTGCAGATGAGAAAATAAGGAGAGCTGCCAGGGGCGTTGCGGTTGACGGAATAACTGCCGAGATGTGCGGCAAGAAGGGCTATCACCCGTTTATGGGAAGATACTATTACTACGCTGAAGATGATGTGGTTTACAAGCTTTCAAGCGCTGAGAATAAAGAGTATAGCAGTGCAAAAAAGAAAGAGCCAAGGTTGACATTGTGGTCCTACAATCTCTGGCGCAATTACAAAAAAAATGCGGCATTTTTAAGACATCCTGAGTATATGAAACTCTATGAAAATACTGACTCAAAAAAAATGCATGAAATAGCAGGCGCTGCTGCTTCAAGTATTGACAGAGTACTTACAGGTGCGATGAAGTTTGTCGAATTCGACAAGAAAGGGAATCCACTTCCTGAATATGCAAAGGCTCATGAATGGAACCTGGAGTTTTTGAGAGGTTTTGACAAGAACAAGATGAGCGATTCCGAAACTCAGGAAAAGCTGGATAAAATGCTCGCTGATCATATACCTCATATATTTGATGATATCATGACGTATCCTATACCTGACATTTTCTTTAATTATCCTGAGGGAACAGAAGATGAAAAGGTACTTGATGAGGTTATAAGAACCTGTGAAATGCTTGTTGACAGATATGGAATGAAAATATTTGAAGCAAATATGAGATCTCTTTCGCTTGAGAATGTTGCAAAATTAAAACCGGTAGTTGATGCGTATTGGAAAGACAATCCAAAGTTCCAGATGCTCTTTGACTATAGCAGCAATCTTTATAATTTGATGGTACAGATAGCTCAGGTGAAATATGGAGTAAATATTGCCATGGGTGCAAAACAGATTGTGAATAAGCAGGAAGGACTCAGTGAAAAGGATAAACAAAACAGAGATAAACGTGACACTGAGCTGGTAAAGATTCTTGCGAATAGTTTACTTGTATTTGTGGGCAAGTATAAAGCTGCGAAGAATACTGAATATAAACGCGAGTTCACACTTACCCAGAAAGACATCGACAACAGGCTGTATATAGATAATAAGACCAGGGAAAAAATGAGGAAAGAAGCCCCTGATGTGACGGATGAAGCAATTAATTATGTGAAGGCATTCAGAGATGCATGCGTGATCAAATTCTATCCGGAGTATGCGGCTTTGATGCCAAAATGGCCAAAAGGACTGTACGATAAGATCAATTACGCCAGGGAACAAATGGACAGGCTTGCTTTCACCGTGATGAGGCCTGTCAAGTTCGACAAATATTTCAAGGTGATCGATGAACCTGAAAACCTGGCAAACCATGAGTGGAACCTTAAGTGGCTGAGAGCCTTTGTGGATGAGAATGCCGACAATGAGAAAGGAACCTACAAAATTGATGAGAAAACAATCAATGAGATGATTGAAGAAGAAGTCGGAAATATTGAGAATCTGGTTAACAAGATGGAAATGCCGCCTATTCCTACCAAAGAAAATCCTACAGATGCTGAGCTTTTGGAATTCCAGCCAAGGATTGCCGAATGGTATAGAAGGGTTATGACTAATTCACCGGATGTATTTCATCAGCTTGGAATAAAGGCACTTGGCTGGGATGGACTCAGAAAATTATCTCCGGCATTTAAAGAATGGGATCAGCAGAATAAATATTTGTTCAGCATAGGGGATTTGTGCACTAATATTAGCGGTAATTCAATGTATTTTGACAGAGTCTTCTTCCGTATTAACAAGGAAGGGGACAGTATTGAGAAAATCCTTGAAACCAAGGAACAGAGAGATGCAAATGTTGCGATTTATGAAGAAATACAAAAGAATAAGAAGACTATCGAAGTTCTTTATAAGGCCTGCTACAATTTTGGCAAAGAGCGTGCAAACAAGGACAAGTACCCGACCTTCAAGCAGATTGTTGAATCGATGAAGAAGGAAGAAAAGAAGTAAGAAGCTGCTGAATCATGTTCCCTAGAAAACCGCGATATATGCGGATTTCTGAGATATAATTCAAGAATAGAAGATTTCTGGAGGCAAAGATGGAACTCACAAGAATAACAGATGATAATAAGGAATTTTTTGATGACCTTATACCTGAGAGATATCTTGGTGAGGGGAGTGACGCTTCGCTTGGGGTTCTCGATGAAGAGAACTCCCCCTGCGCAGCCATGGCCCTTGCAATAAAGAGCAATATGCTCGAGATATCCTGGCTCTACACCTATCCCGATTACAGGGCAGAGGGGGCAGGGAGCCTTCTCTTTGACAAGGCGATGGAGCTCATCGAAGGAATGGGACTCGACGGTATAGAGACAACTTTTGCGGCAGACGATCTTGCAGTCAGGGATTTTTTGACAGATAAACAGTTCCTCATTGCCCGTGACAGGGGTCTTTACAGAGTGCCGGTGTCCGACCTTATCTATGAGGAGGATATGGACAGGATAAGGGAAGCCAGCTACGACTCACATCCTGTTGCAACGCCAACTGATAATAATACGAAGAACATGCTGATAGCTTACATGGAAAAACTGGAAATCCCGGAGGAAGTTTATGAGGGATACTCTGAGAAGTACAGTTTTCTTTTAAAGGAGCGCGACGAGATCGGGGGAGTTATCCTCACCAAAGAGATAGAGGATGGCGACCTGGAGGTGCTTTTTTTCCATAACGGACTGGGCGTCGGCGGAGTAATGGATCTGTGCAAAGCTCTGGCAGATGTACTCGACAGGAATGAAAAGGCCGGGAACTGTCTGTACTTTTCGGACAGGGAAGGCAGCAGTTCTGAGTTTGTCGAGCGTCTTACAGGAGAGGATGCAGACAGATACAGGATTGATGGAATTGATTACGCTGTAAGGCTTTTTGCATAATATAAATCCGGAGGAATGAAATGGGCTTAAACAAAACTGATCTTCAGAACATAGAAGATAAGAACAAAAATAAAGTAAATGAAGTTTTGCAGACAGGTGAGAAAAAGAAGGAAGCCGAAGCAAACAAGAACACTCTTCTTTTTCATGACTCGAAACTGTATACTTCATCGGGAAGAAAGCGCACACCCGAGGAGATTAAGAGGCTGGAGCTGAGGAAAAGAGCTGAAAAGATAAAGCCCCTCACAAAGGATCAGATAAAGCGCAATGCGCATATAAACCTCAATTATTACCACGGCGAACTTGAGAGAGCTGAGCTTTTGACCTTTGGAAAGGAAGGGATAGAGAATCTCGACAAGCAGAGGTACAAAAACCTTTCTGATGACGACAAGGAAAAGCGTGCCAAAGAAGCCATAAAGAGATATGACTACGCCAAAAAACTCGAGGACTTTGAGATCATCGACAAGGAGACGCCCGTCGGAGCTCTTTCCGAAAAAGAGTTTGCTGATGCCATGGCGAAGTTTAAGAAGATTTCCTACAAAGATATCAAGATCGACGGCGACAAGGAATTTGTAAAAAACATTGAGAATAATCTCAAAATCTGCCGGAACGGCAAGATCTTTGAAAAGCATCTTAAGGATGCGATAGAGGGCGGCTATGCTCCTAAGGGCGACAATCTCTCAGACCTCTTTACCAAGGTGGAGACACTAAAGAAGGTCGAGGAGTACATCGGCAAGAGGAAGCGCATGATGAAGAGCCCCTACTATCAGTATCTTGCGTCCAAGGATGTAAACTATACAGACAATCAGCTTGAGAGACTGATTGAAAAGACAACCGATAAAAAGCTGAAGGAATACCTCGAGGCCTACAGGGACATGAGGTCTGTTCGCCATATCCACAAGGACGGTATCAAAGCTCTCGGAAAGAGCCTTGAGAGTGAGGGGGAGCGCATCGCGACGTACGAAGGCGACAAACAGGAGATGACTACATCTCATTCAGTAGTGAAGCCAATGCGAAGAGAAGGATCAGGAAGAGAAGAAAGAGCAGGTTAAAGAAGACAAGAAGGATCAGGAAGCAGAAAAGGCTGGAGATCAGAAGAAGTCTGAAGATAACAAGGACAGGGAAGCTACCGGACAGGTTAAGGCTGAAGAGACTGAGGGTAAGGCCAAGAGTTCATCAGAACTTGATGCTAACCTGATCGAAAAGGACAACCAAGAGATAATCAGGAAGCGCGAGAACAATCCTTTTGAGGGACTTCCTGATGATGACGAAGAGGGCGAAGAGGAACTCGAGAAAGAGAACGAAACAAAGACTGAGGATACGCAGAGTCTGAGTAATCAGAATGAGGATGAGCAGAATCAGGATGAGCAGGAAGAAGCTGACAGTGAAACCTACTCTGATGAAGAATACGATGAAGATTACGAAGAAGATGTGAATCAAAATGAGAGTCCTTTCGCTCCAAAGATGATAAGCTACGATAATGGAAAAACGTATGTCCTTATAGACAATAATATTGACTGGTCGAAGAGTTTTGTGATCAAGGATAAGGGAATCCCGCATACCTTCAGAGGAGAGAAGGACCCCGGTACAGATTCATGGGCTCACGCTTTTGCAGCACTTATTAACTATCACGCAGGTAAGGCTGTTCTGGGCGGAAAGGATATCTTAGAGACCAAAGATGAGTCAGAAAACGGCAAGAGATTTTTTGGAAAGACCAGAAAAGAAGAGGGAAGTCCTTATGCCTGCGCTGATATGGCCTTTAAGTATCTGCCAAACAAGGTCATGGTGTCAACTGATATGTCAAACCTTATCGGAACCGGGGATACTGCAAATGCTCTTGCGTTCATACAAAAGAAGCTTGAAGAGACAAAGGGACCTGTTGTCATAAAGAGAATGGGAAGCTTTGCAACCATCTACGGTATAACGCAGGATAACAGACTCCTGACAAAACGAAACATGGACGCTTACTCCAAGGGGCTGGAGCCGGAGGAACTTGAATGGGTATTCGGAACCAGTGGTGATCAGACAGGAGTGGTTCTCTACTGGATGGAGGATGTCGACAGGAATATAGACACCTTTGAAGATAACTACGGAGGACTTAAATTAGACGCTGATGGAAATGTCACTGCCCTGATACAGGAGCAGGGCATTGATGAAGAGCTTGTTTTCCAGAAAGACGGATACCGTTCATCGAGAAAGGAAGATATCTTCAATGTAAGGCTCTACGTTCCCAAAAAGCTCATTGCGGACAAGGAGGCTGCGGACAAGGTAAAGGCCCTTGAGGCGAAAAACATCAGTAATGAAAGAGCGCCTATTGCCTATGATAAGGATGTTGTTGCACCTCAAAATGGAGAGCATACACCTTATGACAGGCAGACAGGTCTGTTCTGCTGGGCATGTGCGATGTCAGGTCTTATGAACGCCAGGGCAGTTAAAAAGGTTTCTAGCATGAAAATGGTGCGGGATAGTAAGATTTCTATCCCCAAGTTTGAGGATACAGCCTTTTCTTCAAAGAAAGATTATGATGAAGCAGTAAGAGTTGTAACGGGAATGCATAAAGGAAGCGAAACAGGAAATCCTTTTGTATTCGGAGATTATATTTTCAGTAAGCTCGACAATACAGCGGTCAGAACAGCTTCGATTATAAGATCTTCCGGCAGCCTGGATTTGGCTAAGAGGAGATTCTTAGAGATCTTAAGTCCTAACTTAAAGCACGGACCTGTTGCAATGTGCCATGATAACCACTGGGTTCTGATCGAGGAGCTACATGGCAATATACTTAAGGTCAGGGACTCACTCAGACCTTCTCATAAAGGGGATCCTGATGATGTCATGGACTATAAATGTACTGTTGATGAGATCTTTGCCGAAACCAGCCAATTCCATATCGAACTCACATGGCTGGTTGATATAAAGGGACATGAAGAGGAGATAGCAGAGGAGTTCCAGACCTTCAAATACGACAGGAAGAAGAACGAGTTTGTCGTAAACGAACGTGACAAGAATGCAGGCGCTGCGAAGAGCCAGGACACCCTTCTCCACAAGGACGGAATCGAGGCCATGAAGGATAGCGCAAACGATGTCGTCTACGATCAGATCTACGTTCCGAAGAAACTCGCAAGATAAGAAATTCCAGTCAAAAATGGCGAAATGGAGATTTTTGCCAGAAAAAAAATGAGTGGAACCGCTGGTATCAGCAGGAATTTCCAGTCAGAAATGGCGAAATGGAGGTTTTTGCCAGAAAAAAATGGTTGGAACAGCTGATATCAGCTGGAATTTCCAGTCAAAGATGGCGAAATGGAGGTTTTTGCCAGAAAAAATGGATGGAACAGCTGATATCGGCTGAAAATTCAAGTCAAATGTGAAGATAGAAGGGATTTTGCCAGAAAATGGGTAATGTCAGGGTTGCGTGTGTGCAGTTTGCATGCGGGGCGAAAGGGTACGAAAAGGATGGAAACATAGAAAGGGCGGAAGCGCTTGTGCGGAGGGCAGCTTCTGAGGGCGCGAATATCGTTCTCTTGTCGGAGCTTTTCGAGAGGCAGTACTTCTGTCAGGAGAGGCGCTATGAGTACTATGAATATGCGCTCCCTGCAGATGTTAACCCTGCAGTCCTGAGATTTAAGGAGGTCTGCAGGGAGTTCTCCATCGTCATGCCCATCAGTATCTACGAGAGGGACGGAAATGTCCTGTACAATTCTGTTGTGATGATCGATGCAGACGGGAAGAGTCTTGGAGTTTACAGAAAGACCCACATTCCGGATGATCACTATTACCAGGAGAAGTTCTATTTTACTCCGGGTGACACGGGCTTTAAGGTGTTTGAGACAAGGTATGGTCGAGTGGGAGTCGGGATCTGCTGGGATCAGTGGTTTCCCGAGACGGCGCGCTGCCTTGCGCTTTTAGGCGCAGACATTATTCTCTATCCCACAGCCATTGGGTCTGAGCCCATACTCGATGTAGACAGCTCGGGGCACTGGATGAGGACGATGCAGGGGCACGCCGCCGCAAATATCGTGCCGGTGGCTGCCGCAAACCGCATCGGAACTGAGTGCGTGGAGCCCTGTGAAGAAAACGGTCACCAGAAGAGCTCTCTTTCATTTTATGGAAACAGTTTTCTGACTGATGAGACAGGTGAGGTGATTGCAAAAGCGAGTCGCGACCAGGAGGAGATCATCTATGCGTCCTACGACTTTGACAGAATCCGAAGAGCCCGCCTTGAGTGGGGGCTCTTCCGCGACCGCCGCCCTGAGTGCTACGCGCCTATCACCGGCCGCTGCTGAGTTCGGCGCTCATCTGAATCAAGCTCTCGTTTTTCACTATATAGGGGTTCTGATAAATTTTTGACCCTTTTAGGCGGTTTTGACGGGATGTATTTACATGCGTTTTCTCTATATGGCAATCACGATAAAAATTTGATCCCTGAAATTGCGTTTCAGGGGGCAAAATTTTTTTAAAAGGCAATATAGTGAAAAACAGCTTTGAAAACAGCTTGAAAAAAGCGTAAAAAGGGTCAAAAAAATAATAAAATCTCAAATAGAGAAAAATGCCCTGGAACGAGTCATTACGCCGGGGAAATTTGATTGGCCGGTGCGGCATCACTCGTCGTGCAGGTGCACGGTGGGGAGATTCCACTTGAAGTGCATGGCCATGAAGCGGAGCACCACAATGGTAAAAAAGCCGGCGAGTGAGCTTAAGAGCTCGCTCCCGGTGTACTTCCACAAAATAACCAGTACGACTGAGCCTGCGATGCAGGCTATAGCATAGACGTGCTTAATAAATACCGCCGGCACCTTGTCGGCGAAGATGTCCCTGATAATACCTCCGCCAATTCCGGTCACGATTCCCACGAAAGCAACTAAAAAGAGATTGTCGCCGTACCCGTGATGAATCCCTGAAAATGCCCCATCCACAGTGAAGGCTGCAAGTCCGAGTGTGTCGAGCCAGAACAGAAGAGAGTCATAGACAGGGGTGATTCCCTTGGGAACGGGCTTGTGCAGATACATCACCAGGAAAGCTACGTTCGCGGTTATCAGTGTGATGAGAGTGTAGGCAGGATTTACAAACATTGCGGGAGGTGTCACATCTATTATGAGGTCCCTGATGAGACCTCCGCCTGTCGCAGTCACGAGTGCGAGTAGGTTGATCCCGAAGATATCCATGTCCTTCTTGGCGGCAACCACGGCACCCGATATCGCGAAGGCGATGATACCTGTATATTCAATTACCATCATTATTGTCGATGTCATATTAATTCCCCGCCGTGGCCCTTACCATGTAATCTCTATATTCCATATCTTTGATATCTCCTTTTTTAAAATAAAGTAACAGGCGATATGCAAAATAATAAAGTATTTGCTCCTAAAAGTAAACCTCTACAGGAGCCCATGTGACTCCTGTGACTACCCGGGAACTAAAAATTCTGCGTTGGAACTTAATTTCGTGTCGTTTTAATCAAAATTTAATAAACTTGTTAGGTCATTTTGCTGATGATAATGTATAATTTTCTTATAATTATTTTGTCAGGGGAGAAACGTACCGATGTTTGACATAAAAATCTCCCTTGCGCTTTGACATTTTTTGCAACAAGGAGGTAGCTTCAGTATGGAACAAAAAGTCAGGAACGGTAAACTGGTAACCAAGCTTATAATCGCAGCGATATGCGCGATAATCGGTATTTCGGCGGTGCTCACTATCATAAGCGCGGTTGAGATTGGCAATACTTATACCAGTCTGGTGGAAGAGGAACTGAAGATTGCTGTTGAGCAGCTGGCCAGTGAGATGGCTACAGTATGGGACGGCGACTGGACCATGGAGAACGGAGTTGTCTATAAGGGCGGCGAGAACATCATGGAAGAGTATGAAAACATCATGGATGAGCTCAAGGCAAAGACAGGAATCGATTACTCTTTATTCTATGGCAAAGAGAGAGTTATAACGACAATGATTGGCCAGAACGGCAGCAAGGCAACAGGATATACGATCTCAGATACGGTTGCAAATAAAGTACTCAGCCAGAAATCGGAATACTATGTAGAAAAGACCATACCGGCGGGAGCAACCGAGAATTTTTCATGTTATTACTCTCCTATGTATAATTCCGACGGATCCGTTGTCGGAATGGTTTATGCCGGCAGAGAATATGACAGCGTAGAAAACGGCATTAGAAGGATTGTCATGGGAATGGTTGCAATTTCTGCTATCCTGGCAATAGCTCTTTCGATTGTCGGATTAGTAATTGCCAACAAGACTTCAGTCAAGATGAGAGCCATCGCAGAAGAACTCGGGCATCTCTCACACGGAGAACTCAAGCTCAATATAGATCAGAGCGCAATTGCGAGAGATGATGAGATCGGTATGCTCGCCGACGGAGCACAGATGCTCTCAAGTAAGCTTGGCGAAGTCATCAGGACCACGATGGATATGTCAAGTGAACTGAAGCGCTCCGGAGCAGATCTTTCGGATTCCGCATCCCAGGCATCCACCGCATCCAGCCAGGTTTCACAGGCTGTAGATGAGATTTCCAAGGGAGCGGTATCACAGGCTGAGAGCGTAGAGAGCGCTGCCGGCAACACCCAGAACATCGGAAGAGATATCGATGAGGTAGCCGAGAACGTAGAGGAACTCAACGCATACGCAGGGGAGATGAAGGCATCCTGTGAGGCAGCCATGAGCGCACTCAACAAGCTGATCGAGCAGAGCAGCGAGGTTCAGAATTCAGTCAGGGAAATCGGGCAGACCATAGATTCCACAAACGAGTCGGCAAAAGAAATTTCCAAGTTCTCACAGGCTATCACGGAGATCGCGTCACAGACAAATCTTCTTTCACTCAATGCAAGTATTGAGGCGGCGAGAGCGGGAGATGCGGGCAAGGGCTTTGCCGTTGTTGCAACCGAGATAGGACAGCTGGCTGTTCAGTCCAGCAATTCAGCTGAGGAGATCAAGAAGATCGTCGAGAGACTGGTTGCTGATTCTGAGGCATCAGTAGAAGTAATGCAGAAGCTCAATGCCAACTTTGAGCAGCAGGCAGAGCAGCTGGATGATACCAGAAACAACATGCAGAGCATGGAGACAAATGTTGATAATGTTTCAAGCAGCACCGACAGCATTGCGGCTCACATAGGAGAGCTCGGAAACGCCAAGGACAAGCTGGTCGAGATCATATCAGACCTCTCTGCAATCTCGGAGGAGAACGCGGCATCCACAGAGGAGACCAACGCCTCCATGCAGGAGCTCAACGCGACATTCCAGATCATCACAGAGTCCGCAGGTAAGCTTCAGGAACTCGCTTCGGGTATGCAGGATGCGATAAGTTATTTCAAGCCCTGATAGCATCTTCAAAACTTCGGAATATATATTTTTTTACAACTGCCTCTGATCACCGAAAACCGCGTGGTCAGAGGTTTTTTTGGCTCTGATTTTGTATTGACATGTATTTAACAGACAGATAAAATATTTATTGTAGTTTATTTGTAACTATTCAGAGCCAAGCGAAAACATTTGAAAATGCAGATGCCGAGCCCGCTCGGGCAGATGCATTTTTAAATGTTTTCATTTGGCGGATATCCGACAACGAGGAAACGCGGGCGTTTCCGAGTCTTGGCTCTGAATAGTTACGTTTATTTATCGGAGATAAGATTATGGCGGAAAAAGAGATTTCTCAGGCGGTGATCAGCAGGCTGCCGAGATACTTCAGATACTTGGGAGACCTTAAAGAGCGTGGTGTTGAGAGAATCTCATCGCAGGAGCTCAGTGACATAATGAAGGTCACTGCGTCACAGATCAGGCAGGACTTTAACAATTTCGGTGGCTTTGGTCAGCAGGGATACGGCTACAACGTGGAGTATCTCTACGACGAGATCGGCAAGATCCTTGGACTTGACAGGCAGCATTCGCTCGTTATTATCGGGACAGGACACCTTGGCAAGGCGATTGCGGGATACACCAATTTTACGAGGCGGGGCTTTGTCTTCAAGGGGGCCTTTGACTGTAACCCCGAGCTCTACGGGACTAAGATCAGAGATGTCGAGGTGAGGCCTGTGGATGAGGTCGAGGACTTTATAAGAGAGAACGGGATAGAGATAGCTGTGCTCACAATCCCCAAGGAGCAGGCTGTGCCTATGGCGCAGAGGCTGACTTCGTGCGGGATCAAGGCCATCTGGAATTTTGCCCACGTCGACCTCGAGGTTCCTGACAATATTCAGGTAGAAAATGTACATTTATCTGACAGTTTGATGAAATTATCGTATAATATAGACAGGTATGAAAAGACTTTAAAACCTTAATGAGAGGTCCTGATGGCTAGAGACGATGAAGCTTACATGTCCGCGCTGGAGGGAAAGAGTATTCCCATCCTTACGCTGGATAATAAATGGCATCAGCTTTTTACGCAGACCGAGATGACTCCGGAGATTGTTGAGCTGTCGGACAAGCTCAATTCTCTGGTTGAGCGTGACGGCAAGATCCGAATGGAGACCAAGAAGATCAAGAAGCTGAAAAAGACACTTCTCTCGGAGATAGTGCCGCTGAGGGATCAGGCCAACAAATCCGGTGGCAGTCCCGCTATAGAAAAGGAGATTTCCGAGCGGACAAGGCTTATAGGCGAGTGCAATGAAAAGCTTGAGAACCACGACGACGAGCTGCTTGATCTTTCCCGGGAAATCTATGATGTCGATTACAAACTTATGATAGAGACCATGAAGGTATGCTACAGCACCCTTCATGAGAATACAGATTACATAAAGGGGCTCGATGAGTGGATTTCACAGGTCAGGGTTGAGCTCAAGAAGAACGTGATAAGGCTTCAGGAGGCTGAGATGGAGAACTATAACCTCTACTCGTACATGCACCAGATTTTCGGCCCTGAAGTTATAGATATTTTTGATATGAAGTATGACCCCAACCGCAGGCACCCTATCAGAAGACCGGTGGATAGCGGGGAAGAATATGTAGAATGAGTCTGCCGGGAGTGCCGCAAGGCGCAAACAGCAACTTAAAAAATGTAAAGGCTGCCATTGGGCGGCCTTTTTATACTCGAAAACGGAATAGCATTCCGTTAATGAGTATAACAGTATAGCGGGATACAGACCCGGGGGGCAGGCTATGAAATACGCAGTTTCAGCAAATGAGATGAAGATCTATGACAGAAACACATCCGAGCACTTCGGAGTGTCTTCTGAGGTTTTGATGGAGAGGGCAGCTCTTTTTGTCTGTGACAGGATAGATTTGTGGCGCAGCAAAAGAAATCCCGGCAGAAGGTACAGGGTCCTCATCCTTGCGGGGACAGGGAACAACGGCGGAGATGGCATCTGCGCAGCCAGGATTCTGAAGCAGCGCGGGTACGAGGTGACTCTCTGCACAGCAGGCGACCCCACAAAATATACCGACCTGTGTCTGAAACAGCTGAAGATTGCTGAGAACTACGGGATTACGCCAAAGCCCGCAGGTTCATTTTTCTCCCTGGCCGCGGACAGGGATTATGACGTGTATGTGGATGCTCTTTTGGGAGTGGGGTTGTCGCGCCCGCTCTCCGGCGACTATCTGAAAGCCGCTGCCTATATAAATGAGTGCAAAAACAAAATGGGAAGCGATGTCCGGGTCATATCGGTTGACATTCCGACGGGACTGTCCTCCGATACCGGGCAGGTGTTGGGAGAAGCCGTTCTGGCAGATGAGACGGTCACCTTTAATTTTAAAAAGATCGGCCACATCCTATACCCCGGCTGTGAGTATTCAGGTGAAGTCACAGTTTGCGATGTCGGAATAACAGAGGAGAGCTTTTTGCAGAAACCTCCTGCCGCTGTGTACTACGACGGCGAGGTTAAGGACCTGTTGCCGGTGAGGAAGCGCGATGCCAACAAGGGAACAAATGGGAAAGTACTGGTTGTAGCCGGTTCAAAGGACATAAGCGGAGCCTGCATCCTTTCTGCATCAGCTGCGCTCAAAGCGGGAGCGGGCATGGTGAGGGTTTTTACCGCGATAGAAAATGCAGAGGCTGTCAGAGCTCTTTTGCCGGAAGCTATTCTCGATGTGTACGAGGACTATGAGCCTGTGAGGGACAAGCTCAAAAAGGCGATGGAATGGTCAACCCAGGCTGTCGTCGGCCCCGGGATAGGGTGTGAGGGCAAGGGGGCGGAGCTCATGTATGTGATGCTCTCTGACTACGACAAGTCCATGATCCTCGATGCGGACGCCCTTAACCTGATAGCGGGAGATGAGAAGCTGTATCGGCTTACGAGCAACTACGCGACCAATGGTAAAAAGCTGATCCTCACGCCCCACATGGGAGAGTTTGCAAGGCTTTACAAGGCGGGCGTCAAGGCATGCAAGGAGCACCTTCTGGAATACCCTGTTGAGCTCTCCAAAAAGATGCACGCCACCATTCTTTGTAAGGACGCAAGGAGTATAGTTGCTGACAGCAACGAGAAAAAGATATATATTAATGTTAGTGGAAATGACGGAATGGCGACCGCAGGAAGCGGCGATGTTCTGAGTGGTATCGTCGGAGCATTCCTTTCCATGGGAATGGGCGGCTTTGACACCGCTGCTGCAGCGGCATACGTACACGGAAGAGCAGGTGATGCCGCCGCTGCAAAGTTCGGAAGATACAGCCTTGTTGCGACGGATATTGTGGCAGCGCTCTCTGAGGTTCTGGACTGAAGCAGTATAAATTTACTATTTCCCTTGCCTGATTTTCCGATTACTGCGTCAAGACCCGGAATTATGAATGACCGGGTATACCGGCAGAGGCGCGAGAACGCTGCAGGCAGCATTTTTATATATTACGAGGACACATATGATATGAGTACGGAATTTGATAAGCACCCGAGGGTGTATGCAAAGATAGATTTATCTGCCATCGAGGACAATCTCCTCGCCATGAAGAGGAACATCCCCGAGGGCACGAAGATCATGGCTGTCATCAAGACCGACGCCTACGGGCACGGCGCTGTCGGCATCGGTAAATTCCTCGAGAGCAGGGACTACATCTGGGGATACGCGACAGCTACCTGCGAGGAGGCGTTTGAACTTAGGGATGCCGGGATAAATAAGCCAATCCTGATACTGGGCTACACCTTTGGAAACGCATACGAGCGCATGATAAAAGAGAATATCAGGCCCACCGTCTTCAGATACGATTCGGCAAAAGAGCTATCGGACATGGCACTAAACCTTCTTGAAAAGGGTGATATAAGTGGTCCTGCGCCTGTCCACATCGCAGTGGACACGGGGATGAGCAGGATTGGCATAACTCCTGACAGGGAGGGAGAAGCTTTTTTTGAAAAAGTATTGGCCCTGCCGGGAATCACTGTTGAGGGCGTGTTCACTCATTTTGCGAGGGCAGATGAGAAGGACCTCACAAATGCGAGAGAGAGGGAAGAGTTCTTCAAGAAGTTCTTAAAAGACGTCGAGGAGGCCTCAGGCTATCACATCCCGATAAAGC
Organism: Butyrivibrio sp.; assembly: GCA_017470505.1. Taxonomy (GTDB): domain Bacteria; phylum Bacillota; class Clostridia; order Lachnospirales; family Lachnospiraceae; genus Butyrivibrio. The sequence continues at coordinate 8,615 of JAFUYO010000050.1, read as the reverse complement.
ACTGCGCAAACAGCGCAAGCATTATATCAATACCCGAGTCGTCAATGGACATGGTCAGGGCGGGAGTTACGATGTACGGAATGTGGCCATCGGACGAAGTTCCGAGAGATATTATTTCGCTTAAGCCCGTGATGGAGATCATCAGCCACACGGTCATGGTAAAGGACGTGCTCGCGGGCACCCCTGTCAGCTACGGCGGAACCTTTGTGACGAAAAGGCCGACCAGGATCGCAACAATTCCCTTTGGGTACGGAGACGGCTATCCGAGGAGCCTCTCCAACAAGGGCTATGTCCTCATAAGAGGGAAAAGAGCCGGAATCCTTGGAAGGGTCTGCATGGACCAGTTCATGGTGGATGTGACAGACATCCCCGGCGTCACAGAGGGAGATGAAGTTATTATTTTAGGAAGAGATGCGGTATCAGGCGAGTGCATCACTGCAGAGCTTTTGGGCGACCTCAGCGGAAGGTTTAATTATGAGCTCACCTGCGACATCAACAGGAGAGTGCCGAGGATATTTGAAGGGAGGGAACAATCATGAAGAGAGTGCTTATCGTTGACGATTCCAGAGTTGCAAGAAGAATGCTGAAAAATATGCTGGAGACTTCCGGGTACGAAGTTGTGGCAGAAGCCATCAACGGAAAAGAGGGATTCGAACTCTACAAGAAGCTCTCTCCCGATGTTGTGACAATGGACATAACCATGCCTGAGTTAAACGGCCTTGAGGCCCTTGCGCAGATAAGGGAGTTTGACCCCGACGCCAAAGTCATCGTCATCTCCGCAGCCGGCCAGGACGAGAAACAAAAAGAGGCATTAGGGCTCGGCGCCTTTAAGTTCATCACCAAGCCCTACGAAAATGAGGACATATTAAACGCTATTAAGGAGTGTTGAGCAGGGCGTATCAAGCATTTATCATATTCTAAGGTCACTGGCGGGATGTCACATCGACATCCTGCTTTTTTGTTCAATAAGAAATTGCTGCCCGGACAGGATTTTGGTTTCCTGCAGGCTATGATATACTATGATAATAGTAACTTCGATAGGAGTAATTATCATGAATGAAGATAATAAGAAGAAATGGCCGAAAAGAGTAAGAAACGTAATAATTGTGGTATTGTCTGTCATAGCTCTCCTTGCACTCATCGGCATCATATCTTTTGGCGTATTAAATGCCAGGGGCAAAAGCAATCTTTACAGGAAGGCAGAGAGCAGTGCTCCCACGCTTGAAAGCATTCAAACTGAAGCGCAGGGTGATGTTGCGGCAGAGGAGGAGCGCACATGGGAGAAGGGATGGGTGAGATATAATGATGCTATTTATCAGTATAATGAAGATATACTGACTTTTCTCATTATGGGAATCGATAAGATGGGCAAGGTTCAGGCGGTGGATATGGGTATCGACGGAGGACAGGCAGATCTTATCATTCTTGCAGTCTTTAACCCCCATACGAAGAATACGTCGCTTATCACTATTAATAGAAACACTATGACAGAGATTGATGTATATGATGATAATGGGGAATATATAGGGAGCGGCAAAGGACAGATATGTCTCCAGCATGGATATGGAGACGGGGCGGAGATATCCTGCGAGAGGATGAAAAAGGCGGTTTCGAATCTGTTTTATAATCTGCCTGTACACGGCTACTTCTCAATTAACATGGGCGCGATAAAGGCTATCAATTCAGCTGTTGGTGGAGTGACTATTAATCTTGAAGAAGATTTTCAGGCTGAGCGCGATGGGATAAAAGCATCGCTGCAAAAGGGGAGCAATACCCTTACGGATGATCAGGCGCATGTTTATGTCACGTACAGAGACACTACAGAATTTGATTCGGCTACCAACAGGCTTAACAGACAAAAGAAATATATTGCAGCGTTTATTTCCAAACTAAGAGAGGAAACGGCAAAAGACATCACTGTCCCGATAAAAATATATAATGAGTTGTCACCATACATAGTTACGGATATAACCGTAAGTGAGATTACATATATGGCCTCGAATACACTTGATTACACTTTTGACTTTGACAACATATATTCACTGGAGGGAACAACAGTCATAGGCAAGACGGAGCATGAGGAATTTAGTTATGATCCGGATCAGCTGTATGACATGATCATAGATATATTTTATGAGAAGGTTGAATAGAAACAAGAGCGCAGCGGAATGATGTGTAACCGCTGCGCTTTTATGATTCCTCTAACTGATATTTGATAAGATCCTCCGGTTTACAGTCCAGAACATAACAGAACCTTGCAAGGACATCAAGATCTATACTGGTTACCGTGTCATCATACCATTTCTTGACAACCTCAAATCTTGTATCAGTTGCGCGGGCAAGGGCGTTTCTGGTCATATGCTTTCTTTCTATTATCTCAGCAAGACATACGTGCATCTTTCCATATTTCTTAATGTAAAAGATATTTTTTGTGTCATATTCATTTTTATATTCAGATGTTCTGCTCATGAAATCAAACCTTCAATAAACCTTAGGAACTGTAACAGATTCTTAGTTCACGTAATATTGATAACTATTAGTATTGTAAAAAACATAGCTTCCCATAGAAAAGATAATACGAAAAAAATATTGTTAAAACAATAAACGTTGACATAGTAACGATAAAAGGTATATATTAAATGTGTTACTACGAGCATAGTAATATTATTGAACGTATATTGTTGGGATGTGGGTACCCGATAGGGGTATGAATAGCATAGACCATGAACAGGAACTTGTGGGGAATAGCTTTACTGATGGTTATGGCTGTCACGGTATGTGGCACGGCTCAGAAAGATAATTACATAAAAAAGCAAACGACTCATTCTGATGAGGCAGCAGCGAATATGAGCACTACTGAGAGTGCTGCGTCTCTGATTGATGATAGCGCTGAGAGTGAAATAATTGCTGACACAGAGAACCTTCCTGAAAATCTTGAAGAAGGAGAAGAAGCAATTATTTCTTATGATGTGACAGATGAGGCGATTTCAGGAAGCCTTCCTGACACAGTGGTTGACCTGGACCTTCTGAAATCGAAAAACTCCGATATCTGTGCTTATATTGTTATTCCGGGAACGGATATAAACAGCCCAGTTCTGAAAAGAGACGACAGTAACGAATACTATCTGACGCATGATACTGATGGTGAAGATGATCCAAACGGCTGTATCTTTGTAGACATGGGCAATGAGACAGATTTCACAGATCCGGTCACATGTCTTTACGCGAAGGCAGATGAGGATGGACCGTTTAGTGATCTCATCAAATATTATGACCCTGATTTTATGAAGGAAAATGAGCTCATATATGTATATTCAGATGAGTATGTGACTGAGTACAAAGTCTTTGCTGCGTATGACACAGAGGATACCGGGAGACCTCTTGTAAAATACAATTTTTACGACTATTCAGAATATGAGCAGTTTGTTAGAGAGATTTTTGCAATCAGAGATATGACTGCTGTGATAAACAACAATCTTCAGGATAAGGCACTCTCTTCCTGGAACATCATTACGTTAACGGGAATTGATTCAGACGGAAGCCGGCAGATCATTCAGGCTACGTTTAATGGGAGAGTGCTGGTCCAATAGAATATTAGATCCTGTTCGGGATTTAATATAAACCACATGATACAAGCAAAGGAGGCAACAACCAATGAAGAGAAAAATCTCATCTATTCTTGCTGCAGTTTTAGTTGGTTCAATGATAGTTGGAACGACAGCTTTTGCAGCAGACAGTTCTACAACATCCAACACCGAGAGCACATCAATAGTAGAGACAACAGAGGCCAGGGCGGGCAACACGATTTATGCCGTACCCACAGGAAAGAATGAAGGCACCGCAACTGTCGGGGGAACGAGGATCACAGCAAATTATAGTGAAGTGACTGTTCCCGGCTCAATTGAGACAGCTGTAGTTGCTCCCGCAAATGAAGCAGCAACTAAGGTCCTTGATGATTACGTAAAAGCGAATATCAATGACGGTATACTTGTCCTCAAGACAAAGCTCCGTCTTTATAAAGCCGGACAGGCGATCAATACCGGCTTTGGTGTGCTTAAGCAGTCTTTTGGCGTAGGTAACAAGTACGATGGAAGAACTGCAATTGTATATCAGATTCACCAGAATGGATCGATCACATCAACAAGCGCTGTTGTAACAAATGGCAAGATTAACATCTCCGTAACAGATCTCGGTACATTTTATATTGTAATCAGCAATCACTGATATTAAGACAAGGTTCTCCATTCCTTAAATGGAGGTCATGCATGACACTTTTTTCTTTAACATGTGGTTTGGGCCGGACTGAGTGCCGGCCCTATTATTGGAAATGACAGTTTTTGATTATGCTTTATGTGATTTGGGTTCAGAGCCGCAGAGAACATGATTTCAAGGCAGTGTTTGAAAGAGATATAGATAATACCATCTATAGCAGGATACTTCTCATAACGAGAATGGAGAAGCAGAAACATAAAGACGGATACATAGAAGTAGAAAAGTTATTATTTCCCGGCTATTTATTTGTGGAAACGGATAATCCTGACGAGATACATATGAAGCTCAGGTCTCAGCAGGATTATTTAAAAATACTTGGTAATGATGGAGAATTCATTCCTCTGTCTAAAAGAGAAGAGGAATTCATAAATGGGATCACGGGACATACGGACAGAGTAGATATTTCTCGCGGTATCATCGTGGATGGAGAGGTAAAAATCCTCAGTGGTCCCTTAAGCGGATTTGAGCAGTATATAGTCAAAATTGACAGGCATAAGAGGAAGGCATGCCTGGAAATACAGCTGTTCGGAGAAACAAAGCGAATAACAGCTGGACTTGAGATTGTCGCAAAGAGTTAAGAACCTGCATCTGATGCAATCGTTGCCTTTGGCACGTTGTTCCGGATGCAGCGGGATAAGAGCTTTTTGGCCGGATATCACGAGATATCAGGTATGGCGAAGCCTGCGCAAAAAGAGCAATAAACAAATGGATTGAATAAACGATGAAAAAATGCCAATGTCAGAAGCAGAGGCATTTTTTATTTAACATTTTTTAGTGGGAGTAAGAAAGCAGTATTATATCTGGGAGAATTGGATGCAGAAATATGTGGTTGCCATAAGAAAACAGCTCCTGGCAGTCTTGGCCATACTACTGATCATATTAGGTGTTTTTTTTGCAGATCACATGATAGTTATTGCTGCAAAAGAGTATACAGTATCAGGACAGACATCGGAAAAACTGTACGAATCTGCATCTGAGAGCAGTAAGGCTGTTGCCAATGTAATACCCGGGAATACTTTTACGATTTTGGAAACAGTAAAGGATGCACAGGGCAGGAGCTGGCATCATATATCTCTCCCGGGAGGTACAACAGGTTATATTATAGCCAGCAGGGTAGTTGAAGCGGAAGCTGTGGAAGTGCCGGAGGCAGAAGCAGGGGAAGAAGAAATAACTGAAGAGGAGCCTGCAGAAGATGAGCAGGGCGAGGAAGAGAACGAGGGTGCTCCGAATGATTCCCAAAATGATGAGGAACCATTAGAATCTGAAGAAAACAATGAAGACAGCGAGGACGAAGAACCGGCAGATATGTCGATCAGAGTTCTTTCAAACACAAATCTCAGAGATGAGCCTTCTTTGAATGGAAATGTAATGATTGTCATTCCAAAAGATATTACAACAAAGCCGTATGAAAAGATCGAAAGAGACGGCTATTTTTGGTACAGACTCACATATCTGGGGCAGACAGGGTATATAAGGGCTGATACAGTTGAGGAAATTGAAGATAATTCAGACAGCGATTCTGATGAGGATAATGAAGAAGAGACAACAGAGTTTATCTCAGACGGTAATCCTGATCAAAAAACGACAATACCCAAAGTAGTACGAAACACCGGTTCGACAACTGTTTCCTACGCAGAAAGCTATGACAGAAGACATAAATGGGATGACCCGGATCTGGCGGTCAGCGAGGAGACATCAGTCAAAAAGAGATTTATAGATATATATGCGTTTTTGTTTATATTTTTTGCTATTTTACTGGCTGTTATCGGTGCACTGGTACTTAGTACTGTTATGCATGAATTCAGAAGACATTCCCGTATGGATAGAAAGAAAAGGAAACAACATGGAGAGAGCAGATGAATAAGATAATTGATGAGGGCGGGCAGAAAGTGATCCTGGAAGTCAAGAGGAATACCGAACGCAATGCTCAATTTATTGACCTTATAGATGTTGCCAGAAATATGAACAGGCGAAAGAAATTATATATTTATCTTTGCGTTGCGGCTATTATATTGGGATTTGCCGCAGGTTTTATCAAAGTAACTATTGACCACTATTTTAATCACAGCTCTTATGCCAGAGCACTTATCAGCTTTCAGTATGACGGGATTGAAAGCGGGTTGGATCCCAATGGAGCATCCTTTGATATCAACAAGATAAAAAGCCCTGCAGTAATACAAAAGGCGTTGGATGGCCTTGGAATATCTACTGAATATATTGAAAATGTCAGATCTAATATATCAGTGGAGGGAGTTATTCCTGAAGATGCTGTAGAGAGAATAACAGTTATCAACAAGATGGCAGAGAATAATGGGCAGTATTATCAGCAGCTTCTCGATGTATCATATTTCCCATCTCAATATGTGGTTTACTTTTATGATGACAGGACATTTCCTACTGGGCAGATAAATCAGATATTAAATGCCATTTTGGAAAGCTACAAGGAGTATTTCTTTGATACCTATGCCAATAACGAAGTGCTGACTGTTACAGCGGGACTTTTATCCGGAGATGACTATGACTATTCGGAGAGCGTGGACCTTTTAAGAACGCAGCTCAAGCTAATGAAGAATTTTGCTCAGGCCAAGGCTTCAGAAGCGCCCGATTTCAGGGCATCAGGTACAGGTCTTTCATTCAGTGATATATCTACGTCTGTCGGACTTATACAGGATGCTGACCTTGCAAGGCTTTCGTCCTATGTGGAGAGCAATTCCCTTACAACTGACGCGACCAGGCAGATCGAGTATTATGAGTACCAGATTGAGGAATATACGAACAGACTCTCAGAGCTTCAGGTAAATCTGTCAAATGTAACCGCGTCAATAAATTCATATCAAAAGGACCCTGTGATCATTGTAAGCAGTCAGGACACTACCCAGGAGGCAGAGCAGACAAATGAGTACTATGACAGACTGATTGCTCAAAAGCTGGAGCTCTCCTCACAGATATCTGAGATCAACACTGAAATAAACAGATACTATAAGCTCATGAACAAAATGCAGAGCAAAACTACATCTGCTACAGAAGATGAACTGCAGTATGCAAACGCTCTTATCAGTAATCTTAACAGCAAGCTCTCTGAGTGGATAGACCTTATAGAAGAGACTACCAGGGAGTACTATGATACGACAAAATTTTCCAATGCCTATCAGGTCTCTGTTCCTTCTCAGTACTTTGCAGGAGGGGGAATTGTAAACATAGTCAAAATATCAGGTATATTTGTCCTCATTTTCCTGGCGATAGTCATTATTGTGTGGATTGGAGACGGAGTAATAAGTGAGATGGTAAGACTCAAGGAAGCGGATATCTATTAAAGGCTATTTTGTGGCTTATCTTGTATATCAAGAGAGCCGTTTTTGAGTGTACATATTGGAACGAGGGATCGGGAATGCCTACACGCACTACGACAGGAATAACAGATACAGAGATCTCGCTGGGGCAGCTCCTAAAGAGATTTCGCAAGGACAAAGGACTCAAACAAAAAGATATAGCCGAATATCTCTGCATTGAGAGAGAAACATGCTCTGCATATGAAACAGGCAGAAGCACCCCATCAACAGATAAACTGTATAAGCTGGCGAAATTATATGGGATCAGCTTTGAAGTACTGGCATCAAAGACAGTACAGACAGAATGTGATAGTGGAAACAGTGATAAATATGCAACCTTAAATGATGCGGATTCGAAAAACGCAGAAATGATGTACTACTACAAAAATCTGGACGAGTCACAAAAGAAGATTGTATTTGAGCTTGTGAAAGCGCTGTATGGGAAGTAATTATCGCAAAGGAAATCGGATGTTCCGTAAACACAATTTCCGCATAAAATCTTTTCGATTAAATTTGATCCGGGAGCAGAGCAAACGGTTATTTCAGTCGATTTTTTGACAGATGGTTTATCGGAGGATCAAAAAAAGAAGATTATCGATCTAATAAAGTCGAAGTATACTCCAAGCGGTAATTTTATTTCTGCATCGGGAACTCCGTTCAAAGGGTATTTGGTGCACGCGAAGGATGTGATGGTTGGGAATGAGGTGTTTCAGCGTTTCTTTTATTACCTTATACTTGAAAATGACCGTATAGTTGCACTTCTGGGCGAGGATTTTCTTGAAAATTGTGGATATCATCACTTGCCGCATGGGAATGTAGAGATTGATACGTTTGACGATGAAGCTTATATGCAGGATCGCGAATATTCACTAAGTAATGAGGACTTTCTGGGATATATTGATGATGTTATGTCAGAATCTTAGGATAGATAGCAGTATGTAGGTTTATTTGCTGTGTTGTGTTTTGGGGGCTTGTGGAAACAAGAGGCCTATTAAATTGAAATTGACCGATTTT
>JAFUYO010000049.1 GCA_017470505.1 Butyrivibrio sp. | reverse complement strand
CGTCGTCATCATTGTCGTCATCATCGTCCTCTTTCACAAGGCTCGGGAAGGTGTAGTTGAGGTCGTCCTCATCTGAATCTATGCTGATGCGATAGCTCTTTGTCTCGTAGCCGTCCTTCTTCAGGATAACCTCGTGGGTTCCGGATATTTTGGTCACCGACACGGGCACAACTCCGATGTACGCCCCGTCGAAATAAAGCTCTGCGCCGTTTGGCTTGTCAAAATAGATCTTGTAGCCCTCTATTACCTTGTTCTTTGATGCCCTGGTCGCCGAATTGCCGCTGACATCCGTGCCGGATGAAGCAGTAGATGCCGAAGTGCTCGCGCTGGAAGCGCTCGTAATTGAATTCACATTGTCCGTAAAAATATCATAGGAGGAGCTTGTTGATGAAGCCCCTGTGTCCGTACCCGATGAGTCTGACGAAGCCTCTTCCGCCGACTCCTCCTCTTTTTCAAGCTCAAGGCTGATCACCGATCTCGGCGTTCCAATCTTCAAATACTTGGTCTGGGTGATGTAGCCGTCTGCCATGACCTTTAAGTTGTGGAAGCCGTATCTGAGAGACTCGGTCGTCCCCGTCAGCATTCTCTCGCCATCGACAAAAATCTCCGCGTTCTCCGGGATGACCTCAAAGGTCACAAGACCCTCTTTGGGCTTTTCTATGTCGACGCTGCTGGTGTCCACAACCGTCTCCTGATTTCGCTCAATGCTGACCTCCGACTGGAAGTTCGCGCCGTTCCCCAGAATCTGCAGGTTGTAGTCGCCTTCGGGAGCGCTGAGCAGCATATTGGGCGATATCTTGTAAATCACCTCGTTGTCGAGCTCAAGCCACGCCCCGACGAGGGAGTGGTCCTCAACCGTGTCCGAGGAAAGGCTCACATAGCCGTGACCGCCCGTAACCACAACGCTGTATATGTCCTTACCGATGCCGCTGACCGTGACGGTGTCTGTTGCGAGGATGTCCTCCGCAAGCGCGATCTCCTCGTCAGCCATCACTAGAGTCCTTCCGTCAATCTTGTAGATCTCGCCCTTTACATTGGCGGTCCCGTCGCCCCTCACAAGCTCATGATCCCTGGTATCCTCCACCGTCCACGCATCCTTTGACACGTTCAGCGTGGTCACATGCTTGCTGCTCTTTAAAAAAGTGACATCGACAATCTGTCCGACCTCTAACAGGGACGCCGAAAGAGCTGTCCCCCTGGCGTCGTAGATCATGCTCGTGTTGTCATAAGAGAGCGTGTAGGTCTTGCCCGTCTGATGATTGCGGAATCTGATGAACTTTTTTTCAAGGTCTATCTCCCTGATCGCAGCAGTGTCCGCAGAGTCATACTTTCCGATGAGCGACACAGTGACCGAGCCTTTGTTTTCTGCGGCCCTTGTGATACTCTGCGGCGAAGATATGAGCATCGCTGTTATTAAAAAAAATGACAGTAGTCTCTTCAAAATTCTTTTCCCCTCTGATTCTTTTTGATGCCATGTCCCTTATGAGCGTTTCTAAACATTACTGATCCGTTCCTGAATAGCGGCTTCTAAACTCCCAAAGGCGCTCCGCATCCAAAAGATATTCTCTGTTGTTGTGCGCCGGATCCTCAAGCACGTCCCTCAGCATGTTGGACAGGATGTCACCGATCTCTTTCCCGGGCTTTATCCCGAGCGAAATGAGGTCGCCGCCTTTTACGGCAAGGTCCGAGAGGCTCAGGCAGTCTTTGTCAGCAAGTATCTGCTCGTAGACCTTTTTGGTATCCTCTATCAGCGAGAGCTTTTCTTCTCTCTGGTAGGTGCTCTGAGCCATGGTGTCAGCGTATCTTATTTCGAACAAAAGAGGGTAGTCCCTCTCGCCCACTCTGTGCACGGCCCTGCGCACAACTGACGGCTTTGCGGGGTAACGGTCGTCGTGGTATCTGACGAGGTTACAGACCCTGTCCATCGTCTCCCTGTCAAACTTAAGGCGCCTGAAAATACCTCGAGCTATCTCTACTCCCACCTCTGCGTGACCCTTAAAATGGGTGACTCCTGCATCATCAATCTTCATTGAATCAGGCTTTCCCATGTCGTGCATGAGCATCGTCAGCCTGAGTATCCTGTCGGGCCGCACGTACTTCATGGACTCCACGATGTGGTCACCTACGTTGTACATGTGGTGGATGTTGTGCTGCGGCGTCTCAAAACATCTGTCAAGCTCAGGCAGTATCACCTTTGTGATGCCGAGCTCAGAAGCCAGCTTAATCATCTCGGGGTGGTCGGATGTGATGAGCTTTACAAGCTCCGTCTGCACTCTCTCTGCGCTTATCGCCTCCAGATTGTGAGAGAGGCTCCTTATCGCCTCTTTTGTCTCATCCTCTATCTCATACCCGAGCTGCGCGGCGAACCTCACTGCCCGCATTATCCTGAGGGCATCCTCGCCAAAGCGCTCCGACGCCCTTCCGACGCACCTTATGATGCCGGCATTTAAGTCGTTAACGCCTCCGAATCTGTCGATCAGCCCCTCTTTTTCGTTGTAGGCCATGGCGTTTATGGTAAAATCCCGCCTCTTCATGTCCTCGGTGAGGTCCCTCGTAAAAACAACCTCGCTCGGGTGGCGCAGATCCTCATACTTGCCATCGAGCCTGTAGGTGGTGACTTCGTACCCCTCTTTTCCAACCATGACCGTCACTGTTCCGTGCTCAATCCCGGTATCGATTGTCCGTCTAAAGAGCTTTTTTATCTCGGGGGGCTCTGCGTTCGTCGTGATATCCCAGTCCTGCGGCTGCCTGCCAAGAAGGGCGTCACGAACGCACCCGCCGACTATATATGCCTCGTACCCTGCACTGTGTATGGTATCGAGGATCATCTTTGCACTTTCCGGTAACTTTATTTTCATACCTTCATAATAGCCTAAAGCCCGTAATTTGTGAAGAATTCAAAAAAAATTTGACCCCCGAAACGCCATTTCAGGGGTCAAAACAAAAATCAAAACTCATATAGTGAAAATCGGGCCTGAAAAAGCCTGAAAAAACGGGCTAAAAGGGTCAAATTTTAAACGAAAGCCTCATATAGAGAAAATTTCACCCTATGACATAGCGATTAGGAGCTGTTCAGAAATATATTTTCAATTTGCCGTAGAATATTTTTTCGAGTACAAGGAAGAAAACGTAGGCAATACTGGCATTGGTAAGGCTCTTGACGCAGTAATCGGAAAATCAGGCAAGGGAAATTGTAAATTAATTCTGTAACAGTTCCTTAGTTGTCGGGCTGCGCTTTAGGAACTGTAGCAGAATTACTTAGTTATTTGACGCTGCTGTCGGGAAAGCAGACAAGTCAAATGACTAAGTTAATTCGCTACAGTTCCTTAGTATGCGCGACCCCAGTAGACCATCTTGGTGGCGGGCTTTCCGCACATCACACAGGTGTCGGAGAGCTTTTCCTGCTCGAAGGGGATGCAGCGGCTTGTTGCTGCAAATTCCTCTTTTACCTTGTCCTCGCACTCCTGGCAGCCGCACCACATCGCCTTGACAAAGCCCTTCGTCTCCCTGAAGGCCCCGGCGAACTCCTCCTTGTTGTGAGCTGAGAAGGTGTGCTCCTGAAGGTGCTTTTTGGCGCGGGAGAGCATATCGTCCTGGATCTGAGTAAGGAGCTTTCCAACCTCGGCAGGTGCGTCGGCGATTGCGCAGGTTATCTTCTCTCTTGTGTCTCTCCTTACAAGGACGCAGTTTCCTGCCTCGATGTCCTTGGGTCCTATCTCCACGCGGATCGGGATTCCCCTCATCTCCTGCTCAGCGAACTTAAAGCCGGGTGTTCTGTCGGTGTCATCTGTCTTTACCCTGTATTCTGAAAGGCTCTTTTCAAGCGCTTTTGCTGCTTCGAGAACGCCCTCTTTCTTTTGCTGGATCGGAATTACAACGACCTGGATGGGCGCGATCTTAGGCGGAACAACGAGTCCCGAGTTGTCTCCGTGAACCATTATCATTGCGCCGATCGTGCGCGTCGTGAGGCCCCATGACGTCTGGAAGACGTGGTGGAGCTTGTTGTCCCTGCCGGCGTACTGGATGTCAAAGGCCTTGGCAAAGCCGTCGCCGAAGTTGTGGCTGGTTGCGCTCTGCAGGGCTCTTCCGTCGTGCATGAGGGCCTCGACCGTGTAGGTCGCCTCGGCTCCCGCAAACTTCTCCTTGTCAGTCTTCTGCCCCTTGATGACCGGGATCGCCATGTCGTTCTCAAGGAAATCTGCGTAGACATTCAGCATCTTAAGCGTGCGCTCCTCCGCCTCCTCAAAGGTTGCGTGGGCTGTGTGCCCCTCCTGCCAGAGGAACTCACGGCTGCGGAGGAATGGTCTTGTCTCTTTTTCCCAGCGGACTACTGAGCACCACTGGTTGAGAACCTGCGGAAGGTCCTTGTAGGAATGGATCTCTCCCTTATAATAATCGCAGAAAAGAGTCTCCGATGTGGGACGTACACAGTATCTCTCGGTGAGGGGCTCAAGCCCTCCGTGTGTGACCCAGGCTACCTCCGGCGCAAAGCCCTCCACGTGGTCCTTCTCCTTCTGAAGAAGCGACTCGGGGATGAACATGGGTAGATACGCATTCTGTACGCCTGTCTCCTTGAACCTCTTGTCGAGGTGGCTCTGGATCAGCTCCCAGATTGCGTAGCCGGCTGGCTTTATGACCATGCAGCCCTTGATGTTTGAATAGCTCACAAGGTCAGCCTTGATGCACACATCCGTGTACCACTGTGTAAAGTCCTCATCCATTGAGGTTATTTCTGAAACGAGTTTTTTGTTATCAGCCATTTTTCTTTCGCTCCTGTATGATACTTACAATATTAATTGAATTTAGCTGTAATTCTGCGTAATGTCAAGCATTTTCCAAGTACAAAAACAGACCGGTGGGAGCCGGTCTGTCTTCGCGGGATCACTCCCACACTTTAGAGGTTTTTATAAAGGAAATACGTTATGGCGAACGTAATTCGGCATTTTCATGAAAAACACCGGTCTGTCCAGTGTCTCTCGAAGACGGTCAGCGGTTTAACTCGCTTACAGGACCGTCTGTGTGGTGATTTTTGATGATCGAATCTATTGTCTTAAGGTCGGTTGCCGGAAGGTCTCCGGGCACGGTGTTCTTGACGCTGGATGTCGCGTTGCCGTAGTACAGCGCCTTCTTGGGATCGCCGTACCTCAGCAGTCCGTACAGAACTCCGGAAACATAGGCATCACCTGAGCCTATCCTGTCTATTACATCAATGTCTGTGTATGGCTCTTCTGTGAAGAACTCGTCCCTTTCAGCACTGTAGATTGTCGAAGTAAAGTTGTGTTTCCTCGGGCTGATGACCTGTCTCTGCGTCGTGCAGACGATCTTTACGGGGTAATCTGTCGTGTAGCTCTTCATAATATCGGAGAGCTCGCCCTCTTTCTGCATCATGCGGCGCGATGTCTCCTCAGATACGAAGAGAATGTCGACATAGGGCAGAATGCTCTTGATGGTGTTCCTGGCATCCTCCTCGCTCCAGAGATTGGCTCTGTAGTTGCAGTCAAAAGAAACCGTCGCCCCGCTTTCCTTGAAGCGCTTGATCATCTCGCATGACACATCCCTCGTGTTCTCGTTGAGCGCAAGAGTGATGCCGCTCGTGTGGAACATCCTGGTATTTGTGTAGACACTCTCAGGAATCTCATCCAGAGAAATCCTCGTGATGGAGGAGTTCATTCTGTCATAGACGATCGACGGTTTACGCGGAGCAGCGCCATTCTCGTAGTAGTAAATACCAAGTCGCGCCTGCGGCGAGTCATCATATATCAGATAATCGTCTGAAACCCCGATAAACCTGACTCTGTTCTTGATATAGGTCCCGAGCGCATTCGCCGGAAGCCTTGAGATAACGCCCGTGCGCAGCCCCAGGAGGGATACGCCGGATGCCACGTTCAGCTCGGATCCGCCTGCCCTCTTATCAAACACATCTCCCCTGGTCATAAGCTCGTAATTAGGTGGAGACAGCCTCAGCATGATCTCTCCAAAGGTTATAAGGTCAAATTTCCCATCTCCCATTAAAGGCTCCTTTCGGAAAAAAGATCCATCTGCCGGTAATAGTCCGACAGCAACCATCTTGCGACTATTAAAGAAAAGCTCTGATAGTAATATACTACACTAAAATCAGCACGCATGTAAACGCTTACATTGTAAAAAATGTTGAATATTTTGAATTGGAAAGCTGCTAAGCAATTTCAATGAAATAAAAAAAGCACCTTGCCACTATATGAGCAGCAAGGCGCCGAACGATCATGGGGGTGAACCCCTGATTATCAGACAAAAATCGAAAAAACTATTGTTGCAAGTGCTCCCAAAATCACTGAAACCGAAGCAAACTCTATAACTCTCTCTTTTACACGTGATCTGTCAACATATTTGTCGCCCACTTTAACTGCATCTACGACATTGGTTTTTTTGACGTAAGAGCCATCAAATGCATATGCTTCATTATACATTGGCGTACCCTCCTTAAGCTTATCTTACCTTCCCCTGATAAGCTCCTCCCGTAAGGCGTTGTCAAGCATATCCTTAAAGGAAATGGACTTGTACAGCGGACTCTCCTCTTTGACACTGCTGTACTCGGATAAGGCGCTGCTCACAGGATAGATGTTGTTGCTTGAAATATTACTTTGTGTGAACATCCCGACATTCATAGGCACCTCCTTGTACGAATGAAGCTCCTGAACCAACCACAACATCTTGTATCTTATAAAAATATTATACCCTACATATTCTAAAATGATTATTAAACCTTTGAGAAATATTTGTAATAACCCTGAAATCTTTTTTCACAGAATTAAAAAAGATACCCTGTCACAATTTCAATTGCGATAAGATATCTTTACAAATTCTTTCAATATAAAAAATATCTGATGTGCACAGGAAGCGCTTAAGGGAAGTTGCCCGAAACAAACTGCAAAAACGTTAACATCACATCATGCGCGACGTCTCCCTGTCGTTGTACCTGGACAGCACAATCTCGCCTTTATCGAGTGAAGCAGGTACGTCTATGACCCGCTGGTTGGAGGATCCGCGAAAGCGCAGCATCAGGTCCCTCTTCTCCTCGATGAACTCGCCGTCCACGAGTACGTCAAGCATCCTGAGTATCGGCATTGTGTCCTCGCTGTGACAGCGCCTGTTGCTGTTATCTGTCAGCTCATCCCAGGTGTAGCCCGAGTAGATCCAGATAGTCGCCCTTGGAACCTCTCTTTTTATCCGCTCAAGGAGCGAGCGAACAACCTTCTGGTTCACCACTTCCATCGGCTCTCCGCCGAGTATCGTCAGCCCGTCTATGTACGACGGCTCAAGCGATTTGATTATATCATCCTCGACTTCTTTTGTGTAGGGCTCACCGTAATTAAAGTCCCACGTCACCTCGTTGAAGCACCCTTTGCAGTGGTGCGTGCACCCGCTCACAAACAGCGCCGTCCTGCACCCCACGCCGTTGGCCACATCGTTGTAATAGACCTGTCCGTAGTTCATACCTGCTCCTAAAAAGGACGGTCCCAAAAAGAACCGTCCCATAAATGATCATAATGCAAAATGATACCTGCAATCACAGCTTCGGGTTGGCCATGTGGAGAACTCTCTCCTTGATCTCCTGGGTCCTGCCCTGGTTCCAGAACTGGGTGCCGATGTAGCCACAGGTGCGGCGTGCGACGTTCATCCTGTTCTGGTCGCGGTTTCCGCAGTTGGGGCACTCCCAGATGAGCTTGCCGTCCGTGTCGGTGATGACCTTGATCTCGCCGTCATAGCCGCAGCACTGGCAGTAGTCCGACTTGGTGTTGAGCTCAGCGTACATGATGTTGTCGTAGATGTACTTCATGACGGAGATGACTGCCTCAATGTTGTTGTTCATGTCCGGAACCTCGATGTAGCTGATGGCGCCTCCTGGTGAAAGAGCCTGGAACTCGGACTCGAACTTGAGCTTGGTGAAAGCATCGATCTGCTCGGTTACGTGTACGTGGTAGCTGTTGGTGATGTAGTTCTTGTCCGTAACCTCAGGGATGATGCCGAATCTCTGCTGCAGAGCCTTGGCAAACTTGTAGGTTGTGGACTCCAAGGGCGTTCCGTAGAGCGAGAAGGAGATGTTCTCTTTTGCTCTCCAGGCAGCGCACTTGTCGTTCAAGAACTGCATTACCTTGAGCGCGAAGTCTTTTCCCTTCGGGTCTGTATGTGATACGCCCTTCATGTATCTCGTGCACTCGCAGAGTCCTGCGTAGCCGAGTGAAATCGTCGAATAGTTGCCAAAAAGAAGCGGGTCGATGACTTCGCCCTTCTCCAGGCGGGCAAGCGCTCCGTTCTGCCAGAGAATGGGAGCGACGTCCGAAGGCGTTCCAAGGAGCCTGTTGTGCCTCGCCATCAGCGCCCTGTAGCAGAGCTCGCACCTCTCGTCGAGGATCTGCCAGAACTTGTCCTCATCCTTGGAGGATGAGCAGGCTACGTCCACGAGGTTAAGGGTTACGACGCCCTGGTTAAAGCGGCCGTAGTACTTGTGCGACCCTTCTGTATAGTTCTTGGCCTTTGCCTTGTTTCCTGCGTTGCACAGGCCCTCAGCAAGGCCCTCGTTGTCGGGTGTGAGGAAGGATCTGCAGCCCATGCAGGGGTAAACATCACCCTTTTTGAGCTCCTTCATCTTCTTGGCTGAAATGTAGTCGGGTACCAGTCTCTTGGCTGTGCACTTCGCAGCCAGTTCTGTGAGGTACCAGTACTTGGAATCCTCTGTGATGTTGTCCTCGTCGAGCACGTATATGAGCTTGGGGAAAGCAGGAGTGATGAGCTGGCCCTTCTCGTTCTTTACGCCGTAGATGCGCTGCCTGAGCATCTCCTCGATGACCATCGCAAGGTCCTCTCTTACCCGGCCCTCAGGCACTTCGTCGAGGTACATATATACCGTGATGAAAGGAGCCTGGCCGTTGGTGGTCATAAGCGTGATGACCTGGTACTGGATAACCTGGCACCCTCTCTCTATCTCTTTTTTCACACGCATCTCTGCGATCTCTTCAACCTGCTTCTTGTTGATCTTCATGCCGGCTGTCTCGAATTCCCTTGCGACCTCCGTGCGGAATTTCTGCCTGCTGACGTCAACAAAGGGAACGAGGTGTGAGAGCGTGATGCTCTGCCCGCCGTACTGGCTGCTTGCGATCTGCGCGATGGCCTGGGTTGCGATGTTGCAGGCCGTTGAAAAGCTCTTTGGCCTCTCGATCATGGTCTCAGAGATGACCGTTCCGTTCTGGAGCATGTCCTCAAGGTTTACAAGGCAGCAGTTGTGCATGTGCTGCGCGAAGTAATCGGCGTCGTGGAAGTGGATCAGCCCCTCCTCATGCGCCTTGACTACGTCATCAGGCAAAAGAAATCTCTTTGTGATATCCTTGCTCACCTCACCCGCCATGTAGTCTCTCTGTACGCTGTTCACTGTGGGGTTCTTGTTGGAGTTCTCCTGCTTCACTTCCTCGTTGCTGCACTCGATGAGGGACATGATCTGCTCATCTGTCGTGTTTGACTTCCTGACAAGTGCGTGCTTGTATCTGTAGGTGATGTACTTCCTCGCAACCTCGTATTTGCCGGATTTCATCAGGCCGTCCTCGACCATATCCTGAATCTCCTCCACGCTGGCTGCGCGGGTCAGAGATGCGCACTGCTTCTCTACCGCTCTCTCAATATCGCTGATCTGGCCGTCAGTGAGCTTCTTTTCCTCGGTAACCTCGTGATTGGCCTTCTCAATAGCAGCAACGATCTTGCTTCCGTCAAATGCAACTTCCTTGCCGCTTCTCTTGATGATCTTCATATGAACCCCCCTAATTTTTCAACAGTTTCTGTAAATTATGGTCAAAAATACCGATATGTCCAATATGTTGCCTGACACATCGGTGAATCTGAAACATAATTACTATATCTTGTGGTGATATTGATATAATAATACATTATATTGGCATTTTCAAGCCTAAATATTTCTCATTTTCTCAAGCCGCAAATGCAGTCTTTTCAAGTGTTGCAGCTCTTCTCCGCCGTCAATCCGCCGTCCCGAGAAAAAATATTTGGTATTTCGTAAACACAATATCTTGTGTTTTTCCTCTGTGAGTTCGGATATATTGTCATCAGCGTGTAACCCGAGAACATCAGCAAGATGCTTTACTGTTCCGTGGTTTCCGTCGATGAGGAGGGTATCCGGGCCAAAGTACTCCCTGTAGGCGCTCTTAAAGTAGTTAAAGTGGGTGCAGCCCAGGACAAGTGCGCAGTACTCGTTCTTGTCAAAGGCCGAGAACCGGCCGCTTATGTAATTTTTCACCGCCTCACTCTCAAACTCCTCGCGCTCCGCAAACTCGACAAGCCTCGGCATTGCCAGAAGGTCGACCCTGTGGCCCTGGTCTACCCTGTGGAGGAGGTCTTTTAACTTGTCCTCCCTTATCGTGACGGGGGTTGCAATGACCATTATCCTCCTGTTCTCGGTTCCTTCAACTGCGGGCTTTACCGCGGGCTCCATGCCGATTATGGGCAGGCTGTAGCGGCGCCTCAGTTCTTTTATCGCGACGCTCGTTGCCGTATTGCAGGCGACGACAATCGCCTCCGCGCCCTTATCTATCAAAAACTCCGTTATCTCTACGGCGTAATCCAGAATCTGCGCCGGTGTCTTGACGCCGTAGGGCACATGCTCTGTGTCGGCGTAAAACATAAACTCCTGCTCCGGCAGCTGGTGGTAGGCCTCGTTTAAGACGGAGAGCCCCCCGATCCCGGAATCAAAAATTCCAATCTTCATAATAATATAACTCCAAGGTAGTTGTGCTAAAATATAATCATGGAAGAAAAAATCATTTCAGAACTTCAAAAACTATATAGCAACGACAAAGTAGGCGCCCTAGTGCAGGAGATCTGCGAGTACTACGCAAGCCGTGGCGACTATGAGAGCGGCTCCTACGAGGATGAGATCGAGCCGCCCGAGATAGTTGAACCCATCTACATCCTTTTCTGCCTTCAGAGCAGGGAGCGCATCCTCGACGAGTTTCAGATCGTCAGAAAGCGGTATCCTGCGCTGTATTCATGTGTCAGCGCTCTCTGCGACAGGCTCCTTGTCAACATGGACTACGCAGCCCTGGAAAAAGAATGCGCAGGTGTCGTAAGCCAATATGCTGGAACCATCTCATCCGAAGATGTTATTGAGCACGTCGAGAGCTGCTGCCGCACGAGCGATAATCTCTCTGCTGCCCTGGATAAATTCTACGGATACCTTCACTCACAGCGAAAGTAAGGAACTATGACATCCTGAATGAAACATTCTGGATGTCTGGAAATAGGCCATCCTGGAGCGACTTCGTCGCGGGCCTATTTACATTCTGTATCTTAGGCACTGTAAACAAATAACTTCCTAATCTGCTTGTCTGAATTCCCATATGACTGCGTTGTCGTCAGTCGCCGTAGCCCGCTACGACTTCTTCCTCCGCCTTGCACATGAAAATTCATTCTGCGCATCTTTATGAAGTTATTTATTTACAGTGCCTTATTCGCACGAAATCCGCAGTACATGCGGATTTCTGAAATATAATTCAGGAATACATATCATCTGACTTCCAGGTACTTCATCGACACGTAGAGGTACTGTCCGTCGTAGTCGACAAGCGCCCATTTTCCGTCGTCGCTCACTGCGATACGCTTTAGCTCATCTCCCTCACTTACAACTGCTGCCACAGAGTCATCGCTCCCTGTGCTCGGCACCGTCCGCAGATTGAGACTTCTTGCACCCGACACCACTACAGTATCGTCTTTCCCGGTGTAGCCCTCGGGGAGCGCAATCGCCACTGTCTCTACCCGCTCATCCTCCACAGGTTCAGGCACGACATATCTGTCCACGATCTTCGTCTTTACCAAAAGCGCTATGAACGAGAGGATTATGATACCCGTGATGACAGATGCGATTCGCACAACAAGCTCAATACCGGCGCTGTCATCACTCCCATCATCCTCGTTCACTTCTTCATCGTAGTCGTCATCCTCTTCGTAATCATCCCTTCGAATCTCTTTCACAGGCTTCCTGTGATGATCGTTGCCTCTTTGTCCGGAAGAGTTCTCCTTTCCGGAGCGGTCAGTCCTTCCTCCCGCTGAGCCTTTTTCCACAGTATGTACGGCCTTCCGTTTGTCTATGTCTTCCTCTTGCGTAGAGTCTTCGAACTCATCTCGGGATGGCTTCTGCCTTATCCGTTCGTTGTGCCTGCGGCGAAGCCTCTCCTCGGGAGTCTCCTCCTTTTTGTGAGAGGGCGCATGCTCGCCTGCAGCAGCATCTGTCTTTTCAGCAGCTCTGTGCTCACGCGGCCTATCTTCTGCATTTTCTGAGGTCCGGTGCTCATGTGGCCTATCGTCTGCATTTTCTGAGGTCCGGTGCTCATGTGGCCTATCGTCTGCATTTTCTGAGCTACGGTGCTCACGCGGCCTATCTTCTGCCTTTCCTAACGACTTGCCATTTCGATCTTCGCCGCCTTTTATAGCGGGGTCGTGACGTCTGTCGTCCTGCTCTTTTGCTGCCTTGCGCTCATTGGAACTCTCCCGGGCACTCTTTGCCTTTTCGTCCTTGTGATGAGCTTCTTTTGATCTCTCATCCCTGCGATCAGGCTCGCTACCTGCCGCCTCCCGTCTCTCCTTCTGGCGCTGGAGGATGTACTCCTCCCTCTCCTTCTCATCGAGGAACTGGAAGGGGTCTTCTATCTCAATCTCCATGGTGTGCTCGGTCACGGGGATATAGCCGGTGGTCTCATCACTCACCTTTTTAGGCGCCTGCTCCCCGGCATTTTCAGCGTCATGGTCGATCTCCGGGCGCTCCGGCTCGATTCCCAATTCTTTTTTCTTGTATTCCTCAAAATTTGTAATCTTATCTGCCATTGAGAAACCTCTGATACAGTAAAGTGCTGGCCTTTTAAGCCAGCACTTTGTCGATGATTCCCTGTAATTTAGCTTTGTTCAGTGCTCCAACGGCAGTCTCGACAACCTCGCCGTTCTTGAAGAAAGCAAACATCGGAATTGACATTACATTGTACTTCTGCGCTATGTCAGGTGCCTGGTCTACATTGATCTTGCCGACCTTGAGCTCCCCTTCGTTCTCATCTGCGAGCTCGTCGATAACCGGAGCCATCATCTTGCAGGGGCCGCACCAGTCTGCAGAAAAATCTACCAGAACCGGCAGCTTGCTCTTAAGTACTTCTTCTTCAAAATTTTGACTGTTTAACGTGTAATCCATTTATTACTCCCCTTTCTTTGATCCTAAGGGTTACCGCCTGCGGTGGACCCCTTAGTATAGTCTACTGTTTTTATCTGCTGATAATATATTTGTAAATCGGGTTTCCCAACTTTGAAAAACGCTCTTCATACTCCGTCATCACATTGCCCCCGTTCATATCGGTATCATTGTGAAGGTCGTATGTCACCCTGTTAAGGGTCCAGCCCGCGGGCTCTATCTCCTCGAGGGCAAAATCAAACAGTTCGCGGTTGTCAGTCTTGAACTCAACCACGCCGTCCGGAACAAGGATGCGGTCGTAGCGCCTGAGGAACTCTCTCGATGGAAGGCGCCTCTTGGCGTGCCTGTCCTTGGGCCAGGGGTCTGAGAAATTGAGATAAATCCTGTCAACCTCACCCGGAGCAAAAACCTCGGTTATCAGCTCTGCGTCCATCCGGATAAACCTCACGTTCGGCAAAAGAAGCTGCTCCTGTTTCTGGATTGCGCGGAGAAGAACACTTGAGTACTTCTCTATCCCCACATAGTTGATATCCGGGTGGAGTGATGCCATATCCATCAAAAACCGCCCCTTGCCCATTCCTATCTCCAAGTGTATGGGATTGTCATTTTCAAAAACTTCTTTTTTAAATAAGCCTTTTTTCGTCTGAGGATCCTTGATGGTGAAATCGCTATCTGCGATGACTTCACGGGATCCAGCGATGTTACGTAAACGCATCTCTTTCTCTGCTCCGTATTTCCTATAAAAGAATTTTACACCATTTGCCCGAAGTTTGGAAGTATTGTATTATTTAGTAAGAATATGAAAATAACAGGACGCCGCAAACTGAATACCTGCAGAATCATTGCTGTAATCGCAGCCCTGATCACAGGGCTTTTTTTGCCGTGTGCCTCTGCGCTTGCCGCAAGTGACTATGAGGCAGAAGCCCTTCTTCGAAAAGAGCTCCCAATCCAGTCCAACGATATAAAGGGCTGGCCGACAGGTCCCGAGATAACTGCTGAGGGCGCCATCGTGATGGAGGCAAACACGGGGACCATCCTCTATGCCAAAAATATCCACGAACAACTCTACCCCGCCAGCACAACCAAGATCATGACCTGTCTTCTCGCGGTCGAGAACTCATCGCTCTCTGATATGGTAACCTTCTCAAATGACGCGGTATTCAGCGTTCCCTCCGGTGCCTCTAACATAGGAATGGACGTCGGGCAGTCGATCACCATGGAGCAGGCCCTCTACGGCATCATGGTTGGCAGCGCAAATGAGGTTGCAAACGCAGTGGGCGAGCATGTTTCGGGCAGCATCTCATCCTTTGTAAGCCTCATGAACAAGCGGGCCAAAGAGCTTGGGTGCACCGACACGCATTTTGCCAACACCAACGGCCTTCAGGATGAGGATCACTACACCAGCGCCTACGACCTTGCACTTATTTCAAAAGCTTTTTTCTCAAATGAGCTTTTGTGCAAGGTGGGAAATACGCCGCGCTATCACTTCACCGCGACCGCCACACAGCCCGACGATTTTTACCTGAACAACAAGCACAAGCTCATCACCGGTGAGATTGCCTGTGAAGGAGTCCTCGGCGGCAAGACCGGCTACACGGACCTCGCAAGAGAGACGCTTGTAACCTGCGCCGAGCGCGACGGAATGCGCCTTGTCTGTGTCGTCTTTATGGAGGAGTCGCCGTCACAGTTCACGGACACTGTGACGCTCTTAAACTACGGCTTTAACAATTTTCACGCGGTTAACATCAAAGATAATGATACGAGATATATGCCTGGCGACTCCCTCTTTTTCGAGTCGGAGAGCGATATCTTCGGGCGCAGCGGAACAATCTTAAAGCTCAGTGCGGCTGACATGATGATCCTCCCAAGAACCTCCGCTATCGAGGATACCGGGTACGAGATCAGCTACGACCTGACAGAGAGTGAGCGCGAAAACAACCCGACCGCTATCGCCAGGGTTTCTTACACCTTTGGCGGCGCCCCTATAGGATGCGCCTACGTCTGCTACAACAAGCTGCCCCCCGCAGGCGAAGGGAGCCTTCCGCAGGGAAGGAGGACCATCTACTTAAACGTCAAGATCCTGATCCTCATACTGCTTGGGTTTGTCATCGTCGTCACCATCATCGGCTCCCTCATTTCAAGGATTCTCTCCAACACCACGATCACATCGCGAAGCGACCGCATCCGCTACAACCGCCGCAAGAAGGAGTTCATGAAAAAGAAGTTCCGCTCCGGCAGATTTAAATAAAAAAAGACATTAGCCGCATCAGGGCTTTTGTCTTTTTTTCATTTTGCGCTGTTTATTTTTCATGTCCTCCACGTCCTCGGGCGTGATGAACCTGCAGGTCTTTACCGAGTAGAGCCTGCCGTCCTCGGCTTTTTTTATCCGGACCTTGGCCTTCATAAAGCCGTGTTCGTCGCAGAAGGCCACCGAATAGTAGTGCTTTCCGTTTGGCGAAAACCACTTTATCTTCTTGCGGATGTTCCTGCGGCAGATGTAGCACTTGGTGCTCATGACGTCCCTGTCGGCAAGGAGCGCCTCCTTGCTGTCAAACTCCCTCGATATGTGCTTGGCGTAGTTGTCGAAGATTATCTTTATCTCCTGCTTTTTAGTGCGGGGAGTCACGTACGTGTCAAAAGAGATCTTCTGAAGGACGCGGTCATTAAAGGTCGCAAAGATCTTGGCGGTGTACTCGGCATCCGAGAGCGCCCTGTGGAAGGGGATGTCCTTTTTGATGCCAAGCTCGTCGACAGCCATCTCAAGGGCTCGCCTGGACTTGCCATCGTCGTACGCAATGCTGTAGAGCTTCTGCGCGTCGTAAAAGCCGATCGGTCTGTCCGATAAAAGCGGCAGGCCGAAGAAATCCAGATTCCTCTGGAACTCAGTAAGGTCGAGCGGTCCCCAGCTGCAGAACATCACATCCTCCCCGCACCAGGAGAGGAAGTCTTGTGCCACCTCCTCAAACGGGTCTCCGCCCATGAGGTCTTCCATCGACAAATGGATCAGCCTTCCGGTTATCCTGTGCATGTGCCTGTGGATCTGCGGCTTTATCAGCCTGGAGAACTCGCCTATCTTTTCCTTTTTTTCATTAAGTTTTACCGCACCGATCTCGACTATCTCAAAGGTGAGCGTCTTGCCGTCATCCCTTGTGTAGGGTGCGTTGCCCTGGTTCCATTCCAGGTCAAAAACTATCGTATTACCCATGATTTCCTCAGTTTCCGAAGCCGTAGTCCTTCATCCAGGTTGCGGCAAGCTCTGTCCAGACTCCTGCGCTCTTCGTGACCTCTTTTGACTCATTGCCCATGGTCAGCTCGTTTGCGAGGGCAAGGCCGTGGCACCCGTCCGGGAAGATGTGGAGCTCGGTACTGATCATCTTGCGGCGAAGAGCCGAAGCAAAAAGAAGCGAGTTCTCAACGGGAACAGACTGATCAGTGAAGGTGTGCCAGATGAAGGTCCTGGGAACATCTTCATTAACAGAGTTTTCAAGTGAAACCTTATCAAGAAGCTCGTCGTACCTGCCGCCTAGGAGGTTTTCAAAGGAGCCTCTGTGCGCGTGCTCACCCGACGTGATGACGGGATAACACAGGATAAGCCCGTTGGGACGGAGATTTTCTTTTTCTGAAGAGGGGAGAGAGAGGCCCTCAGAGAGGAAATCCTCCCTCCAGAAGCAGGCGAAGCTGGCCGCAAGATGGCCCCCCGCCGAACAGCCCTGGACGATTATTGCATCTTTTTTGATGTGCCACTGTTCTGCGTTTCTTCTTATGATAAGAATTGCCCTCCCGAGCTCAAAGAGCGAGGTCGGAAATGTCGCCGGCGCGCACGAGTACCGCAGCACCGCGGCGTGATATCCCTTAGAGAGGAACGACAGCGCTACCGGCTCCGCCTCCCTGTCAGAGGTGTAGGCGTAGCCCCCTCCGGGACACAGTAGCACGATGGGCCTTTCTTTTATCTTAAGTGCGTCTGTGGGCTCCTGGATGTAGACGGTCAGCTTCGCTCCGCCCTTTAGCGACCCGGTTTCATTTATGTTAAACTGCTTGTATATCATGGCGCCTCCTGTAATTATCCGCAGACATCTTGAATGAAATACTCAAGTTGTCTGCACGCTGTTATCAGTATACCATAAAGCGATAAGCAAGTATGTACCTGTGCGGATAAAAACGGGAATCAGCGCCTTTTATCTGTATTTGTATTGGCTCAGGTGTGGTTTCGTGCGGATATAATTCAGCAGATTGAGTTATTTATCCGTTTTCATATATCTGTATGGAAAAAAAATGATGGAATGGGGTTGACAATTTAGATTGCGTGCAATATAATCTGATTAAATCAATGAGCAGAACGCACGCAGCCGATATATAATATAGACAGTGCCTTCTGAATCATGTTCTCACGAAATCCGCAGTACAAGCGGATTTCTGAAATATACTTCAATAATATATCAATCAACATATTGGCGCGGAGAACGCCGGGATTACGACCAGAAACGGAGGGAATTAGAAATGGGATTTTATGATTTTTCAGTAACAGACAGACAGGGAAATGAGGTTTCACTTGAGCAGTACAAGGGCAAGGTTGTCCTCGTTGTCAACACGGCAACAGGGTGCGGCTTCACTCCTCACTACAAGGACATCGAGGCAATGTATGAGAAGTTCCACGACCAGGGGTTTGAGGTTCTCGACATCCCCTGCAACCAGTTCGCAGGACAGACACCCGGAACAGATGATGAGATCCATGAGTTCTGCACACTGCATTACAACACTCAGTTCCCTCAGATGAAGAAGTCTGATGTAAACGGCGAGAATCAGCTCCCTGTTTACAAATTCTTAAAGGAGCAGAAGGGCTTCGAGGGCTTCGGCAAGGGGCCTTCAGCGCTCGCTATGAGCGTAATGCTCAAGAAAATAGACAAGGATTACAAAAACAATCCTGACATCAAGTGGAACTTCACCAAGTTCGTCATCGATAGAGAGGGCAACGTTGTTGCCAGGTTCGAGCCCACAGAGAAGATGGAAAATGTAGCTTCCTGCGTTGAGAAGCTCATCTGAATGTCAGGAACTGTAGCAGAATTAACTGAACATTTTACAATGTTCAAGTTATTTCGCTACAGTTCCTTAGATGAAGACCCTGACCTTTACAAAGAGCCGTCCTTTTCTGGACGTGCCCTCGGGACCGTCGTAGATGAACTTGCCGTGGCCTCTGACAGAGACCCTTGATCCTGCCTTCAGGTCGTACCCTCCGCTGCAGGCCGTGCGCCCATCGATAAAGACCGACTCGGACTCTATCAGCTTCTGGGCTTCGGAGCGCGACAGGCGATAGACCAGGGCGAGGATTGCATCGATCCTCTCGGACGCGACGCTCCCAGTTTCTTCCCTGAACCCGGGGCGGATATCACACTCAGAAGGACTCACCACAGTGCATTTCACAGATGTGTGCTTTATCCTTATCAGTTCTTTTTCCATGAGGGCAGCTACGCGCGGCGTCGCAAAGACGTTCGCCTTATGTTCATCCGTGAGAATATCACCGATCTGGTCTCTCTCAATCCCCATGTTCATGAGGGCGCCGAGGTAGTCCCTGTGGGTCAGCTCATCCGAGAACTTCGCATTTACCGGCGTTATGCGAACGCAGTTTAGGACCGTCGGCGCACTTTTTTCCGACAAAAGAAACGACTCCTCATCCATGTACCCTGGAAGAAAGCATACCTCTGCCCTCTCCGCATCCTCGTACCCGCCGTAAATAACGTACCTCGCGCCGCAGTACTCATGCACGGCAGCAGGCACGCCATCAGAGGATAGTATCTGATGAAATGTGGCAAGCTCCGACACCGACAAAAAGTCCGTCGCCGTCACAAAGTTATTCATATATGCCCTGGTTGCGAGGTCTCGAAGCCTCCCCGCCAGGTAGTCTCTTGATTTTTCTTCCATAGCTGTGTTTGGTTCTCCAGGCTCATCCTGCTGCCGACCGAACAGTAACCGTCTGCAATATCTCTCTGCAGTGCCTGCTGCGTTTTTCCCAAAAATAAATCCCGCTAATCAAGCTTCAATGCCTTCCCGTTAAGGACCGCTTCCTTGAGCCTATCATTCTTATCGTACGCCATTTTCAGGGAAAAGAACTCATCGCTCTCTTCAAGGAGTCTGAAAAAGATCCTGTCGCCCTCCCAGAGGTTCAGGTCATAGACAGCCTTTTTCGGGATCCAGACAAGCTCTCCCTCCTCGCACTTTTTTGGCTCGCCGCCGGGACAGGCTGCGGTAAAGAGGGACATCAGCTCGTAGTCGCCGCGGTCGGAGATAAAGGTTATGATCGCGCGGTATTTCAGCTCAACAAGCGGTATGTCGTAGCCCGTCTCCTCGAAGATCTCTCTTTTCATGCACTCCTCCGGGCTCTCGTTGTCCTCGAAGTGCCCGCCGACACCGAGCCACTTGTCCTTGCTGATGTCGTTCTTTTTGGATACGCGGTGGAGCATGAGATACTCATCCCCGCGCTCTATGTAGCACAGCGTTGTCAGTCCTTCCATTTTTGACATTCTTATCTCCTGTAATCAAGTTAACAATAGCTGTATTTGATCTGCATACATTTCATCTTCCCGGAAACTCTGTCTGCTCACGACCGCTTCACTTCATCAGTACTTAAGCGCGTTGGTCCACATGTTCTCACCGTAGATATCCGTGAACCTGTAGGTCACAAGAACTCTGCCGTCGCCGACTTTAGTGTTGTTTATTACCATCTCCGACATATCCTTTGAAACGGTGTAGGTGTTTCCGAGGGGGTGCGTCGAGTCATACTTCTGATCGTAGGTGTAGTAGTCGCAGAGGTAGTCGATCTCATCGCCCGCTGCCAGCTCCGTCAGATTCTTGGCGACAGTCTCAGTCTCGCCCTCGACGTAGTCGTAGTTTACGCCCGCGATGTATCCGTCCTCGTGCGCTGAATCAAAGACCAGGATCAGGTTGCACCTGTCGCCGTTCAAAAGGCAGGGAACTCTTCCCGTTATCGCGTAGTTGTCCTGCGTGCCCTGCACATCGATCACATAATAAGCGACAACCTGTCCGTCAATCGTGACCCAGGTCTTGTCAGTCTGCGACAGGAGATTGCCCTCATCGTCAAAGTCAAACACATTGTCCATTCCAAGGTCAACGTAGCCTTCGCCGTCATCGTAGAACATGTTGAGCTGGAGGTCGTGGACCATCTTCCACTGATCCTCAGTGAGCGTTATGCAGTCATCGCCCTCGGCGTTCGTGGTCCAGATGAGCGCCGACTGGTCGAGGCGGTTATTTGCTATATATTCTGCCGCCTTATTTACGTCCAGGCTCTTTCCGATAAAAGAGGTATTGGATGTGGTAAGGCCGTCAATGCTCGAGAAGTCACTTGTCATGAACGTACTGAGGAGCGCGCCGATCAGCTCTGCCGACGAATCCCCCTGCGCGGACGAGCCTGTCATGCTGCCAAAGATAGAAGGCATTGCAGACTGGGTGCCGCCCGATGCTACCTGCCCCGCAACTCCCATGGACGCAAAGCTCTGTATACACTTCGCGTAGTCCTGATCCATTCCGATGTCCTCATACTGATCGACCATCGAGTCCACCTTGCTCGCCTTCTGGTATGGGAAGTAGATGGAGAGTCCATAGGCGTTTGTCATGTTGGAGCTGGTCCTGTTGTATTTGATCGAGCTCTTTAAGGCGTCCGAGAGCTCTTTTGCCTCGGGCGTGCCCATGCGGAGGGCAAAATCCACGAGGTCAATCTGGTCGATCCTCGATGACGACGCAAACTCCCTCGTGCTGCTGCGCGCGTTGGAAACTGCGCTAAAGTCGCTGTTCTCAATCATCTGTGAAGTATTTTTTGAAAAATTTGCAAGCTCTGCGGGAACCGTCTGTGACAGCTCACAGAGGTCTATCAGGGAAAGAGTCGTCTTCTGCCCGGGGCAGGTCTTTTCGCAGGCGCTCGTAAAGGAGTCGATGATGCTTTTGCCAATCTGTATGGTCTCCATCGACGTGTTCCGCGAAAGAGCCGTGAGCCAGTCCGTGTAGTACCAGCCGACGCCGGGCTCGGTCTCCTCGGAGGCAACGAGGTAGTCCGAGTAGTTCGAGACGACGAGCGCGTTCTCAACGGTCGCCATCAGGCACGTGTCAAAGCCGACAAAGTCAAAGTTTACGCCGCCGTTTTTGAGGGCGTTGTTGATCCCTGCAAGCGACATGGAGCCGGCAGTCGGGAACTTCTCGTCGTACCCGTAGCCGCCTGTCGAACCGCCGCCGTGGTTCCAGAAGATCAGGACATTCCTGTTTGCGGGATAGTTCGCTGCTGCCCACTTGATGTAGGAAGAGAGCGTGTCGGGCTTTGTCATCGGCGTGTTGCCGAGGTTGTCTTTTACCAGCTGGAGCCGCCCGCCCTTAATCTGATAGATCTGGCTCGTGGATGAAGACACGACGTTGTTCTGCCACTGCTTTGCTCCGCCTGTATAAATAAGAAGATTGACATTATCGCCAATGTCCGCTGCGAGCATCTCCTGAAGGTCGCGCGATGCCATTCCGCTCCTGGACTCAAGGTCAGCTCCGCACATATAGACCATGATGGTCACGATATCTTCGCCGTCTCCCTTTATGACGGTGCGCTTTGCCCTTGCCGCGCTCGCAACCTGCGTGTTGAGCTTGCCGGTGTTCGGGGTCTCGCTCCAGGCCGCGGATGCTCCGCTTGTCGCGCCGCTGTAGGACGAGAGCCCGCCAAGGAGCGAGCCTATCATGTCCATCGAGGACGAGGTGCCTGATGATGACTGTGAGCCCGTCCCACTTGTGCCTGTGCTCTGGCTTGTCGTCCCGGCGCTCTGTCCCGACGTCATTCCATTGCTTCCACCTGCATTGCCCGGGTACTGGCCAGTTGTGTCCGTGTACTGGTCGCTGCCTCCAAGGCCTCCTCCGAGGAACGACGATATTCCGCCGCCTCCTCCCAGTATCAGCACCAGCGCGACAATTATCATAAAAAGAGGGCTTCTGCCTCCGGACGATCTCTGAGGTCCGCTCCCTGCGCCCGATCCGCCTCTTCCTGAATATCCGTTGCTGTTCCCGACAGGGCCTCCGCCCACAACCTCGTCTCTCTTGTGGACGCCCGAGCCGCCTTCTGCAACGTTTTTCTTCCTTCCAATTGGTCTGTTTTCCATTTCTGCCTCCTCAATAAACGGTTATGTATATCTGTATTATAAACAATTCCGCCAAAAGAAAGAAATTTTTTTGAGTTGTAATGAGATATGTTTGGATATGTTTTCCGAATTCCATAGTGACATCTACAGCAAACTATGATAATATAATATCTGCACGGGTAATCAGGCGCTCATCACTGCGTACTTATCCGACACAAATCTTTGAATTCCGTGGCGTTTCGCCAACGATTCAAGCATTAAATTATCTTCCAAAATGTGATAGTATTAATGTAGATGAGAATCTCGAGCCTTTTCTGCATTAATGCGGAAAGGACAAAAAATGGCATTAAAAAACAACTTCATATTCAAACTCCTCAGATGGCCGAGGATCAACAGACTGCTCAAGGACACAACTTTCAGGCGACTCTTCAATGACAAAAAGAGGTTACTTGAACTCTACAACGCGCTTAATCACTCTAACTATGATGACCCCAACGAGCTGATCATCAACACCTTGGACAACGCAATTTACCTGGGCTATCATAATGATCTGTCATTTATTATCGACACGTCATTAAATTTGTACGAGCACCAATCAACTATCTGTCCGAACATTCCTCTGAGGTGTCTGTTTTATGTGAGCAGTCTCTATTCGCAGATCATTGATGAAAACGAGCTCTATCGCGAAAAAAGACTTAGTATCCCGGCTCCTCATTTTGTTGTTTTCTACAACGGTGAAAAAGAGTTTCCGGAAGAGGTTACATACAAGCTCTCAGACCTGTATGCCGGAGCATCCGACGAGCTTGAACTTACTGTGAGGGTGCTCAACATTCACCAAGGCAACAATTCCGAGCTTATGAAAAACTCCAAGACGCTCAGAGATTACGCATTCTTTAACGACAAGATTCAACAGTACAAGAAAAATCGTCCAGAGAAGAAAGCTGTCGACGATGCCATCGATTATTGTATTAAACACGATATCCTTAAAGATTTTCTGGAAAAGGAAAGGAGGGCAATAATTATGTATAGTCTTTTTGAGTACAATTTTAAGAGTCATATGAATTCTATAAGGGAAGAAGCTCTCGAGGATGGTATAACCATCGGTGAAGAGCGTGGCATCGCCATTGGCGAAGAGCGCGGTATCGCCATTGGCGAAGAGCGCGGTATCGCCATCGGTGAAGAGCGCGGTGTCAATATTGGCAAAGCCCACCTCATAAATAAGATGTTAAGCAAGGGCAAGTCTCCTGAAGAAATCGCTGAACTCACCGATGTCCCTCTGGAAGATATCCTGAAGTATTCAAAGTAACACAATACCCTGGCAACGGACGAAGACAGGCTCTACGGGATTGACCGATGGGCAAGACTCTTCAAGACAAAAAACCAGTAGCAAACTCAAATAAACTCCTATCATAAATAGCGCGGTTGAATAGAAGTTCAGCCGCGCCTTTTACATGTTATGAGGGGATGCGTGCACTCCGGCACTGCATCCCCTCAAGATTGTTTACCTGATTAAATTGTCCGATCTGTTGTGAACATCAAGCGGCATCACTTAGGTGCTACTTACCATTATCCCTAAGCCTGTCACCACAAGCATCACTTAAGGCTCCTGGCTGCGATCTTGAACGTAAATGTCTTGGTTCCGCCGTAGGCGCCTTTGCCTCTTACTGTGACTGTAGCTGTTCCGATGAACCTGTTGTTGGTTATCGAAACAATCTCGTAGTCAGATGATGAGAGGACTGTCGGGGTTGTCTGGCCCTTGGCCTTATAAGAGATCTCGAGGTCTTCCTCCTTGAGGAGCTCTACATCGCTTCCGCCGTTGTAGGCCAGCTTTGAAGGATCCTTCACCTTGACAGTGTACTTCGAGATGTCCATGCCCGATGCGATTATACGGTAGTTGCCCTCAAGCAGAGACTCTGACGAAGTCGATGTGTAAGGACTCTTGTCTGAGCAAACCACTTTCACTTCTACCCTGATAACTGTTCCGGAAACAGGCTTGTCAGTATTCTCTACCACATCACCCGCATACTTCCTGCTGCCATTTGCAAGTGTTGTATCCTCTGAGTAGTAGTAGGTGTACGCATTCCTTGCGTGTCTTTTCCGACTACCTCGAAACTGTGATTGATGTCGCTTTCTGAATAGTCACCTATTAATAATGTCACTTCTTCTGATATTTAAACATTGGTTAGAACTACTAATAATAAACTTTTTATATTTTCTGATATTCCTAGTGACATGTCCTGTAAAATATGCTAATATATCTTCTGAACGGATAATCAGGCGCTCATCGCAGCGCACTTATTCCACACAAATCTTTGAATTCCACGGCGTTTCGTCAACGATTCAAGCATTTAAGAACCCACCAAAATGTGATAGTATTAATGTAGATGAGAATCTCGCGTCCATTCTGCATTAATGCGGAAAGGACAAAATGGCTAAGAAAAAAGCAACCGAATACCTTTACAAAGCTGCCAAAGGCAAGCTCAAATACTGTATGACAAACGACTACCTGTTCAGGATGGTCCTGCAGCGGGATAAAGAGACACTGATAAGGCTTATATGCTCAGTGCTGCATCTCAAACGTGAAGATGTAATAAGCGCCATAATTGACAATCCCATCGCGCCAGGTGCTACCATTGAGAACAAGGAGTATCAGCTTGATATCGTCGTCATATTGAACAATAACACAACAGTCACCATTGAAATGCAGATTGTGGACTACCACAACTGGCCGATTCGCTCACTTGCATACATCTGCAGGAAGTTCGATAATG
>JAFUYO010000048.1 GCA_017470505.1 Butyrivibrio sp. | reverse complement strand
CCATTGTCGCTGATAAGGCAACGCTTAACAGCTTTCCAAACAGCTTCTTTCTCATATAACTCTCCTTTCAAACATGTAGTTTTCAGACATTCCCGCTCCTCACACACGCAAGAAAGGAAGCGAATTGAATGTTTGTGGTTTTCCAAATGACATCAGGCCTCCGGCACTGCGCCATCTGGTGTTTGGAACTGTCCGGAGGTAACTTCGCGCTTCTCATGTGTTTCATACAATGGAATAGCGAAGTTACCCTGAACTGTTCCGGATACTATTTGGTGTTGTGAAAGTCAAATAGTTTGACCCTTAAGGGTCACAGTACTATTATCGTTAACGGTAAACCAAAAATCCATTAAGAAAAAAAAAAAAAAAAACATAAAATTTTTATAAACACAACCGCTTGTTATCCTTCGAAAGCCGCAAAATCACTGGTTTCTTAAATTTTGATGTTCAAAGTGAAAAGTTTATAAATTCAGAATTTTAAAGAAAATGCTTGACAAAATTTTAGACGTTATTTCGTTAATATTGAAAGACATAACAGTAGCGATGCCGACGTTCCCGGCACTGTCTGTCAGCATCGCCACTCATTTACGTATACATTTTTTCATAAATATGTAAAAAAAAGGCGCTGTGCCATAAAAGACACAACGCCTTGTATTTTTATAAAGAATCCGTTAATTCAACGCAGTATCAGAGCTTGGGACCTGCAGACACAAGTGCCTTACCAGCATCGTTGCCCTCATACTTCTTGAAGTTCTTGGTAAATCTCTCAGCGAGATCCTTAGCCTTTGTCTCCCACTCAGATGCATCTGCATATGTATCTCTGGGATCAAGGATTGCAGGATCAACTCCGGGAAGTGATGTAGGAACTTCGAAGTCGAAGATCGGGATCTTCTTGGTCTCAGCCTTGGATACGTCACCATTCAGGATAGCATCGATGATTCCACGCGTATCCTTGATGGAGATTCTCTTGCCTGTTCCGTTCCAGCCTGTGTTTACAAGGTAAGCCTTGGCTCCGCTCTTCTCCATCTTCTTAACGAGCTCCTCGCCGTACTTGGTGGGATGAAGCTCAAGGAATGCCTGTCCGAAGCAAGCTGAGAATGTAGGTGTAGGCTCTGTGATTCCTCTCTCTGTTCCGGCAAGCTTAGCTGTGAAGCCTGACAGGAAGTAATACTGAGTCTGCTCAGGTGTGAGGATCGATACTGGAGGAAGTACTCCAAATGCATCAGCTGAGAGGAAGATAACGTTCTTGGCATCAGGACCTGCAGAGATCTTGTTAACCTTCTGAACGATGTTCTCAATGTGGTTTATAGGATAAGAAACACGTGTGTTCTCTGTAACGGACTTGTCGTTGAAGTCGATCTTGCCGTTTCCGTCAACTGTTACGTTCTCAAGAAGAGCGTCTCTCTTGATAGCGTTGTAGATATCAGGCTCAGCGTCCTTGTCAAGGCCGATAACCTTGGCGTAGCACCCGCCCTCGAAGTTGAATACTCCATTGTCATCCCAGCCGTGCTCGTCATCACCGATGAGGAGTCTCTTGGGATCTGTTGAAAGAGTTGTCTTACCTGTTCCTGAAAGGCCGAAGAAGATAGCTGTGTTCTTGCCTTCCATATCTGTGTTGGCTGAGCAGTGCATTGAAGCCATGCCCTTGAGAGGAAGGTAGTAGTTCATCATTGAGAACATACCCTTCTTCATCTCTCCGCCGTACCATGTGTTGATGATAACCTGCTCGCGGCTTGTGATGTTGAATGCTACACATGTCTCGGAGTTGAGGCCAAGTGCCTTATAGTCATCAACCTTGGCAAGTGAAGCGTTGTAAACTACGAAATCGGGCTCGAAGGACTTAAGCTCATCGTCTGTGGGCTGGATGAACATGTTCTTGATGAAGTGAGCCTGCCATGCAACCTCAACGATGAAACGAACTGCCATGCGGGAATCCTTGTTGGCGCCGCAGAAAGCATCAACCACGAAAAGTCTCTTGCCTGAAAGCTCGTTCTTGGCAATCTCCTTAACCTTAGCCCATGTATCCTCTGTCATAGGGTGGTTGTCATTCTTGTACTCGTCGGTTGTCCACCATACTGTATCCTTGGAGTTCTCATCCATAACGATGTACTTATCTTTAGGTGAACGTCCTGTGTAGATACCTGTCATAACATTGACAGCACCAAGCTCTGTCTCAACACCCTTCTCATAACCTGTAAGCTCAGGCTTCATCTCCTCGTTGTAAAGGAAATCGTAAGACGGGTTGTAAACGATCTCAGTTGTTCCGGTAATACCATATTTGGTTAAATCGATGTTTGCCATTTAGTAACCTCTTTTCTTTATAATTTTACGTTCTCGCAATTTAGCGCCGATACTTCATTTATACTACAAAGTCAAACCTTTAACAAGATTTTTTAGTGCAATTTATATAAAAATTACAATTTACTTCAGCAGTGCGTTGTAGACATCTCTTTTTCCTACGCCGCGGTCTTTGGCGACTCTCTTCATGGCTTCCTTGCGGTCGATGCCCTGATCCTCGTAGAACTTCATGTGGTCCTCGATGCTCATCTCATGCCACAGGTGGCGCTTCTCCTCGTCCTGCTCGGAGAGGCTCTTTCCCTCTATCACGAGGACGTACTCGCCACGGGGCTCGTTATCTTTATAAAAAGAAATCGCCTCAGAGAGCGTCGTCGGTCTGACTTCCTCAAACTTCTTGGTGAGCTCGCGGCAGATGGATAGGCGGCGCTCACCGAGAAATCCGTACAGATCATCAAGAGCTGCACGCAGGTGGTGCGGAGCTTCGTAGATGATGATAGTCCTGCTCTCATCTACAAGGTCCTCAAGGATACGGTTTCTTCCCTTCTTGTCCCCGGAGGCTGAAGGCAGAAACCCTTCAAAGCAAAAGCGTCTCGTCGGAAGTCCCGAGAGTGTCAGTGCCGTGATACAGGCCGCAGGCCCGGGGAGCGATGTCACAACAATCCCAGCCCCCCGGCACTCAGCTACCAGCACTTCTCCCGGGTCCGATATCGCCGGCGTCCCCGCATCAGTGATGAGAGCAACATTCAGCCCTTCCTGCATCTTCCCGATCAGAAACTGCGCCTTATCATACTTATTGTATTCATGGTAGCTCGTCATCTCCGTATGTATATCGAAGTGACTTAAGAGCTTTATGCTGTTCCTGGTATCCTCCGCCGCGATCAAATCGACGCTCTTCAAGGTCTCGAGCACCCTGAACGTCATATCCTCCAGATTCCCAATCGGCGTCGCACAAAGAAATAGTTTCCCAGCCATAGAATTTCTCCTGTCAAAATTACAATACAGTTCAGATGCCTTTACCATGAGAGGTGTTGAAATAAATGATTTATCTCTCGCAGGGCCTATAGTCCGGCCCCCTCAGTACCCGTAGATATCGTAAATCTCCCGTGTGTACCTGCCGGGCGCCTCATATATTATGAGGGGCCTCTCCACCGTGATGCGGCTCTTGCCGCCGCGCGCCCCCTCTATCAGCACCATAGAGGGCTCCTTGTCAATAAACGGGTACACCAGCTGCATCCTCTTTGGCTCAAGCCCCATCTCGTGCATCACGACCATGATCTCCGCAAGGCGGAACGGCCTGTGTACCATGTAGAACTTGCCACCGCTCTTAAGGAGCCTCGCTGCAGCGGCTACAACATCCCGAAGGTCGCACATTATCTCGTGCCGCGCGATCGCCTTTGGCGCATCGGGATTCTGAAGTCCGTGGCCGCCTATCATATACGGCGGATTGCTCGTAACTACGTCAAAAGAGGCAGCGTCAAAAATCTGCCCTGCCTCCTTAATGTCACCGTGTACTATTTTTACCCTGTCGCAAAGATCGTTGAGTTTTACGCTCCGCTCTGCCATGTCCGCACTCTCTTGTTGGATCTCGAGCCCGATGAGCTCTTTCGCCTTCGTCTTGGCAGACATCAGGATCGGTATGATCCCCGTCCCCGTGCCCAGATCCAGGACTCTCCCGCCCTCAGGGGCTGCTGCAAAGCCCGATAAGAGCACCGCGTCCATTCCAAAGCAGAACCTCCCGGGATCCTGGATTATCTTAAGGCCATTCCTCTCAAGGTCGTCCAGCCGCTCTTTGCCCTTTAGCTCAACTGTCATAGGACTTGGCTTTTCCTTCCTGCTTCTCTATCTTTTCGAGCTTCTCCAGCTCTTTTATCTCAGCATCCTCCTGAGAGTTCTTCTTGCCGCCATTCGTCTTTTTCTTCTGTTTCTTGCGGATGTTCTCAAGCTCCTCGAGCTTGTACTCGTGGACTTCCTTCTCGTCGTCGACGCTCACCAGTATCTTAACGGTCTGCCTGAGGATATTGACTGAGCTCACTTCGCCGGAGAGCCCGTCCCTGGCTGTGCAGAAATCTCCGATTCCCGGCATCTTGCGGTTCAGCTCCTCGTAGACATCCTCCTCGTTCTTCAGGCAGCACATGAGTCTTCCGCACACACCCGATATCTTCGTGGGGTTGAGCGAGAGGCTCTGCTCCTTGGCCATCTTGATGGACACCGGAACAAAATCCGAGAGGTAGGAGTGGCAGCAAAGCGGCCTTCCGCAGATGCCGTAGCCTCCTATTATCTTGGTCTCGTCCCTGACACCTATCTGCCTCAGCTCAATCCTTGTCTTAAACACACTCGCGAGATCTTTTACCAGCTCCCTGAAGTCAATCCTCCCGTCAGCCGTGAAGTAAAAGAGTATCTTGTTATTGTCAAAGGTGTACTCCGCATCGATGAGCTTCATATCCAGCTCGTGTTTTCTGATCTTCTCGATGCAGACCCTGAAGGCTTCCTTCTCTTTTTCCCTGTTGGAGGCCTCCTGCTCGTCGTCCTTGGTGCTTGCGGTGCGAAGAACCGTCTTAAGCGGCTTTATCACCTTATCATCCTCGATATCCCTTGGATCCGATACCACGGTGCCGTACTCCACGCCGCGGCTCGTCTCGACGATGACATGGTCTCCCTTTTTTATCGTATACTTCCCCGGTGAAAAGAAATATATCTTGCCGGCAGACCTGAATCTTACGCCGATTACTTTTGTCATAAATGCTCCTTTATGCCTATGAGCATGAGCTCTAAGGCCAACTCTATATTTACATTCGAAGAGATCCGGCTCCTGGCCGTGTTCAGATCTTCGATGATGCAATTAATGTCCTCATAACTGCATTTTTTGGTAACACTACTAATATACGATACCTTGTCAGTGAAAATCAAGTGAGCATCGTCCCCGGTCGCCTTGTACACCAGCATGTCCCGGAAAAGAAATACGAGAATATCCATAAAATCCTCATACTGCCGCATATCTATGCCCTTTTTGGCATTCTTCTCACCCTCTTCTGAAGGCGCAAGCATCAGCTTTACGCGCTCCATCATATCGTGGATTTCAAGTCGCTCCAGCCTCGAAATGAGGTCTATCGTCTCGTTCCCCAGCGCCTCAAACCTCTCGCCGGAGGCAAGCTCAATCGCCTTTCCCATGTTCCCTCTGGCAAAAGAAGCGCACAGCTCTGCCTTATAATCGACAACGTGACACTTCTCCATGAGGTACTTTTTGATGATGTCGTCCCCCACCGGCTTCATCGGAAGGTGGATGCATCTGCTGATTATCGTGGGTAAAAAAGCGTTCAGATTCTCCGTTAGAATGATGATGACAATGTATGAAGGCGGCTCCTCGAGCGTCTTTAAAAAAGAGTTCTGGGCCTGTATGTTCATCTTCTCTCCATCAGGAATTATGTAGACCTTGTACCTGCTCTCGTAGGGCTTTATCATTATATCGCCGTTCAGCTGCTGCCTGACCTCGTCAACGCTTATGATCGCAGGCTTTTCATGCGTTACCGTAATGATATCGGGATGACTCTTTGACATCGCCTTTATGCAGGAGGGGCAGCTTCCGCAGGCCTCAAGGACACCGTCTTTTTCCGTCCTGTTTTCGCACATGAGCGCCTTGGCAAAAATATCTGCGATATACTCTTTTCCCGAGCCTCTCTCGCCCGAGATGATATAGGCGTGCGAAAGCCGCTCTGTCCTGAGCGCATGCTGCATGTGCTCCTTCATCTGTTCCTGACCGTATATATCCGCAAAATCCGCCATCCCAATTCCCCTTAAGTGAAGATATCCAGGAGCAGCCCCTGTATCTGCCCTATCTTCGCAAGAATATCTATATTGCTCATCTCGTCCTTTACAAGCTCCTGGGCCAGCTCATCGAGCTCCTTGTCCACCTGTCTGATGATGCCGTAGACGCGGTGGCGCCCCCTTCTGTCCAGAAAGTTTTCCCTGGAAAAGACGTGTGACCTTGTCACCACTTCGTTCAGAAAATCCTTGATGAGGATCCTGTAGCGCTGCATGTCCTTGATATCATTGCGCTTTTTTATCCTCTCCCCCTGCTGAACGATATCCTGCAGCATTAAGTTGAGCCGCTCGGCAAGATCCGTGTCCTCGAGCTTACTGGTCAGCACAAACTTAAAGTCGCCGCCTGTATCCTGAACATGCTCAGGCTGGGGAGCCTGGGTAGTCTGATTGATATTATTTATTCTAATATCCATAGTGACCCCCTTTCAACCGATCAGCGTTATGGTCAGATACTTCATCCTAAAGAGCCAAAACCTGCACTGTCTTCGCGGCCGGTTCCGATCATCCCGGTGATGTAGCTCTTTATCTCGTTTATGCAGTCCTTCAGGATCGCATTGTTGTAAAACCTTTTTTCAATCCCGACACTGCGGATGTTTTTTTCGGAAAAGTCCTCCTCGTCCGCAAGGAATCTCCTGCACATCTCATCGTACCTGGGATGCTCCTGCCGCTCCTCGCGCTTCATCGCACGCTCTAAGCGGATCCTGGCGTCCACGTCGATTAGAAGCGGAATTACAGTTTCTTTTCCGAAATAATCCCTTATATAGCGGAAGGACTCAAGTGTTCCTATCATCAGATAATTCCCTGCATGTAGGTCTATCTGTCCGTCATCAGCTGTATAATAGCGCCACTCGCCGTACCTGGTGTGGTAAGTCCTCTCCTCGATGATCCTGCCATCTTCCTTCATATCAAGGTACTCTTTTTCGGTCTTGAAAAAATACTCTGCTCCGTCAGTTTCGTTCGACCTTATCGGCCTTGTTGTGTAGGGCACGACTTTTTTTAATGAGAGAGCCTTATCAGCTATTAAGTTCTTGTAAACCGTGTCCTTACCTGAGGTGCTCTTGCCCATCAGGAGAAAAATCCTTCCACCTGCCATTATGAATACTCCGGATCAATAGTACATATTATTTTTGTTTTACGCATAAAACTCCTCTCCTACCAGGCATTGTTGTCCTGCCATCCGTAACGCCCTGAACATTCAGCCCCTCCTGCAGGCACTCATCTATCATTCCA
This sequence comes from Butyrivibrio sp., assembly GCA_017470505.1. Lineage (GTDB taxonomy): Bacteria > Bacillota > Clostridia > Lachnospirales > Lachnospiraceae > Butyrivibrio. The sequence goes on along the minus strand of JAFUYO010000048.1, from coordinate 4,276 downwards.
AAAAAGTCTCTGCCATAGACTTCTCCCGGAACTATGAGAGGGATGCCCGGCGGGTAGAGATTTATAAACTCTGCGCTTATCCTTCCCGCTGCTCTGTTTAGAGGAACCTCTTCCCTTTCCATGTCCCATGCCTTATAGAGCGGAATCCTGCACTCAGGTAATTCAAAAGACATTTTTTTATCATCTAAATAGCTGCTCCCGATAAGCCCCCTGTCTATCTCGCAAAGCGACTCTATCAGCCTCTCTATCCCTTCAGGCCTGTCCCAGCCGCTCAGTATCCCCAGAGCGCAGTGCTCAGTGGCCATCTCGAGCTGCAACTTATATTCTTCACGAAGTATATCATATAACCGCTGACCTGTCATTTTATCGCTGTCAGCATATATCAGTACCTTGGCGGGATCCTGAAGGATTGAGAGGTCAGGGATTTGTATGTGCTCAAGGTCCTTTACCCCATCCTGTATCCTCTGCCTGAAGGATAATAGTTTTTCGGTAAAGGATGCTGCGTTCTCTGTCATCTCCTTTATGCAGAGGTCAATCGACGACATCAGCACGTAGGACGGGCTGCTGGACTGATAAATTTTAAGGAAGCGCTTTAGTCTGTCCTCTTCTATTATATCCCCGCACAGATGGATGATCGCAGTCTGTGTCATCGAGGGGAGCGTCTTGTGGAGTGAGCAGATCGAGATATCCGCCCCCTGCCCTGCTGCGCTCTCCGGCATGCCCAAACCCAGACCAAAGTGCGCGCCGTGGGCCGCGTCAACGATGAGCGGTATCCCATATCTGTGGCAGACATCTGCAATGTCCCTCAGATCCGAGCACCTTCCCTCATAGGTGGGAGATGTGATAAATACCGCATCCGGCAGCTTCTCCGATTCTTTTAGCACCTTTTCTATGTCATATCCCGTGTAGCCGTCGTATATTCCGTACTTATCGATCATTTTTACGGGGAGGTATTCTATATCAAGTCTCCTAAGGTATGCCGCGTGGTAAAAGGACTTATGGCTCCCCCTGGCAGCAAGTATCCTTCCGCCTTCCCTGACTGCTGCTGACACTGCGGATAGAACTCCCGCCGTACTTCCGTTTATCAAAAAGAAAGATTTCTTTGCGCCAAAAAGCTTTGCCGCTCTTTTTTCTGCCTCCAGGATGATGCCTCTCTCATCGTGCAGATTGTCAAAGCCGTCAATCTCTGTTATATCACAACGAAAAGCACCCTTTAACGGGGTGCTTTCCAGGTTTCTCTTATGTCCCGGCATGTGAAACGGATATACGTCACTCTCCGAGAGTTTGATCAGTTCACTGTACAAATCAGGCATAGTTTACCCGGATCTTTCCTTTTTTGAGTCTGAGCGTCTCAAGCGTCGATGCGTACTTGTCGGCAAGGCACACCAGCCACGCCTCCCTGCATCTGGGCGGATTCAGAGTAAGCGGCCACATGTGCTTACTGATAATGTCCTTCTCCCTCTCTGACAGAGTAAAGTCCCTCGTGGCATTCTTCAGCGCAATCCCGGGGTGGTAAAAGCCGTGAAGCTTGGGGTGGATATTCCCCGGCGCCTCCTTGTCATGCCAGTCGTACAAAAAGTAGTCGTGCAACAGGGCACCTCTCACAAGCTCTCTCACTCTTGCACCGGTGCCGAGCTTTTTGTTGAGCTTGACCGCACACAGCGCAACATGGATGCTGTGTTCATATACCGTAACGTTCCCGTGCTGTATAAAGTTTTTTAACCTGATAAACTTCTCACTCCCGATGATATCCGCACCGTTCCTGCGAAGAATCTCCCTGTACTCCTCGTTGGATTCCATCTTGTTCAAAATTTCGGGGTCAAAGGTATCGGGATCATATCCACTTACCCTAAGAAGCTTTCTAACTGCTTCCCGGTCCTCTTTATTTAGTCTGTGCATGGCTTCTCCTATGGCAGGCTCTATATTTATTATCATGATGTTATGGTCAAAAGTACAACTCGGCGTACTTTTGACCCCACCATCATATCATAGTTTGAGTGTGAGATTTATTAAAAATTTGTAACCTGTTTTTCACATAGTTAGGAACTGTAGCGAAATAAGGCACTGTAAACAAATAACTTCCTAATCTGCTTGTCTGAATTTCCATGTGACTGCGTTGTCGTCAGTCGCCGTAGCCCGCTACGACTCCTTCCTCCGCCTTGCACATGAAATTTTTGTCTGCGCATCTTTATGAAGTTATTTATTTACAGTGCCTAACTTGAACAATTTACTTTGCTGCAGTCAGCCGCTCATACTCATCAACCAGGGACTTGAAGTAGTCCAGCGCGTGGTCGTAGGTATCCTTGGAGAGCGGGTCAACTCCGGCTGTCTTTAACAGCTCCACAGGGGCTGCGCTCCCGCCGAGCTTTAAGAAATTCAAATAATCATCGACTGCTCCTGCTTCTCCGCTTGTAATCCTCTCGGCTATGGATGCAGCATACGCCACATCAGCCGCGTACTGGTACACGTAGTAGACATAATAAAAATGCGGGATCGATGCCCACTGATAGCAGGACTCAGGGAAGTATTTAACCGTATCTCCCCTGTACTGTTTTAACAGTTCACTCCATTTCTGTGCCAGGTCTTCAGCATCAAGCGCCTGCCCTGATTCCACGATGCCGTACATATAGTCCTCAAACTCAGAGTACATCATCTGCGTAAAGAACGTCCCCGAGAACATATATATCGCGTTCTCCAGGTAGAAGAGCCTCTCCTCGTCGTCCTGCGCCTTGCTGAGTTTATAAGCAGAGTACAACAGCTCATTTGTTGTTGATGCAACCTCCTGCGTAAAAACAGTAGGGCTGCTGTACTGAGAGGGCTGGTTCTCGGTAGCGTACTGATCATATACCGCATGCCCCATCTCATGAGCTATGGTACTGACATCATCAGGCGACCCATAATAGTTAAAGAGCACCCACGGATAGTATTCGTCAGATAACTTCGTCTCAAAAGCGCCTGACTCCTTGGTCGAAGTCGGGTAAACATCCACCTGGCCGCTTGAAATGATCTTTTTGAAGTGGTCGGTGTAGTCATCTCCCAGTATTGAAAGGGCCTCAATGACCTCATTTACTGCGTCGTCATAATTTATGTAAGTCGACTCGAAATCCGATGCGCTTGTTCCCATGTTGTAGCCATACTGCTCAGTGAGCCCGAGCGCCTTTGCGTGGAGGCCTAAATATCTCTGATACTCTCCGACACCGTTGTGCGCAGCTTCGACCAGCATGTCATAGATACCCGTGTCCAGGTCATAATCGGCAAAGGCTTCCTCCATTGTGCTGTCATAGCCGTCAATCGATGCAGACGCATAGGCCTGAGCGCAGTTTTCCTCAAGGAGAGAAGCAAAGGTGCTGGAAAAGTCAGCGTATCTTGAGAGGTATACCCTGTTTGCCTCCTTCTTAAACTCATCTGAATAGTTGGGATTTGTAACGATCTGAGCGTATAAGGTCTCGTTAAGCTCCTCAACACTTCCGTTTGGAAGCTTGATATCAGGGTAGGGCAGCTCAACATTATTTAGTATGGAAAAAATATTTGAGGGGTATCCCATTCCCATAGAGAGCGTCGAAACAAGGATATTTTCATCCTCCGTCAGCGGCTCATAGTCGGGATCCAGGAACCTCCTGTTGTGGATAACGTACTGAAAATCATCGAATATGGGATCTGAAAAGACCTTTTTTCTCTCTTCCAATGACATGGAAAAGATCTCCTCATCGGCAAAAGCGCTCCTTGCAGCTTCGTCGCGGCTCATGGCATCCAGCTTAGCCTGCATATTCTTGGCCACAGGATCCGTCGGATTTAGCGACTCTCCGAGGTGAGCGTAGGTCATAAGCTTTGACTGAAGTCTTGTGAGCTCCGATAGATACGCAAAGTCAAAGTACTCATATATGGTCTTGGCGTTGTCCAGATGCCCTCTGAACTTATCATACCCTTCGAGCATCTCCATTACCTTGTCGTAGTCCGCCTGCCACTCCTCCTCTGTCTTATATAGTTTGCTTCTGTCCCATTTGATCGGGTACTCACCCTCTTCCTGTGTGACAGTATAGCTGCTCTCATCCTCAAAAGGCGCCTGAACCTCAGGTTGAACTATTCTTCCGCAGCCTGTAAGCGTGACAGTCAAAAGAAGAAGTGCCGCAGTTTGTCTTAAAAATTTTCTCTTCATGATCAGGTCTCCCTTTGTATACCTCGGAGCGTAATACTTTCTATTGAAAAAAAATCCCAGCCGACGGCTGAGATAAAAAAGATGCCTAGAGTCGGAATCGAACCAACGACACGAGGATTT
>JAFUYO010000047.1 GCA_017470505.1 Butyrivibrio sp. | reverse complement strand
CCATTGTCGCTGATAAGGCAACGCTTAACAGCTTTCCAAACAGCTTCTTTCTCATATAACTCTCCTTTCAAACATGTAGTTTTCAGACATTCCCGCTCCTCACACACGCAAGAAAGGAAGCGAATTGAATGTTTGTGGTTTCCGGATGGTGCGCGTCTCCGACGTCGCTTCGCCCGGTGTTTGGAACTGCCCGGAGGTAACTTCGCATCTTCTCAACTGATGGAAATTGGAAGTTACCCCAAAACTGTTCCGGTACTATTTGGTGTTGTGAAAGTCAAATAGTTTGACCCTTGTGGGTCACATTACTATTATCGTTAACGATAAACCAAAAATCCATTAAGAAAAAAAAAAAAAAAACATAAAATTTTTATAAACACAACCGCTTGTTATCTTTCGAAAGCCGCTATATTGCTGTGTTTCGCTTTTTGGGTGTCCAAAGTGGAAAATTTATAAATTCAGAATTTCAAAGAAAACACTTGACAAGATTTTAGACGTAATATCGTCAATTTTGTAGAGCAAAATAATAGCGGTGCTGATAAACTCATGCATTGTCTATCAGCACCGCCAGTCAATTCTATATTTGTTTTTTCATCAATCCGAAGTTTTACAATCCGTTATTGACTTCGTATATCTTATCCCTCTGTTCGCGGATAGGCATTATCCCTTGCTGCCCTTGGAGCCTCCGCCGAGCTTCACGCCCTCGAGGACGTTGGTCTCAAAGGAGTAGACCACCTTGTGGTTCTCCCTGTCGGCTTTCAGGGTCAGATCGATCATCTTGTCGAGGAGGGTATTGTACTTCACCCCAAGCGGCTCCCAGAGGTAGAAGGAGAGAGACCCGGGGATAGTGTTGATCTCGTTCAGGTACACCTCGTTCGTGTCCATGTCGATCATGAAGTCAATTCTCGATACTCCGGAGCAGCCAAGGCAGGTGAAGGCATCAACTGCCATCTTCCTGATCTTATCGCGCATCTCACTCGTTATGTCCGCAGGGATCTTCCTCTTTAGGGACGCCATGCCCTTGGAGCCGGTTGTTTCCTTGGCGCCGCCCTTTGCAGAGCCCTTCGCTCCGCCTATATACTTATCCTCAAAGCTGAGTATCTCATCTGAGTTCACCGGCTGCTCGCACTCGGAAGCCTGCGCGCTCTCGTAGTCACCCAGGACTGAGCAGTTGATCTCCTTGAGGTTCTTGATCGCCCTCTCGACGAGGATCTTCCTGGAGAACTCAAAACCGAGGTCGAGAGCTTCCAAGAGGCTCTCCCTGTCAGACGCCTTCTTGATCCCGATGCTGGAGCCAAGGTTAAGCGGCTTTATGATGACCGGATAGTTAAAAGAGCTCTCAATCCTTGCAACAAGGCCGTCCACATCCTCGTAGTCCTTCCACGTGTAGCACTTGCAGTCAAGGACTGGGATTCCGTTGTCCCTGAGGACCGTCTTCATCACATACTTGTTCATGCCGACAGCCGATGAGAGGACGTCGCACCCGACTACAGGGAGCCCGAGCGTCGCGAGGAACCCCTGGAGCGTTCCGTCCTCCACGTTGGTTCCGTGGACGATGGGGAAGGCGATGTCAACCGTCGTTATCACGTTGTTTCCAAACTTCTTCTGGGGGTATCTGACGAGAGACACCTTGTCGCCGTCCTTGACCCAGATGACCTTCGTGCTCTTACCAAGGAGCTGCGGAATGTGGGTGTACTCCTCAATCTTCCCGATGTCCTCGCCGACGTAGTAGTCGTTGTTCTTGGTCATGTAGACAGGGATCACATCATATTTGGATGTGTCCAGATAGCCGATGGCCTGTATTGCGGAGATAATGGATATCTCGTGCTCCGTGCTCTTTCCGCCGAATAAAACTGCAACCTTAAGTTTCATCTCAATCCTTCTTTCATATATCAGTGACCGCAAGAGGCTTCTTTCGCGCCCGCAAAAGAACCCCTGCTCAGTTCACCTGTAATTATCCGGTAAGTCGTTCTCTAATAGTATAACCTTATCTCTTCCGGATTCAAGTTCATACATTAAAGCGGTGGCTTCGGAGAGGGTGTTCTTTACAAAAATCCTGTTCTCATCAAAGCCCGCCTTTACCGCGCCTCTCTTAATGGATTCAGAGTTCTTTTCCCCGACGAGTATCATGTAGTCGCAGACACCTGCTGCCTGCTCGCCAAACTTCCCGTTGTACTCATCCTCTTTTGCACCAAGCTCAACCATTCCGGGGGTTACGAGGATCCTGACCTGCCCGTCAAAAAGAGCGAGCGTATCAAGCGCAACCTTTGCCCCCGCGGGATTTGAGTTGTAGGCGTCATCGAGGATGGAGACGTTCCCGTGTCTGTTAAGCTCCAGCCTGTGAGGGACGCTCTGAAGTCTCTTTACCGCCATGCGGAGCTTACTCATCGGAACGCCGAGGCTGTGCGCACAGGCTATCGCGCCCACGATGTTCTCGACGTTGTGCCGGCCGACGAGTCTCGTACCAAACTCTGCGCTCTCGCCATCGGGTGCTGTCACCGTAAATGTTGTGCCGCTGTTTCCGACCCTGATATCAGATGCCCTGTAGGCGCACCCTTCGCTGGTTCCGTAGGTGATGGCGTCTGTGTATTTCATGTTCTTTTGAATGATCTCGTTGTCGCCGTTTACGAACTTAAGGTGCCTTCCGGGCTCTTTCCCCTCAGCCTTCTCCTTCTCATCGACTGCGTCGAGGAGCTCGTACTTGGTGCTGATGATGTTATCGAGCGAGTGAAAGGTCTCGAGGTGCTGATAGCCTATGCTCGTCACGATCCCGTCGTCAGGGTGGACGATGTCCGTTATCTCTTTGATGTCATGAAGGTGCCTTGCGCCCATCTCGCAGACAAATATCTCGTGCGTGGGCTGCATGTGCTCCCTGATGGTCCTGACGATGCCCATGGGCGTGTTGTAGCTCTCGGGCGTCATGAGTACGCGGTAGCCCTCAGACAGGAGCGTTGTCAGGTAGTACTTGACGCTAGTCTTGCCATAGCTCCCCGTGATGCCGATGATGCGAAGCCCCTCGTGCTCCCTCAGAATCCTCTTTGCGTCGTCTATGAAGTACTGATTGATCCTGCCCTCAACAGGCTTATTGATTAGGGCTGCAAACGCAACAAAGAGGGGCAGGAGCCCTACGAGGAGCCCTATGCTCTTTATATTGATAAGGAGACAGATGACAGTTATCACTGTGTAGGTGACAAAGAGTCTCTTTATCCTGTCAGTTATGACGAACTTCTTCTTGGCCTTCCTCGGGATATAGGCTGCAAACAGGCTCACATAGAATATGACTGCAAGTGCCAAAAAAGCCCATACAAAGGGCGCTCTCATCCCGCGATACTGCGCTGCGACAAAGCCGCAGTATGCCAGGAGAAAGAGCACGTGGAGCGCCATAGTCCTTGCACTACTCCTCAGCACCCTGAAATAACCCTGGAACTGGTAGCTCGATAGCTGCAGCATATGTGTGTAGTAGCGCAGCCCCATCACAAAGAGCGCGATGCCGCATATCAATATGGCAATATCTTCTATTATATGTAGTAATGACGGATGCATTTGTCTCCCCTATGAATACATGGTTGTAGTGCAAATTGCAACCCACGGATTGTTAAGTGCTTTGCACCGGTATCAGACATCTTGAATATTTCATTCAAGATGTCATACATTTGTATATCAGATTCCCAGAAAGCTCCCCAGTATCCTGCAGTACAGGTAGGGGTTGTCCAGGAACGAGTAATGACCTGCGCCGTTTATGACGGCAAGTCCTGCCTCCGGCATGAGCTTCTCCATCTTCTGTCCGTCAGACAGAGGTGTCGCCGCATCCCTGTCTCCCCAGATGAGGAGCGCCGGCTGTGTGACAGAGGGCATGAAGGGCTCGAGGTCCTCGTTTACGACCTTCACAAGGCTCTGACGCATGACGGGCGATGCCGCAGCGTAGTCCGCACTTCCGAACTTCTTCTGAAGTGCATCGAGGAGCTGTGGGAAGAGCCTTGATAGCCCCGTCTTAGTGAGGATATTCTTGTAAAATCGGTATCTCTTCGTCCTCTTCTCCTGGGCCTCGGTCTTCACCGGGATGATGCCGGCAGAGTCCGTGAGGATGACCTTGGGAATTGTAAAGCCCGTCTTTATCCTCCCGTCGTGGATGCCAGATGCGAGCTTGATTATGATCCTGCCGCCCATGGAGTGACCGAGGAAGATTATCTCTTTTTCATCGGGGTAGAGCTTCTCTATGAAGCTGATGACGAAATTCACATAGTCATCAACATTCATGGCTTCTTTTGGCTCATCACTCTTGCCGAACCCCGGCATATCCATCGCAACAACGTGGTACTTCGCCTTGGCAAAATTGACAACTCCCGCGAAGAGATCGATGTTCGATCCCCAGCCGTGCAGGAGCACCAGGAGCTGCCCGGTGCCTTCGTCTATGTGATTTATGTTCAAACCATTGATATTAGTATTCATAACCCATCTATCTTATCACCAGCGGATAACTGTTGCAAACTTTTCTGTTTGCAGGTTAAGTTACTGTTGAAATCTACATTTTTACATTTTCAACAGTAACACTACCTGGTTCTTTACTGTTGAAATCTACATTTTTACATTTTCAACAGTAACACTACCTGGTTCTTTACTGTTGAAATCTACAATTTTACATTTTCAACAGTAATGATACCTGGTTCTTTACTGTTGAAATCGACATTTCTTCATTTCCAACAGTAACACACCCCGGTTCTTTACTGTTGTAATCTGCATTTTTACATTTTCAACAGTAACACTACCCAGTTCCTTACTGTTGTAATCGACATTTCTTCATTTCCAACAGTGACACCACCCGGTTCTTTACTGTTGAAATCTGCTATTCTTCATTTTCAGCAGTAACACTACCCGGTTCCTTACTGTTGGAATACACAATTCTCTACTTTCCAACAGTAACGGTACGGTTACAGTTCTCCGGCAGGGCTGAGCGAATATACATTCGCACGGTATGCAAATTTGCTCAGCCCGTCCTACAACAACAATGTAGCATTTTGGCAATGTAGCATTTTCGCAATACAGCGCCCCCATCTCTACACCAGCACGCTCAGCATGAATATGAGAAGCGCATCCTCCTCCGGGTCGTTCATAAGTCCCGTGCCTCCCACATTGACGTAGCTCCCCTGCGTGTCATCGGTCAGATAGTTCACCGCACGCGGGTTCATCCCAAGCAGATAGTGCACGTGATTCTCTATTATCGTCGTGTACTCGTAGTTGTATATTATGTGGTCCGTAATGGTGAGCGCCCTCATATCTGACAGCAACTTTCTGAAATCGCCGTCCGGGGCATCACTGCATACGAAGTAGGCCGATGAAGACGCCTTCGAGGCTATATCCTCGGATTTTTGCATGAGGAGCTTCATCAGTCTCGTGCAGGTCTCGACATCCACCTTCTGGTTGATCGAGAGGTACGTGACAGCCCCGAGGAAGGCGTTCTCATCCCCGTCAAAGAGCTCCCCGAAATCTTCTCTCTTAAAGTAGCTCCTCAAGACCTCGTGGTAGGAAGATGCCCCCGTAGCCCTGTAGAGCTGCGCCGCCGCATTAAGGGCCGCGCTGTCACCATCTGCGCTTTGATTATTCAGAAAACACGTCCACGCCCTGTCTGCTGCTTTCAGGCAGGTCGTAGCAAACTGCTGGTCAAACTGCTGATAAAAATAGCTGAACCTCGCCATCATAGCCGCAAAGCTGATAGTTGAGTCCATGGACACGGGTGTGACCAGAACAGGCGCCGCAAAGAGGTCGCCCCCTCTTGAGAGATCCGTAACCGCCGCGGCATACACTCCGCCCGTCCTTGAATCCTGCATCTTAAGAAGCCACTCGGCCTCGTACCTGACTTCGTCTAAGATGTCCGGGATGAGATTCCCGCTCTCTGGTATCCCCGTGTCATCCTCAAAAGCAGCAGGGTTCATCTCGTATGCAAGGACAAGGTCCTGCGCCAGCCTTGCGCCAACTGCAGTATCCCGCCCTGCCTGCTCGTCCATGTGCCAGCCGCCCGTTACATCTATCTGCACCGACGGATCGTCCCTCAGGCGCGCCATGGTCGTGTGGCAGGCGCTGTGCGCGCTCTCCCCCGCATAACTTTCGGACAGTGCGATGCCGCATCTGTTCCTGTAGTACTTCTTGCAGGCAGTATTAAAGAGAGTGTCAAATATTCCGTCCTTAATGGAAAATGAGTACGACTCCCCGATGACATCCGACGAGATGTAGTACTCCCCTTCCCTCATAAGGTCGCTGAAATACCCGTAGCTTACGTACTCACCAAGCTCCTCGTCATAGGTTGTCTTCATTATCTGCCCTGTGTACGCCGGAGAACCTCCATCAAGTGAATAGACAGAAAAACTCCCGGGAAGGTCCTCGCCCCTGAAGATCACTTTCTTTTCCATATCGGTGCCGTACCCGATCTGATCTACGAGCGTCACGGGAGACTGCTGCGGAACCTCGTAGCCTACATCCCCCGCAGCCGTTCCCTGCCCCTGAACGAGGCCCTGGATGACGGCATCGGTCTCACCAGAAGAAGCGCCGCAGCCTGCGACGCTTCCCAACATTGTTATTATCAGTGCAAGACCTGTTATTCTGTTTTTCTTTAAAAAAACATGTCCCATGTCTTTATTTTACGCGGTTATAGTTGATGAGACAACCGTCAAGGATTATCTGCCTCTCATCGTCCGTAAGATTTCCGAGCCGCAGAGCAAACTCTCTTGTGCTGCCGCCTGAGATGGCAACAGCCTTTATCTCATCGCTCTTTTCAGAGACTGCCGAGCGGATACCGGGCAGGAAGACATACTCTCCCTTCTTAAAAGGAAGCTCTCCCTCATCGATGATAAAGGGAAGCATGCCCCAGTTGATGAGGTTGGAGCGGTATCTCTTGGTGGCGTACTCGTTGGCGATATTCGCCCATCCGCCGAGAACCTTCTGGCAGGATGCCGCCTGCTCTCTCGCAGAGCCGTCTCCCGGCTTTACCGCAAAAATGGTTGAGCCGTACCCGATATCCTGTAATGCCCCATCGCCCGCAATCTTCTTCACAGTATCAAGTACTCCTGAGAGCTCAGGGAATGCCTTAACGGGATCAGAGCCCTCTACGAGAGCGTCCTGTGCTGCCCTCACCTCTTTTGCAAGGCCGACGTATGCAGGGTCCTTTCTTGAGAGCGTGAACTCGGCAAGCCCCAAAGGATTGGATCTGTAGGACGAAGTCTCGCCCGAAGGGATCAGCTCATCGGTCGTTGTGACGGGATCGTGAATCTCCGATACGACCTTTAAGAGGAGGTTTTCAGGAAGAGCTGACATCTTAGGCCAGTCCTTGATGTTGGGGCCGAGCTGCAGCTCGACAGACGGATCGCCCTTGCCCTTGGAATCAAATACCCTGTTCTTGTATATCTCGGCGTCAAAGTGATACCTGTACTTCTCAAACTCGCCGTCAAACTCTGTTGCGGGGGTGAGAACGCCCTTGTTTGCTGCTGTTGCGGCGATGGACCTCGCATCCATAAGAGCAACCGATGCGATCTGCCCGTTCTGGACCTTGGAACCCTCTCTGTTCGGGAAGTTCCTGGTCGAATGTCTGATACTGAAGGCGTTGTTGGCAGGTGTATCTCCTGCACCAAAGCAGGGTCCGCAGAAGGCGGTCTTAAGTATTGCTCCGCTCTCTAAGATGGCTGCTGCCGCGCCGTTCTTTACGACCTCCATGAAAACAGGTGTGGAAGCGGGATATACGCTAAGGGTGAACCTGTCATTTCCGATAAATCTGCCCTTAAGTATGTCTGCTGCCGCGCAGATGTTCTCAAATCCGCCGCCGGCACATCCTGCGATTATTCCCTGGTCGACCATTATCTTTCCATCTACGAGCTTGTCGCGGAGCGAATACTCGATCTTGTCGCCGAAGCTGACCTTTGCTCTCTTCTCGACATCAGCAAGGATATCAGCTGCATTTCTGTTGACCTCGTCAATCTCAAAGGCATTGCTCGGGTGGAAGGGCATCGCGATCATAGGCCTGATGCTTGATAGATCGACCTTTACAAGTCCGTCGTAGTAAGCGACCTTTCCGGGCTTTAACTCCCTGTAGTCGGCGCTTCTTCCATGTATCTCATAGAAATTCTTTATCTCATTATCGGTCTCCCAGATAGATGACAGACACGTGGTCTCCGTGGTCATTACATCTATTCCGATCCTGAAATCAGCGGAGAGTTTTTTCACTCCCGGGCCGACAAATTCCATAACCTTATTCTTGACGAAGCCGTCGCCAAAAACCTTGCCTATGATGGCAAGCGCAACGTCCTGGGGACCAACGCCCTTTACCGGCTCGCCCTCAAGGTAGATTGCGACAACCTCAGGCATATCGACGTCGTAGGTCTGTCCAAGGAGCTGCTTAACCAGCTCAGGTCCGCCCTCTCCGACTGCCATCGTGCCGAGTGCTCCGTATCTGGTGTGCGAATCGGATCCGAGGATCATGCCGCCTGCTACCGCCATCATCTCCCTCGCAAACTGGTGAATGACAGCCTGGTGAGGCGGTACATAGACTCCGCCATACTTCTGTGCAGCGGTGAGTCCAAACATGTGGTCATCCTCATTGATCGTGCCGCCAACTGCGCAGAGCGAGTTGTGGCAGTTCGTCAGGACATACGGTATCGGGAATTTCTCAAGTCCCGACGCCCTCGCCGTCTGGATGATCCCTACATATGTAATATCGTGGGATGTGAGCTTGTCAAACCTGATGCAGAGCTTGTCCATATTGCCTGAAGTGTTGTGCGCCTTCAAAATGCCGTAGGCAATCGTATTCTCTTTTGCCGCAGCAATCCCGCTCTCACTTATGCCGAGCCCTGAGAGCTCCCCCCTTGCGTTTTCGGTATCTTCTATCAGTGTGCTTCCGTTTACCAGATAGCACCCTTTAGCATTAGTACTAACCATTATCGTCCTCCTACCTGTCAGCTGCGCTGTAACAGCAACTGCATCAGATTTAACTGAATAAATGTTTGTTTTCTACAAGAAACAGTATACCAATATTTACAGGCTGTTGTAAATTTTATTCGCCTTCAGTTTTCCTCGTTTCCTTTTCTGCCCCGTTACCGGTCCTCGGCTCTGTTGTTTTCCTTTTCTGCCCTGTTCCTGATACGGAGTTCCAAAAAGAACTTTTTCAAAAGAGCGCTGCACTCGCTCTGAAGAACGCCCTTTTTGACGCTTACCTGGTGGTTGAAATCGGGGTTGTTCAGGATGTCCATGACAGAGCCGGCGCACCCCGCCTTGGGGTTCTCCGCCGCCATTATGACCTCAGGGATACGCGCCTGGACAATTGCGCCAGAGCACATCTGGCAGGGCTCTAAGGTCACATAGAGCCTGCACTCCTCAAGCCGCCAGTCTCCTATGTACTTACAGGCCTTTTTGATAGCTGTTATCTCGGCATGCGCAAGGGGCGTCCTGTCAGTATTCCTCCGGTTATAACCCCTGCCTATTATCTTATCGCCGTAGACAATTACGCACCCGATCGGCACCTCGCCGAGCCTGTAGGCGCGACGCGCCTGACTAAGTGCAGCCCTCATGTACTTTATGTCTCTTTTCTCTTCCTCTGTGAGTTCTTCTCTATTCATCTGCTTTTGTTTTTTGTCCCGATACTGTGTATACTGAATTAAGGTGAATAATGTGATGCGAAAGTCAAAAGTGATGTCACGGATTGCTCCGCGCGTTGCGCCTCACAATTCTGACATCATTATTATACCATGATAACATTTTGGAACTATAACAGAATTACTTGGTCATTTTGCTACAGTTCTTAATGGTGTGGTTACCGGTCATGAACCGGGCAGCAAATATTTCAGAGGGATACAATGAAGATTTCTACAAAGGGAAGATATGCGCTGAGGGTCATGTGCGACCTTGCGCTTCACAAGGACGAGGGATACATCTCCCTCAAGGATATTGCCGCCAGGCAGGGAATTGCCCTAAAGTACACGGAGCAGATAGTCACAACCCTGGGAAAAGCTGATCTCATCACCAGCATGCGCGGCAGCACCGGAGGCCACAAGCTCTCAAAAGAGCCCTCCGAGTACAGCGTTGGCGACATCCTGCGCGCAACTGAAGGGTCGCTGCAGAGCGTTGTCTGTACCGCCGACAACGACGGCGCCGAGTGCCCCCTCGCCTCCGACTGCATGACCGCCGCCTTCTGGACAGGACTGGACAAAGTCATCGACGACTACATCAACAGCTACACCTTAGAGGACCTCATTGTCAGTTAGACTTCAGTTGTCAGCCAAGAGGGTACAAACCCTCCATCGTTCAGATAGAATTGGCAATTCCATATCTTTTATCTGTCCCGTATATGCAATGATACGTGTTATACTTATAGAGTAAGGATCAGAAGTCCTGCACCATAAATACAGGGGTTTAACGCACAATATAAAGGGGTAAATTATGATATCTTCACAGACTATTAAGACCAGCATCGAGGAGCTCTCGGCTATAACCAAGGTTGATCTTAGTGTAATGAATCTTACGGGAGAGACAATAGCCTCAACATCTGACAAGTCCTTTCTTGATATTTCCATAATAACCAGCTTTGCAACCTCGCCTGTGGACTCGCAGGTAATAGGGGATGTACATCTCTTCAAGATTCTCGATGAATCAGAGCCGATGTATGTTCTCCTCTGCAAGGGCGATTCGGAACACGCCTACATGGTCGGCAAGATTGCCGTGAGCCAGCTGCAGGGCCTTATACTCGCTTATAAAGAGAAGTTTGACAAGAGCAACTTCTTCCAGAATCTTCTTTTGGACAATATGCTGCTCATCGATGTCTACAACAGGGCGCGCAAGCTCAAAATAGAGGTAAACGCCCCCAGAGTCATAATACTCGTGGAGACAAAGAGTCCCAGGGACAACACTGCCCAGGAGCTCCTCGGCGGGATGTACGGAACTCATTCGGGGGACTTCGTCACAGCTGTCGATGAGAACAGCGTCATACTCATAAAGAGCATCTCGCCTTCCGGCTCCTACGACGAGGTGAACAGGATAGCAACCACGATAGTAGACATGATGAACACCGAGGCCATGCTCAATGTCCGTGTCTCCTACGGAACGATCGTAGGTGAGCTCAAGGACCTCTCCAAGTCCTTCAAGGAGGCCAAGATGGCACTCGAAGTCGGCCGGATATTCTATGCGGAAAAGATGGTAAACGCCTACAACACACTTGGAATCGGAAGGCTGATCTACCAGCTCCCCGAGAGCCTCTGCCGCCTCTTCATCGATGAGATATTCGGAAACAAAGAAATCCCGGACGACCTCGACGAGGAGACCCTGAATACCATAAACAGATTCTTCGAGAATAACCTGAATGTCTCAGAGACTTCGAGACAGCTCTTCGTTCACAGGAACACACTGGTGTACAGGATCGAGAAGCTTGAAAAGAGCTGCGGGCTCGACGTGAGGAAATTTGACGACGCCCTGACCTTCAAGATAGCGATGATGGTCATCAGCTACATGAAGTATCTTGATAACAAATAAAAGCAAAAAAATCCTGCTCCTCTTGATAAAAAGGAGCAGGTTTTATTTTGCGATGCTCTAAAGGATGCATGCACGTTTACCTGCGGCAGGAGAAGGCACCCTTACAACACATGAAAGATTCCACTTAGTGCTGCTTCGTTCCCGACCTGACACGGTTCGCAGATTTCCATTGCATAAGACCCACTGATGCACACAGGGACTGCTGCACACATCCATTACAAAACCGCTATATCACTATACTTTTTTTTTTCGAAAATGTCAAACATTGCAAAGGCTTTCTGACGCCTTTCTGACGCAGCAACATTGCCGGAGCTTTCTGAAGCAGTAACCGGAAAATCAGGCAAGTGAAATTGTATATTCCGTAACAATTCCTGAGATATAAAGGACCGCACAGAGATCTGCGCGGTCCTTATTATATAATATTAAGAAGGAAAATCTGAAATCAGTTGGTGATGGTCTTCTCTGTCTCTTTGTCGAATACGTGGATCTTCTCAACATCGAAAGCAAACTTAACCTTGTCACCGGGTCTTGCTGTTGTGCGGGAATCAACTCTTGCTGTGATAGGGAACTCAGCGAGATCAAAGTACAGGTAAACTTCTGCACCGAGAAGCTCGTATACGTTGATCGTTGACTCAAATACAGCCTTGGATGTGCTGACAACCATCTCGGAATCATCAACGTCCTCAGGACGGATACCGAATGTAACGGTCTTGCCTGCATAGCCGCCATCGATAAGCTTCTTGGCCTTTGCAGGAGGAAGCTCGATTGACTGACCTGCGATCTTGAGGCTTGCCTTGTCGCCGTTTACTTCGCAAACAGCATCAAGGAAGTTCATCTGAGGTGATCCCATGAATCCTGCAACGAAGAGGTTGCCGGGTCTGTCATAGAGGTTCTGAGGTGTGTCAACCTGCTGAACGATACCATCCTTCATAACAACGATTCTGGTACCAAGTGTCATAGCCTCCGTCTGGTCATGTGTAACGTAGATGATTGTTGTGCCGAGTCTCTGGTGGAGCTTGGCGATCTCAGTTCTCATCTGTACACGGAGCTTGGCATCCAGGTTTGAAAGAGGCTCGTCCATAAGGAATACCTTAGGATTACGAACGATAGCACGACCCATGGCAACACGCTGTCTCTGTCCACCTGAAAGAGCCTTGGGCTTACGATCAAGGAGCTTCTCGAGGTCAAGGATCTTGGCTGCCTCCCTAACCATCTTGTCGATCTCAGCCTTGGGAACCTTTCTCAGCTTAAGTCCGAAAGCCATGTTATCATAAACTGTCATGTGAGGATACAGAGCGTAGTTCTGGAATACCATTGCGATATCTCTGTCCTTGGGCTCTACGTCGTTGACAACTCTGTCACCGATCTTGAGTGTTCCTGAGGAGATGTCCTCAAGTCCTGCGATCATACGAAGAGTTGTAGACTTTCCACATCCTGAAGGTCCTACGAAAATGATGAATTCTTTATCCTCGATGTTGAGGTTGAAATCCTTAACAGCCTCGAAACCGTTGGGATAAACTTTAGTTACATGCTCAAGTGATAAACTTGCCATACTGATTTTTCCTCCTGATTTTCTAAGGAACTGTAGCAGAATTAACTGAACATTTTACGCAGAATGATTTTTCAAAGGCAAGGAAGAAAACGCAGACAATGCGGGCATTGTCGAGGCTTTCTGACGCAGCATTTGGAAAATCAGGCAAGTAAAATGTTCAAGTTATTTCGCTACAGTTCCTAAATAGCTTTGTACCAAGTAAAAGTATATATTTTTCGGTGTTTATTATCTATTCACCAAATTAACAAATATTTTATTTTTCCTTAGCTAATCTGCCAATAAAAAGCCGGCCGTCTCCCAAAATCTAAAATGTTGACGAATTAATTCATCCTCATCTGTACAATTTGCACATTGTCCTCACGTATGAACTGTTAAGAAATAAGATTCGCAGACGCTTCGTTGTCGTCAGCGCTCACACCTCAGTGCTGTCTTCGTCAATCTTCTTTATCGCTTTTTCAAGCTCCTCTTCCTCTGTAAGAACCTCCTCCTTTGGCTCAAATCTCCTGAAGGTCTCGCTGTAGAGCGCGGCGCACAAAAAGCCCGGTCCCGCAATCCCAAGAAGGAATAAAAGAGGCAGAATCTTCAAGTCAAAAAAGTATAAAAGAAGTAGCGGAAGGAGAGAGACAAGCGCCATGGCAATTGTCTTCGGAAGCGCCATCACCGCCATCAGAAAAGAGTTCTTGATGGTCCCGGGGATCGTGTTCTCAAACTTGGACTGAAGCGGGAAAATATAGAGCGATGCCAGATAAATTACGATGCTGCCCGCCATGATGACATACCTGTAGATGGGGCCTGAATTTCTCATCAGCATAAAGTCGATTAGCAGTATCCCCCCGACGATGAACTGCAGCAGCATCAAAACTGTAGCCTGCTTGAAGTTCTGCCTGTAGGATTTAAAGAAGGTCTTTGCAATGTAGCTCTCCTCGTCCCTGACTATCTTCAGCAGAACAAAGTGCATCGCCGTGAGCGCGGAGCCGAGAGGGATGCAGCAGATGATGCCAAAGAGCCAGGCATAGAACACGTAGCTGAGCGCAAACTCCGCATCTCCCATGAGCACCGGCCCCAGCATAAAGAGCTGCTCCGCGATGAGCGGGATCGCAAACACAATAACCAGAATGTTTAAGAGCATCACATCAGCCATCTTGTTAAGGGCCCTGATAAGAGGACTGTCCAGATCAAAAAGCTTTCCCATAAAATAAACCTCTTTCCTTTAATTCAGAGTATCAGTTCCATCGGCGTGTATCTTATGCCGTCCATCTCGGTCTCATCAGAAAGATTCAGAAATCCCTTTTTGTGGTAAAAACCAACTGCATAGGGAGAAGCGTTGACCGTAAGTGAGTCCACTCCCTCCTCATCGAGGGCGTACCGCCTCACAAAAGCAAGCAGGGCACTCGCTATTCCGTATCTGTGATAATCTCCGTCCACAAATAAAAGAGAGATATGCTTCTTTTCACGTATAGAAAGCATACCTACACACTTTTCGCCCTCAACTGCGACAAACAGCTGATAATGCCCTGCCAGAAACATCTTCCTGAGCATATCGTCATTTACAAATTTGTAGAAATTCTCGATTCCCTCCTGAGAATAATCAGGGGCGTTGAACCTGGTGAATGTATTCCACGCAAGCTTCATCGCCCCATCCCAGTCAGAATGGTAAGCGTTCCTTACCATTATTTTTGATGTGTCAACCTGCCGTCTCACTTTTTAGCACTTTCTCGATCCACTCGAGCTGATCAGCGTATACCTTCTCGCGCCCGATCTCCTGCTGAAGCTCGTGTCTCATTCCGTCGTAAATCTTGAGCTCTGTCTTTGGAAGACCAATGTCATTCTTGAAGGTCCTGTATAATTTCTCAAAGGCTTCTCCGTAGTTTCCGACAGGGTCCTCGGCTCCTCCCGTGATGAGGATCGACAGATCCTTGGGGATATCCTCCATCTTGTCTGTGTCCTGTATTCTCTTAAGGAGCTCTGCCATGGTCTTGAAGCCGTTTACGGTAAAGACAAAGTTGCAGGCGGGATCGGCCATGTACTTGTCGATGCTCTCGTTGTTGTGTGAGAGCCAGTCAAACTTTGTCCTGGGGCTGTTTATCTTCTTGAGATAGCCCTTGAAGGCCATGTTGTTAACCATGGAGCTTCTGTACTTTTCACCCATCGTGACGGAGAGGAAGTTGCAGATCCCGCGAAGGCTGCCTACCGCAGAGCTCGGCATAAAGGCCGTACCCTGAATGATGGCTCCGCTGATACCTGTTCCGTATCTGGTGATGTACTCTCTGGCGATAAAAGAGCCGAAGCTGTGTCCCAAGATAAAGCAGGGCACACCCGGGAAATCCTCCTGGGTCATCTTCTTGAGCCTGTGTGCATCTCTTACGAGAACCGTTGCGGGATCATCCTTGCAGAAAAATCCATAGGTTCCATGCTCGCCCACCGATTTGCCGTGGCCGAGGTGGTCGTTGCCTATTACAAGGATTCCTCTCTCTGCCAGGTAATTTGCGAACTCATCATATCGGTCGACGTACTCCTGCATTCCGTGAATGATCTGCAGGACAGCCTTGGGCTCGCCGTCAGGTATCCACCTGACCGCATGCAGCATAGTCTGCCTGTCTCTTGATTTGTAAGTCAGTTCCTCTTTGCGTACCATAGGATTTACCCCCCTGCGTTTTTAGTCGTTACATTAATTATATACTCATTAACGAAATTTTTTCCATTTCGTTAATGAGTTAAGCGTGCTCCATCCTCATGTGTCAGCAGATCTCGGCCCCTGACGGCATGTCTTTTTCAGGGGTCATAAGTGCGAGGTTGCCATCGGCATCCTCTGCGCAGAGGAGCATCCCCTCTGAGAGAACACCTGCGAGCTTCGCGGGCTTAAGGTTTACCAGGACCATAACCTTCTTGCCGACCATCTCCTCAGGAGTGTAGTACTTCCTGATGCCGGATACGATCTGCTTTACCTGTGAACCTATCTTGACCTGCGAGCAAAGGAGCTTCTTGGAGTTCTCAACCGCCTTGCACTCAATGATCTCGCCCACCTGGAACTGCATCGCCCCGAACTGGTCGAAGGTCACTTCTTCTTTGGCGGGAATGTCTATTTCACCGCTCCCCTCAGACTCCTCATTTTCAGGGGCGGGTGCTGGTGCAAGCCCTGCCCTCTCGAGATTGATCTGAGCCTTCTTCTGGGACTCCTCAAACTCCGCCTTCTGCTTTCTTGTTATCTCGGCCGCCTTCTCCAAAACGTCCTTTAAATCTTTCCTTGCAAAGAGCATCTCGGGTGCGGCAGAGACCTTAGTCCCGTCGGGGAGTCTTCCAAATTCAGAAAGTGTGTCGAAATCTCTCTCGGGCTGGGAGAGCTCCTCCCTTATCTTCTGCGCCGTCTCGGGCATGAAGGGATCAAGTAGAGCAGCACCTATCGAAATAGCCTCAACGAGGTTGTAGAGAACTGTTGAGAGCCTGTCCTTTTTGCTCTCGTCCTTGCCGAGGATCCACGGTTCTGTCTCGTCAATATATTTGTTGCATCTCTTGAAAAGAGTAAATATCTCTGTCAGCGCGTCTGCAACGCGAAGCTCGTTCATCTTCTCCTCTACCTTGCCGTAGCAGGATGTGGCAACCGCCTTTAATTCGTCATCGACAGGCTCTGTCACCTTCCTGTCCTCTACCACGCCGCCGAGGTACTTGTTGGTCATCGCGATGGTGCGGTTTACAAGGTTTCCAAGCGTGTTTGCAAGGTCTGAGTTAAACCTCTCAACGAGGAGCTCCCAGGTTATGACTCCGTCGTTGTCAAAAGGCATCTCGTGGAGAACGAAATACCTCACGGGGTCTACTCCAAAGATGCTCACAAGGTCGTCCGCGTAGATCACGTTGCCCTTGCTCTTACTCATCTTCTCACCGCCCTGCAACAGCCACGGATGTCCGAAGACCTGCTTGGGAAGCGGCTCACCGAGTGCGAAGAGGAATATCGGCCAGTATATCGTGTGGAACCTGATGATGTCTTTTCCAATGAGGTGAAGATCCGCAGGCCACCACTTTTTGTACTCATCGGAGCTGTTACCGTCAGCGTCGTACCCTATGCCTGTTATGTAGTTTGAGAGGGCATCAAGCCAGACGTAAACAACGTGCTTGTCGTCGAAATCAACGGGTATGCCCCACTTAAAGCTCGTCCTCGAAACACACAGATCCTGGAGCCCCGGAAGAAGGAAGTTGTTCATCATCTCGTTCTTCCTCGATACGGGCTGGATGAACTCGGGATGCGTGTTGATGTGCTCGATCAGGCGGTCAGCATACTTGCTCATCTTGAAGAAGTAAGCCTCCTCCTCAGCGGGATGTACGGGGCCTCCGCACTCGGGGCACTTGCCGTCAACGAGCTGAGACTCGGTGTAAAAAGCCTCACACTCCGTGCAGTACATTCCCTTGTAGGAACCCTTGTAGATATCGCCCTGGTCGTAGAATTTCTTAAAGATCTTCTGGACCTGTTTTACATGGTCCTCATCTGTGGTGCGGATGAACCTGTCATAGGAGGTGTCCATGAGGTTCCAAAGTCCCTTGATGACGTCGGATACCTGGTCGACAAACTCCTTGGGGCTTGCGCACCCGGCTTCGATCGCCCTTGTCTCTATCTTCTGGCCGTGCTCGTCAGATCCTGTCTGGAAATGAACGTCATAGCCGTCTTTTCTTTTATATCTTGCGATGGCGTCGGCAAGCACGATCTCGTAGCTGTTGCCGATGTGGGGCTTGCCTGATGTGTAGGCTATCGCAGTTGTGATGTAATACTTTCCTTTATTCTGCATTATCACGTGTCCTTCCTGTGTATGATTTGGGCGCAAAAGCCTCGTTTTTCCGTATCAGAGGCGGTACTTCACTGGCAGCGATACCACTCTCCTACCAGCACAGAAGCTCGTACCCCGTCTCTGTGACGAGCAGTTCAACCTCCCACTGTGCGGATGGCTTTAAGTCCTGTGTGTAGACAGTCCATTCGTTCTCATCGTCGATGAAGATCTCCTGTTTTCCCATGTTGACCATGGGCTCTATCGTAAACACCATGCCCGGGACCATCAGCATGCCCGTTCCGGGCTTGCTCACAAAGCTGACCCAGGGCTCCTCGTGAAACTCGTTTCCGCAGCCGTGACCGCCGATCTCCCTGACTACCGTGTAGCCGTTTTTGAGAGCGTGCTGGTGAACCGCGTGTCCCATGTCTCCGATCGGAGTCCAGGGGATGACCGCCTTAAGTCCCTCCTCGAGGCACTCTCTGGTTACGTCAACCAGTCTCTTTTTCTCAGGAGAAACCTCACCGATGCAGAACATTCGGGAGGAGTCGGAAAAATATCCGTCAAGGATCGTCGAGCAGTCGACATTTATGATATCTCCCTCCTGAAGGATGATGTCGTCCGAGGGAATACCATGGCAGACCTCCTCGTTTATCGAGGTGCACACGCTCTTGGGAAAGCCCTCATATCCGAGGTCTGCGGGGATGCCGCCCATTTTGGTCGTCGTGTTGTAGACGATGTCGTCTATCTCCTGAGTGGACATTCCGGCATGGATCTTCTCGCCGATCTCATCCAGAACCGCCATGTTGATGACTGCGCTCTTCTTGATGCCCTCGATGTCCTTCGCTGTCTTTAGGAGCTTCCTGTCCGGGACAATCATTCCCTTGTGCTCAAAATTTATTATTTTATCGTCAAATGCCGCGTGGCAGGTCTTGTACTTCTTGCCGCTGCCGCACCAGCATATATCATTTCTGTCAAGCCTTTTATACATTTCGTACCTTCTGAATATTATCCCTTGGGCCGATATGAACAAATGCACATCTGCCCTGCCATATTTTAGTATGCCTTTTATAAGTCAAAAAGTCAACCAACGCACTCTGTGTGCGGGATACAGGACGCAGTCGAAGTGAGGAACTGTAGCGAAATAACTTGAACATTTTACTTGCCTGATTTCCCAAATGCTGCGTCAAGAGCCTTAACAATGCCCGCATTGTCTGCGTTTTCTTCCTTGCCTTTGAAAAATCATTCTGCGTAAAATGTTCAGTTAATTCTGCTACAGTTCCT
>JAFUYO010000018.1 GCA_017470505.1 Butyrivibrio sp. | reverse complement strand
AGACTGTGTAAGTTCCTTATATAAGTCATTAAAAGCCGATATAAGTTGATAGCAGATGGCGTAAAAAATGGCGTAAAACGCTGAGCCAAAGTCCGGAAACACTTGAAAATAAAGGAGATGTAGAGGAAGTATGAAACTAGGAATCGTAGGCCTGCCAAATGTAGGCAAGAGCACACTTTTTAATTCACTGACTAACGCGGGGGCGCTGGCTGCAAATTATCCGTTTGCGACAATTGATCCGAATGTTGGCGTTGTTGCAGTTCCTGACAAGAGGCTGAAGGCGTTGGGAGATTTGTATCACTCCAGGAAGGTTACACCTGCAACGATTGAGTTTGTTGACATAGCAGGGCTTGTTAAGGGCGCGTCCAAGGGTGAGGGACTGGGAAACCAGTTCCTTGCAAACATAAGAGAGACAGATGCAATTGTGCATGTGGTCAGATGTTTTGACGATACAAACGTTGTGCACGTGGATGGGGCTGTGGATCCTGCGCGTGATATTGAGACAATTAATCTTGAGCTTGTCTTTGCGGACCTTGAGGTCCTTGAGAGAAGGATAGCCAAGGTGTCCAAGACTGCCAGGATGGACAAGACTGCAGCAAAAGAGCTTGATCTTTTAAATAAGATAAAAGAGGTGCTTGAGGCCGGCAAGATGGCCAGAGAGCTGGAGATAACCGACGAAGATGAAAAGGCGCTGATGAACGGATACGATCTTCTCACCTGGAAACCCGTAATCTATGCCGCAAATGTCAAGGATGATGACCTGGCTGACGACGGTGCATCCAACGACTACGTCAAGGCGGTTAGGGAGCTGGCTTCTAAGTCGGGCAGCGAAGTATTTGTTATCAGTGCGCAGATCGAAGCAGAGATTTCAGAGCTTGCAGAAGATGAGAAGGCAGAGTTCTTAGAGAGCCTCGGGCTTTCCGAGTCAGGACTTGATAAGCTGATTGCGGCAAGCTACAGAACTCTTGGGCTTATGAGCTTTTTGACTTCGGGCGAGGATGAGACAAGGGCCTGGACCATCAAAATCGGCACCAAAGCTCCTCAGGCAGCAGGCAAGATCCACACAGATTTCGAGAGAGGCTTTATCAAGGCAGAGGTAATCAATTACGAGGATCTGCTCCGCGAGGGCTCGCTCTCCGCAGCAAGGGAGAAAGGACTCGTCCGCATGGAAGGAAAAGAGTACGTCGTGCAGGATGGCGATGTAATTTTGTTCCGATTCAACGTGTGATACTGTAAAGCATCGCAGCAAAATGTAATGACATATGAGTGCGAGTGTGCTCGCAAACGAATATGTCGTTACATTTTGGTATGAGGCGCGCAGCGCCTCAACGAGGAATTACGAAGTAATTCCGAGCCTGCGATGCGAAAAAGTCTGCGATGCAGTAGAGTTTAGGAGACAATTATGCCGGATATAATGGGGGATATGGATATCGCGTTTCCGCATATCGGTATCTATCTTGAGAACGTGCCCAAGAATTTCACAATCTTTGGCTTTACGATTGCGCTTTACGGTGTGATCATAGGCCTTGGATTTTTAATCGCTCTTTTGATAATATCAAAGATTGCGAAGATGACGGGCCAGAAGAGTGACGATTACTGGGATGTTGCTATTTACATCATCATTTTTTCCATATTGGGTGCAAGGCTTTATTACGTTTTTTTCTCGTGGGATTATTACAAGGACAATCCTATCAGCGTCCTCAACATCAGAAACGGCGGGCTTGCCATATACGGCGGGGTCATAGCCGGGTTTCTGACGCTCTTTATATATACGAAGATAAAGAAAAAGAACTTTTTCCTGTTTGGTGATACCATCATGTACGGTCTTATCTTTGGCCAGATAATGGGAAGATGGGGCAACTTTACCAACAGGGAGGCTTTCGGAGAATACACCGACTCTCTACTTGCAATGAGGCTGCCTGTTGCGGCGGTGAGGTCCGGCGAGATAACGGAGCTGATGAAGCAACACATGACGGAGGGGACGAACTTCATCCAGGTCAGTCCCACGTTTCTATATGAGAGCATGTGGAATCTCGGCATACTGATAATAATGCTGCTGTATTTAAGACACAAGAAGTTTGACGGAGAGATAATCCTTCTCTACCTGGGAGGTTACGGCCTGGGGAGGTCGTGGATCGAGAGCCTTAGGACCGACCAGCTCATAATGCACACGACAGGACTTCCCGTGTCGCAGATGCTTGCAATCTGTCTGGTTATTTTTGCCATCGTTTGTGATATCGTAGTTCGGCTGCGTATGAAGACTTCAAAGACGCAAAAAGAAACTGCATAAACTTACAAAGTCATATTCAGATTTATGATACCGGTGCAAAGCACGGAACAATCCGTAGGTATCATTTTGAACTATACTCATTTATCAAAGGAGTGACTATGCCAAATTATACTGACGGTAACACTTATGTTTGCGGAATTATCGGAAATCCCGTGAGGCACACCATGTCTCCGCTTATCCACAATACCCTGGCTGGTGACACGGGGATAAACCTTGTCTACGTGCCCTTTGAAGTGAGAGCCGGCGGACTGAAAGCGGCAGTCAGGGGCGCGTACGAACTGGGAATAAAAGGAATGAATGTCACCGTTCCGTATAAGAGCGACGTCATAGGGTATCTCAAATATGTTGATCCCCTGGCAGAGAGAATCGGCGCGGTGAACACGCTTGTCCGCGATGAGGCTCTCGGGGGCTTTCGGGGATACAATACGGACATGACAGGTCTTTTCAGGGCTATTGAGGAAGAGGGCATAAAACTTGAAAACGAAGTCGTGGTTATTCTGGGAGCAGGTGGGGTGGCAAGACCAACTGCTCATTTGTGTATTTCAAAGGGTGCTGCCAAGGTGTACATCCTGAACCGCACGCCTGAGAAGGCCGAGGCGATTGCCGCAGATGTTGGAGACATAAGAGTTATTCCCATGGATATCAGAGATTACAGTAAGCTCCTTGCTATAGAAAAGAGCTTTTTTGCGATCCAGTGCACGTCAGTCGGGCTGTTTCCGGATGTGAACAGCGCCGTGATCGAGGACGGGGAGTTTTACCGCCATGTCCACGCGGCGCTTGATGTGGTGTACAAGCCAGTTGAAACCAAGTTTCTGAAAATGGCTGCATCTGCCGGGGCAAAGGTCTTTTCGGGACTGAAGATGCTGCTCTATCAGGGCGTCGACGCTTTTGAGTTCTGGAATGCGGACGATGGAGTTTCGATAGATAAAGATGAAGCAGACAAGATCTACAGGAGCCTGATGCTGGAGGTCACCGGTGCCCGCAACATAATACTTGAAGGCTTTATGGGGAGCGGCAAGACCACTGTGTCCGAGATCCTCTCAGAGAGGCTTGACATGGAGCTGCTCGATACCGACAGTGCGATTGAGACGAGCGACGGCCGCAGTATCAGTGAGATTTTTGAGGAGGACGGTGAGGAGAGCTTCAGGGATATGGAGACAGAGCTCCTTGAGACGATCACGGAAGATCACTGGAGAGATATGGTAATATCTCTTGGCGGAGGCCTTCCTCTCAGGGAAAAAAACCGCGAGCTTCTGAAAAAAGCCGGCAAGGTTGTGTTTCTTAAGGTATCTCCCGAGATAGTCTATGAGAGGCTAAAGGGCGATGATACAAGACCGCTTTTAAAGACATCCGACCCGGAGGAGAGCATAAGGACCCTGTTAGAAGCAAGAAGTGATATTTACGATGCAGCGGCGGATATAGTAATAGACACCGATAACCTCACCCCTGAGGAAATTGCGGATGAGATAATAAAAGCTTTGGGAATATGAACAGACGCAATTATGCAAAAGAACTAGAAAACAGAATAGAAGAGTTTGGCAAAAGAAAAGAGACGCCGCGCCTTCTTCTTCACGCCTGCTGCGCGCCCTGTTCATCCTACTGTCTTGAGTACCTGAGGCAGTTTTTCGATGTGACGGTATTCTTTTTTAACCCGAATATTACGGAGGAGGCTGAGTACAGGAAAAGAGTCATCGAGGAGAAGAGACTCATCGATGAGTACAACGCCCAGGTTGAGAGCAATCGCTTTGACGGGATGCATTCCGATGAGAGGGCGAGGAAGATAGAGATAATCGAGGGTGATTACGACCCCGGGCAGTTTTATGAGGCGGTCTCCGGATATGAGGACTGCAAGGAGGGCGGTGAGCGCTGCAGAAAATGCTTTGAGCTGCGGCTCTCAGAGACGGCGCGGGTTGCCCGCCGGAATGGCTTTGAGTATATGACAACGACCCTTACCATCAGCCCGTTAAAAAACGCGGATGTCCTCAACGAAGTTGGCGAGGCCTGTGCCCAAAAAGAAGGCATAGTTTTCCTTCCGTCGGATTTTAAGAAAAAGAACGGCTACAAGAGGTCCATTGAACTCGCGTATATGTTTGGCCTTTATCGCCAGGATTTTTGCGGCTGCTCTTTTTCCAAGGCGCAAAGAGAACTTGAAAAAGGGCTTTCGTGACGGGGACAATTATTATATAATGCAATTTGTTTATATGTTTGGTTAAGGGAGAGTAAAAATGTATTGTACCAAATGCGGGGCAGAGGTTTTGCCCGGTCAGAAGTTTTGCAACAGGTGCGGCGCACCCGTGGATCCCGGCCTTATAAATGTTGCACCGCAGAAGATGAATGCGGGGGCTGACCCTGCAGGGGAGGCTGCGACAGGCACACAGAGCGCAAGTGCGGGCACTATGTCTAACGCTGCATCCGGCTACGCGGCAGGCAGGTATCGGGATTCAAAGACAGTTCCGGGATATGTCCCACCGAAGCAAAAAAAGATCTGGCCTATTGTTACGGCTATTGTGATAGCTCTTTTGCTGATGTCTATCGGCATGGTGTTTACGGTAAAGAAGGCCTACGACTATTTTTCCGCAAGGGCAGCAAGGACGGACGAGCCGGTCGATTTTGTGTATCCGGACGAAGATGACGGAATAGACTATGACTTCGGGTCAGGGGAACAGAGTGATCCCTCGTCAGGCAGCTTTGGCTATCAGTATGGAGACACTTATCCATCGGATGATTTTAATTTCAGCTTCAGCTTTGGAGACGATATTGACGACTTCGATGATTTTTTTGACGACGACTTCGGCAGTACTTTTGATGATTTTGGATACAAGTACGAGACCTACGATTTTGCAACGGCAATCTACTTTGACAATTATGTCTACCTTGAAAACAAGGGTACAGTAGACGACTTTACTGTGCTGTGGAATGGAAAGACCGCAGGAGAGTTCTGTGATTACGTCGACAGCAAGGTGCTTGATAAGGGATACAAACTGGACAGGGATCTTCTATATGACCTTTTGGCCCTGCATCTTGTGGATTCGTCCCTCGTAGGTGACAATAAGGGGTACTTTGAGCCGACACTTGTGTACTGTCTGACCTTTGTGCATGAGTTCGGAGACCAGGGCGACCCGGAGGTTGAGAGCTGTATGTACGAGACGGATGCCCCGACTGTCTACTACTACAATATCGAGCAGTATGACAAGAAGGATACCTGGGTGGTCGACTACACGAACAGGTATCTTTACTTTAATAACGGTGATACCGAGTACAATTCAGTGGGAGAGTATTCGATGTTTTCAGACAACCAGATAAATCTCTGGTACGCAGCAATAGATGAGTTTTTTGGATTTTGATCATAACAGGAAAGAAGGAAGAGCATTGGAAAAGGTATTAGAACTTATTTCAAAAGAAGTAGGAGATGCGTTTGAAGCAGCAGGCTATGACAGGGAGCTCGGAAGAGCGACGCTCTCAAACAGGCCTGATCTGTGTGAGTATCAGTGCAACGGCGCGATGGCGGGAGCCAAAAAATACGGAA
The DNA here is from genome assembly GCA_017470505.1 of Butyrivibrio sp. Taxonomy (GTDB): domain Bacteria; phylum Bacillota; class Clostridia; order Lachnospirales; family Lachnospiraceae; genus Butyrivibrio. The sequence continues at coordinate 14,047 of JAFUYO010000018.1, read as the reverse complement.
AGGCGCCCTTTATGATCGCGGATGAGGTCGCAGAAAAGTTGGGATCAAATGAGATGTTTGAGAAGGTAGAATCGGTAAAGCCGGGATTTTTGAACATCACTGTATCAGGTGATTTTGCGCGCAGCTACATCGTAAGAATGCTCCACGAGAGGCGCATGGGTGTGACCCTCCCCGGGCACGAACCCACATATATCCTGGACTACGGCGGAGCTAATGTTGCAAAGCCCCTACATGTCGGCCACCTTCGCCCCGCAATAATCGGTGAGGCGGTAAAGAGGATCCTCAAGTACACGGGGCACAAGGTTATCGGCGACATCCACATGGGCGACTGGGGGCTTCAGATGGGACTCATAATCACAGAGCTGAAGTGCCGCCATCCTGAGCTCCCATATTTTGACCCTGAGTTCACAGGCGCTTACCCGAAGGAGTCGCCCTTCACAATTGAGGACCTCGCGGAGATATATCCCGCAGCCAGCGCAAAGAGCAAGGCTCCGGAAGATGCGAGCGAAGAGCAGAAGGCCGCAGCCGATGCCTACAAGAAGGAAGCACTTGAAGCCACAAAGCGCATGCAGGACGGCGATAAGGCGTACAGGGCAATCTGGCATCACATCATGAATGTGTCGCTTCCAGACCTCAAAAAGAACTACGATTCCCTCGATGTTCACTTCGACCTCTGGAAGGGAGAGTCAGACGTTCATGACGTTATCCCCGGGATGGTCGACTACATGAAGCAGCACGGCTATGCTCATGAGAGCCAGGGTGCGCTGGTGGTTGATGTCGCCAGAGAGGACGACGCAAAAGAGATTCCCCCGTGCATGATACTTAAATCAGACGGCGCGGCCCTCTATGCGACAACAGATCTTGCGACGATCCAGGAGCGTATGAAGCAGTACCATCCCGACGCTATCTACTATTTTACAGACAAGAGACAGTCCCTTCACTTCGAGCAGGTCTTCCGCGCAGCCAAAAAGACAAAGCTCGCGCTGCCAGAGACGGATCTTAAGTTCATCGGAAACGGCACCATCAACGGACCTGACGGAAAGCCTTTCAAGACCAGGGACGGCGGAGTTATGCATCTTGAGACACTGGTTCAGGAAGTCGGGGATAAGATGTATGACAAAATAAAGCAGAGCAACCCTGACATGCCTGAGGATGAGGCCAGGAGCACGGCCAAAAAGGTTGCGCTATCGGCGCTCAAGTACGGAGATCTCTCGAACCAGGCTGCCAAGGATTACATCTTTGACATCGACAGATTCACATCCTTTGAGGGCGACACAGGGCCATACATCCTTTACACAATGGTCCGCATCAAGTCCATCCTGAAAAAGTACGAGGCTGAGGGCGGAGACGCAAAGGGAGCAAAGCTCGGAAATCCCGACAGCCCCGCGATGAAATCTCTGATGCTCCTCATCACAAGGTTTTCGGACGCCATTGAGAGCGCAGCTGCGGACCTCGCCCCCAACAAGGTGTGCGCATACATCTACGACCTTGGCAACGCTTTCAACAGCTTCTACCACGGAACCAGGATCCTCGCAGAGGAAGATGCCTCCAAAAAAGAGAGCTACATCGCCCTCCTGTCCATAACCCTGAAGATATTCGAAACCTGCATTGATATGCTCGGCTTCACTTGCCCTGAGAAAATGTAAAAAATGAAAGAAAATCATATGTTCAGCAACAGGAAGCTCATCCTGTTGCTGATTCCTATTATAGCTGAACAATTCTTAAACTCCCTGATGGGCATGGCGGACTCCATGATGGTCAGTAATGTCGGGGCTGCAGCCCTCTCAGGCGTATCCCTCGTCGACTCCATCAACAACCTCGTTGTCCAGACCTTTGCCGCCCTTGCCACGGGCGGAGTCATCATCTGTGCCACATATATCGGGCAGAAGGACAACAAAAGAGCGAGAGAAGCGGCTTGTCAGGTCATCCTGGTCGCAGCGTTTATCTCTTTTGTTCTTCTTGCAGTATGCCTGATATTCAGAGACAGCCTTCTGGGACTTATTTTTGGCAGGATAGATGACGACGTAATGAGAGCGGCAGGGATTTACTTCCTTCTCAGCATCCTGTCATATCCGGGAATTGCCCTGACTGCAGCCGGTGGAGCAATCTTCAGGGCGCAGTCCAACACAAGGCTTCCCATGAACGTCGCCATTGTCTCAAACCTTCTGAACGTGGCGGGAAATGCAGTCTTTATATTTGCATTCAGAATGGGAGTCTTCGGAGCGGCGCTTGCCACACTCATCTCAAGGTTCTTTTCCGCGGCAGTACTGCTCACCCTGTTAAGGCGACCGGACCAGGCTATCAGTGTCAGAAGCTATCACAGGCTTCGCCCGGACTTTTCAGGGATAAAGAGGATACTCGCCATGGGCATCCCCAACGGAATTGAGAACTCCATGTTTCAGTTTGGAAAGCTCGCGATTCAGTCGTCTGTATCCCTTCTTGGAACCACAGCTATCGCTGCCCAGGCGATGAGTAACATCTTTGAAAACGTAAACGGCGTTGCCGGTGTGGGAGTAGGCATCGGTCTTATGACAATCGTAGGGCAGTGCCTCGGCGCAGGCCGCAAGGACGAGGCCATTTATTACACCAGGAAGATGATCGCATGGGGATACATTGTCATCCTTGTCAGCTGTCTTTTCACCTACGCGATTTCCCGCCCCGTTGTGGCACTTGCCGGTATGGAAAAAGAGAGCGCGGCACTCTGTATCTATATGCTCGGATGGATAACCATATTTAAGCCGCTTCTCTGGTCGCCTTCTTTTGTGACAGCCTACGGCATGAGAGCTGCGGGAGATGTTAAGTTCTCCATGATCGTTGCCACGCTTACCATGTGGCTTTTGAGAGTGTCACTTGCAACATACCTGATAAGAGCCTGCGGAATGGGTCCTATGGGCGTGTGGATAGGCATGTTCAGCGACTGGGGAATGAGGGCTGTTATCTTCAGCATAAGATTCCACAGCAAAAAGTGGATACACAAGATAATCTGATGTGACCTGTTTTGATAAAAAATGCTAAATTATTGATATAGAAAGTAATACCAATTTGTAATAGAATAGTGTTGTCGGCTTGTTAGACTCCGACAACACTATTTTTGTATGGGAAAACAAGAGAAAAAAGGAGGTTACACAAAATGGCAGACCGTATCGTACTAAATACCGTGTCTTATCACGGCTCGGGGGCAATCAGGGAGATCGTTAACATCGCAAAGGACAAGGGTTTTAAGCATGTATTTGTTGCTTCCGATCCCGACCTTATCAAGTTTGGGGTAACTGCTAAGGTCACAGATCTTCTCGATGAGGCAAAGATCCCTTACACTGTATATTCAAACATCAAGCCCAATCCCACTATTGAGAACGTTCAGAGCGGAGTGAAGGCATTTAAGGATTGCGGCGCAGACTCGATCATCACAATCGGCGGCGGTTCATCGATGGACACAGCCAAGGCTATCGGCATCATAATCACAAATCCTGAGTTTGAGGATGTCAGGAGCCTTGAGGGCGTTGCTCCCACCAGGAATCATGCCGTACCCACGATTGCAGTTCCGACAACAGCAGGAACAGCTGCAGAGGTTACCATTAACTACGTTATCACTGATGTTGAAAAGAAGCGCAAATTCGTTTGCGTTGATACCAACGACATCCCCGAAGTTGCCATTGTCGATCCCGACATGATGTCTTCAATGCCCAAGGGGCTTACAGCATCCACAGGTATGGATGCGCTCACACACGCAATTGAGGGCTATACTACAAGAGGCGCATGGGAACTCACAGATATGTTCCATCTTGAGGCTATCAAGCTCATCGGACAGAACCTTCGCGATGCAGTTGACAACACCCCCGAGGGAAGAAAAGGAATGGCTATGGCTCAGTACATAGCAGGTATGGGCTTCTCAAACGTAGGTCTCGGAATTGACCATGCAATGGCTCACACTCTTTCCGCATACTATGACACACCTCATGGAGTGGCATGTGCAATGTTTCTTCCAATTTCCATGGAATTCAACCGCGACTACACGGGAGAGAAATACAGAGAGATCGCAAGAGCACTCGGTGTAAAGGGTGTTGACGAAATGTCTCAGGAGGAGTACCGCGACGCAGCTATTAATGCAGTTAAGCAGCTCTCCAAGGACGTAGGAATTCCTGAGAAGAACGAGAAGATCCGCGAGGAGGATCTCGACCAGCTTGCAACAGACGCTCTCGCAGATGCATGCTATCCCGGAAATCCCCGCGAAGCCACCAAAGACCAGGTTATCGAAATGTTCAGAATGCTTATCGCGGAGTAAAAAAAACACGGGCTGTGAAGTTTATTCGCAACCCGTGTTTTCTAAATGTTTTATCTCTCTTTTCCCCAGAAGAACACTGCAAGCATTCCGGGGCCTACATGTGCGCCTGAGAAGGGCTCATGCTGACATATCGTAATCTCAGCCTTGGGATTTATCTCTTTTACAAGATTTGCGAGCTCATTAGCCTCGTCGATGCAGTCCCCGTGAGATATGCAGACAATATTGTCGTCGCCGGCCATCCTCTTGTCCCTGTACTTGGCCGCAAGGGCAGTGATGGCGTTTTTCCTGCCGCGGACCTTGCCGCAGGATATGATGTGGCCTGTTTTATCGCCGAAAAGTATCGGCTTGATGTTCAAAATGGTGCCGATGCTGGCAGTAACGCCGCTGACACGCCCTGTATTTTTCAGAAAGTTGAGATCATCCACCGTGAAGTACTGGCAGGCGTGGGGCACTGCCTCGTCAACAATTCTGGCAGCCTCTCTGGCATCTACGCCGTCACTTGAGAGCTTCGCAGCCTTCAGGGCGAGTATGCCGTTTCCAAATCCGCAGCCCATTGAATCAACTATGTGGACGAAGCTGCCCTCATATTCCTCCATTATCTCTTTTGCTGCGGCGACGGCAGCGTTGTAGGTGCCACTGATGCCTGAACTCATGGAGATATAGATGATATCGCGCTCCTTCTCCACGATGGGAGTGAAGTAGTCAAGAAAAAGAGCTGTATTTAATAAAGAAGTCTTAATCTTGTCGCCGTTTTTGAGGCCCTCATAATATGCGTGGTAGTCAAAAGAGTCAATATCGCCGGAATAGGTCCTTGGCTGTCCGTTTAAAAGATAGTCGCAGGGCAGCACTTTTATGCCGTTAAGCAGATTTTTCGGCAGATTTGCACTGCCGTCAACAAAAACATCAAAAGTCATGGTTACCTCCCCTAAACACTATAATTTATCATAAAAGAGGCGGGAATTTTTTTCAACCGGTTTAAGAATTTTGCTATGAATTTAACGCGTCAAAGTTCTAAAACTTTATATAGAAAGAGCAAAAGAATTGTGTTAACATAATAGTCAAAGTTAAAAAGTCGGAGGAATATATGGAAGGTTTTATTTCGGTTGTAAAAAGTGTTAACGACGCGGTCAACGGATTTGTCTGGGGACTGCCGATGCTGATCCTGCTCGTGGGGACAGGAATACTCATGACGGCTCTCACAGGTTTTTTCCAGGTGAAGTACCTTCCCCACTGGATGAGAGGGACAATCGGCGGAATAATCAAGGACAAACACGTCACTGCGCATACTGATAAAGAGGATACGCAGATTTCACAGTTCCAGAGTCTCTGCACAGCTCTTGCTGCCACAATAGGCACGGGAAATATCGCAGGAGTAGCTGCAGCCATCGCATCCGGCGGCCCGGGGGCAATCTTCTGGATGTGGATCGTCGCCTTTTTTGGAATGATGACAAACTTTTCTGAGAACGTTCTCGGAATCTATTATAGAAGAAGGAATGAAAAAGATGAGTGGTGCGGAGGCGCCATGTACTATCTTCGCGACGGCCTTGGAGCCAAAAAGGGCTGCAGGCAGATAGGTGCGGTGCTGGCAGTGCTTTTCAGCATATTCTGTGTTATCGCCTCCTTTGGAATCGGCAACATGGGTCAGATAAACTCAATCGCGATCAACATGAATTCTGCCTTTGGCATTCCCACGATTGTGACAGGAATTATTCTGATGATCCTTGCAGGACTTGTAATAGTAGGTGGTCTTAAGAGAATAGCAGCTGTGACAGAGCGCCTGGTCCCCTTCATGGCGGTTATCTATCTGATAGGTGCGATCATAGTCTGCGCTGTCAATATAGGACAGGTGGGCGCGGTATTTACTTCAATAATAAAAGGAGCTTTCGGCCTTAGGGCAGTCGGCGGCGGAATCGTCGGAAGCGGAGTTGCCATGGCTGTTCAGTGGGGAATGAAGAGAGGTGTCTTCTCCAACGAGGCCGGACTTGGTTCATCCGTAATGGTTCACTCCAGCTCGAACGTAAGAGAGCCTGTTATACAGGGAATGTGGGGCATATTTGAGGTCTTTGCCGACACGATCGTTGTCTGCACACTCACAGCTTTTGCTGTTTTATCGAGCGGTCTCGTTGACCTTGATACGGGGGAGGTTTTGTCTGAGTCTGTTTCCACGGCACTTGTTGCAGATGCATTCTCCACGGTGTTTGGAGGCTTTGGCTCAGCGTTCATCGCAATAGCGATCCTGTTCTTTGCATTCTCCACGGTTCTTGGCTGGAGCCAGTACGGGAGCAGGGGATTTGAGTATCTCTTCGGGACAAAGAGTATCAAATTTTACCAGATCATCTTTGTTCTGTTCATAGTTGTCGGCGCGACGATGGATTTGTCTCTCGCCTGGGATCTGTCGGACACCTTCAACGGAATGATGGCAATCCCCAACCTTATTGGAGTGCTCGCGCTCTCGGGAACGGTTGTGAAGATTACGAAGAACTATGTCGACAGGAAGATACGCGGCAGGGATGTGAAGCCGATGCTCTCAGCACATGACAATATTCAGAAGATACACGAGGAGGAAATAACATCTTAATACGAAGGAATTGCATAGCCTGACAGGAGAGTTGGGGACGGGCAACATGGTCCTGATAAGCGACAGACTGAGGTGCACCGGAATGCCGGACGGAATCTACGGCTCTATAGAAAAGGGCAAAAGGGAAAATGCGATCATCGTCCGAAAGGAAGATTTATCTTTGAGGGCTGTGATAAAGGATGGGAGACTGGTGGAAAACTCCTAAAACGGTCAATAAGACAGTAATACAGTTATGATAATTGTTCAGAAAATACTGTAAGTTCTTGAAAAAAATCTGTTGACAAGAACCCCTATTTAGCGTTATAGTATATTGGTCGGCTGAAACATGCTGACGATGTGGCGAGGTAGCTCAGCTGGCTAGAGCACGCGGTTCATACCCGCGGTGTCGAGGGTTCAAGTCCCCCCCTCGCTACTTTTTATTTGGAATTAAGTCTATTTAACGTCATGAAATATGAGGATTTTCATCATAGTCATGGCGATTTTTTTGTATCTGCTTGAGAGCTTGTGATAGTTGTATACAAGTTCACAGTCTTCGGGTGTCATCCATTTGCGCAATTCCTTATCAGTCATATCCGGGAAGTTGGATATAAAATCGAGGTAGAACGGATCTTCGGAAGGTGAATCCGGGTTATCAAGAAAAAGTCCCTGAATCCCGGCGCTTCCGGTAATGAGATCAATCTCTTCACCGGTCTGCTTACCGGAGAGAGCATAGAGCTTTATAAAGTTCATGAGTGGAACATTGTAAATTTGAGAAAGTTTATCAAGAATATCGATTGGGGTCTGCGAAAACCCTGTCTCATAGTGTGAATAGTTGCTTCTGGTCAGTCCAAGCTTTTCTGCGAGCTCATCCTGTGTATACCCATATTTCTTTCTTAATATTTTCATGTATTTTGATAAGTGTGAATCAGCCATTTTTCCTCCGAAAACCACGTGAATGTTCATGTTCTATATCTCTAGGCTATAACAAAATGTGGTATAATCGGACTAAATGGTAAGAATATTATCAGAAGCACTTGAAAAGATAAACAACTTATCGTATAACTATGTTGTATGAAGTTTGGTAGCCACAATAAAAAGTTTATATCAGCCGTTCTATTGATTGTTCTTTTGCTTGTTACAACGGCAGGTGCTCTTACGGGAGGAAAAGAGAGTCTTTCAAAGACTGCCGGGAATGTCGCCCCTGATATTACATTTGAAGAGACAGAAGATGCAGAGACTCCTTCCGGCGCTTCTGATGAGGAGCCGGAGCAGAGAGAAGTATGGCAGGAGGGCTGGGTCAAATATAACGGCGGGATATATGCATACAATGATGAGATGATCACCTTTCTGTTTAGTTCCTTTTGTATCAGTATACACAAGAGGTGTAACTGATGCGAATTATATAACTCCATTATTCGGTATACTTCTTGTTACTGCTTATGGCGCGCGGTGTCTTCGTGTGCCATATTTTGGAGTGATTAAAGCAGCAGGCCATTTTATAGAGACACAGAATGGAGCATACATATCCGCGGGATTGAATATCGTAATAACAATTGCATTAGTGTTCAAGTATGGTTTGATCGGTACTGCATCCGGTACACTTGTGGCCATGCTGTATCATACCTGCTATTTTGTTTGGTACTTGCAGAAGAGTATTTTAGAGAGACCAGTGAAATATTTCATCAGATATATGATAACTGATGCTGTGATTGCAGTTACTTCCTTTGTGCTTGCACAGGGATTTGTGCTAGATGGTGTGTCTTATGCCGCTTGGGTAGTATTAGCTTTAAAGGTATCGGGAATAGTTGTAGCTGTTAGCGCAGTTGTAAATTTTACTGCATATAGGCAGCAAATAAAAAGTGTGATTAGTTTGCTGAGAAGAAGGTGATTGAAATAACAGGTCATAATAATCTGGACAATTGCAGATTTGTAAAGACAGATGTTTTTTGCAATCCTTTTTTGGACAAAGTTGCAAAGAGTTCCCGGCACTATTTAGGCACCGGAAAATCCATTGCAGACATACAGCTGACTTTGTATCCTTAAGATTGTTAATGCAGACAATAATCTAAGGAGAAAGGAGTATGTTAGCATTGGACAAGGTATATTTTATCAGAAGGCTCTTTTACGAACAATGTAGCATTACGTATCGTGGAAATAGGCTGAATGTATCTTCAATCGCAATATCAGGATGAGTGGTGAGGACAGATTGCGCTTCGTAGTAGATGTCCCCCGACATCAAACGTATCGTAGTCTAGAAGTCAGGACCAGGCTGCAAATATCACAAATGACCAGTATCGTATGCTACTTATGGAACTAAATCCTATTGATCCGAGGATGACAGCAAAAAGCTGCTACGGATTTAATTTGCAGAAACATTGAGTGTAAGTCCAAGTTGGTTGCAGATCTTAATGACAGTACTCAGTTTGGGAGTTGTTTTACTGGATTCAATTCTGGCTACAGATGACTGAGGAATATTGCAAAGAGATGCAAGATCCCGCTGTGATAGTCCAAGCGCATTTCGCTGCCTGATTATTGCAGAAATGATTTCAGCTTCAGCTTCGGCTTCATCTATCAGTGTTTTGCCGATAGGATCTGTTTGTTTTACTTGTGTTTTGTATTCATTCCAATTCATGATTCCTGCTCCTTTCGTGAAATGTAATCATTCATCTCAGATATAGCCTTATCGATTTCTGATCGTGGCGTTTTTTGAGTTTGCTTTCGGAAATGGTGTAAAAGAATATATGTTCCATTTTCATAATAGAAGAACAAAAATCTGTTAACACCGGGACGTAATTCCCAAATATCATCACCGAGATATTTAACAATACTAGTTGGCAAATTAGTACCATTGTCTGCAAGAAGTTGAATGTAAAGTGATGCTTGTTTGTATTGGATTCTGGAATCCTTGGAAGTATGAGAATTTATTCTCAGTCCTTCTAAAAAATCAAAGGCGTCACAGTGACCAGCGGAAGTCACATAAAAATCAATGTTGTACATGAGACCTCCTGATATTAGTTGACAATCTTATGATAGCGTATATGCTATCATAAGTCAAAGATGATAGATTCATGATTAAAAAAATACTCCTTCAATAGAATTGTTCTTTTCCAATAATCTGAATAAAAAGATTGTGGAATGATCTGACGATGTGCCAGATGAAATTGTTGGTTAAAAGAAAAATAACCGCAGAAAGAATATAGCATATAGAAAAAGGCGAATATTACCCGGATCTTTGCCCGTCATTTTGGCATATTCAGTTACGGTGTAGAAGTCTATCATGTTTGCGTTCTCCTTTGTTTGACAATAACATGATATCGTGTAAATGTCCAAAGACGGATTACAAAAAAGACTGTCCTTTATCAGGGGGAGAATACAACAGTTGATCAAAGAAATCAAAAGAATGCTCTTTAATATTTGAAGAACATCAGGCTATATGCTATATTTGAATCAAGAAGGAGGGTCTCGTTATGGCATATGCTGAAATAATTGAAGCAGCTAAAGGCTTATCTGAAAATGATATTGCTGAGGTTGTTGATTTTGTTAATTTCCTTAAGCAAAAGAGCAACAAGAATAATAATAGAGTTATTTTAGACTCTCTTAAAGGGAAACTGAAATACATGGCTGATGATTTTGATGAGGCACCAGTTTAAATGAAGAGGGTGGCGGCATACTGCAGGGTCTCGACAGGGCTTGACGACCAGGCGGATTCGCTGAATGCGCAGAAGGAGTACTACGAGCAGTACAGGGAGAGTATAACCTGGGGAACAACAGAATAAGCGTAAGCGTGAACGTGAGAGCGGGGAGAGCTGTGAGAGTAGTGAAGGCTGTGAGGGTGATGAACGAACAGCAGCCCTGAAAGCCTTGAAAACTGAAAAACTGAAAAAACTGAAAAACTGAATAATGTGGAAAGTATATAACCCGGTGTGGGAAGCGTGATGTTTGTTGTTCCTCGTGCCGGGTTTTTGTCTTTTAAACCGTCTGCGCTGCCTGTAACGATTCCTGTGGCATATCCTTTACTGATTCAGGAATTTTCTTCCCTGCTTTTTTAGTCTCATATTCCTTTGGCTGGCAGCTTTCTTGAACGCCTCAACCATCTGGGGGGTCAGTTCCGGACAGTCATCCTCATAAACAACAGGTTTCTTGCTTGCTTCATGGATCATTTCTAACTGACTATCCGTCGGTTTCATATCTGATGTTAGAGTAAATGACACCATTGTGTTAGGATCATATTTTTCCACAATAACCATCCTCCCTTTCGAGTTTTTTCTATATTCGAGATTTGGATTAGGATTTTTCATACAAACACCCTCCATATTCAAGGGTTGGAAAACATTGTTTCAGTATTCAATGTTCAGATCATACCCATCGGTAAAATAATCCAGTCACAAGAAGCATAAATCCGCTAATTCTGAGTGTGTATCTTCACTCGCCGATATAAAGCGATTGTTCATATTTAGTCGCTAATCTGGCAGAGATGATCCTTGTCACTTCTTTTTCGTCCACAATGCGTTCTGTATAAACCACAAATAGCATTTCACCAACTGTCCCAAGCGTCATGCGCATAGGATTTCCTTCGGTATCCGCAATTTCAGCGACTTTCATGGGATAACCGATGGCATCCATACGGTCTTAATACTGTGTTCTTCGTCAAAAATCTCAATCCTGGCATCATCATTGAAAATCAATGCCGCAGTACGAAAATCGATCCCATGGATTTCGATATTATGCTGTTCCTTTGCTTTATCCCATACAAATTCCATTGAATTGATTGTATGAAATTCGTCTTCACTTACCGTTCCCGGAGGGAAATAATCACTGTCAGTCATCGCTGTTAAAATCCTGTTTGGGGCTGTGGACCTTCCACAGTCCTCTTTTTTACCCTATTATTCTTTCGCGCATACACAATAACTCTACTATAGAGTACCACTAAAAAGGCGGTTTTGCAAGGAAAATTTGATCTTGTGAGAGCTGATATCGCACTGGTGTGGTAAGATGAGGGGGCAGTTGAGTGATGATGGGATAACAAGATGTTCAAGAAAATCCTAAAAGTCATCGCGCTTGTAATGGGGAGTCTTATAGCCGCCTTCCTGTCTTTGCGGTCGGGACACAGATTTACCAATTTATCCTCGGCATGGATGTCCAGCATGTGGGGACGGAATGGGAGCTTGATGAGCCGATAGTGCCGAGGGAAGTAATTGAAAGCCATCCGGCGGCAGAGAATAACAGCAAGAGAGGCGGAGCTTATGTTTTCATTTCGGTCACGCTTGCCTGTTCAGATTCTGTGCCTGCTGATTCTGTGGCTGTTGATTCCGCTCCTTCCTATGCTCCTGTAGATGGGGGAATCGGTGATGCTGCGGATGACAGTGTGGGAATCTACACAGATATTTACGATTTTGAGGTCAGCGACAGTTGGACGCTTGTAGATGAAGAGAGAGCTGATGGAAAGGTGACATACACTTATGCCTACGGAACAGAAGATGGGCTTACAGTCCTTCCTGCCGGAGAAACGACGCCTCCCTTAACGGACAGCTTCACGTTTACGCCTTATGATAGGCTGGAGAACCTTGATCCGGATGCTGGTCGCATCGAATACAATATCCTCAGTGTTGCAAGTGCTACATATAATGCTGACGGCAAGACCGCAGAGGAGGCATGGAAAGAGCTCAGATGATTGCGGTGATGGCACCGTCCTTATACTCATACACGCTCCTTGTGAGCGGCTTTTGCTCGTTCATCATGAGAGCTTTCTTACGCTCGAGCGTTAAGCTGTTCGTACAAAGCACACCGTGTTCGGATATCGGCAGGAGATGAAAGCGGGAAGTTTGCAGGACTTCGCTAACCTCCTTCAGAGCGTTTGGAGTGTTTGGAGTGTTCAGCGTGCTCAGCGTGTTCAGCGTGTTTAGTGCGTTTTTATCGTGCACTGAACAGTTCGGCAATCCCTCGTAAAGCATTGCAGTCGCTCCATCGTAAAGCATCGCAGTCGCTCCGTAAAGACCATCATGGGTTGTAAGGAACACAGCGTCGTCAAGCCTCAGCATTTTGGGAGGGTTAAGCTCGGGTGTGTTTAACTTTGCTATAGGGAGAAGATCATGGATGGAGCAGTTCAGGAGGCGCAGGGAATCTGATGTGATGGGTGAAATAATAAACCCGTCCACGTATTCAAATATGCCGGATTCAAGGAGGTGTTTTAAAGCGGCTTCATCGTATCCATAAGGTTTATCGGGGTTATCGGTTGCCACGGTCCCACTGCGTTCATCCGGTTCACCGTTTTTCACGGCCTCACCGTGTTCATCGAGGTCATCGAGGTCATCGTTTTCATCGAGGTCATCGCTCTCACAGTTCTCATCCTCATCATCCGCAGGTGAAGCGCCTATAGTGCCTATATTCCAGAGCAGCATATAAAACGTGATTGCCATATCAAAAAAGGGGATGGAAGGCAGATCCGTGTCTCCCGGACTTAAGCGGTAGCATATGATATTTTTGAAATCCTCCAGGGTGTATGTAGTGTATGTGGCGGTCATAAATTCTTTTCTCCCTGCATCCCTGCATCTCACACAGTGATATGGCTGTTGTTAGTGGTGTGAGTCGGCGGTAGCTTCTCAGCGTGTATCGATGAATATTGGGTGAATATTGGTGCCGACGGTAGCTGGCAGCTACTCACTCATTATATCATCCATATCCTCAAGCTCCCGGTCGGTCATGGAAGTTATATCAGTCCGGCTCATGCCGTATGGGAGATGGGATAAGTAGTATTCACGCAAGTCTTTTATATGTTCCGCATAGGTAAGCTCACGACCATCAGCATCGGTAATACGGATTTTAGCAAAACCCTCATCTGAACCGCAGAACGGACAGGTGAGCGGGGCAGTATCCGAATCAAAAGATGTCTCACAGGATATGTTCAGGCATTGGTAGTACATATCATTTTCCCTTCGCTTTCTTGCCATTACTGCTCTCACTGCCTTTAGCTTTCATCGCATTCTGACTCTTATTGGCAGCAGAGGGGATCTCTTTCCCACAGTAGTAGCAGTAAATCTTATCGCAGTCTTTACGGCTGGTTCTGAATGACTCCCCGCAGGATTTGCATTCGAATACCTCGGTCTCATCGTCTGGATACATCTCGAACGGCTCATCATCCTCCGGTTCTTCATCTTCATCGACCAGTGTTACACCCATATCATCCCGGCGCCACCAGTAGTCTTCTTCGT